>JAXMFY010000009.1:0-121402 GCA_046347555.1 Candidatus Competibacteraceae bacterium | reverse complement strand
TCATTCAGGCACGAGGCTTCGCATGGCTGGACATAGCAAATGGGCGAACATTCAACACCGAAAGAACGCCCAGGACGCCAAACGCGGCAAATTGTTCACCCGGCTGATCCGGGAAATCACGGTGGCGGCCCGCATGGGTGGCGGTGATCCTGGCGCTAATCCCCGGCTGCGGCTGGCGATGGACAAGGCATTGACCGCCAACATGCCCCGGGACACCATCGACCGGGCCATCAAGCGCGGCGCCGGCACGCTGGACGGGGTGGAATACGAGGAAATCCGCTACGAGGGCTACGGTCCCGGCGGCGTGGCGGTGATGGTGGACACCATGACCGACAACCGCAACCGCACGGTGGCGGAAGTTCGTCACGCCTTTACCAAATGCGGCGGCAATCTCGGCGCCAGTGGCTCGGTGGCATTCCAGTTCACCGAACGGGGCGTGTTGAGCTATCCGGCCAGCTGCGACGAGGATCGCATCATGGAAGTCGCCATCGAGGCCGGCGCCGATGATGTGGTAAGCAACGACGATGGTTCAGTGGACGTGCTCACCGATCCGGCGGCGTTCCAGACGGTCAAGGCCGCCATGATCGCCGCTGGCCTGACCCCGGAGGAAGCCGAAGTGACCCAACGCGCCGCGTCCCCCATGACTCTCGGCTTCGACGATGCCCAGAAAATGGTCAAGCTGTTGGATCTGCTGGAGGATTTGGACGATACCCAGAACGTCTACTCCAACGCCGACATCCCCGACGCCATCCTGGCGAAACTTTGAGCGTGGCGACGGTTCGATTGCTCGGCATCGATCCCGGCTCGCGCGTGACCGGTTACGGTATTCTGGACATGGATGGGCCACGCGGCCGTTACGTCGCCAGCGGTTGTATCCAGACCAATAGCGGCCGACCGCTGCCGGAACGGTTGAGAACCATTTTCGAGGGCGTCACCGAAGTGATTCGGACCTACCAGCCGGCCGAAGCGGCGGCCGAGCAGGTGTTCATGCACCGCAACCCGGATTCGGCGCTCAAGCTGGGCCAGGCCCGCGGCGCGGCGCTGTGCGCGGTGGTCATGGCGGGGCTGCCGGTCAGCGAATACGCGCCGCGCGCCATCAAGCAGGCGGTGGTCGGCGGCGGGGCGGCGGACAAGTCTCAAGTGCAGCGCATGGTGGCCCTGTTACTGAACCTGCCGACTCTTCCTCAGGCCGACGCGGCCGACGCGCTGGCGGTGGCCATCTGCCACGGCCATACCCGCCAAACCCTGCAACGCCTTGGCGCGGCCGCCGTGCTGGCCGGGAGACGGCGGTGATCGGTCGCCTGCGCGGCTTGCTGGCCTGGAAGCAACCGCCCTATCTGCTGATCGACGCCCACGGCGTCGGCTATGAACTGGAAGCCTCGCTGACCACGTTCCAGACCCTGCCGGAAATCGGCGTGGAGGTGACGCTACTGACCCATTTGGCGGTGCGCGAGGATGCCCACACGCTCTACGGCTTCGCCAGTCCGGCGGAACGCGGCCTGTTCCGCAACCTGATCCGGGTCACCGGCATCGGCCCTCGGCTGGCGCTGCTGATCCTGTCGGGAATGAGCGTGGAATTGTTCGGGCGCTGCGTGCGCGAGGGGGATTCCGCCGCGCTGACCCGTCTACCCGGCATCGGCAAAAAAACCGCCGAGCGGCTGATCATCGAGTTGCGCGACCGGATCGGCGAGCTGGGCCTGGACCCCACGGCGGTCGTGTTGCCGGGCGGACGCACGGTCGCGCCGGCCATCAATCCGGTGGATGACGCCATCAGCGCCCTGGTGGCGCTGGGTTACAAGCTGCCGGAAGCCTCACGCATGGTCCAGTCGCTCGATACCGACGGTCTGACCAGCGAAGCGATCATCCGGCTGGCGTTACAGGCCAGCGTGCGGCGTTAAGCGAAACTTCAGGGTTCCGCTCGCACACTGATTAAAAACCACTAATATTACAGTGCCACTCGCATGAACTCGCCCGATCGCCTGATTGCTCCCACCGCCAATGGAGAAGACGCCACGCTGGACCGGGCAGTGCGTCCCCGGCGGCTGGCGGAATATATCGGCCAGCAGGCCATGCGCGAACAACTGGAGATTTTCATTCACGCCGCTCGCTCCCGGAACGAGGCGCTGGATCATGTGCTGCTGTTCGGCCCGCCGGGGCTGGGCAAAACCACCCTGGCACATATCATCGCGGCCGAGATGGGTGTCAACCTACGTCAAACCTCGGGGCCGGTGCTGGAGCGGCCGGGCGATGTCGCCGCCCTGCTGACCAACCTGGAACCGCGCGATGTGCTCTTCATCGACGAGATTCACCGGCTAAGTCCGGTCGTCGAGGAGGTGCTGTATCCGGCGATGGAGGACTACCAGATCGACATCCTGATCGGCGAGGGGCCAGCGGCGCGGTCGATCAAGCTGGACTTGCCGCCGTTCACCCTGGTTGGCGCAACGACGCGCGCCGGACTGCTGACCTCCCCGCTACGGGACCGCTTCGGTATCGTCCACCGGCTGGAGTTTTACACCCCGGAAGAATTGACTGAGATCGTGGCGCGCTCGGCGCGGATTCTCGGGGTCGAGACCGATCTTCCCGCTGGCGCGGCGGAAATCGGCCGGCGCTCGCGCGGCACGCCCCGCATCGCCAATCGACTGCTACGCCGGGTGCGCGATTTCGCCCAGGTGAAAGCGGGAGGACGAATCACCGTCGAAGTGGCCCAACGGGCGCTCGATCTGTTGAAAGTGGACGAACGCGGTTTCGATGAACAAGACCGGCGGTTGCTGTGGTTGATGATCGACAAGTTTGGTGGCGGGCCGGTGGGGCTGGACACGCTGGCGGCGGCACTGGGCGAGGAGCGCGGCACCATTGAGGACGTGCTGGAACCCTTTCTGATCCAGCAGGGTTTTCTGATGCGCACTCCGCGCGGGCGGGTGGCGACCGCCCACGCCCACCGCCATTTTGGCCTGGAAACCGCTCAGCCGCCGACCAGCGGCGACTTGTTCGGCGGCCTGCCTGACGCTACGGCTTCCGGGGCGTCGGAGGCGCGGCGGGCTTGACGGGCGGGGTCGATTCCACGGGCGCGGCTTCGACCTTGGCGGCGGGTGGAGTAGGCGCGGTCGGCGCGATGGGTTTCGCGGCGTCGGCCGAGGGTGGAACAGGTGTGGTGGATGTCGTCGGCTTGGCGGCGCTGGTCGAAGCGGTGGTTTCGACGGGCGGCGACAATTTTTCCACAGCGATCTCGTACTCGTCCACACTGAGCGTGCCGTCGTTATCGCTGTCGGCGGCGTTAAAATCCAGGCCCTCGACATTGGCGGCTTCATCGGCGCTGATCAGGCCGTCACCATCGGCGTCGACCTCCTCGAAAGTCGGCGGCGTCGCCGCGAAGGTGGGAAGCGCGATCAACAGCAAGGCGGGCAGGATCAAGGCTCGCATCGAAGACTCCTTACAATTCGCTAGTATCTTTGGGGCGAAATTCTAACGGAAGATGGAAACCTTTGTTTGGCCCATCCGGGTTTATTACGAAGACACTGATAGTGGCGGCGTGGTCTACTACGCCAATTATCTGAAATTCATGGAGCGCGCCCGAACCGAATGGTTGCGCGCGCGCGGCTTCGAACAGGATGCGCTGCTACGTGACCGGCGGTTGCTGTTCGCGGTACGGTGGCTGGAGGTGGATTATCACCGGCCAGCCCGTTTTAACGACCGCCTGGAGGTAATCAGCCAGGTCGCGCACGCGGGCCACGCCAGTCTGATGTTCGCGCACACCATTCAGCAGGCCGATTCCGCCAAAACGCTGTGCGGCGCGCGCGTCAAGGTGGCCTGCATCGACGCCGACAGCTTCCAGGCCCGTCGGATGCCCCAAGATTTGCTGAGGGAGATCACTGGTGACACATGACTTGTCGTTTTGGAGCCTGATCGTCAACGCCAGCCTGATCGTGCAGTTGATCATGCTAGGGCTGGTGCTGATCTCGCTGGCTTCGTGGTGGGTGATCGTCAAGAAGGCGCTGGTCCTGACCTCCGCTAAGCAGGCGGCAAACCAGTTCGAGGACGACTTCTGGTCGGGTATCGATCTGGCCTCGCTGTACGCGCGGATCAGCCGCCAAAAGGAAGAGGTCTCCGGGATGGAGGCCATCTTTCTGGCCGGCTTCCAGGAATTCCTGCGCCTGCGTTCCCAACCGACCATGGACCCGGAATCGGTGGTGAGCGGGGCGCAGCGGGCGATGCGGGCCGCTGGGTCGCGAGAACTGGATCATCTGGAAATATATCTGTCGCTACTGGCGACCACCGGCTCCACCAGTCCCTACATCGGACTGTTCGGCACGGTCTGGGGCATCATGAACTCCTTCCGGGCCTTGGGGCTGACCCAGCAGGCGACCCTGGCGCATGTGGCGCCGGGCATCGCCGAGGCGTTGATCGCCACCGCGATGGGCCTGTTCGCGGCCATCCCGGCGGTGATCGCCTACAACCGCTACGCGCACGAAGTGGACCGACTGGCCAATCGCTACGAGACCTTCATGGAAGAGTTTTCCAACATCCTCCAGCGCCAATCCTACAGTCTGCGCAAGAACCGCCCCGAGACTGCACGCGCCCCGGCCGCTCAGGACTAACCCATGGCCCGGCGCAGCTCGCACAGCCGCCTCAAGGCGGAAATCAACATCGTCCCGTATATCGACGTCATGCTGGTTTTGCTGGTCATTTTCATGGTAACCGCGCCCCTGCTCAACCAAGGCGTCGAGGTCGACCTGCCCAAGGCGCCCGCTGAACCGCTGGATAACCGGACGCCCGAAAGCGAGGTGCTGGTGCTGTCGGTGCAACGGGATGGCGCCTGCTATTTCAATGTCGGTTCGGAAAAGGCGGAACGGGTGGATTGCCAACAGCTCGCCCCGCGCCGGGTCGAAATCGAGGAGCGGTTGCGGCGCACTCCGCAACCGCCGGTGCTGGTGCGCGCCGATAAAGAAGTGCGCTACGAGCAAGTCATTCAAGCAATGGCGGCTTTGAAGGCGGTGGGCGCGGCCAAGGTGGGCTTGTCCACCGCGCCGCCGGATGCGCCGCCGGACGGTCGGTAGTCGGGGCCAATGCACTCTGGACATGGAACGACTTATCAGGATGTCGTGGCGACGGTAGTCACCGTTGCGGTGCATACCTTGGTCGGTGTTTTTTTGCTGTTCAACCTGAACCTATCAGGCGCGCTACATCCCGAACAACAGGAGATCGAACCCATTCAGTCCGAGGTGGTGGACGAAGCCGCGATTCGGGCGGAATTGGAACAACAAGCGCAGGAAGAGCGCCGCCGTCAGCGCGAGGCAGCGGAACGACAGGCCAGGCTGGCGCGGGCCGAACGGGAGGCCGAGGAGCGACGCCAGGCGGAACTTCGTCGGCAACGTGAGGAAGAAGCGCGTCGGGAGGCGGCGGAAGCCGCTCGCCGCGAGGCTGCCGAGGAGGCCAAGCGCCAGGCGGCGCTGGAGGCTAAACGACAAGCGGCCGAGGAGGCCAAGCGTCAGGCCGCCGCTGAAGCTAAACGCGAAGCCGCTGAGGAGGCCAAGCGTCAGGCCGCCGCTGAAGCTAAACGCGAAGCCGCTGAGGAGGCCAAGCGTCAGGCCGCCGCTGAAGCTAAACGCGAAGCCGCTGAGGAGGCCAAGCGTCAGGCCGCCACTGAAGCTAAACGCGAAGCCGCCGAGGAGGCTAAACGCCAGGCCGCCGCCGAGGCCAAGCGTCAGGCGACACTGGAAGCCAAACGCGAAGCCGCCGAGGAGGCTAAACGCCAGGCCGCCGCCGAAGCTAAACGTCAGGCCGCCGCCGAAGCTAAACGCGAAGCCGCCGAGGAGGCCAAGCGTCAGGCCGCCGCCGAAGCTAAACGCGAAGCCGCCGAGGAGGCCAAGCGCAAGGCGGAGGAAGAAGCTAAACGCAAGGCTGCCGAGGAAGCCAAGCGCAAGGCGGAGGAAGAAGCTAAACGCAAGGCTGCCGAGGAAGCCAAGCGCAAGGCGGAGGAAGCTCGTAAATTGGCTCAAGAACTGGCGGCGCGCGAGCAATTTCTCAAAGAAGCCGTGGCGCGGCACGCAACCTTGATCAAACAACGTGTCGAACGTTACTGGTCGCTACCCCCGGATGGTAACGATACTCTTTCCTGCACACTACGAATTACCATGATGCCATCTGGCGCGGTCACCAGTGTTCAAATCGCGCAGAGCAGCGGCGATACCGCCTTCGACAACTCCGCCGTCGCCGCCGTGCAAAAAGCCTCGCCACTACCAGTGCCCAGCGACCCCGACGTTCTCGCTAAATTTCGCAATTTCAATTTCCGCTTCAAACCAGGAGGCTAATCATTGAGACCCACGGCACTCAAACTGTTTGGGCTGATCGCTCTGTTACTGGTCGGTCGGTTCGCCCTCGCCCAGCAGCCACTGACCATCGACATCACCAAAGGCGTCCAGGGCAGCGGCATTCCCATTGCCATCGCGCCCTTTAGCGGCGGAGCACCCGAGGATATCGCCAGCATCATTGCCTCCGATCTGCAACGGACCGGCAAAATCGCACCGCAGCCGGCGGGAACACGGACTGACTATTCCGTTACCGGACAGGCTCAACCCGGTGGTTCTCGTGGCTATATCGTGCAGTTCCAACTGGCGGGCGCCCAAGGCGCTTCGCTGTTGAACTTGTCCTTCGACGTGCCGCAGAATCAATTGCGGCCGGTGGCCCACCGGATCAGCGACCTGATCTACGAAAAGCTGACCGGCGAAAAAGGCTTGGCCGGAACGCGCATCGCCTACATCGCGGGCGGTGGCGGTTCCTGGTATCTGGTGGTCGCCGACGCCGACGGTCAGAATCCCCGAGTGATCCTGCGCTCCGGTCAACCGATCATGTCGCCGGCCTGGTCACCGGATGGCGGCAAGCTGGCCTACGTTTCCTTCGAGGGACGCCGACCGCAGATCATCGTTCAGGATATCTACAGCGGCGCTCGGCGCGTGGTGTCCGCCGCGCCCGGCATCAACGGCGCGCCCTCCTGGTCCCCGAATGGCCAGCGTTTGGCGTTTACCCTGTCTAAGGACGGGAATCCGGAAATCTACGCGCTCGATTTGGCGACGCAAAATCCCGTTCGCCTCACCAATAGCGGTTCCATCGACACCGAACCGGTGTGGCTGCCGGATGGCAGCATCGTTTTCACCTCGGACCGGGGGGGGTCACCGCAGTTGTACCGGATCGGCCCCGGCGGCGGCGCGGCGCAACGCCTGACCTTCGAGGGCGACTACAACGCTCGCCCGACGATTTCGCCCGATGGCCGCTATCTCGCCATGGTTCATCGGCGTGGCGGCCGCTTTCACATCGCCGTGCTGGATTTGCAAACCCAGCAATTCCGGGTGCTGACCTCCGGTGGGTTGGACGAATCGCCCAGCTTCGCGCCCAACGGCAAGATGATCATCTATTCCAATGGTCAACGCCTGGCGGCGGTATCGGTGGACGGCAGTGTCAAACAGGACTTCACCCTGCGCGGCAACGTCCGTGATCCAGTCTGGGCGCCTTACGGCCGCTAATCTCATCCTCATCTTTCACTTCAGTCAGGGGAGCATCGTCAATGCAACACATCACTCGCAACCTGATCGCCGCCGCCGCGCTCGCGCTGCTGGTCGGCTGCGCCTCGACCGGCGACACCACCGGCCAGGACCAGACGGGCGCCCAGCAGGACGCCACGACCGAGCAGGGCATCACCGCGCAGCCAGGGCAGGACACCTACAGCTATCCCTACGGTCAGGCACCCAGCCAGTATGATACCTACGACACCACTGGAGGAACCGCGGGCGGCCAGGCGGGCGGTGGACGACCCGGTCAAGCGGTCGCCGGTGGCGGCGGCGCGGTTTCAGCGGATCGGATCGTCTATTTCGCTTTCGACAGCTTCGAAATCCTGCCCGAAAGTCAGACGATCATCTCGAAGAATGCCCAGGTCCTAACTGGTAATACGCGCATCATCACCCAGTTGGAAGGCCATACTGACGAACGCGGCAGCCGCGAATACAACATTGCGCTGGGCGAGCGCCGCGCCAACGCCGTGCGTCAAGCCATGATCGCCAAGGGTGTGTCGCCCCAGCAGATCCGAGTGGTGAGCTACGGCGAGGAACGCCCGGCCGCCGCTGGCCAAAGCGAACAGAGCTATGCGCTGAACCGGCGCGTGGAAATCGTCTACTGACGGATAAACCTTCCTCATGGCCAAATACGGTTCTCCATGGCTCATGGCGCTGTTGCTGGGCGGCGTACTGCTGCCCAGCGCGGCTCGCGCCCAACACTCTCTCGACAACGAGTTGACCTTGGAACTGCTCCAGCGCATCGAGCAGTTGGAAACCGAGGTCCGACAAATTCGCGGGGAGTTGGAACTCCAGCGGCATCACCTTGAAACGCTCGCCCGGGAACGGGCGATGCCCGAGCTTCCAGCGCATCCGCCAACCAGTCGCGCCGAGCCGCCGCCCACCATACCGACAGTAGCGGAGCCGCCAACGGATACTCGCGGACGGTCGCCAGCGGCGCAACCCTCTCCCCCCGCGTCGGCGGCGGGCGTGGAACGGGCGGAATTCGACGCGGCGCTGAATGAATTGCGCGAAGGTCATTACCCCGAGGCCATTGCCGCATGGCAGCGCTTTCTCAGCGCGCATCCGAACAGCGGCCTGGCGGGCGACGCTCAATACTGGCTGGGCGAGAGCTACTACCTAAGTCGGGACTACAACGCGGCCAAGGAGAGGTTCATCGCGCTTGGCTTGAATTACCCACAAAGCGCGCGGCTGCCGGATGCTCTGCTGAAGCTTGGCTATATTTATGGAGAACAGGGCGAGACCGCGCGGGCGCGCGACGTGCTGCAAAAGCTGATGCAAGTCTATCCCAACACCCAGGCCGCTAGCCTAGCGGAGCGGCGGCTGCAATCCTTGCGCTAACCTTACGTCAACCCTTGCGATTTTACCGGGTTGTTGTACCATTACCGCCCTTTCCGGGGCCGTTAGCTCAGTCGGTAGAGCAGCAGACTTTTAATCTGTTGGTCGTCCGTTCGAATCGGACACGGCCCACCAGTAAAAACAAAGGCTTACCGAACTCAATCCGGTAAGCCTTTTTACGTTGTAAGCACAGTGTAAGCAGCCGGCGCGAAGTCGCCGATTTTTCAACTCCACGGGCGTCGAATCGACGCCTTGCGGGCGGACATTAGGCCGTTCTCACCGCCTTGAGGATGGGGGTGAAATCATTGCGGGTGGGCATGACGAACCGGCAGCGCCCGCCGCTCCGCGATTCCCACACCGCGCCGACCGCCCGCTTTTCCTCGGCGTCGGCGGTGTCGTACCGATCCTTGCCCTTGTACTCCACCACGACCGCGCGCCTGTCGTGCAGTTGGCAGAGGAAATCCGGGTAGAACCAATCCGACGAGGTTTGCAGCCGGAACGAGGTGGTCTTGCGCGCCAGGTTGCGAACCCAGAATTGCACTTCGGGTAACTGGTCGAGGAATTGAGCGCATTTGAACTCTTCGGTGAGGGCGCCGCTGGGCGTGATCTCGCGCAGTTCGCCGGGCTTCGATCCGAAGTAGTGTTTCTGGAATTGAAAACCGCCCTCGTAGCGCCAAGTGGGTTCGTAGCGCAGCGTCTTGAAGTTAATCGCCTGTTCCTCGCTGGTCTCAAGCGGTCCGTCCGGTAGCAGGAACCGTTGAAACGCGGCTTTGCGTTCTTGCGCGCGGTGTTGCTGGATGCGGGCTTCGATTTCGTCGCGCAGCCGAAACCGATCCAGCGCCAGCACGCTCACCTCTTGGAGGGCGTACTTGGCCATCAGGCCACGAAGGGCCTTGCGCAGAAATGCCGCCGCTTCGCTGGCGGTAATGTCGGGGTGTCGAATTTTCTGGTCGAGCCACGCGATCAGCATTTCCGGCGTCCAGTCGTCGGGTATCCCCAGCGCGAGCGTGTGCTGGTGCAGGGTGGCGATGAAATCAGCGGCCGCCGGTTCGGGCAGGGCGCGGGTTTGGACTTTGCCGGTGGCGTCGATGTCCACCACGCCGACTTGGCCGGTAGGGCGTTCCAGCGGGTTGTAGCGGTCGGCTAACGAGGCGTCCTTGTCGCTGAGTTTCCAGCGGTGTTCGATCAGGAAGGTGCTCTCGAATTCGAACAGCCGGCCGCTTTCCCGCACGCAGAGCCGGGGCACGATGAAATCGAGTCCGCGTTCGTAGGGCGATGGCTTGCGGGGCTGGCCAGTGCCGCCAAAGGCTTGTTCGGCTTCGCGGACCTGATGGACCAGTTCCGTGACCTTGGCTTTCGCCTCGGGCGAATAGACACAGTTCGTCAGGCGCTCGGTTTCGTCCGGGTCGAGAGGGACATAGACGGTGATTTCACCCTCGGCCGGGTCGATCCTGACCTTGCCGATCAGCGCCGCCGCCTGAATTCGCGCCACGTCGGGGTCGATCTCTTGGGCCGATTCGAAACGAATCGTTTGCGGTTGCGCGCCCAGCGGAAGCACGCCGGGCACGGGAATGAGGATGCGTTCGGCTTCGGTTTTAGTGAAACCGTTGCCTTCCAGCGCCTCGCGAAGTTCCTTCAACACCTCCGGCAGGGAGTCGGATACCGAGAAGACATAGGCGGCATTGAGGTTGGGATGGTGTTTCTCTTGGGCGCGCGGCAGGCGGAGGATGCGCCCGACGATCTGTTCGATGGCGGTGGCGGAGCGGGTTTCCTTGAGGCTGCACAACACATAGGCGAACGGGCAATCCCAGCCTTCGCGCAATTTTTCCACGGTAATGATAACCCGCACCGAACACTTGGGCGAGGCGATGTCGGGCACGTCCTTCAATTCGTCGTGCTTGCCCGTGGCAATTTTCACGGCCTCCCTGGCGATGTTGAACTCGTTCGCCAGCCGCTCGCGCAACGGTTCGCAGGCATCGACCCGTTCGGCCTGGATCAGCAGGATGGGCCGCAAATATTCGCCGGTTTGCTGGGCTTCCAACGCCGTCAGTTTTTCCAGGTCGGCGCGCAAGGTGAGGGCGTCGGCCAACAGTTGATCGCGCTGGCCGGGGGGGCGGGTGACGACCCACAGCGGCAGCTTGATCATGTTTTCCCGCCATAGTTCGCCCGCCGAAACATGATGCAGCACGTTCGAGGGGTTCTTGGCGCGCGCCGGGGTGGCGGTGAATTCGACGATGCAGGATGGCCGCACGTCGCCGAGGGCGGAAAAAGACAAATCGGTGCGGGCGTTGTGGGCTTCGTCCACGATGACGATGGGCCGGCGCAGCCGCAGGATGTTGACCAGCGACGGTTTTGGTTTGCCGTCCGCGCCTTCCTTCAAATCAGCAAGCCGGTCGGCGGGGACGTGCGTGAAGTGTTCGAGAAAAACGCCGTTCTGTTCGTAGACCTTGCGCCCGGTCGGGTCTTCCACCCGAAACGCCTGGAGGGTCGAAACGATGACCACAGTCTGCCCGTCCACCGTGGCGCGCGACAAACGCAAGGCTTCCTCGATGGTCACGACTTCCACCGCGCCGCAAGCCGATTCCAGCGCCCAGCGGTAGGGATGGCGCGGATCGCGCAGCGCGGCGGCGGTCTGGTCGAGAATGGCGGTGCTGGGCACCAGCCACAGCACCACCGCCCGTTCGGCGTGCAGGAGTTCGTCCATCGCCAGCCCGGCGGCGTGACAGGCCAGCAGGGTTTTCCCGCCGCCGGTGGGCACGCGCAGACAGACATACGGCATTCCGGGCAACAGGTCGGCCACCGCCACGGGGAGGTAAGGTACGGGTTGCCGCACATCGTTGCGGAGTTGCATCGCTTGAAAGGCCGCTTCCGGGCGTCCGTCCTTCGAGCATTGGCGGAAAAAATCGCGCAGCGAGTCGAGCACTCGTTCCTGATAGTCCTTGAGGGCGATCATGACACCTTGATCTCGTAGGGGATTTGCCGCACGCGGATACCTTCCGCCTGCAATCGGTCGTGTCCCAGCAGGCAGCCGGCGCAGTAGATGATTTTCGGCCCGTCGAAGGGCGGCAGTTGCGCCAGCGTCGCCCGTGTCAGCACGTTGCCGCCGTCCTCGCTCGCGTCGCCCAGGATGCCATTGTAGAGAAGGTAGATACCGACGCCACGGTGGACGCCGATCAGAGGCGTATCGGGGATGGACTCACGCGGCAAGGGTTCGCCGGTTTCGGTGAAATAGACGTGCCGCGCCAAGTCGGCGAAGCGCACTGTGTCGCGAATCTTGCCGTGTTCGTCGAACAGCGGTTCGCCCAGTTCGCAGTAGCGGAAGCCGCCCCCGAGTCCTTCCACCCGTTCGCCCTTGGCGTTGTTGTAGCCTTCCGCCACGCGGCGTACTCGTTCGGCGGTCACGTTGCGGGCGATGTGGGGTTCCATTTCGACGAGGATGAAACGGCGGTTGCCGCCGTCTTGTTTGTTCAGGTTTAGAATGGCGTGGCCAGTGGTGCCACTACCAGCGAAGGAATCTAGGATTAAATCTGTCGGGTCAGTGACATACCCAATAAGGCGCCTAATAATCTCATGATCTTTCGGATTGTCGAATACTTTTTTACCCTGAAAGATAGCTCGAAGTAATTTCACAGAAACTTGTGCCTGTTTATGAATTACACTCGGCATTACCAATAAGCCGGCGTCCTCATCATCTATATCTTCATCATTATCTCTAAAAAAATCCTGATTACTTTCATCTAAATCGGGCACAGGAATTAAATGAGCCTTCCGAATCGGCGGTTCGGTATGATCCTCACGAAAAATCACTAACCCTGAATTTATTTGACGTTGCATTTCTTCAGGGGTTGAAAATGTCCAACCCCTCTCGGGGACCTTGCAAGGCTTTCCTGTTCTTGGGTGAATTACATCATATCGGGGTCCACCACCGCCCGGCCAAGATATATCTCGATCACGCCATGGTCCATACTCATCTATCCAGCGAGTTCGACTTAGTTTTTTTGCGGGATGTTTTTTATCTAACGATTTATACCATTCTCTAAGCTCCTCTTGCATTTTTTCATAATCTCTGCCATGACGCACAACCAGTTCACGCCATTTAGCAATAACTTCTTTTGCCCCAGGTTTTTGCTCGCGCCAAATGGTTTTTAGTTCTTTTATTTTTTTCAGCGAATTAGCAAATACAAGAAGATATTCATGACCAACTGAGAATAACTTTGCATCATTCTTTCTTGTTTTATCCCAAATTATCTGAGCGATAAAATTCTGCCCCCCAAATAACTCCTCCATCATGCTGCGAAGGTTGTGTGCCTCAAAATCATCAATACTTATCAGGATGACACCATCTTCCCGCAGAAACTGTTTCAACAGCGCCAATCGCGGATACATCATGCACAACCAGCGATCATGCCGGTCGAGCGTTTCGCCTTCCTTGCCGACCGTCTTCCCCAGCCATTCCCGGATGATCGGGCTGTTCACGTTGTCGTTGTAAACCCAACCCTCGTTGCCGGTGTTGTACGGTGGATCGATATAGATGCACTTCACCTGCCCGGCGTAGTAGGGCAGCAACGCCTTGAGCGCGATCAGGTTGTCGCCCTGAACGATCAGGTTGCCGTCGCCCGGCTGGCCGCACGCCAGTTCGGGCACGTCCTTGAGCAGGTGAAAGGGAACCTGCTGGTGGTGGTTCACCACCGCCTCTTTGCCAATCCAGGTCAGCGTCGGCATGGTTTGAAGGTGTTGTTGAAGGGTCAATTGGCGGAAAAGTATACGGCATCGCCTCGGCGTGGCGGCGCTACTCCAACCACTTCCGCGCCTCCCGCTCGAAGCGCGCGCACGACGCGATCAGCCACCGAACTTCCCGGGTCCGCGCGTCATACCCGCCGTGCTTCCAGGCGTTCCGGCTCACCTTCCGCTTGCCGTCCTCAGTCTTCGGCCCGGTGGACCGCGCCCACGGTTTCCAAGTGCGGATCAGCGCCGCTTGCCGTTGCCGGCGTTCCGAATTCCAGCCGTTCATCAGGCAGGGTCTCCAATAGTTTGTTTGGCGAATTTTCGGGTTCCCGCGCGGGCGGAGCGGCGTTGTTGTTCACTTGCTGCTGATGGGCGATGTTGGCTTGCTTGGCAATGACGACTGGCGGATTCTTGATCGCCGCCAACACCTCCAGGGTTCGGGTGCATTGTGCTTGCGACCGCAGCGCCAGGCGCATGTGGACCTCGTAGGGGCCGAGCAGATCGGCGGCCATGCCGCGTTCCACCAGCCGAGCGAACAAGCTTTGCAGAGCGACGGCCTGATTGATCAACATCCCCTCGGCCTGCTCCAGGTTGCCACCATTGACCGCCTTGGCCTGGTCGCGCAAGGCCCGGATCAAGATCGGCAAGTCCAGCTTATCAGAAACGGTTTTTTGCTCCCCGACCCGCAGGACCCGCATGGCCGCGAACGAGGGCGAGGTCACCATGGCGGCGAAGGCTTTTAATCCTTCTTCCGCCGTGGCCGCGTCCACCGCAATCTCGGTTCGGGGTTGGGGAGATTTCTTTTTGGTCGCCGCTGTGCCGTTCGGATTGGTGCTGGTTTTTTTCCTCGTCATGGTTTCGCCGCCTCCCAGTTGTCGCCCTCATGTGCCTCCACCAGATCGCGCGTGCTGGCGTCGGGGAAGATCGCCAACAGTCCCTCGACCATCGCCGCCGACAGCGCGGTTTTGGCGGCGGGTACGTCCGCCTCGGCCACTTCGAGCACCACCTCGTCGTGGATCAGGTTGACCGGCTGGGCGTCCAGCCCGACCAGCGCCCGGTCGATGCGCGGCAAGGCCGCCAGCATCGCCATGGCCGCCGCGCCTTGCACCGGCGTGTTGAGCGCCTCGGTGTAGGAGTAGGGTTCGCCGTCCCGCGCGAAGTCCCGGACCAGGCCGCCGCGAATCGGGCTCTTCAAGGTCCGCTCGGTTTCGGCGGCGGTCACCCGTTGCCAGTACCGTAGTCGGGGGTAGGCGCGAAAAAACGCGGCGTGCGCCTGCTGGGCCTCCGGCAGGGTCATCGCCACGCCGTAGTGGGTCTTGGCATGGGAAACCAGCGTCGCCGGACTCATCCCGTAGATCAGGCCGAAGTTGATCGCCTTGGCGAGTTGGCGTTGTCCCTTCGTGACCTGGTCGGGTTCGATGCCCAACACGGCGGCGGCGGTCAGCCGGTGCAGGTCTTTCCCGTCCCGGTAGGCGGCCAGTAGCGTCGGATCGCCGGACAGCAGCGCGATGGTGCGCAGTTCGATTTGACCGTAGTCGGCGACCACCAGCCGATAGCCCGGCGTCGCCTTGACCAGCGCGCGAAACGCGGCATCCCTGGGTAACTGCTGCAAGTTCGGGTTCCGACAACTGAACCGGCCCGGCTTGGTTTCGGCGATCAGGAATCCGGCATGGATGCGGCCGGTGGCCGGACTGCGATGCTTCAACCACGACTCGCCATAGGTGTTCAGCCGCTTGCTGGCGGTCTTGTAGGCGACCAGCGGCGCGACCACCGGCAGGTCGGCGAACGCGGCCAGGGTGTCCTTGCCCGTGCTCAACCACCCTTTCGGCGTGCGCGGCCAGCGGTTCAGGGTATCCGGGTCGAGTTGCCGTTCCAGCCAGGCCGACAGGTGCGCCGGGCTGTTCGGATCGATGCCAGGGCCGAGCGCGACGGCCAGTTGCGCCCTCCCCTGTTCGGCGTCCGCTTGCCAGTGGTCGATCAATCGGCGGTGTCCCTCCCCGTCGAACGGACAGCCGGCCCGTTCCAGCTTGGCGATGAAGCGTTGCGCGGCGGCCAGTAGCTTGTAGGTGTCGGCCTGTCTCTGCTGGTTCAGTTGCGTCTTGAGGATCGGAAACAGCCGGTCGGCGGTCGCGGCGTCCAGGGCGGCATAGTCGTAGTGCGCGGCGGTCAACACGCCGGACCAGTCCGAAGTCTGCAAGGTCTTGTCCAGTGCCCAGCCCAAGGCGGTCTTGGCGACTTCCGCCAGCGACCGGCGACGACCGGACAACACCCGGTCCATCAGCAGCGTGCAGTGCAACAGCGCGGGAGCGATGCCGGCGTGCAGGCAAAATTTCATCTCGAAACCGGCGTTGTGCGCCACCAGCGGCCGCGCGAACAGCAGTTCCAGCAACGCCGGCTGGATCGCCGCCAGATCGAACACGAAGGCGCGATGGTCGGCGGCGAACTGCATCAGCCGGATGGTGGACAGGTGCGGGTCAAGCCCGGCGTTCGGCGCGTGCCGATACGGCCCTGCTTTGGCGGTCTCGATGTCGAAACCGACCGGACCGCGATACGCCAACAGCGCCGACACGGCGGCGGGCACGGCGGCCGAATCGCGGATCACCTCCACCTCCACGCCAGCGGCGGCCAGCAGCCCCTTGGCGGCGTCGCCGGGGTTCGGTTTGACCGCTACGCCGGCCAGCACGAAATCCTCGTTTTTGCCGGATGCGCCCTTGCTACAGTCGCTACGATGGCTACAGTCCACGGCTGTTTTGCGGTTTGGCTCCCCGCTACAGTCGCTACGATGGCTACAGTCCGGCGCAACTGTAGCGACGGTAGCGGTTGTAGCAAAGGTGGGTGGCGAAAAAACCGGCTCCAACTCGATCCATTCGCCGGGACGGCGGCGGGTGTGCTGCTCGCGCAATCCGGCCAGCGTTTGCGGTTCCTCGAACTGCACCCGATACCGCTTGCCGGCGACGGTGATGTTCCACCAGCAGGTTGGATCGGCGGTCGAATCCGATGAAAACGCGGCAAGATCGTTGCTACAGTCGCTACCATTGCTACAGACTGTTTGGGGTGTAGCGACGGTAGCGACGGTAGCGACTGTAGCCAGCGAAGCAGGTAGAAACGGGCTTCGTTCGGGTTGCGGGACTGGAGCGACGGCAGCTATGGCACGGGCGGAAAATTTCATGGGGATGCCCTCCACACCGTCCACGCTTCTCGATGGCGGATGCCGTCCACGACTACGCCGTCCGGTTTTTTGACGAACCAGCGATGCCGTTCCAGGATGCCGGTGATACGGCGCGCGGTGTCGCTGTCGCGGATGCCATTCGGACCGTACTGATAGATTTGCCGCAGATGGACGGTGTCCTTGTCCCGCGCCCACAGCAACAACCGTTCCGCCAGCCGTAGATCGGGACTCCCGGCGCCGCTGTCCTGAATCCTCAGCGTCTCGGTCAAGTAATAATCCAGCAGCGCGATAGCGGCTTCGATGTGCGGTAGGCCGATGGTGGCGGTGTCTGGATTCTCGATCACCGCCAACACGCCCGCGATGCGCGCCGCGTGCTCGGCGGCCTTGTTGGCAAAGCCCCGGATCGGTTCCAGCGGTTGACCGTCGCCCAGTTGTTCCTCGATGGCGTCGCTATAGCGAATCCAGGCCGCCTTCGCCGGCTCGGTCAGCGGCAGGTTGCGCGGGGTCAGCTCGTTGCGCGTACCCTCGCGCAGCGGGTAGGACCGTTCCAGCAGCGCTTTGAGCGCCGACCAGTAGCGGGCAACCGCCGGGTCTTGCGTCGCATCCTCGCAAACGTAGCGCCGGGTGCCGGCCGTGCTTTCCGGCCAGGCGCACAGCACCCGGGAAAGAAAACCCTGGTCGGCATAGATCGGATCGCCGAACAGTTCGGCGGCGACCAGCGGTTGCATCATCAGGTGCAGGGACAGGCGACGGTCGAACAGCAGCGACGCGCCATCGCCGCTGCGCACCCGGTCCAGCGGCCGGCCATCCCACAGCTTCGACAACGCGCCGATGGTGCGTAACCGGGTTTCCTTCATCAGCGCCGCGCCGCCGACGAACAGCGCCCCCTCGTCGGAAAACAGGCCGAGTGAGGGTTGACCGTTGGCGAACAGCTTGAACAACCCCTCGGCGGTCGGGTCGGCGGCCAGCAGGTTCGGCAACAGCGGCGGTTGCGGCGGTTCGCCGAGCGCGTCCACGGCCGCCTGCTTTTTCTGGCGACCGGCCTTGATCGCGGCCAGATCGACGACTTTTTCCTTGATCGCTTCCCGTTCGATGCGCTCGTATTCCTTGATTTCCCGTTTGTGCAGGCGGTCGTCATCCCGGTACTGCGCCACCAATTCCCGTTGCCGGTCGGCCACCGGCTTGACCGCCAGGGCGTCCACGGCGGTCTTGCGCTCGCCGCTCGCGCCGACCGTGATGCAGAACAGCGCCAGCGGCGATACCCGACCGTCGATGATGACGTTGGCGTGCGGCTGGACGCACAACGCGGCGGCGGCCAGCACGGATTGTGCGATCAGGGCATCCGGCGCCTGCACGATGCGCCGAATCGCCGCCACCGCACCGCCGAGCACAGCGCCGAGCGCGTCTACCGGAAACGGTTCGGCGGGCAGCGGATCGCGGCGCAATGGATCGGGTTCCTGCCTCAGCGCCGGACCGGCCAACCGCATCTTGAGCGCGTCCATCCCGTGCTGGATCAGGATGTCGTTCCAGTCGCCGGCGCCGTCCGGCGGGTAGATCGCCTGGATCATCGGCCAGCGCCGTTGGGCCTGCTCGACCACGGTCCGACCGGCTGGGTCGTTGTCGGCGGCGAGGGTGAGCAGGTTCAGATCGCGGCCGTTGCCGTGCTCCTCGATAGCGGCCACGAGGTTGCTGGCCGAGTACGCGCACAACACCGGCGCATCGGTGGCGCCGTGTACGGCTAGCGCCTTGGCGAGGCCCTCGACCACGCACCACCGCCCAGCGGTCGGCGGATGGGGTATCCAACACCCCAGTCCGGCCGTGCGGCCGTGATCGAGAAATCGCTTGCGTCCGTCGCCAGCGATGCGTTGCAGGTTCCACAGCTTGCCGGCCGCGTCTCTCATCGGCGCCAGCAGGATCGTTTTGTTGTGGATCAGCACGGCACCGGTGGCCTTGGCGATGTCGGACACCCCACGGGACTGTAGATAGAGATGCGCTGCTTCATGGTCGAGCCCGTGCCCGGCTTCCCATGCCTTACTGGCCCGGTCGGCGGCCTCTTCCTGCAACCGCGCCTGCTCCTCCCGCAACCGCCGCATGATCGCCGCGCGTTCGGCGTCGGTTGGCGACTGGCCGTCCGGCAACTGGAATTCGATCACGGTTGCCGGACATTCGCCAGGTCGATAACTCCCGAACACGCCGACCAGCCGCGCCGGATCGATGCAGCAGTACCCGGCCTTGCCGTTCTTACGGTCGGACTCCGCATCGCCGGGCGTGCGGAAGGTGTGAAAGCGTCCATCCGGTTCGATGGCGCCAGGATCGACAAACTGATCGGTTACGTACTGGCGAAAAGCGTCCTGAATCTGGGCTATACTTTCAACCGCCAGCCGATTACTGGCGTCTTTCAGGATCAGGGACATCGAATTACCTCCAGGGACAAAAAACCCGCCGTGCGGGCACACAGCGGGTTTGAGAGGGCATCAAAAAGCGAGGTCGTCATCGAACGGGACCGCCGTCTCCGCCGGCTTGACCGGTGGTTTCGGCGGTTCGATGGCCTCGTCCAGCAGCTTTTGAATCCATTCCGGCAACTGGGTCTTGATCGCCGCGTCCGGCCGGTCCTGGTCGTAGAATAGCGCCGGGTTGGCCGTGAGAGTCGGCTGGCCCGGAGCGGCCTTGATCACCGTCTGCACGGTGGCACTCACCCGACCGTCGTCCTTGGTCGTGTGCTGGATCAGCACCTGACACGGTACGCCGACCAGCTTCGACATATCGAATCCGGCCACTTCCTCGGCGGTAAAGTCCCGACCGCGCCAACTCGCCAGCACCGGCCGCAGGGCGCCGTTCTTGCTCAACGTGGCGGTAAACCGGCGGCTGATGACATGCGGCTTGCCCTGGTCGTCCGGGCAATCCGGCAACTCCCACGAAAGCAGCAATTGCGGCTTGGTGCCGAACGTACCGGCTTGCAGGCCGAGGTCGATCACCCCGATGCAGACCGCTGGATGCAGGCCCGCCGGTGGCGGGGTGTAGGACGCTTTTTCGGAAAGTTTGAGACTCATAGAGATAAGGCTCCGATTCAGGAAGAGATACCCAGTGGACGGCCAGTCCGCTAATCGGCGACCACCTCTT
The DNA here is from genome assembly GCA_046347555.1 of Candidatus Competibacteraceae bacterium. Classification (GTDB taxonomy): domain Bacteria; phylum Pseudomonadota; class Gammaproteobacteria; order Competibacterales; family Competibacteraceae; genus Contendibacter. The sequence goes on along the minus strand of JAXMFY010000009.1, from coordinate 101,488 downwards.
GGGATCGACGCTCAAGTTGAGAGCGTTCCAGCAATCCAATCGCTTTAAACCGTGCGATGCCAAGATCACGAATTAAACTGATGATCTCGACATTACCGGCATCGGTATCGCCACTGACCTGAACGTCTTCCAGAATCGAGTCCAGACGTTCGATAAACCTCAGCAGATCGGCACGAAATGACGACCACCCGCGATAGGCGGGAGAATGGACGGAGGTGGTCATACGGCCCGCCAGTTCGGAAGTCGAAAGCACGCGTGGCGATGCGTTTTTCTCGATATAATCGAGGACATCAGCCTTCCGGTACAGCGCATGGCGACCCAGCCGACAGAACGCCGGACCGTCGCCGTTCAATGCGGCTCGTTCGAGCCAGGAGACACTTTTGCCGAGCACTTGGCCGACGACCGAGCGCGTGAGCAGCGCGTCCGGCGGCGATTGCCAGAAAGCAGCAATGGGATGGAATTCAGACTTAATAGGCACTTAGCACACCTCCTTAAAAAGGTTTGCTAAGTATAAGCGAGGGTTGAACGGGGTTCTGGTGAGTAATTTTTACTCACCGGTGAGTATTTTTTACTGTCCGGGTTTAATTGATTTCAGACAATCCCTGATCAGCTTTTCAATTGGTTCTGTCTTTAATGGCGGTTCGCCTTCAGCCGGCCAGAACAGTAATGCTTTTTCCTCGATCATCGTGCGTACTTTGGTGGCCTCTACAGCGCCTTTTTCGTTACGGCACTGCCCTGGATACGCTGCTAAAACCGCGACGGCGGCGCGCAATATTTGCTCTCGCTTTTGCGAGTTGTGTACCGTATTACCGTGAACTGGCTTAGGCGCGTTTGACGTACTCCCTCCTGCTACCGATTTCACAGAAAGTATGTGCTGGACTTCTGCCAGATTCACCCGCAGCTTAGTAGAATCGGGAAAGATTGGATCAACGAGCACCAGGCATTTCCTAAAGCGATACTGCCTTTCCGGCAGATAGTCACCATAGTCAAACAAAACTTTGACCTCGGTATGGTATCCTGCTGCAATCGCGGCTGCTTCAGTAGGGTGTAGTGCGAACACCCCGGAAGTGCGATGTAGAGATAGTGGCTCCTCTAGTGAGCGCAGTTCCGGGGGCGGGTAAACCAATACCACTGGCAATGCAACGAAAGCAGTTAGTGCGTTTTCTTCGATCAACCCGAACAGCACACTAGGATCGACTGCCACTTTTCCAGCAGCCCCTTCAACAGGCAAAAGCAATTTGTTAGACAACGCCACCTCCAGCGTCAAACCTTCTGGAAGGGAATCCCGTCCAGCCCGGTGAAGGTGAACCGGGTGTTCAACTCGCGAGGTCTAGGACGGGAATAAGATCGAAGCGATTCAGGAATCCCGCTCAATGTGGGCTGTAGTGGCCTCCACATTGCGCGATAGTGATTTCGTCGTTCTCCACCCGGTAAACCAGTCGGTTTTCATCATCGATGCGCCGCGACCAGTAACCAGATAGCTGATGCTTGAGGGGTTCCGGCTTGCCGATGCCCTCAAAGGGCGAACGCTGAATGTCGCGGATCAGTCGGTTGATGCGTTTCAGCATGGCCTTGTCGGACTGCCAGCCGACATACTCGGTCCAGGCGTCCGCTTCCCATCTAATCCTCATCGGGCAGCAACTCCCGCTCGACGAGGTTGCGCCCGTGCCGGATATTCTCGACTCGTTGCAGCAGGGCGCTTCCGTTCGGTTCGCGCAACAGGAACGCGGTTTCGTCTTCGGGAACGTACCGGAGCAGGGCCTCGTACTCCGCGATGGGAATCACGGCGGAGACTCGCTGACCTTCGGCATTGATGATGTACTGCGCGCTCATGGGGGCACTCCCTCTTGCTTTCAGTCGGCTACCGCGCCACGTCGAGGCCGGCGCTCCGGTTTGCGGATCGGGCGCTCGTCGGCGCCACCGCCAGTTTCACCACCGGCGCCGACTCCTTCAGCCCGGCGCACTTCAACACGAAATCCTCGATCTGTCGCATCGGTTCCCGCAAATCCTCCACGCCGACTTGCACGTAGCCGCTGGTCACGTCGCCCCCGGAACTGTGGTTCAGCAGGCGCTTGAGCGTGTACGCCGACAGCGACCGCTCCAGATGCACGCTGGCGATGCTGGCGAACGTGCGCCGCAGATCGTGACAGCGAAACTCCACCCCGCTGTCCCGGCAAATCGCCAGGATCGCCTTGTGATGGTTCAGCAGGTGTCCGGTCTGGTTGTCCGCTGGGAACACATACGCCGAGGTCCGTTGCCGCTGGCGCCGTTCCAGCAGTTCGGCCAGCCAGGGACCGACCGGCAGAACGTGCGTCTTGTGGTTCTTGGTGTCGGGGAAGGTCACCTTGGCGGCGTCCAGGTCAACCTCGGCCCAGCGCAACCGCGCCGCTTCCTGCTCGCGGCAGCCGGTCAGCAACAGGAACGCGCAAAAGTCCCGGACCGTGTTCCGATGATCGGAATCTTCCGGCCGGTGTTCCAGCGCCGCGAACCATGCCTTGAGTTGATGCGGTTCGATATGCCGGGTCCGGCGTTCGATGCGATGCCACTTACGCAGCACCGATAGCCGCGTGACCGGGTTCGATGGAATCAGCGGCTCACCATCCGATGTGCTGTACTTCTCCATGGCGAAATTGATCACGGCGCGCAAAATCCGAAAATGCCGGTTCGCCGTAGCCAACCGTGGTTTGGATGGTGTCCCTGCCTCGACTGGCGACCTAGGCGCACTCAGTGCGGTAAATCGCCGCTCGATCATCGTGCGATTGATCGCCGAAACCGGGATGTCTCCCCAATCCGCGAACGCCAGCTTCATCGTCTCCTGGTAGCTGGCGACCGTTCGCGGTGACAGGTGGCGGTTGTCCAGGTAAGCGGCGAACGCCTCCCTCAACGTGATGCCGCGCACCTTCGCCGCTTGTTTTTCCGCGTTGATGTCGACGCCCTGCACCAGTTCGGACAGGCTCTTGACGGCCAGCTTGCGCGCCTGATCGGGGGTGAGTGGACCGTATTTGCCGAGCGTCGCCCGGACCGTTTTCCCGGCGACGCGGCGTTGCACGATGAAGGTTTTCGCGCCTTTGGTCACCCGCAACCCGTAGCCGGGCAACTCATCATCCCAGTACAACGCCTGTCCGGTCTCTGGCAGCGGCAGGCTGTCGATGCCGCGTTTGGTCAGTTTCATGGGCGGTTCCTCGACAAACAAACTACGGTCCGTTGTAAGCACAGTGTAAGCAGAATGTAAGCAGTCGGGTAAGGTTTGTTAAGGCTTATTCTAATATACTGATGAATTAACTACAAGTGTTTAAAGGCTTTTTATGGCAATGTAAGGTTAGCTCAAACCGTCGAAAGGGAAACTTTTAATCTGTTGGTCGTCCGTTCGAATCGGACACGGCCCACCAGTAAAAACAAGCCCTTAGCCAACATTGGCAAGGGCTTTTTTATCGGTTGCGCCGAGATTTCCCCGCAGGCCGGTCGCGGTTCGGGTGGGACAGATGTTGTGATCAGCCGCCACCTCGCGACCGATGGGGGATCCGCCGGAGACCGGTGGATTCGTTGATGCTATTTTCCGACCCCTCGTTGGCTGGCGAGCCGCCAGTTTCGCTACTAGCCGGTTTGGTGGGTTGCGCGGCCTGCTCGGCTGCTTGGCGCTCCGCTTCCTCCCGTTGGCGAGAGGACTCCAGCGCATCCCTTTCACCAGGGCGCAAGCCCACATCGGAACCATCACTCTGACCGCTGGAAGCGCCGTTATTTGGAATGGACATCTGCGATCCTTCCGGGCACGGCAACTGCTGGTAGTACGATTGCCCGTTCGAACCAGGGCATTTGTAGACCTGTCCGAACGCGGGCGCAGCGGTGATGATGGAGAGGACCAGCAGTACGGGTTTCATGGCGTTTCCTCCAGTTGCTCGGCGTTACATTATAGTGCAACCGGGGCGCATGGCGGAACCGCCCACAATAATGCCCACCAAGGGTGAGCGTGGTGTTTCACTGACTTGCGCCGTCCCTGGCGCGGGGCGGGGCAAATTATAGCGTCGCGCCAACGGAGCGCCGATCACTAAGGTGACGATTGACGCGGCCAGGGCACGGCGGCGAGTTTAGCCGCGCTGGGTGCCCAGCGTTTCACATAAATGCCGTTCCAACACGACGCGGATGTATTCGCTCACGCCGCGATTGTCGGCGGACGCCTTCGGCCGCAATTCGCATCCCGAGTGGGAAAGGCAACTGATGGAGCGGCCCAACCTGTTCGCCTGCCAGGCGAGCGGCGGGAATCAACCCCCCCTCCTTCCATCAAGACCACAGGTGTATGATTAGTCGTCTCCGGGCCACGAAACTGCATGGCCCCTTGAATTCCGCTTCCCATGGTTTGCAGTGCCATAAGCCAAAATCCCTAAGGAGATTGTACCCATGCCCAAATCCGCCCGTCCCCGCCGCAGCATGCTGTACATGCCCGGTTCCAACGCCCGCGCCCTGGAAAAAGCCCGTGCCCTGCCCGCCGACAGTCTGATTCTCGATCTGGAAGACGCCGTCGCCCCCGACGCCAAGGAACTCGCCCGCAAGCAGGTTTGCGAGGCTGTGGCCGCCGGCGGTTTCGGCATGCGCGAAGTGCTCGTTCGCGTCAACGCACTGTCCACCAAGTGGGGCTATGAGGACATCGCCATGGCCTCCAAATCCGGCGCCGACGGGCTACTCCTGCCCAAGGTCGAAAGCGCCGACGCCATCCGCCACATGGAAGCGATCATGCACGCCAACGGCGCGCCAGACTCAATGCGGATCTGGGCGATGATGGAAACCCCGCGCAGCATCCTGGAATCGCAGCGAATCGCTGAATCGACGCCGCGCATGGAGGGCCTGGTGATGGGTACCTCCGATCTGGCCAAGGAACTGGACTGCGCCCACACCCCCGAACGCCTGCCGTTCCTCGTCTCGCTCGGTCTGTGCCTGCTGGCCGCCCGCGCCGCCGGGTTGGCCATCCTCGACGGAGTTTATCTTGACTTGAACGACGAGGTCGGTTTCGAAGCGGCCTGCAAGCAGGGTCAGGAACTCGGCTTCGACGGCAAGACCCTCATCCACCCGAAGCAAGTTGGCCCCTGCAACAAGGTGTTCACGCCCAAATCGCAGGATGTCGCCTGGTCGCGGCGCATCATCGAGGCCCACGCGGCGGCGGCGGCGCGCGGCGAAGGCGTGGTCGTGGTCGATGGCCGACTGGTCGAAAACCTCCATGTCGAAAGCGCCCGCCGGCTGGTCAGCATGGCGGACGCCATCGCCGCGATGGAAGCAGCCAACGCCTAAGGCGCCGGTAATCATCCATTTTCACCCACCCCCACCCCCGCCCCTCTTCCGCCGGGAGAGGAGGGGGTATGCGGTAGCCGCTCTCTTATGCGCCCCTCTTGCCTCCATTTTCCGATCCTGTTGTTGCTGGCCTGCCTGGCGCAGACCGCCTGCGAGCCGATGCCGCCCGATCCCACCGCGCGCCTCACCGGCTCCACCATGGGCACCAGTTACGAACTCAAGCTGGTCCCCGCGCCGGGGCAGATCCTCCCAGCCGACCTGAAAACTCAGGTCGACGCGGTGCTGACCCGCGTCAACCAGCAAATGTCCACCTACGATCCAAATTCGGAACTGTCCCGCTTTAACCGCAACCCCAGCACCGACTGGATCGCGGTTTCGCCCGAGTTGCAGCAGGTGGTCGCCGAGGGGCTGCGCATCAGCGACTTGAGCAACGGCGCCTTCGACATCACCGTGGGACCGCTGGTCAATCTGTGGGGTTTTGGACCGGAACCGCGCCGCGATCAAGTTCCCTCGGACGAGGCCATCGCTCAGGCGCGCGAACGGGTCGGTTACTGGCGGCTGCATACCCGCGCTGAACCGCCGGCGTTGAAAAAGGACCGCCCCGACCTTTACGTGGACTTATCCGCGCTCGCCAAAGGCTATGGGGTGGACCAACTGGCCGACCTGGTCGAAGCGAAGGGGTTCCACAACTACCTCGTCTCAATCAGTGGCGATCTGCGCGCCAAGGGCCTCAACGGCAAGGGGCAGCCCTGGACCATCGCCATCGAGCGACCCATGCCGGGTCAGCGCGCGGCCGAACGATTGATTCGCATCAGCGATCACGCCGTTTCCACGGCCGGCGACTATCGAAATTACTTCGAACAAAACGGCCAACGCTATTCGCACATCATCAATCCACGCACCGGTCGACCGGTGTCACAAACCCTGGTGTCGGTCACGGTCATCAGCAAGCTGGACCTGCAAGCCGACGCCATCGACACGGCGTTGATGGCCGCTGGCGCGGACCCTGGCTTTCAACTCGCCACCGACCATCATCTGGCTGCTTTCTTCATCCTGGCCAGTCCGGACGGAAAAAGCTTCCAGGAACGTTACACCCCCGAGTTCGAACCCTTTCTGCTGCCTCAGCAGCCCTAGTTCCCGCGCTCCGCGCCTCCGAAACCCGCATGACAACGCCCGCCCTCGCGCTCCGCAATCTGCGAAAAGTGTACGCCAATGGCCTGGAAGCCTTGCGCGGCATCGACCTGGACGTGGCCGAGGGCGAATTTTTCGCCTTGCTTGGCCCCAACGGCGCTGGTAAATCGACCACCATCGGTATCGTCTGCTCGCTGGTGCGCAAGACCAGCGGCGAGGTTCGGGTGTTCGGCCACGATCTCGATCGCGATCTGAGCCTGGCCAAATCCTGCATTGGCCTGGTGCCGCAGGAATTCAACTTCAATCAGTTCGAGCCGGTGGTCGAGATCGTGGTCAATCAGGCCGGCTATTACGGAATTCCCCGCGCCCTGGCCCACCAGCGCGCCGAAATCTATCTCAAGCAACTCGGACTGTGGGACAAACGGCGGGAGATGGCCCGCCAGTTGTCCGGTGGGATGAAACGGCGGCTGATGATCGCCCGCGCGCTGGTGCACGAGCCGAAACTGCTGATCCTGGACGAACCGACCGCCGGGGTGGATATCGAGATTCGTCGGTCGATGTGGGACTTCCTGCGCGAAATCAACGCCCTGGGCGTCACTATTATCCTGACCACGCACTATTTGGAAGAGGCGGAAAACCTGTGCCGGCACATCGCCATCATCGACCGGGGCGAGATCATCGAGAACACCCGGATGCAGACCCTGCTGGGCCGGTTGCATCTGGAAACTTTCGTGCTCAATCTGCGCCAACCGCTGGTGGAGTTGCCGGAAATCCCCGGTTACCCACTCCGCCGGCTTGATGAGTACACCTTGGAAGTGGATGTAGCCAGGGAACAGGGTCTCAACGCACTATTCTCGCAATTGTCGGCGCGCAATCTCGAAGTTTCCAGCCTGCGCAACAAAGCCAACCGACTGGAGGAACTGTTCCTGCGACTGGTGGATAAACAGGAACGTCCTGCTTGAAGTGATTTCGGAATAAGCCCGTCGGTTTTGCTACCGAGCAGTTGGCGCGGGTTCCTCCGAATTAGAAGCTATGGTCTCCGCGATTTTCCATTGACCCAATATTGGTTGCTCGACCGTTTTCAGGAAACTCCATCAGCAAGAAATCTCGGATTGATCTTATATTTTCTCATTATATATTGGGGTCCTCACGGAGCCTTTTTGTCATCCAGACTTTTTCCATCATACGTCAAAGTCCCCACCTTGGACAATTTATTCATATCCATTGCCGGGAAAGACTTTATTCCAGTCCCCCCACCCAGAATTTCAGGTGTTGGTTTATCAAAAGAGCTAATCTCTCCATATCGAGTCATGCATCGGTCCGTACCCATACGATGATAAGCAAGAATCTCGTATCCTGGCCAAGAGGAAAGAACCCACATTTCGTCTTGCGAATTTGAAACAAATACATCCAAAGTAACCGATGGAATCCCGCGATACGTGGAGCCAAACATCGGAAAGTACCGTTGCTGACCCGCGTCATTTTCGACCGAGAAACCGAGGACAGCACTATCCACACCAAAGTTGATATAGAATTGGATGGAGCGATTACCCACCCGCACCGACTCCAGTACGATGCTTGGTTTTTCATTTTTGACAGTTACTTGGCTACTCTGTCCACTTTCAGACCCGCAACAGGCCAGGACAGCAAGGATCAAAAACAAAAGAACACGTTTCGCCCTCTGCGCCCAATACCATGATAAACGCGGCGGGTTTATGAAAAACTGGTTGTCGAAGGGTATGGATTCAATCACATTTTTAGGCATTTTTTTAACCTCGACTAAAAAAATCACCGGCTAAAAACCGGTGAATTTTAACGTAACCGTTCAGTCCCCTCTCCCCCACAAATGGGGGAGAGGGCTAGGGTGAGGGGGTAAGCCTTTGAAACTACGACCCTCACCCCCAGCCCCTCTCTCGCAAGCGGGCGAGGAGATTGAACGGTTACATTTTAACTAGGCTTGAAAGTCTGAATGCGGGTCAAAGATCCGTAATGATGACTTTATCTGGAGGCTACTCGATCCACAGGCCCAAACCCGCCAAGGAATTGATACTCACGGCAAGTTCAGGAAAAGCATGGTCTAAAATAGTAGCAATTCGCGATCAGTGGTCGCCGGATTTACCAGTCCACTGTACCATGCCCAGGACCACCAGGACCACCACCAGCGGTACTCCCGGAACCCCATGCATGCGATTCCGACCAGTTCCACCACATATATTGGTTTTTCATTCCGGACGCTGCAAAAGCTGGATGACTCGCAAATCTGCCAAACGATTTCTTGCTCATTACGTTATACATCCAAATATTCATTTTGGCCGTTTTCGCGGCACAATCAATACTGTCGACAGTTGCGGATATTCCGAATGATCCAATCGAGCATGTATACAGCTCCCATGTTTGAACGGTAGGCAATGGTATCGAGGTTAGCGGTGGTATTACGCCGCCTAGCGCGCGAGCCGCCGCACGGGCGGCTACTGAACCGGCATAAACGATGAATGCGTCCCTACAGGTATCCGGATCCGTTCCTGGCGGGCTACTAACCCAGATACTATAAGCATTTGGATCGGTAGCCGGTGGATCCGTCTTTCCAGGCTTCCATGATGCAGATGTCTTATGACTGGTTTTCCAGAGTGGGCAATTGGCGGCGAGATTCGCTTTTGCCTGATTGACAGCATCAATGACAGGCTGCCACCTGCGCACAATCGTAGTATAGTTATCCGTTTCAGGCATCACCCAAAGGCTTTCAACGGAAAATGGCGAGAAAAAGTTATCTAGAATCTGGCCAATGGTCGTGCTCATTTCTCGTTCACCTCTTCTGGCTACACTGCGAAAAGTAATGGCATCTTGACCGGAGGGCTGACCGATGAGATGGGAAAAGCCATATTATCCGCTGCTTCCTCAACCCACCGACTTCTTCTTGATTCATGCCTAATCACTCGGTCGGGACCGAGTCAGCGCGCTCGCCAAGCCGGGGACCGAGAGGGCGGATCTTCCCTGGCATTTCGGATAGACGGGGAATGACCGACGGCGCGATGACGGTCTTATCCAAGTCTTCGACATCGATGGAACCCAGATTACGCCGGACATGGAATCGCGGGTCACTGGGTTCCGAGCCGCGCTCGTGGGATTTGGAAAGCCCCGTGTTTCCGGTGATCGTCGTTGCGATCTGTGCTTGGCCATCGGACATGCCGGTTTCTTCCCGTGGTCGATTGCCAGATTTTGCCCGCCTTCGCCGCCACGTTCGCGCATCCTCTCTGGGCCAGGAAAGTATTTGCAGTATAGTAAGCGCCATCGTGTTTGCCAGTGAGCGCGACCACGCCGGTCCCGCCGAGCCAACCCCACCGCGATGAACATTCGTAATCAATACATTGCCTTGCAGACCATCCTGCTGAAGGAAACCCTGCGGTTCCTGCGCATCTGGATTCAAACCATCCTGCCACCAGCGATCACCACGGCGCTGTACTTCATCATCTTTGGCAAGTTGATCGGCGCCCAATTGGGGCCAGTGGACGGGTTGAGCTATACCCAGTACATCGCGCCGGGGTTGATCATGATGGCGGTGATCACCAACGCCTACTCCAACGTGGTGTCCTCGTTCTTCAGCTCCAAGTTCCAGCGCCACATCGAGGAAATGCTGGTCTCGCCCCTGCCCAACGCTATCATCGTGCTGGGCTTCGTCGGCGGCGGGGTGGCGCGGGGACTAGCGGTCGGCATCGTGGTCACGGCGGTCTCGCTGTTCTTCGCCGACCTGCACTGGCAACATCCCTTCATCACCTTTGCCGTGATGGTCCTGACTTCGATGTTGTTCGCCCTGGGCGGGCTGATCAACGGCATCTTCGCCAAAAGCTTCGACGATATCTCGATCATCCCGACCTTCGTTCTGACCCCACTGATTTACCTGGGCGGCATCTTCTATTCCATCAGGATGTTGCCTCCGTTCTGGCAAGATGCATCGATGTTCAATCCGATCCTATATATGATCAATGCCTTCCGCTTTGGCATCCTTGGCGTGTCGGACATTGACGTTGGCGTTGCCTTCGCCATCATCCTCTTGTTCATCATCGTCCTGTTCGGTTATAGCTTGTGGCTGCTACGCCGGGGAACCGGCATCCGCAACTGACCGCCCCTCTGTTTGTTCATAAGACGCAACAATCATCGTGGTGCGTCTTGCGCGCATTTCCACCGATTTCATCTACGCTTAACAATCAAGGTCGGCCGTTCGCGACAGCCAACCTTTATTCAAACAAAGGCCGCCCTCCCCCACCCGGCCCCCATTCAAAAGACACCAAAGGAGAAAATTGCTCATGCGCAAGCTGTCAGTACCTCTGCTCGTTGCCGCCGCCTGCCTCCTCGCCCCCGCAGCCTGGAGTGAAGAGCCGATCGTCATCAAGTTCAGCCATGTGGTGGCCCCGGATACGCCAAAGGGACGGGCAGCGGAAAAATTCAAGGAACTCGCCGGCAAGTACACCAACGGCAAGGTCAAGGTGGAGGTCTATCCGAACAGTCAGTTGTACAAGGACAAGGAAGAACTGGAAGCGCTGCAACTCGGCGCCGTGCAGATGCTGGCCCCCTCGCTCGCCAAGTTCGGACCCTTGGGCGCCAAGGAATTTGAGGTGTTCGACTTCCCCTGTCTGTTCCCCAACAAGGAAGGGCTGCACAAAGTGACCCAGGGACCCACCGGCAGGAAACTGCTCGACAAGCTCTACCCCAAGGGCATCATCGGGCTGGCCTACTGGGACAACGGCTTCAAGATATTCAGTTCGAACAAACCGGTGAAGGCGCCGGCGGATTTCAAGGGCCAGAAGATGCGCATCCAGTCCTCGAAGGTGCTGGACGCGCAGATGCGCTCGCTCGGCGCCATTCCGCAGGTCATGGCATTCTCCGAGGTCTATCAGGCGCTGCAAACCGGCGTGGTGGACGGCACCGAGAATCCACCGTCCAACATGTACACTCAGAAAATGCACGAGGTGCAGAAGTACGCCAACGTCTCGAATCACGGTTACCTGGGCTACGCGGTGATCGTGAACAAGAAATTTTGGGAGGATCTGCCGGTCGACATCCGCGCCGGATTGGACAAGGCGATGAAGGAGGCCACCATCTACGCCAACGAAGTCGCGGGCAAGGACAACGACGACGCCCTGGCGGCGATGAAAGCATCCGGCAAGACCGAGTTCTTCCAGCCGACGGCGGCCGAGCGCGAAGCGCTATGCAAGACGATGCAGCCGGTCTACGAACAAATGAGCGACCGAGTTGGCAAGGATCTGATCGCGTCCATTCAAAAGGAAGCGGCGGCGAAGTAGCCACGCATCGGAAACGCCCGCAACGCCAGCGGGCGTTTTACTGCCTGCGAGGTCAAAAATAATGATCCTCCGATTTCTCGACCGCTTTGAAGAGGTGATGATCACCTTCCTCATGGCCGCCGCGACGCTGATCATCTTCGTCGCCGTCGTCCACCGATATGCTTCCGGCCTGCCGATACCCGGCGTGCAGGATTTCCTGCTGAGACTTAACCTTGCATGGGCGCAGGAGCTTTGCATCTACATGTTCGTCTGGATGGCGAAAATCGGCGCCGCCTACGGCGTTCGCACCGGCATCCACGTGGGCGTTGACGTGCTGATTAATGCCCTCAGCACCGAATGGCGGAACAAGTTCATCATTTTTGGATTGCTTGCCGGCGCGCTGTTCACGGGCACCGTCGGCACCTTCGCCACTCTTTTCGTCCACGAGCTTTACTACACCGACCAGGTTTCGCCGGACATGGAACTGCCGATGTGGCTGGTCTACCTGGGCATGCCGATCGGATCGTATCTGATGTGCTTCCGCTTCCTGCAAGCCTGTTATCGATTCATCAAAACCGGCAGCCTCCCGCGCCCGGACCACACCAAGGTGGAAGGCATCGAGGCTGTGGAAACCTTGCACGAACCCGCCGCAACTCCAGCGGATCCTTCCAGCCGGACGGGAGACCAGCCATGACCACCGCCTTCATTTTCGGCCTGCTCATCGCCCTGATGCTGACCGGGATGCCGATTTCGATCTCGCTCGGGCTCACTGTGCTCACCTTCCTGCTCACGATGACCCAGGTGCCGATCGAGAGCGTCGCCCTGAAACTGTTCACCGGCATCGAGAAGTTCGAGATCATGGCGATTCCGTTCTTCATCCTGGCCGGTAATTTCCTCACCCACGGCGGCGTCGCCCGGCGGATGATCGCTTTTGCCACCGCTTGCGTCGGTCACTTGCACGGCGGGTTGGGGCTGGCCGGCGTCATGGCCTGCGCCCTGTTCGCCGCCGTCTCGGGATCGAGTCCCGCCACCGTGGTCGCCATCGGCTCGATCCTGCTGCCGGCCATGGTCGCTCAGGGCTTCCCGAAACGCTTTGGCGCCGGCGTTATCGCCACGTCGGGCGCGCTGGGCATCCTGATCCCACCGTCCATCGTGATGGTGATGTACGCGGTCGCCACCAACACCTCGGTCGGCCAGTTGTTCATCGCCGGCGTCATCCCCGGCATCGTGCTCGCCACCATGCTTGGCGCAACCACCTGGTACCGGGCCTGGAAGAACGACTACCCGCGGATGCCGCGGGCAAGCTTCCTGACCGTGTTGCGCACCTTCAAGGACAGCATGTGGGGCTTGCTACTGATCGTGATCGTCATCGGCGGCATCTATACCGGGATGTTCACGCCGACCGAGGCGGCGGCGATGAGCGCGGTCTATGCCTTTTTCGTATCGGTGTTCGTCTACAAGGATATGTCGCTCAAGCAAGTGCCGAAGGTGCTGCTCGACAGCGCCAACATGAGCGCGATGCTGCTCTACATCATCACCAACGCGATCCTGTTCTCGTTCCTGATGACCCATGAGAACATTCCGCAGGCGATGGCGCAGTGGATGATCGACCAGAATCTGAGCGTCATTCTATTCCTGCTAGGTTGCAACATCCTGCTATTGCTGGCCGGCAACGTGATGGAGCCGTCATCGATCACCCTGATCATGGCGCCGATCCTGTTCCCGATCGCCATCAAGCTCGGTATCGACCCGGTGCATTTCGGCATCATGCTGGTCGTCAACATGGAGGTCGGCATGTGCCATCCGCCGGTGGGCCTCAACCTCTACGTCGCCAGCGGCATCACTCACATGGGTATCACCGAACTGACGGTCGCGGTCTGGCCGTGGCTGCTAACCATGCTGGTGTTCCTGGTCATCGTGACCTACTGGCCGCCGTTGTCGCTCTGGCTGCCGCGACTGCTCGGGATGATGTAGCCAGGTGGGTCACTAAAAGAATTGGGGGCGGTGAACACCGCCCCTTTTTCATGCCGCTCAGCTCCAGTACCGCACCGGACCGCTGTCGATATGGACGAAATTGGCGCGGGGATAGTAGCCGACGCCGCCCGCGCCCAGGGAACAGGCCGCCCGGTGGAGATCCGACACTCGGCCGCCCGGCACTCGAATATCGAGCGCCATGGCCTGCATGTGATAGCTGTTGCGCGCCACCCTTCGGCTGCCTTCGCACAACATCCAGTTGGTGGACGGCGACCGGTAGCCGCTGATCACGTTCACCGGCTGGCCCAGGCCGAGTTGCAGCTGCAAGGCATAGAGCTGGTCCAATACGTTGGGATCGAACAGCCGGACCTGATCGTTGTGATGGTCGCGCAAGGCCCAGCTGATGGTATTGACCGCCTCGCGGATGTAGCCATCGCGCGGGGTCCAATAAACTTGACGGACGTTCTCGCCCGTGTTGGGATTATGGAACAACAGGTAGCGCTCGCGTAGGACCACCGCCCTGGATAGCCCTGGCACCAAGGCCAGCGCGCCGATGCCGCCAGCCGCCCACTTCAGAAACCCTCGCCTAGACCGTTTCTCCTCGTTATTGGGATCATTCTTGCCTGGTTGCAGCGCTACGTCGGTTCGCATGTTCTGGATATCCTCCCAGTCATTTGAGTTTACTAAACTCTAGCCAAACCGAGTTTCTTAAATCAAGAATCAGTTGTACCAATACCCTTTTGCCATTTAACAACAAAAACCCCATTGCATTATTTTTTCCAACTATCTTTATTATCTTTAATGCAACAGAATACCTGCACTAATGACCAATGGACAAAATTCATCCCGATTATCAAAATTTATTGATTAAATAATACTTAATACTAAATTATCCTTATATTACGGTTTTGTTATTATTAAAATAATAATAATTTTTATCTTTGACACAACAAATTATCAAAATGGCAAATTAACGACGACTGTTTTAGTAAGGCATTTATGAGCAAGGAAAAATTTCCAGTTACGCCCGCAATTCGTATGTTGCGAGAAAACAACATCACTTTCACCGGCCACCTTTACCCCTATGAAGAACATGGCGGAACCGCCCACAGCGCCCGTTGCCTGGGGGTGGACGAGCACGCGGTCATCAAAACCCTGATCATGGAAGACGACCGCAAACAACCTCTGATCGTGCTGATGCACGGCGACCGCAAGGTCTCCACCAAGGAGCTAGCGCGGCTACGGGGAGCCAAGACCGTCGTCCCCTGCGACCCTGCCGTCGCCAATAAACATAGCGGTTATCGGGTCGGTGGCACCTCACCGTTCGGTGTCCGCAAACCCATGTCGACGTACCTGGAAGCTAGCATCCTCGACCTGCCGCGCGTCTACCTCAATGGCGGCAAGCGCGGCTTTCTGGTTGGCCTGGCGCCGATCGACGTCCAGCGCCTGCTGCAACCCACGCTGGTTCAAGTCGCGATCAAGGAATAATCGATGGACGAACAGCGCTTTATTGCCACCGCCCCAGCCGGCGTGGAACCACTGCTCGCGGCGGAACTGGCCGAACTGGGCATAGCGACACTCCGCCCCGCGCGCGGCGGCGTCGCGTTCCACGGCCCGCTGGAGCTAGCCTACCGCGCCTGCCTATGGTCGCGCACCGCCAGCCGGGTGCTGCTGCCGCTGGCCGAATTTCCCGCTACCGACGCGGATGCCCTGTACGTCGGTATCCACGACCTGCCCTGGGAAGAGCATCTGGCTCCGGACGGAACCTTGAGCGTCGAATTCGGCGGCGGCGGTCCGGGCATCGACCACGGCCACTACGGCGCGCAACGGGTCAAGGACGCCATCGTGGACCGATTCCGGACACGATTTGGCCGACGGCCGAGCGTGGACGCGCGCCAGCCGGATCTGCGAATTCACGCCCGCTGGCACGATGGTCAGGCCGTGATCGGTCTCGATCTGTCTGGCGACAGCCTGCACCGGCGCGGCTACCGCGCCGCGACCGTGACCGCGCCGCTCAAGGAGACGTTGGCCGCCGCTCTGTTGTTCAAAGCGGGCTGGCCGGCCATCGCCGCCGCCGGCGGCCCCCTGCTCGATCCGCTGTGCGGCTCCGGCACCCTGGCGATTGAAGCCGCCTGGATCGCTGGCGACCACGCGCCCGGCTTGTTGCGCGAACACTGGGGATTCAGCGGCTGGCTGGGTCATGTCCCCGCGTTGTGGAATCGGCTGCTGGCCGAGGCGCGGGAACGGCGCGATACCGGCCGGACGCGCATCCCGCCGATCCACGCCAGCGACCGCGATTCCAAAGCGGTGCGCGCGGCACGGATCAACGCGGGCCAGGCCGGCGTGGCTGACCAGATCGGGATCGAATGCCGCGAATGGATCCGCGTCGAACCGCCCCCCGGTCCACCGGGACTGTGGATCGCCAACCCACCCTACGGCGAACGGCTGAGCAATCCGGACGAACTGGGCGAACTGTACGCCCAACTGGGCGACCGGCTGAAAACCCGGTTTCCCGGCTGGCGGGCGGCACTGTTCACCGGCAACCCCGAACTCGGCAAGCGCATGGGTCTGCGCGCCGTCAAAACCAATGTCTTCCACAACGGCCCGTTGGAATGCCGGCTGCTGCAATTTCGGATCGAACCGGAATTCTTCGTGGATCGCGTGGCGGCCGACCAGCGCGCCCGCGCCGCCGCCCTCGATCGGGCCGTCGCCACTGGCGCCGAAGATTTCGTCAACCGCCTGCGTAAGAATCTGCGCCATCTCGGTCGCTGGGCGGCGCGGGAAGGCATCACCTGTTATCGCTTGTACGATGCCGACCTGCCGGAATACGCGGTGGCGGTGGATCGCTACGAGCAATGGCTGCACGTTCAGGAATACGCCCCGCCGCCGAGCGTGGATGCCGCCAGGGCGCGCGAGCGGCTGGAGCAGGTGATGGCGGTGCTGCCGGCGGTATTGGCGGTTCCGCCCGAACGGATTTTTCTCAAGGTGCGCCAGCGGCAGAAAGGCCCCAGCCAATATCAAAGGCAGGCCGAGCGGGGCTGCTTTCACGAAGTCCGCGAAGGGCCGGCCCGGCTGTTGGTCAATTTCACCGATTACCTCGACACCGGTCTGTTTCTCGACCACCGACCGACCCGGCGCGCATTGCGGGAACTGGCGAATGGACGGCGCTTCCTCAACCTGTTCGGCTACACCGGCACCGCCACCGTCCACGCCGCGCTGGGTGGAGCCACCCAAACGACCACCGTGGACTGGTCGGCAACCTATCTGGACTGGGCGCGGCGCAACCTGGAACTGAACGGTCTCCACGGTCCTCACCATGAACTGATCCGGGCCGATTGCCGACAATGGCTGATCTGGGCGCGGGACTGCTACGACCTGATCTTTTTCGACCCGCCAACCTTCTCCAACTCCAAACGACAGGAAGCCACCTTCGACGTGCAGCGAGATCACGTTGAACTCATCCGCCAGGCCGCGCGACTGCTCGCGCCAAACGGTACGTTGATTTTCTCCACCAACGCGCGCAAGTTCCGGCTGGACGCGGCTGCGCTGGCCGATTTGTGTATCGAGGACTGGAGCCGGCGCACCCTGCCGCTCGACTTCGCCCGCGATCCAAAAATTCACCAATGCTGGCGTCTCACGCGGCCATAAGGAGTACAATAATGGTATGAAATATGTGGAATGTGTTGCCCGACCGCGCCCCCTCTCCATGGCGCAGGAGGATTCGCATGAACGCCCCGATGTTCGACACCCCCACAGTTCCCCCGTCGACCAGATCGCAGCTTGACCCGTTCGACATCATTGGTTCCAGCCTAGCCGTGCAACAGGCCTGGCTGCGTCAGCCCGAACGGCTGGCCGCCAGTCTGCAGGGGCTGGCCCTGGACACGCACCAGGTTCACAACCATTTCGCCCGAGCCAGCCTCGGCGTTCCCGGCGAACCCGTGGTGCCCGCCGTCATCCACGACCAGCGCTTTCAAGACCCGACCTGGACCGACCACCCAGGATTTGCCTATCTGAAGGAAATCTACCTGCTCTATGCCCGCTGGCTGGAAGACGCCATCCACGCCACCGAGGGCATCGCCCCGACCCGCCGCCAGCGGGCGGCCTTCTGGGTTCGGCAATGGCTGGACGCCATCGCCCCCTCCAACTTTTTCTGGACCAACCCCGAGGCGTTGCGACGCGCCATCGCCAGCCATGGCTGTAGCGTGCTCTGGGGCCTGCAAAGCTGGCTGCGCGACGCTGCGGCCCACGACGTGCGGATGGTGGAGCCGGATGCGTTCCAGGTCGGCCGCGACCTGGCCACCACCCCCGGTCGAGTGGTGCTGCGTAACGAACTGCTGGAACTGATTCAGTACGCGCCGACCACCGACCGGGTTCACGCCGTGCCGATCGTGCTGGTCGCGCCCTGGATCAACAAGTACTACATCATGGACCTGAGCCCGGACAATAGTCTGGCCCGTTATCTGGTCAGCCAGGGCTTCACCGTCTTCGTCACCAGTTGGAAAAACCCCGGCCCCGACGCGCGGGCCACCACCCTGGACGATTATTTGCTGCGGGGACTGCGGCCGGCGCTGAACGCGGCCCGCGCCATCTGCGGGGTTCCTCAGGTCCATGCCACTGGCTATTGTCTGGGTGGGACCGCGCTGGCGATGTTGCTGGCCTGGGTCAACGCCGATCCCGCCGACCGCGCCGTCAATCCCGTCGCTCACTGGACCACATTCACCACTCTGGTCGACTTCAGCGATCCCGGTGAAATCGGCGCGTTCCTGAGCGAATCCAGTTTTGAATTTCTCAAGCAGCGGATGAATCAGGCCGGCTACCTGGAAGGCGCCGACATGGCGGGCGCCTTCCGCCTGTTGCGACCCAACAACCTGGTTTGGCACTACGTGATCCACAGCTATCTGTACGGTGAGGAACTACCGCCCAGCGACGTGCTGTTCTGGAACTGCGACACCACCCGAATGCCTGCGGCGATGCACGAGTTTTATCTGCGGGAACTTTATCTGAACAACCGGCTGGTCCAGGGCAGTTTGGAGATCGGCGGCCGCCGACTGGACCTAGGCGCGATTCGGCAACCGTTATATGCGGTCGGGGCGGAGCAGGATCACATCGCACCCTGGAAACAGACCTTCCGGCTGTGCAGCCTCATCGGCGGGCCGGCGCGCTACGTGCTGGCCACGTCCGGCCACATTCTCGGCATCATCAATCCTCCGGTCACGCCGCCCAAACGGCGCTACTGGGTCGGCGACGCCACCAGCCAGGGCGAGGCGGAAGCGTGGCGGAAAAAAACCGAAAAAACCTCGGGTTCCTGGTGGGAAGACTGGACGCGCTGGCTGAGCGCGCATTGTGGCCCCCTGGGACCACCCCCGTCGTTCGGCGGAACCGACTATCCGCCCCTGGAACCGGCGCCGGGGCGGTACGTCCTGGAAAAGTGAGGGTCAGCCCTTGGCCCGGCCCGGGTTGCGCCACGATACCTCCACCCCGCCATCGTCGCGGGCCAGGATCCGGCACAGCACGAACAATAAATCCGACAGTCGGTTCAGATAGACCCGCGCCGAATCGCCGACTTCTTCCTCGCGCGCCAGCGACACCACCCGTCGCTCGGCGCGGCGGCAGATGGATCGAGCCATGTGACAATCCGCCGCCGCCCGCCCACCGCCCGGCAGGATGAATTCCTTGAGCGGCGGCAACTGGGCGTTGAACTCGTTCAACACCGCCTCCAACCGGGTTACGTCTTCCTCCCGCACGGCCTGATAGCCGGGAATGCTCAGTTCCCCGCCCAGATCGAACAGCTTGTGCTGCGCTTCCTGGAGACAATCGCGAATCTCCTCCCGTAGGTCGTGCGCCAGCACCCGCCCG
This sequence comes from Candidatus Competibacteraceae bacterium, assembly GCA_046347555.1. GTDB lineage: Bacteria > Pseudomonadota > Gammaproteobacteria > Competibacterales > Competibacteraceae > Contendibacter. The sequence goes on along the minus strand of JAXMFY010000009.1, from coordinate 81,971 downwards.
ATGGCGCAGTTCAATTCGTCCACCGCGCCGATGGCCTCGATGCGCGGGCAATCCTTGGTGACTCGTTCGCCATTGCCCAGCCCGGTGGTGCCACCGTCGCCGGTGCGAGTGTAAATTTTGGAAAGTCGGTTACCCATCGTGATTTCTCCAGATCGGCCTCACCCCTGTCGATCACCGGCCAAGCGGTTGGACGAGCCAACGCCCTGCGCAAGCCGACGCCATGCTCATCATACCCTACCCCTGTCGCCGCCCGCGCGTCGCGTCGCATGACGGCGCCCCTTGCTCATGGCTCTCGGCCAAGCGCCATTGATAAGCGATTTTTAAAAAATTTTATTTATCAAAAATTTAATAAAATAAATCAATTTGTTAACAGGCATTCATAAGATAATCATAAGATACTGAATTCACTAAATTATTTATAAATAACGTCATTTTTTTTCGCAATGACCTTCTACTTTCCTTTGCGGCCGCTTCTTGCCTGAGAACCAATCTCATTCATAAAAAAATAAAAAAATTTTAAGTTTTTGTTTTAAAACAACATTTAATTTTTTCATCAAAAAAGATAAAAATTTTTTAAGTTATTGTTATTAAAATAAAAAAATAAAAATGATCGTTGATTAGAAACCATTATTGATGGGGGAAAAAATTATTCATTTGCCAATTAGATACTTGCAAAACATTTTGTCGCCATGTTTTCATATCGCCATATTGCTGTATTGCAATATGTTCCTGCCATAGGCCAGTCACGTTGTGGATACTGCCCTGGGAACGTCAGGCGACACCGGAAGCCAAGCTTGGCAGGCTTCGGCCCGGAGTTGCTTAGGTCGGATTCGCGGGGATCGGAATCATCCGATCCGGCTTAGGAAAGCCCTTCGTCGATGTGGGATACGAATCCATCGAGCACTATCAGTTCGTACTGATCAACGATGGAGGTCTCATGGAATTTACGGAATGCGTCAAGGACAAGTTGACTCTGACCCTTAAGTCAGGTCTGTTGTGCGCGGTCACGCTGATGCCAGCCACGGTTTTGGCTCAATCGCTGGAGACGGCTCGTGGCGAGGAAGCCACAAACCTCACCAATACCGTAACGGTAGCCACGGCTACCACCGAGCAACCCCGAGTAAGCCTCATCCCGGCCGATACCGCCAGCGCCGCCGCGTTGGCCCACCAGCGCAAGATTACCCGTCTCAGCGGTCACATCCAGAGCCGGTACCGGGTTCCCGAGCACAAAGCACAGCAAATCGTGGCTGCGGCGATCCGCAGCGGCGAAATCCATCAAGTGGATCCAGAACTGATCCTCGCCATCATCGCCGTCGAATCCACGTTCAAGGAGCGGGCCGTCAGCCGGGTCGGCGCCCGCGGCCTCATGCAGGTCATGCCCGGTTCCCATTCCCGTAAGATCCGGGAGATCGGCGGCAGCCACGCTCTGTTCGATCCCGCCACGAACATCCATACCGGCTCCCGGATTCTGGCCAGTTATCTTGACGACCACTCCGGCGACCTGCGACGGGCGCTGCTCAACTACAACGGTAGTCTTGGAAACCGCTCATCTTTCCCGGAAAAGGTCCTGCGGATTTATCGCGATCTGCGGCGGGTCACGGTCGAGGGCTAAACATCCTTTCCCCAACCCTCCTCGACCGCGGGCAGGAGGGTTGGAGTCGTGATCCGGCCAAGGATTCTTCATCACGGGTTTGAATCATTCATAATATGAGTGAATTTGACCACCGTGCTGGAGTCCATGTCCCCTTCCCCGCCCGATCCCGCCATCCTGGCGCATCAACTGTCGACCGTCCGGCCCTTGCCCCCCGTGGAGCGCTGGCATCCGCCATTCAGCGGCGAGATGGATCTGCGCATCGCTCGTGATGGGACCTGGTTCCATGAAGGCACGCCCTTCCAGCGCGAGGCGCTGGTGCGGCTGTTCGCTTCCATCCTGCGCCGCGACGCGGATGGTTGCTACTATCTGGTCACCCCCGTGGAAAAATGGCGCATCCAGGTGGACGACGCGCCTTTTCTGGCGGTGCGGCTCGACCCAACCGGTCAAGGACGCCATCAAACGCTGACCTTCACCACCAACATCGGCGACATTGTCATCGCCGGTCCCGAGCATCCGCTCACGGTTGACTATCGGACGCCGAGTAGCGAACCGGCGCCGTATCTGCACGTGCGCGGCCGGTTGCGCGCCTTGTTGACCCGTGCGGTATTCCTGGAACTGGTCGAACTGGGTGAGGAGCGGCCGGACGCGCCAGGGCGGGACTACGGGGTATGGAGCCAGGGCCAGTTCTTCAGCCTGGGTCGGCTGGACGACGAGACCTGAACCATGCGCCGCTTTCCGTGGTCGTTGCTGCGCACGCTCGTGCTGCTGCCCTCGCTCGCCCTGGTCCTGCTGATTCGCGTGATCAAGTGGCTGATCGCCCCGCTGGCGTTGCTGTTTCAGTTGTTGCTGGGAGTTCCGCTGGCGTTGCTCCAGGTCCGCCAACCCCTGCGGCCGCGCTTCATTCCGATCCAGGAGGCCGATCTGCCCGACGCCGCCTGGATCGAATTGACCGATGCCGCCGAGGCGCTGGCCGCCGATGGCTTCGTCCATTACGGTGATTTTCGCGGCGACGGACTGATCCAGAACGCGGTGCTGTGGCTGCGCCTGCTGGGTCAACCGGAACAGGGCATCGGCGCCATCGCCACGTGGATCGAGATCAGCGGCGGTACCCGCCTGGCCCGCGGTTTCATTGAGTTCGCCACCGAATTCAGCGACCGCCGGGTGCTGGCCACCAATAATCTGAGCCTGCCCTACAGCCTGCCAGCCCCCGACTACCTGGCTCGCTTGCAACTCAAGGACGTTTGGGATGCCCGGGCACTGTACGTTCTGCACCGCGATCTGGTCGCCGCCCTGGGTCAACCGATCAGTCTGGCCAAGACCGAACAGGCCATTCATGATCCCGTCGGTCTACTGGTCGACGGCTACGCCCGGGAAATCCAGGCATTGATTGCCCAGGGCTGGCTGCGATCCGACGCGGCGGCGGGCATGGCCCGCCTGAATCCATGGGGCGCACTGGTGGGGGTCTGGCGCCAGGCCTGGCCGCTGGCCAGTTTGCATCTGCGCGCCGCCGACCGCCGCGCGCGTCACCTGCTGGCCGAGCATGGCATCGACGCCGAAGCCTTCATCGGTGGCGCTCCCGGCATCGTGGTCGCCAGCCAGCCTCTGCCAGCGCCGGCTGCCATCGAGACCGCGCGCGCCGGCTACGAGCAGGTTCTGCCGCTGGCCCGGCGCACCGATCCCCAGGCGGTGCTGGAAGCCGTGACGGCGGAGTTGGACCGCAATGGCGACGCCGTGCTGATCCTGGAACTCCGCTACTCGTTTCGTGGCTGCGCCGACCAAAACCAGCGACGGATTCGCCGATGGCGCGGCTTCGACATCGTGCTCGATCCGGAGGCTGGCGAGTTGGCGGTCACCGCCATGGAGCGAGAACTTGAACAGGCGGCCGATGACGCCGAATGGGCGGAATTGACCGCTCGTTCACCGCTGATTCCGCTGGTGCTCGGTCCCTGGCTCCACGATCTCGACAGCGTATTGCCCGTGGCCCTGGCGACGCTCGACGCCCGGACCGGAACTGGACGCGCCACGCTGGATTCCGCTTCGCTCTACGGCAACGAAGACGGCGCACCCTATTGGCAAGTGGTCGCCTGGAACGGCGAGGATGATCCACCACTGCACATAAGGATGGACGCCCGTTCGGGCGCCATCCTGCCGGAGACCTGATCCCTTCACTTTGCAAAGAGAGGAGCCGCGTCATGGGAGGTTTCGCCCCATTTGTCATCGGACTGGCGATTTTAGCCATCATCCTGATTTTTCTGGGTGTCAAATCGGTGCCGCAGGGCATGGAATACACCGTCGAGCGCTTTGGCCGTTATACCGAGACCATGCGCCCCGGCCTGAACCTCATCATCCCGATCGTGGATCGCATCGGGCGCAAGATGAACATGATGGAAACGGTGCTGGATGTACCCTCGCAGGAAATCATTACCAAGGACAACGCCATGGTGAAAGTGGATGGGGTGGTGTTCTATCAGGTGCTGGACGCCGCCAAGGCCGCTTACGAAGTCAACCAGCTTGAATTCGCCATTCTCAACCTGACCATGACTAATATCCGCACGGTGATGGGTTCGATGGACCTCGACGAACTGTTGTCCAAGCGCGATGACATTAACGCCCGGTTGCTGACCGTGGTGGACGAAGCCACTACTCCGTGGGGAATCAAGGTCACGCGCATTGAAATCAAGGACATCGCGCCGCCCAAGGACCTGGTGGATTCCATGGCGCGGCAGATGAAGGCGGAACGTGACAAGCGGGCGTCGATCCTGACCGCCGAGGGCGAGCGACAGGCGGCGATCCTGGCCGCCGAGGGTCAGAAGCAGGCGGCGATCCTGGAAGCGGAGGGCCGCAAGGAATCCGCCTTCCGCGACGCCGAGGCCCGCGAGCGGCTGGCTCAGGCCGAGGCGCGCGCCACCCTGATGCTGTCGGAGGCCATCGGCAAGGGTAACGTGCAGGCGGTCAACTACTTCGTGGCGCAAAAATACGTGGAGGCGGTGGCCAAACTGGCGGCGGCGCCGAATCAGAAAGTACTGCTGATGCCGCTGGATACCTCCGGCTTGGTCGGCACGCTCGCCGGCGTCGCCGAACTGGCGCGGGAGGCGCTGAGCAAGGGGGGAACCCGTTCATGAACGGGTGGCTGCTGGAGCCGGCCTATTGGAACTGGTGGGTGCTGGGAGTGGCGCTGATGGTGGTCGAGGCGCTCCTGCCGGGCTTCTTCTTTTTATGGATGGGCGTGGCCGCGCTACTGGTGGGCCTGGTGCTGGTCGTAGCGCCGGGCATGGACTGGACCTGGCAGGTCCTGTTATTCGCGGTGCTGTCGGTGGGTTCCATCGTCGCCTGGCGAATTCGACTGCGGCGGCATCCCACGCCAACCGCCGACTCGCTGCTCAACCGTCGCGGCCATCAATACGTCGGCCGGGTGTTCACCCTGGACGCACCGGTGATCAACGGCCACGGCAAGATTCGGGTGGACGACAGCACCTGGAAAGTGGCGGTGGACCGGGACTGCCCGGCCGGAACCCGGCTGCGAATCGTCGGCGTCAGCGGTGTCGTGCTCCAAGGCGCGGTGGAAAGCCCGCCGGCCACGGAGGTCTGATGCGCGACATCATTCATTTAACCACCCAGCACCGCGAGGAACTGGTGGACATCACCGCGCGGGTCGCCGCCATCGTCAAGGCCAGCGGGGTACGCCAGGGCGTGGCGGCGGTCTACGCCCAGGGCGCGACCGCCGCGCTGATGATTCAGGAAAACTGGGACGAAAGCGTGCAAACCGACGTTGTCAACCTGCTGCGCAAGCTGATTCCGCGCGGGGTCTGGCTGCACGACGAGCAGGACGGCAACGGTGACGCCCACCTCAAGGCCGGCCTGGTGGGACCATCGGAGGTTATTCCGATCATCGACGGCCAACTGGGCCTGTCGCGCTGGCAGAACCTCTTCTTCTGCGAATTCGACGGCCCGCGCCGGGACCGCCGAGTGATCTGCACCGTACTAGCGGACCACTAATCCGCCAGTGCCTCCCGAATTTGCGCCGCCACCGCCTTCAACTCCTCGATCCTGGCGGGCGCGCGGCCATGGGCGCCGGCGCGATGTCCCTCCCGCATCGGCACGATGTGGACATGATAATGCGGCACGGTCTGGCCGGCGGCGGCGCCGTTGAACTGGCCGATGCGTAGGCCGTCGGGCGCCAGCGCCTTTTGCACCGCGCGGGCCACGCGCTGGACGGTCACAGCCACCGCTAGCAGATCGGGCTCGGCGATTTCCAACAGATTGGGCGCGTGCGCCTTGGAAATCACCAGCGCATGACCCGGACTGGCCGGCTGGATGTCCATGAAGGTCAGCGTGTACTCGTCTTCGTGGACCTTGACCGCCGGAACTTCGCCCCGGACGATCTTGCAGAAAATACACTGGCTGGATTCGGACATGACGAAAACTCCTCGCGTGGTGGAATTGGGTTGGTGGTGAATTACGCTGGCGTCGGGTTTTTCCGGGCCATCGCGGGCGCCGGCGCGAGGCGGATCATTTCACTTTCTGGTGCAGCTCGATCAACCGCGTTTCCTCGCCCATCACCACCAGTACGTCATCTTGCGCCAATGAATAATCGGCGTCGGGAACGAAGGGGGCGGACTGTTCCGCCGCCGGCTTGATGGCCAGCAAACTCACATGGTAACGGTCGAGCCATTCCAGGTCCGCCACCTTCCGTCCCGCCAGCCCGGTCGGAGTCCGCAAGGTGAGCGCGAAGTAGCCGTTACCCAGCGTCATCGCGTCCAGCAGCTTCGAGCGGGAATAGTGAATCAGATGGGCGGTCTTGACCGCGCTTTCCCGTTCCGGCTGCACCACGTCGCTGGCGCCGATCAGGTTTAGGATCTTGCCCTGATCGGCGTTGGCGACCTTGACGAGCACCCGGGGGATGCCCAGCTCTCGCAGATAGTGGGTCAGCAGCACGCTGGTTTCGAACCGCTCGCCCACGTCCACCGCCACCACGTCCATGTGGCGGATGCCCAAGTCCTTGAGGGCCTCGCGGTCGGCCACGTCGGCGACCATGGCTTTGCCGACATGGCGCATGATCTCCTGCACCTTGTCCGCGTCCCGGTCCACCGCCATGACGTCGTCGCCCAGTTCGCTCAGAGTGCGGGCCAGATGAAAGCCGAAATCCTCCAATCCCAATACCGCAATGTGCATGGTTGTTCCTGTTCCCCCGGTTAGCCAATCATGACCTGCTCTTCCGCGTAGGCGACCGCCGGCCGATGCTTCTGCCGGGCAATGGCGACAGCGATGGTCAACGGTCCCAGCCGCCCGACGAACATCAGCGCCATGATCAGGGCCTTGCCGCCCTCGTTCAATTGCGGAGTAATGCCGGTGGACAGTCCGACCGTGCCTAGCGCCGAAACCACCTCGAACAATAGTCCCAGCGACCATTCGACCGTGCGCGGGTGAAACTGGCCGCTCACTTGCACAGCCGACAGCAGGATGGTCCCCACCATGATGATGATGAACGCCAGCGCCACCACCCAAGTCGCCTTGGCGATGTTGGCCTCCGGCACGCTACGGTTAAACAACCGCACTCCCCGTTCGCCGCGATACCGCGCTCGCGCCAGGGCCAGCAGGACGCCCAGGGTGGTGGCCTTGACCCCCCCGGCGGTCGAACCAGGGCAACCGCCGATCAGCATCAGTACGATGGTGAAGTACAGGGTCGCCGCGGTCGCCTGACCGTAGTCCACGGTATTGAAGCCGGCGGTGCGGGGCGTGACCGAGGCGAACCAGCCGACGAGCAACGTTTCCTTGAGATTCGTGCTCACCAGAAGATTGGCGCGCTCCAGCAGGATGAACCCCACCATCCCCACCAGCAGCAGCGAGCCAGTCATGGTGAGCGCGACCTTGGTGTGCAGGCTGAGCGGGGTCCGTTGCCGCCGCCAGCGCCGCCGCGACCAGCGCGCCAGTTCCGCCAGCACCGCAAACCCCAACCCGCCGAGGATGATCAGCAAGGAAATCGGCAAGATGACGCCGATATTGGCCCGATCCGCCATCAGGTTGTCCGGACGCAACCCAAATCCCGCATTGCAAAAGGCGCTGATCGCGTGAAATACCGAAACCCAGACCGCTTGCCCCAAGGGCAGCCGCTGGCTATCGGTCAGGAACAGCACGAAGGCGCCCAGCGCCTCGATGGTCAGCGTCCACAAGAACACCAGGCGCAGCAAGGCGCCCAGGCTGAGGCGATGACTGGTGAAAAAACTGTCCTGGACCGCGTCGCTGCTGGACAGCGAGATGTCCTGGCCAATCAACAACAACAGGGTGCTCGACAAGGTCATGATCCCCAAGCCACCGATTTGCACCAATCCCAGCAACACAGCCTGGCCAAAACCGCTCAACGCGCCGCCGGGGTCCACCACCGCCAGTCCGGTCACGCACACCGCGCTGGTGGCCATGAACAGGGCGTCGACGAAGGCGAGCGGAGCACCGGTGCTGGCGAGCGGCAGGGCCAACAGCGCGGCGCCGCCGAGGATGGCGGCGGCGAAGCTGAAAACCAGCAGGCGGGCGGGATGGCGGATCAGGCGGAGCATGGGGCTGATGCTGGGTGAAAGCTGGGGCGCGGCATGGTAAGGCTAGCGTTCGACCGCCCGGATTTCCATGCGCAGTTCTTCCTTGCCGTCCTTTTCCTGCATGATGCGCACCGGTAGATAGCGTAGTTCCGGCGCGACCCAGAACGTGGTCATCCGGGTTTTGCCGGGCGTGTACTGGTTGATCAACACGGTGTTCAGCCTGCCGAGCGGAGTATCCAGGACCTCCCGGCCCTGGTTGCGAATCTGGTAGGTCTTGATCTCGGTTCTGTCCACCAGGCTGTATTGGCTGGGCACTTTCCCGCGTTGCAAATCCACCATCACCACCAGTTGCAGGCTAAGGGGATCAACCACACCGGGCCCAAGCGGCAGGGTCGCCTGATCAGCGTTGTAGTGGGCTTGCACCTGACCGGCCGACCAGTCGAACCGCAGTTGCATGTGGTTGGATTTCTTGCCGGTATCCAGCACCCGTTCATACTGGCGGGGCTGAATCGCGCCATCGTGGATCTCGCCGCTGACCTGTTCGTGGATGCGGCCGGAGGCCAGCAGCGCGACCAGACCGTTGGGGCGGACATCGGACGTCATCCGATAGGCGCTGGGCTCGGCGGCGGTCAAGGTGATCACCGCCTCGCCGACGGAGAACCCGGAAGCGTAAACCTCGTAACGGGCCTGGTAGGGAGTGACGGGCAGGCCGTCAGCGGCGGCGGCCAGCGGAAGCACCAACCCGCAGGCGAGCGCGATAATCGGGCGCCATAACTTCATCAGCATGTTTCACCGGGTCTTGAAACGCATGGACAGGTCCACGGCGCGCACATCCTTGGTCAGGCCGCCGATGGAAATGTAGTCCACGCCGGTTTCGGCGATGGCGCGGACGGTGGTCGTAGTGACGTTGCCCGACGCTTCCAGCTTGACCCGCTTCGCGGTGATTCGCACCGCCTCGGCCAGGGTTGCCAGATCGAAGTTGTCGAGCATGACGATGTCGGGGCGGGCGGTCAGCGCTTCTTCCAATTCCACCAGATTCTCCACCTCCACCTCGACCGTGATGCCCGGATGCAGACGGCGGGCCGTGGTGATGGCGTTGGTGATCGAACCAGTGGCCATGATGTGGTTTTCCTTGATCAGCACGGCGTCGAACAGGCCGATGCGGTGGTTTTGGCAACCGCCGCACCGGACCGCGTACTTCTGCGCCAACCGTAAGCCCGGCAGGGTCTTACGGGTGTCGAGAATGGTCGCGCCGGTGCCGGCCACGAGATCGGCGTAACGCCGGGCCAGGGTGGCGGTGCCGGACAGGGCTTGCAGGAAATTCAACGCGGTGCGCTCGCCGGTCAGCAGGGCGCGGGCCGGGCCATGGAGGGTGCAAAGCAGTTGGTCCGGCTCGACGCGGTCGCCGTCTGCCGCGCGCCACTCGATGTGGATGTGTGGGTCCAGTTGCTGGAACACGGCGTCGAACCAAGCCGCGCCACAAAGCACGGCGCGTTCGCGGCTGACGACGGTGGCCTCGGCCTGGGCGTCTTCCGGGATCAGGGCGGCGGTCAAATCGCCGCCGCCGACATCCTCGGCCAGCGCTAGGGCGACGGTGGGATTGGGATCGGGCAGGGTCATGACGATTCCTTGGGATTGAGCTACAAAATAGCGTTCGATTTTTCACACGGCTCGGTCGGGGGAGCAGGATCAGTGCGATGATCATCGCCGGCAAATATGAAGTCATCGGCGAACTGGGCAAGGGCGGCATGGGGGTCGTTTACCAGGTTCGTCATCTCGAACTCGGCTCGATCTTCGCGCTCAAGGTGCTGCGCGCCGATCTGACCGACGAAACGGTCGAAGCCGTGGCGCGATTCTACAACGAAGCGCGGGTCATGGCGCGGCTCCGCCACCCGCATATCATTCAGGTGTTCGACATCGGCCAAGACGCAGGCCGCCACTACTTCGTGATGGAATACATTCGTGGGCGGAACCTGTACGACATTCTGAAACAGGAAGGCGCTCTACCCCTGTCTAAGACGCTGACCATCGGCGCCCAGGTCGGCGAAGCCTTGGCCTACGCGCACACCCATCAGCCACCGGTCATCCACCGCGACATCAAGCCCCACAACATCATGATCGAGGACGGCACGAACCGGGTGGTCGTGATGGACTTCGGCATCGCCAAACTGGCGGACCCACAGCGCACCCAGTACACCCGCACCGGCGTTTTTCTTGGCACGCTCGCCTACAGCGCCCCCGAGCAACTGCGCAGCACCATGACGATAGACCAGCGCGCCGATATTTTCTCGCTCGGCCTGGTGCTGTACGAAATGGCCGCCGGCCGCAAATTCTTTCTGGGGTTGACCCTGGAGGAAATCATCGGCAAGCAGCTTTTTGACCGCAGCGAGCACATCCCCGTATTCGAAGGTCGGGTGCCGCGCGCCTTCCAGCGCCTGGTGGCGAAAGCGATTGCGAAAGACCGGGACCGGCGCTACGGCACGGTTGCGGAAATGCTGGAAGCGCTGGCCAAGGTGCCGGTCAGCGGGCGAATCAGCCCGTGGACATGGGCGGCCGTGACCGGCGGCGTTTCCCTGGCGGTCCTGGCGGCGGTGATCGGATGGCGTTGGAGTCGGGATTGGAACGGGAACTGGGACTGGCGCGGTACCTTCACGCCACGGGTCGAGCGCCTCCTCGCCGCCGCGCCCCAGCCGGAACCCATCAAACTGGAACCGGCCAAGCTTGCCAAGCTCGAACCGGCCAGGCCCGAACCGCTCAGGCCCGAACCCGCCAAACCGGAACCGGTCAAGTCCGTGGATCATCAAGCGCCGCCGGCCAAGTCAAACCTAGCCACCCCGGCGGCTCCGCCGCCCTCCGTCCCCCGCCAGGGAGAGGAAAAACAAGCCCCGCCCGCGCCAGCCACCGTCAAACCCGCCGAATCCCCGCCAACCACCCCACCCGTCCAATCGACCCCGGTCGCTGTCATTCAACCGCCGGCCCCCCACATCGAGGCCCCAAAACCCACCCCACCCGCGCCGCCTTTATCAACCACCCCGCCAGCGGGGCGAATCCTCGTCAAAGCCTGCGAAACGCAGACCTTTACCGTCAATGATAACCCCCCCCGCCGCTACGTCTGGTCGATTGACGGGCAACGTCAAACAGAACAAGGGCAGCGCCTGCTCCTCTCGGGGCAGTTGGCGGGGCAGCACGCTGTTCATGTCGCGGTCAGCGGGGACGAGGCCACGGGCGCAAGCTGGGAAGTGGGCGTCGTCCCGGTCCCACCCTCCGAAGCTGAGGTGCGGCAATGGCTGGAAGCCTACCGGCAAGCCCTCGAAACGGAGAACCTTCCCAAGCTGCGCGAGTTGGGCTACGTGCGCTCGGACCCAGGGGCGGAGGCGTTGCGGGAAAAATTCCGGACGCGTCCGCAAAACCAGGTGCGAATTCAGGACTGGCAAGCCGAAGCGCTGCGCGACGAAGTGCGATTGAGCTTTGAGCAGGCCGACCGCTGGCGCGATGCCACAACCCGGTCGCTGGTGATGGACTATTCTTCTCAGAGCGTGACGCTGATTCGGCAGGACTGCGCCCGGATTGTCGCCCGTTAGCGGAAATCGCGGCCCGTCCTGTCGGAGCAGTCTGACTCAGCGCAATGGGTCACTAATAATTGCTGATTGATGAGGAGAGATAGGATGAAGAAGCCCTACGTATTCCTGGCTAGCCTGGCCGGACTGGCGTTGAATGCCTCCGCAGCCGCCGCCGACTTGTACAAATGGACGGACGAGAAGGGCCAGGTGCACTATACCTCCGCCCCCCCGCCGGACACCGCCCGCACGCCCCAGCAAATCGACCCAGCCAATCCTAGCCATGTCACGGCCCTGCCCAGTTCGGCACCAGCCCGCCCGCCGGTGGTCGCCAGCGCGCCCGCCGGGGCGACCGGGGCGCCGGCTACGGCTGGAACCCCCAACGCCCTATTCGTCCTGGACGGTTCGGGCAGCATGTGGGCGAAGGTGGGGGACAAGCCGAAAATCGACATCGCCAAGACGGTCATGGGGGAGTTGTTGAGCAAACTCGCGCCAAACGTCCGCACCGGGCTGATGGTGTACGGCACCCACCACAAGGACGACTGCAATGACATCGAAATGCTCGCCCCAATGGGCAGCAGTCGGGCCGCGCTGATTCAGGCGCTCAACAGCGTCAATCCCAAGGGGATGACCCCGCTGACCGGCGCCATTCAACTGGCGGCGGCGCAATTGAAGCAGGTTGAGGGTGCCGCCTCGGTGGTGGTGGTCAGCGACGGCAAGGAAACCTGCGCCGGCGATCCGTGCGCGGCGGCGCACGAAGCGGCCAACGCGGGTGTGAACCTGCGCATTCATGTGGTAGGTTTTGATGTCGCTCCGGACGAGACCCAGCAACTCAACTGCATTGCCAAGGAAGGCAAGGGCAAATACTTCGCCGCCAACAACGCCGAACAACTGGTCACCGCCCTGGCGGAAGTGCAGAAGGAAGTCGTCGCCCCACCGCCCCCACCGCCCCCACCACCCGTACAAGTCGCGCAAACACCGCCGCCCGCGCCCACACCCCCACCCGCGCCCCCGATGGAAGTGTTGTTTGAGGATCATTTCGACCGCAATATCCTGGGAGAAATGTGGGAAGTCGTGAAGCCCGATCCTAACCGGCTCGCTCTTAGCGAGGGAAAATTGCTGATCGCGGCCGCCAAAATGGGTAGCGGTTTCAAACTGGAAACGCCTGTTAATCTTGTACTTTTACAGAAAACTCCTTCGGGAAATTTCATCGCCACGGTGAAAATGACACTCATCGATACGGAAGGTATGCGGGCTGGTTTGTACTATTGGGTTGATGACAAAAATTTCGTTTTTATCGGCCCTTGGGTGCGCCGCGAATCCGGAAGCTCGATCTATTATGGTTATACCTCAAATCCTCAAATACGCCGCCCAACCTTTAGCAAAATGGTTAGCAGCAGCAAGGATGAAACCTTATTCAAAGGTGACAAGCTTGGGAATCGAAATCTTGAAAACGAATCACTTCAACCCGAAATCTGGTATCTTCAGTTGGAAAGAGCAGGTGTTAAATTCATAGGAAGAATCAGTTTGGATGGCGCCAAATGGGAAGAAATTGGCACACATATCGTTATACCAAAGACAGGCCGTATTGGCTTGGGTGCTTATCAGGATTGGGATGGTGGCACTGAACAAGCCGTCGAATTCGAAAACTTCGTAGTCAAAGGCGCAAAGTAAAACAACCTCCAAGTTGATTGGTGTGAGGGCGGTTCTCTCCTGAACCGCCCGCTCTGAATCGTCAACAACCTCATGCACCTGCAACATCCTCACGATCATTTCGTGCGCGAATTCTTCAGCGAGCCGGCACACGCCCGGGAGTTCCTGAGCGCCGTGCTGCCGGCGGCGCTGGCGGACACCCTGGATTGGGCGCGGTTGCGCGGCGAACCAGCCACCTTCATCGACGAAGATTTACGCGAGCAACATTCCGACTTGCTGTTTTCGGTGCCCAGCCAGACCGGCGAACCGCAACAGGTCTATCTGCTGTTCGAGCATAAATCGGCGCTGGACCGACGACTGACCCGGCAATTGCTGGGCTATCTGGCGCGGATTTATGCTTCGCAAACCGAACTGGCGCCCGTGATCCCGCTGGTGTTCTACCACGGCGACGCGCCGCATCCGGTCGGGCAGCGTTTCAGCGACGACCTGTTGCTATCCCCGGAGCGGCGGGCGCTCTATCAACCCTATATCCCGGACTTCGGCTATGTGCTATTCGATCTCGCCCGCACCGAACCCCGGGCGTGGGAGTCGCTGGCGCTGCGGGTGTTCCTCGCGGCGCTGGACAGCGCCCGCAGCCCGGACCCCAACCGGCTTGCTGGAGTGCTGCGGCTGGCGGATCAGTTGCTCCGGGAACCCGAGAGCACCCGCATCGTCCATGCCTTACTGATCTACCTGTTTCAAGTGACGGATTTGAAACCGGCGCAGTGGCGGAGCTTATTGACCCCGCCGCTGTCGCCGACTCTGGAGGCAACCATGATTTCCACCGCGCAACAACTGTTCGAGCAAGGCAAGATCGAGGGCAAGATCGAGGGCAAGATCGAGGGCAAGATCGAGGGCAAGATCGAAGGCAAGATCGAAGGCAAGATCGAGGGAGAGACGCTATTTCTGGAACGCCTGCTCCAGGCCAAATTCGGCCCACTCCCTCCAAGCTATCAACGCCGAATTGCCGAAGCGAGCGCCGAAACCCGGCTATCGTGGGGCGAACGGATACTGACCGCCGCCACCCTGGCGGAAGTCTTCGCGGATACCCACTGAGCAGGGTGACGAACACCCGACTGGAAGCAACTCCGAGACCTTGCGCCCATGCCCACTACGCTGGACCTCGCCATCGACCTGCTCCGCCGGCCCTCGGTGACACCTGAGGACGCCGGTTGCCAGGAAACCTTAATCGCCCGGTTGGAAACACTCGGCTTTCGGGTGGAACGGCTGCGCTTCGGCGCGGTGGATAACTTCTGGGCGCGATTGGGCGACCAAGAGCCGCTATTCGCCTTCGCTGGCCACACCGACGTGGTGCCGCCCGGCCCCTTGGCACAATGGCGATCACCGCCGTTCGCGCCGGAAATCCGCGACGGATTCCTGTACGGACGCGGCGCGGCGGACATGAAAGGCAGCCTGGCGGCGATGATCATCGCCTGCGAACGCTTCCTCGCCGCCTGCCCGCGACCTCGCGGCGACCTCGCCTTCCTGATCACCAGCGACGAGGAAGGTGTGGCGGTTGACGGCACGGTCAAGGTAATTGAGCGACTGGAAGCGCGGGGCGAGAAAATTCGCTGGTGTCTGGTGGGCGAACCGTCCAGCGCCACTCAACTGGGCGATACGATCAAGAACGGCCGGCGTGGCTCGCTGAATGGCCGGCTGATCCTGCGCGGCACGCAGGGCCACGTCGCCTATCCGCACCTGGCGCAAAATCCCATCCATGCGGTCGGCGCCTTGCTCACAACCCTCACCGACCAAGTCTGGGATCGGGGCCACGAGTTTTTCCCACCGACCTCGTTCCAGATTTCCAACCTTCGCTCCGGGACCGGAGCGGACAACGTCATTCCCGGCGATCTGGAGATGCTGTTCAATTTCCGCTTCTCGCCGGCGGTGACGGTCGAACAACTCCAGGAACGCACCCGGCTGCTCATCGAAACCGCTCTGCTGAACGAAGAGGTCAAGACCGGTCAGGTCTTTCAATACACGCTGGAATGGCGGCTGTCCGGCCCGCCCTACTTCACCCCGCCCGGCGACTTGGTGGTCGCCGCCACCGGCGCGATTCGCGCCGAAACCGGACTAGAGCCGGAACTTTCCACCAGTGGCGGTACTTCGGACGGCCGCTTCATCGCCCCCACCGGCGCCGAGGTCATCGAACTGGGTCCCGTCAACGCCACCATTCACAAGGTTGACGAATGCGTGGCCATCGCCGACCTTGAGCGCCTGAGTCGGATTTATCAAGGCATACTGAGCCGGCTGCTCAGTCCATGAAGGTTAAAACCATAATGGACGATACCCCGATAACGCCGGCTCGACCGCGAACGCGCTTCCCCAGTACGGGAACAAGGCATTGATCGCCCTGGATTTCACCACCGTCCTGCTGCTGGGTGGAGCCGCCTTGCTGGCCGGTTTCATCGACGCCATCGCCGGCGGCGGCGGGATGCTGGTGATGCCGGCGCTGCTGAGCACCGGAATGCCGCCGCATCTGGTGGTAGGCACCAACAAGCTGGTCGGCACCTTCGGCACCCTCACCGCCTCGGTCACCTTCATCCGCAAGGGACTGTTTCAGCCCGTGCTGTGGTGGGCGATGAGCTTCGGCACCTTCGTGGGCGCGTTGGTTGGAGCGACGTTAATCTATCTGATGAGCGCCGGGGTGTTGAAAAAGCTGCTGCCGTTGGCGATTCTGCTGGCGGCGGCCTATCTGATCTGGCCGCGCCGCGCCCGACCATCCACCGCCCCGCCGGAACCACCGCTGCCGCCCCATTCCGTCCGGCGCGGCATCAAGCTGGCCACCGGGGGACTGATCGGCTTCTACGACGGCTTCATCGGCCCTGGCACGGGGGCGTTCTGGATGGCGGCGGCGATGAAGCTGTTTCGGCTGGACCTAGTCGCCGCCGCTGGGGTAGCCCGGTTCATGAACTTCATCAGCAACCTCGCCGCCCTGCTGACCTTCATGGTGTTCGGCAACATCGACTACGTCATCGGCCTGAGCATGGGGGCGCTGCTGATGGTGGGCGCGTTCGCCGGGGCGCACGGCGCGATTCGCTATGGCGCACCGTTCATCCGTCCCGTGTTCCTGCTCGTGGTGGCGCTCATGGCGACCCGGCTGCTGGTCGCAAGCTGAAGAGCTTAGCTAGTAAAATCATGAGCCTATGATTTTATCCGCCATTCCAACCTCGGCCAGATATTGCGGATACAGGGCATAGGCCGGCTTCAGGATCGGCAGCAGTTTCAACGTCTTGGGCACGTTGCCCTTGGCGACGACCTGCCGGCGGGTCAGCGCCGACACCAGATTGACCTGGCCGTGCCAGAACGCATGGGCGAAATCGGCGCTCATCCGCATGGTCACTTCCGGCTGGCCGCTGAATTCCGCGCCTCGGTAAATCTTCACTTCGTCGCCCCGCGCGTCGATGGTCATCGTGGCCGTGGGCGGATCGAAGGCGAACTGAACGCACAGCCGGGAATCCTTGAGCGGCCCGCCGATTTGCGGGTCGGTTTTCAGCCGCTCGAAAAAGCCGCCCAGCACTCGATAAAGCGTATCGGCGTCCGGGAAAACATTACGCAGCTCCCGCGCTTCCGCCGTTTCCACCGCTGGCTGCAAATCCGTTGGCTTTACTGGCAGCGGCGTCACGGTGGTCTCGTACAGCGCGCGGACGATACGGACCACCGCTTCCCGTTCCGGCTCGCGTGGGTTGTACAGCATCGAGCCGTCGGTCATCGCGGTATCGGCCACTTGCTCCAGCTTGGCCAAGCCGTCCTTGACGCCCGCGTCGCGCAGGTTGAGCGGCATCCCGCTCAGATGCGCCAGTTGCCGGTTCAGAGTGCGGATGTAGGTAATGCCCGCTTTCGCCGCCTTGCGCCGGAACCGGCGGTCCAGACCGGTCAACGGCTTGGCCAGCGGCGCGGCGAATCCAAGTCCGCTATAACGCAACCAATTCCCAATCGCCGCGCCCGGTCGCGGGAACACCACCCCCAGCGCCTCGGCGATGTCGGCGTAACGGTCCAGCCGCGATTCCAGGTTGTAGTCCATCACCTCCGGCAACACCAGCGCGTTCGCCAGCCCGTGCGGGATGTGGTAAACCCCGCCCAGGGCGTGAGAGACGCCGTGCGTCATCCCCACCATCGAATGCGAGAAGGCAATGCCCGCCAGGCAACTGGCTACCAGCATCGCCCCGCGCGCCGGCAGATTTTCGGGCTGGGCGCAGGCCAGCAACAAATGGTCGCGAATTAAGCGGATCGCTTGCAGCGCCAAGCCGTCCGCCGCTGGCGACCATTCCTTGTCCACATAGGCTTCGATGGCGTGGGTCAGCGCGTCCATACCGGTCATGGCGGTCAATTTCGGCGGCATGGTGCGGGTCAGTTCCGGATCGAGAATCGCCAGATCAGGCAGGAACTGGTTTTCGGCGAACGGCAGTTTCACATCGTGGTCGGGGTCGGCGATCACCGCCACCTTGGTCACTTCCGACCCGGTGCCGGCGGTGGTCGGAATCAGGAACAGGGGGAGCAGTTTGGTCGCGCCCAGCAGATACGCGCCCATGTGTTCCTGTACTCGTCCACCCCTGACCATCAGGAGGTTGGCGACCTTGGCGGTATCCAGCACGCTGCCGCCGCCCAGGCCGACGATCAGATCGCAGCCATGTTCCCGGCCCAGCGCCGCGCAGTCCTCGACGGTTTTGATCGTGGAATTGGGCGGCACCTGGTCGAATGTCGCCACGATGTCGATGGCGGTGTTACGGAAACCCGCCTTGACCCGCTCCGCCAAGCCGGCTTGAACCAGGATGGCATCGGTCACCAGCAACGCCCGTCGGGCGCCATAATGCGCCACGGCATCGTTCAACTGATTGACGACGCCGATCCCGTAGATCACGCGGGTCGGCAGGGAAAATTCAAAATAGTCGGGCAACATGAGCAGATTCTCTCCAAACGCACCAATGATTTCAGCATAGCCGCGCGCTCCTTCCCCGGCTTGCCCGAACGGGTCGGCGCTGCCCAAAAACCGATTCCTTCGCTAAGCTTTATCCTGTCAACCTTGCACTGAGTGGAAATGCGATGACCATCCGACCCGCAATTTTGTTATTCCTGCTGTTCTGGGCCAGTGTCCCGCTGGCTTGGGCCGACAATGGTTGGAGCACGGTTGGGTATCCGCTGGCCGGGCCGCCGCAGGTGATCGGCTCCCATGCCGCCGGTTGCATCGCCGGCGCAGTGGCGCTACCGCTGGCGGGTGACGGCTATCAGGTCATGCGTCCTAGCCGCAACCGTTATTACGGGCATCCGATCCTGATCGCATTCGTGGAGCGGCTGGGCCGGCGCACGGCGGCCAACGGCGGGCGGTTGCTGATCGGCGATCTGGGGCAACCGCGCGGCGGGCCGATGCCGAACGGCCATCGCAGTCACCAAAGCGGGTTGGACGTGGACGTCTGGTTCCTGCAACAACCGCGCGACCAGTTATTGTCGCGGGCCGATGTCGAGCGGATCGACATGCCGTCGATGATCCAGCCCGCCGAGGGCGCACTCAACCATTCCCGTTGGTCGCCGCGCTATCGGGACGCGCTGCGGCAGGCGGCGCTGGCGCCGGAGGTGGAGCGCATTTTCGTCAACCCGATCATCAAGCAGGCGTTGTGCGCCCACGAAACCGACCGGGCCTGGCTGGAAAAGGTGCGACCCTGGTGGGGCCACGACGCTCATTTCCATGTCCGGCTGGCCTGCCCACCGGGGGACGATCAGTGCAAGCCGCAGAAGCCGTTTCCGCCCGGCGACGGCTGCGACGCCGATTTGAACCATTGGGTCCGGGACATCGTGCAGGCGGCGCTGTCGCCCAGACCCTACCGGAAACCCGAACCCCCCTCGGCGGATCGGCTGCCGGCGGCCTGTACCGCGGTGCTCTACGGGCCGACGGCGTGGCGCACGGAACGTCCATGAAAAGCGACCTGCCTTTTGGGAGCGAATTCTCTCCCTCGCAGATTCGTCTTCCTCACCTTCTGGAACTATCGAAGTGATTTTCAATCCGCCGCGCCCGCATTTCAGCGGGACGCGGTTTTCTCATGGCCAGCCGCGCTCTACCGCACTGCCTTCTCCAACTGCAACGCCGCCGAGTTGATGCAATAGCGCAAACCGGTCGGTTTTGGGCCGTCGTCGAACACATGACCGAGATGCGCCCCACAATCGGCGCAAAGAACCTCAGTACGACGCATGAACAGACTACGGTCCTCGGTAGTAGCGACCTGGTCCGCCGCCACCGGTTGCCAAAAACTCGGCCAGCCCGTGCCGGAATCGAACTTGGCGGCGGCATCGAACAGCGGAGCGCCGCAGCAGGCGCAGCGGTAGACGCCCGGCTCGTGGCAATCGTGATACGCGCCAGTGAACGCGGGTTCGGTACCCTTTTGACGGCAAATCCGATACTGCTCCGGGGTCAGTTGCGCGCGCCATTCGGCGTCGGTCTTGCTGATGCTGTGACTCATGGCGGATCCTCGTGGGCTTGGAGTGCGCCGAAATAGACCACGCCCGCGCAAAATGGTGTCAGGTCGCCGCGCGCTCGGATTTCGTTCCGGCTCGCTGCTGCAAGGCTTCCCAGACGTGCTCGGCCAACCCGACGCCCACCTCGTTGAACGCTAGGAAGGTCATGTCGGCCCCAGCCGCCAGCAGCGTCCGCTTTTCCTCGGGATAGCTGCCGACCGCGCCAATCAGACCCTGGAAACCGCGCCGCCGCAACTGCCGACTGGCGATGCGTTTCGCCTCCAGGTCCGGCATGGCCAAAATCACCGCTTTGATCCCATCGAGGCGCAGGCGGTGCCAGAACCCGGGGTCCTCGGCGTCGGCGTACACCACCCGCCGCCCTTCGTGGGCGTGCCGCTCGACCTTGGTCAGGTCCGAATCGATGCCCGACACCATCAGCATCTTGTGCGGATGTTCGGGCATGTTCTGGCGCTTCTTGAGGAAATCGTAGGCGGCGGCGCCGGCATGACCCATGCCGACGATCAAAATCTGGGTGCTGCCCAGCGACACAGGTTGCTCGTCGGGGTGGTGTTCGGGCCGCTCAAAGGGCGTCAACCGCGTCTCCAATCGTTCGTACAGACCATGCGCGAAGCGATTCAGTGGTGCGGCCAGGACGAACGACAGCGCCACCGCGATGGCCAGCAACACCAGCCAACTGGCGTCCAACTGGCCGTTGCCGACCATGAATCGCACCACGATCAGGGTGAATTCGCTGTAGCTGGTCAGCGCCAGCGCCGCCAGGAACGCGGTGCGCGCCCGCAGCCGGAACGCGACGAGGATGAAGAAGAACAACGCGGCCTTCAGCGGCAGCAGCAGCGCCAACGCCAGCGCCCCACCCAGGGCGGCCAGGCTCGGCCAGCCCATCAGGCCGATTTGCAGGAAGAAGCCGATCAGCAGCACTTCCTTGAGCGACCACACCGACCGGGACAGCTCCATCGCCTTGGGATGTCCCACCAGCAGCACCCCCAGCAGCAGCGCGCCCAGTTCCGAACTCAGGCCGAGGCACTCGAAGCCGAGCCCGCCGACCACCAGCGCCAGCGTCAGACCGTACAGCACCAGCAGTTCGTCATGGCCGCTCCAGTCCAGCACTTTCATCACCAACGGCCGCAACAGCGGCAAGCCCAACGCCAGCAACGCCCAGGGCGAGGGCGCCACCGCGCCGGCGAACGCCATCAGGGCCAACGCCGCCAGGTCCTGAATGATCAGGACGCCAATCGCCAGCCGGCCATGAAAGGCGCGCAACTCCGTCTTTTCCTCCAGCGCCTTGGCCGCCAGCACCGTGCTGGAAAAACCCAGGATGGTGGCCAGAAGCACCGCTTGCCCCGTCGGCAGGGTCAAAACGGCGAGGAACCCCAGACTCAGCAGACCGCCGCTGAGCGCCAGATGCAACAGCCCACTGCCCCAGACATCGGGTCGAACCAGGCTTTTGATCCGCAGTTTCAAGCCGACGCTGAACAACAACAGCAAGATGCCGGCGTGGGCGATCTGGTCAAGCAGCTCGCTGCCACGCTGGCCCAGCGCGTTCAGGACAAACCCCGCCGCCAGGTAGCCGACCAGCGCCGGCAATCCCAGATGACGGACCGCCAGGCCCAGCGAAAAGGCGAGGGCCAGCCAAAGGGTGTCCATCGATGAAAAAACTTACGCTTTCTTCAGTACCCGCACCACGTACAGCAGCACCACCGCGCCCACTGTGGCGGTGATGAGGTGACCGACTAGACCGACGGCGGCGAAGCCGATCAGGCGGAACAGGAAACCGCCGACAAAGGCGCCAATCACTCCGATGACCAGATTGCCCGCTAACCCCATGCTGCTTCCGCGCATGAACTGGGTGGCAATCCAGCCAGCGATCAAACCGATCAACAAAAATCCAATCAGATCCATGGGTAATCTCCCGTGCAGGTGGGTCGTGGATGTTTTCAATGATAATGCATACTGGGCAGGAACTAACGGGCCTGACTGAAGAACCAGGCCTGATGAGGTGGGGAATGGTTTTCCACTCAACAAATTGCTGTCAATCCTCCAGCAACTTGCCCGCTTGACGGTGGCTCAGCGGTTCCCGTCCCGCCACCTTGCAGAATTTTTGCCCCGGCCGGGCTAGCCGCTCGGTCGTCCGGGCAAACAGCAGGCCGCTGGCGGCGCTGCGAATCGGCGTCCGCGCCCCGCCAACTGGTTCGCCCAGCGGGTCCACCAGTTCCGCCACAATCTCCCCGGCATCAACCCTCTCGCCCAACCGCTTGCGGTAGACCAACACGCCCGCCGCCGGCGCGGTCAATACATCCACGCCGTCCAGCGGCGTCGGTTCGCAACGCGGTTCCGGCAACGGTTCCGGTGCGCCAGCAAGCACACCCCGCCGTTGCAGGAAGCGCAGCAGGGCCGCTGCGTCGGCCGCCGCGTCCTCGTCGCGCACGTCCGCCTGGCCCCGTAGTTCCACCGTGGTCGCGAAGCAGGCTAGCGGGACTGGTCCCTCCTCCGCCAGCGCCGCGCGCAGCTTCCACCACGGCCCAGCGCAGGCTTCGTCGAACGGATGGCCGCCCGGCTCGTCCTCCAATAGGACCGCCGCCGCGCCCAAGTCCGCGCCCAGTTCGACGGCTGCGTCGCGTTGCCGACGGGAAGCATACAGATGCAGCAGCGCCTCGCCATCGCAATGTAGGTCGAAGACCCAATCCGCATCGATGGCTAGGCGCAGCAGTTCCAACTTGAGCGCGTCCGCTTCCCGCACCGCCGTCCGCTCCGCCAACAGACTCCGCAACACCGCGCGAATTTGCGTCACGTTCGCCGTCGGATCGTCGCTCAACCGCCCCTTGACCCGTTCTAGCGCGTCCGCCGCCAAGTCGGGAAAACCCCGGTTGAAATTGCCGGTGCCCTCGAAATCGAACCGGCCCAGCAACCGGCCATTGAGGTGCTGGCTTAGACCGATGGGATTAGCGACCGGAACCACCACCACCTCGCCCGCGAGCCGACCTTCCCGCTGGGCCTGCTCCAGGCCACGCAACAGATGTTGCGCCACCAGCAACCCCGGTATCTCGTCGGCGTGGAGGGCGGCCTGAAAGTAGGCCTTGGGTCGGGCGCCGGGCGTGCCGTAACGATGGACCCGCAGTGTCCGCTCGACGCCGGGCGCGGGCGAGGGTAAAACGAGAGTCGCGGTGGACGTGGGCATGGCGGATGCTCCTCGTTCGATCGGGGATTGGGGGACCGGGCGCGAAGGTCTATCCTAACGCGCCCGGTCCCGAACCGCACCCGCGTTGGACCTTCCAGCGCCCGATACCCTCCATTCGACTTCAACCCGTGGAACACGCTCATGACGACGATGAAAGCCGTGCGCATTCATGCCTATGGCGGCCCCGAACTGCTGCACTACGAAGATGTACCCCCGCCCGAACCCGGACCCGAAGACCTCCTGATCCAGGTGCGAGCGGCGGCGGTCAACCCGGTGGACTGGAAAATCCGCGAAGGTTACCTGCAAGGCTTTCTCAACCATCGGCTGCCACTAATCCTGGGTTGGGACGTAGCCGGCACGGTGGTCGAGGTCGGTCCCGACGCGGCCGGCTTCGAGGTGGGTGACGAGGTTTACACCCGACCCGACATTGAGCGCGACGGCGGCTACGCCGAATTCATCGCGGTCAAGGCCAGCGAGGTCGCGCTGAAGCCGGCCACGCTGGACCCGGTCCACGCCGCCGCCGTGCCGCTGGCCGCTCTAACCGCCTGGCAATCGCTGGTGGACGCCGCCCAGTTACAGGCCGGCCAAACCGTATTGATCCACGCCGTCGCCGGGGGCGTGGGCAGCTTCGCGGCGCAACTGGCCAAGGCGCGGGGCGCGCGGGTCATCGCCACCGCCTCGGCGGTCAATATTGGGTTAGCGGCGGACCTGGGCGTCGACCAGTTCGTCGACTACACCCGAACCCGGTTCGAGCAGGTGGTCAAGGACGTGGACGTGGTGTTCGACACTATCGGCGGCGATGTTCAAGAACGCTCCTGGCAGGTCTTGAAACCGGGCGGCATCCTGGTTTCGGTGATCAGCCCACCGCCGGAAGCGACCGCCGCCGCATACGGCGTTCGCGGCGCCTTCGTGTTCATTCAGCCCAGTGGTCCGCAACTGGTCGAGATCGCCCGGTTGATCGACCAGGGGCCAATGAAACCGATCATCCACACGGTGCTACCGCTGAGCGAGGCCCGCCAGGCCCAGGTCATCAGCCAGGGCGGCCATGCGCGTGGCAAGATCGTGCTGCGGGTAAGGGATTGAGTGGCCGGATTCGACCGAATCGAGCCAGCGTCGGCCAGACCGCGCCCGCCTCACCGCGCCGTGAAGTAAATATCGCCGTACCAGGCCGAGGCGCTCTGGCCGCTGTTGTCCGTATCGGTCATCAGGGCCACGGCGTCGATGGCGTCGATGTCCTCGCCGAACAACTGCCGAAAATCGGCGCGAACGTCGCGTTTCTCGCTGACCCAGCCGCCGGCGTCCTTCGTTCCCGAGCGCAGCGCCATCACCCGGGCATTGTCGGTAAAAGCGTTGCGCCAGGTCGCGCCCACCGGCTGGTTGCTGGACCAGACGTAGACCAGCGAGCGGGTTTTCCAGAACGCCGCGCCGCCCGCCACCACCACGTACACCCGCGCTGGATAGTCATCGCCCGCCTTGGTTCGCTCGTCCACGCCGCTCAACACCCGATCCACCCGCCACGACCAGTTGAGCCAGGGCGTGCGATTCAAATCCACCCGGATTTCCCGGTACAGGCCCGAAGCCGCGCCCTGACTGGCGGCGAACAGCGCCCGTCGCCCGCTCTTGTCGTCGAAGGCATAACGGGTTTCGCCCTGAAACGCCTTGGTTCGCCACTCGTTCAGATCACCGGCGGAGAACCGGCCGATCATCAGTTCTTCGTCCGCCGCGCCCGCCATGGCCGAAACCACCAGCAACGCCGCGCCCAGTCCCGTTTCGAATTTCATCACCTCGCCTCCGCCGGTTCGAACAGTTGGTCCAGTAAATCCGCGTCGTCGAAATGTCGCCGGCCCACGAACGCAATGGCGTGCCGGCCACGCTCGCGCATGGCGCCGGGCGAGGGCACGCCCGTCGGCCACAGCAACCAGCGCTCGGCCCGTTCGCTGCCAGCCACCAATCCATCCGGTCCAAACAGGCTGCGCGGCGGACCGTTTTCCACCGGCACGGCGTACAGCGCCGCATACTCTCGTTCGTCCAGCCTCGCCACCGCGCCTGGCCGGTCCGCATACACCCGTTGCAACTCGTGGCTGCCGGACGCCAGCCGGACCACGACGCGCTCGCCCTCCCCCACTGTGGGTGCTGGCTGTGGCGCCAGCGGCGGTTCGGCCCAGTCCGCCGTTTCCGCGCGCAGGCGCAAGGCCGGGCTAGGAAACAGCAGGTGATAACAGCCGCAGGCGTGAATGCCGTCGTACAGGAGTGGCCGCCCCGCGCGATCCAGCGTCACCCGCCACAACACCCCATCCAGCGGCCCACCCAACAGATCGAACGCGCCGGTCCTCGGGCGAGCCGCGAACCAGATTAGATAGTTCAGTTGCAACAGCGGTTCGCCGCGCCAACGAGCATGGGAAACGTAGCGATAAACCGCAGGCTGGGTGGGATCGACCGTGGGAACGCCATCGGCCCGCCAGTACGGCGCGCCCGGTCGGTCGGCATCGGTGACGACACCCACTTCCCAGACCGGCGCATGAGCCGCGAACAAGGCTTGAAGCTGGACCGGATTCGGTTCGGGAATATCGAGCGCATCGCGGGGAATCGTCGCGACATCGATGGCGACCAGCGGCGTGGCGGGCCCGCCGTAACGGCGCAACTTGCCCTGCGTCGACCAATCCGCCAGGGGCCGGGCGAACCGGGCGTGGACTGCTTCCTGATAGCGGTAGACGCCGAAATCCACCGGCGCCATCGTCAGCGGATAGAGTCCCAGCACTTGGTTCAGGGTATCGTACTCGTCCGCCACCCGCGCTCGTTCCCGAATCAACGCCAGCCGGTCTGGATCGCGCGCGTCAGCGTCGCGCAGCGCGACCACGCAGCGCGCCAGTGCGGCGGACAACGTCTCGGCGGGTGCGTGACGACGGTTCAATTCCACCCTGACCGATTCCGGCAACGCGACATCCACTCCACCCGGCGGGCTTCCTGGTCCAGCGCGTTCAGCCGCGCCAGCCAGGCGGCGGTCTCGGCGGAATTCAGGGGTTGCGTGCGGAAATCGGCCAGGAATCGGTCCACCCGCAGGTAGGGAAAACCGGCGACGCGGGCGAACGCAGACGGCGGCGTCCCCTGCTCGGCCACCGCCGCGTCCAGCGCGGCGTAACCCTCCAGACAGCGCGCCGCGACGGGATTGTCAGGTAGGTGCGGTGGATTCAGGGCGCAACCGGCCAGTAAACCCGCCAGTACGACCCAGGCCGGACCACGCTCCACGACCCTCATGCCGCTTTCCCCCGTGCGCTTGTTATCGGCAAAGACCCTCGACGCGCCGGCGCGTTCCCACTTCGCGGTTTCTCAATCCAGGCGCTGCCGCCGGTTATAATCGCGATATCGCCCACCCCAGGAGGAACCATGCGCGTCCATCTGCTCTCGACGGCGGCCGCGCCGCTCGATTCTTGCCGGGCACTGGCGAAACAACGCCATACGCCGACCCGATACGGCGCGACCCTGACGGGCGGGTCGCGCGTCCTGGTGGATTCAACGGGAGCAAGCCCATGACCGGACTTGATGGACAGCACAGTTGGACTCTTCACATCCGCAAGGACAACCTCAAATTCGCGGCCGCACATATGACCGTGTTCCCCGACGGCCGCAAGGAACGCTTGCATGGCCATAACTATCAGGTGCAACTCGACCTGGAACTGGCCGCCCCTCCGACCTTGACGCGGATGCTCAGCTACGAGGTGTTCAAGCAAGCGTTGCGCGCGGCCTGCGATGACTGGGACGAGAAGGTGCTGATCGCTGGGGATAACCCCTGGCTGGAATGGCTGCCCGGCGCGGAGGACGAGTGCGCGTTCCGGTTATGCGGCAAGCGCTACGTGTTGCCTGCCGACGAGGTGGCGGTGCTGGCGACCGACAACATCACCGCCGAAAATCTGGCCCGACTGTTATTCGAGCGGTTTTGGGAGGAACTGACCCGCGATTCCCGTTGGCCCTGGCGAGAGTGCGTCAGGAAGGTCTGGCTGCGGGTCGACGAGTCGCGCGGCCAGGGCGCCACCTACGGTGTATCCGCGCTTATTTCCGATGAAGCCTGAGTATCCACGGCGGTTGGGGCGCCTCGGGCAACTCGGGTGCCTTGGATCGCGGGCATAAAAAAACCGCCAGCAAGTCCGGCTGGCGGTCAAGTACAGGATATTGAGCTTAAAACACGCTTCGCTGTGGAAACCAGCTCAAGCGCTGTCCATTTAACGGTAATTCAGCCTCAGGGTAAATCAGGTAGATTGACAGGCGTATCATGGTTTCTACCTATGAATCCCGCTCGCTGACGCGCACGAAAACCGTTCCCCCACACGCCGGACACGGCGTGATGGTAGCGGGCGCATGAAACACCATCGGCTTGCCGCAGGACTTGCATTGCAAGGTGCCGGGACCGGTGATTTCGTCGCTGCAATACTCGACCGGCTCTACTTCGCCCGCGACGGACTCGAACGTCAGGAATTCCAACCGCGACTGGTCGACGCCGCGCTGGAAAAAGTCCAACAGCCGGTCTTCCAACAACTCCGCGTCGAAGCGTAGCCAGGCGCGCAAATCGCGGCCAGTGGCGGTCAAATACTGGCCGGCGTCCTCCAGATCGCGCTTCAGATAGCCACCGATCAACCGCGCCTCCTCGCGGGTTAGCTCCCCCAGTTCCACCGCCTTTTCCGCCGCGTGCTCGATGCTGGCCCGCAACTGAGGCAACGCCTCCTGCTCGGCCTGCTCCAGTTCCTCCAAACGAAGCTTCACTCGCTCCATCATCCGGTGATAAGCCCGTGCCAATGG
Source organism: Candidatus Competibacteraceae bacterium (assembly GCA_046347555.1). GTDB lineage: Bacteria > Pseudomonadota > Gammaproteobacteria > Competibacterales > Competibacteraceae > Contendibacter. The sequence goes on along the minus strand of JAXMFY010000009.1, from coordinate 54,164 downwards.
CTTACCCTGGGTTGGTTCGGTCATTTCGATTACTCTCCTGTCACCGGTCGAAACCGTCCCGCACGGCGCGCGGTTCGCCCGATTGCGCCATTTTCGCCTGACTTCACGCCAAGACCTAGAGCAACCGGAGCAGCGCGACTACAAGTGGTCGGCGCAACCGCGACCCCCGGACAGTTGCAAGTCGTCGGCGTCCCACCCGCGGGCAAGCGTCGCCCAACCCGCCACCCAAGCGTGGTGCAGGTAGCTATTCGGGACATAAGGATTACGGTCCTCGCCCCGGGTCGCCGCGTCGACGCCTTGTCGGAACGCCTGGCGCAACAGCGGCGCCAGTTTCATGTAAGCATTCATGTTGCTGCGCATCATCCGTATTCATGATCAAGATCAGTGCCAGATCCACCAACCAGGAATGTTGTGTATTTGAAACCAATTTTATTCTAAAAGCAACTTTGTTGTTTGATTGCCATCCACTTGCATCCGATACAGGCTGGTGTATAGCCCGTTTCGGGCCAGCAATTCGCTGTGCGTACCCATCTCGACCAGGCGCCCCCGGTCCAGCACGACGATGCGATCGGCGCTCTCGATGGTGGACAGCCGGTGGGCGATCACGAAAGCGGTGCGACCCTGGCGCAAGGTGTCCAACGCCTGCTGGACCTTACGCTCCGACTGGGTGTCGAGCGCCGAGGTCGCCTCGTCCAGGATCAGGATCGGAGCGTTCTTGAGCAGGGCGCGAGCGATGGCCAGTCGCTGGCGCTGGCCGCCCGACAGCCGCGCGCCGTTCTCGCCGATCAGGGTATTGATGCCCTGGGGCAACTCGCGAATGAACTCCATGGCGTGGGCGCTCTCGGCGGCCTGGAGCAACTCGGCCTCGCTGGCCCGGAAGCCGGCCCCATAAGCGATGTTGGCGGCCACGGTATCGTTGAACAGCACGATGTCCTGGCTGACGCAGGCGATGTTGGCGCGCAGATCGGCCAGGCGCAGGTCGCCGATCGGGACGCCGTCCAGGCGGATTTCGCCGGACTCCAGTTCGTAGAAGCGCGGCAACAAGCTCATCAGCGTGGTCTTGCCCCCGCCCGAAGGCCCCACCAGGGCGATGGTCTCGCCGGGTCGCACCTCAAGGTTGAATTGCTGGATCACCTCGGCGCCGCCGACCCGATAGCGGTAACCGACCTGCCGGAAACACACCTCGCCCCGAGCGCGGCCCAGGGTTCGCGTTCCCCGATCCGGTTCCGGCGGCTCGTCCAACAGGGCAAAGAGGGTCTCGGCCGCCGCCAGCCCACGCTGCAACTGCTCGTTGACCTTGGTCAGCCGCTTGATCGGCGACAGTAGCATCGCCATCGCCCCGAACAGCGACACGAACCCCCCGACGGTGATCTGGCCGGTGGCCGATTGCAGCGCGGCCAGGTAGATCATCGCGCCCAGGGCGACGACCGCCAGCAGTTGCACCAGCGGTCCGCTGCCCTCGGACAGGGCGGCCAGTTTCAGGTTGAACTGGCGAACCCGGTTGTTCACTCGGTGAAACCGCGCTCGCTCATAGTCCTGGCCGCCGAAAATCTTGATGACCTTGTGGCCTTGCAGGATTTCATCGATCACGTGGGTCAGATCGCCCATCAATTCCTGCAACTCGCGGCTCAGGCGCCGCAACCGCCGGCTGATCAGCCGCATGATCACGGCGATGCCGGGCGCGATCACGAACGCCAGCAATGACAGCTTCCAGTTCAGATACAACATCCAGCCCAGCAGACCGATCACCGACAACCCATCCTTGACCAGCGCCACCAACGCCTGGGTGGTGGCGGTCATCACCTGGGTGACGTCATAGGTCAGACGGGACAGCAGACTGCCGGCGGAATGGTCATCGAAATAGCGAGTCGGCAGGGCCAGCAACCGGGCGAACAAGGCGTTGCGCAAATCCATCACCACCCGGTGCGCGACCCACTCCATCGCTAGGCTACCCACGAAGCCGGCCACGCCGCGCACAACGAACACCGCCACCAGCAGCAACGGTATCAACCGGATGGAACGTGGATCCTTGGCCACGAAGCTGCCGTCCAACAAAGGTTGGATCAGCGCTGGAATCAGCGGCTCGGTGGCCGCCGCCACCACGGTGCCCAGCAGCGAGAGCGCGAAAATCCGGTTGTACGGTCGAACGTAGCCCAGCAGCCGCAGATACAAGTCCTTGCTGTTCATGGTGCGGAGAGCGACAAGTGGGGATTGACCAACAGGCGTCTTCACGCCTTGCCCTTGGGTTTTCGCGTCCCATGCTATCATGACGCCCGCACGAAACATTCCCGAAAATAATCCATGAAACCGCAGATTCCCCCGTTTGAGCCGGCCCGGGTGCTGATCGCCGGCGATGTGATGCTGGACCGCTACTGGTATGGCCCCACCGCGCGCATCTCACCGGAGGCGCCGGTCCCCGTAGTCAAGGTCGAGGCGGTCGAGGAGCGACCCGGCGGCGCGGCCAACGTGGCGGTCAACATCGCCACCCTCGGCGGCCAGGTCCGGGTGCTCGGGGTCGCCGGCGCCGACGAGGCGGCGGCCGTGTTGGAAACCAAACTGCGCCGGCTGGGCGTGGCTTGCGAGCTGATCCGCCAGCCCGGCCAGGCCACGATCACCAAGCTGCGGGTGTTGAGCCGTAACCAGCAGTTGCTGCGGCTGGACTTCGAGGACGGCTTCCCCGACTTCGAACCGGCCGCCCTGCGAGAACGCTTCGCCGCCTGCCTGCCCGACAGCGACGTCGTGGTGCTGTCCGATTACCAAAAGGGTGCGCTGCGCGAGGTCGAGGCGTTGATCCACGTCGCCCGCGCCGCCAGCAAACCGGTGCTGGTGGACCCCAAGGGCCGCGATTTCGGCCGCTATCGGGGCGCGACCCTGTTGACGCCCAATCTGGCCGAATTCGAAAGGGTGGCCGGCCCCTGCCGCGACGAAGGAGAACTCGCCGAGCGAGGTCAGGCGCTGCGCGAGCGGCTGGAACTGGAAGCCCTGCTGATCACCCGGGGCGAACAGGGCATGACCCTGTTGCGCGCCGGCGTCGAGCCGCTGCATCTGGCGGCCCGCGCCCGCGAGGTTTACGACGTGACCGGGGCGGGCGACACCGTGATCGCCACGCTGGCCACCGGGCTGGCCGCCGGGCTGGATTTGTCGGCGGCGACGCCGCTGGCCAATCTGGCGGCCGGCATCGTGGTCGGCAAGCTGGGCGCGGCCAGCGTCACCGTGTCCGAACTGCGCCGGGCGTTGTACGAACATGAGGAACCCCCGCGCGGGGTGTTGGACGAAGCGCAACTGCTGCGAACGGTCGCCGACGCCAAGGCCCATGGCGAAACCATCGTCATGACCAACGGCTGCTTCGACATTCTGCACGCCGGGCACGTCACCTATCTGGAACAAGCCAAACGGCTGGGCAATCGATTGATCGTGGCGGTCAACGCCGACGCCACGGTGCACCGGCTCAAGGGTCCCGACCGTCCGGTCAATCCGCTGGCGCAACGGATGCGGGTGCTGGCTGGACTGGCGGCGGTGGACTGGGTCGTTCCGTTTGTCGAGGATACGCCGGAGCGGTTGATCGGCGCGGTCCAGCCGGATTACCTGGTCAAGGGAGGCGACAACGATCCGGCCCATATTCCCGGCAATCACGCTGTCTGGGACGCGGGCGGCCAGGTCGTGGTCATGGATTACCTTGAAGGCTGCTCGACCACCGGCACCATCGCTCGAATCCTGCGCCGGCCATGAGATCGCTACATCCGGTCCTGAACGTGGATATCGCCATCGTCGGCGGCGGCATCGCCGGCCTGTGGCTGCTGGCCCGGCTGCGCCAGCGCGGCTACGGCGCGTTGCTGATTGAAAATCAACGGCTGGGCGCCGGGCAGACCCTGTGCGCGCAGGGCATCATTCACGGCGGCGCCAAATACAGCCTGGGCGGCCAGATCAGCGATTCCGCCGCCGCCATCGCCGGGATGCCCGAAGCGTGGCGACGCTGCCTGCGCGGCGAGGGCGACCTGGATCTGCGCGCCGCGCGGCGGGTGGCCGATCATCAATACCTGTGGGCGACCCGCGCTCCCACCTCCCGGCTGGCGGCGTTCTTCGCCAGCAAGTTGATGCACGACCGCATGGAGAAGATCGCCGAGGCGGATGCGGCCGAATATCCGCCCGCACTGCGCCATCCCCGTTTCCGAGGCGCGGTGTACCGGCTGGACGAGCCGATCGTGGATATGGCCTCGGTGTTGGCGGCGTTGGCCGAGCCCCACCGCGAGGCGATCATCCTCCACCAGGGACCGGCCATGCCGACGGCGGACGGCACCTTCACCCTGCGTTACGCGGGTCGGCGGACCTGGGCGATCCGACCGGTTTACACCGTATTCGCCGCTGGCGCCGGGAACGCGGTGTTGCCGTGGGCGACGCTGCAATTGCGGCCGCTGCACATGGTCATGGCGCGCGGTCCGACCCTGCCTGGCCCACTGCACGCGCACTGCCTGGGCGCCAGCGATACGCCGCGATTGACCGTGACCAGCCACCACGACCTCGGTGGGCGATTGATCTGGTATCTCGGCGGCGGTCTCGCCGAAGGCGGAGTCGAGCGTAATCGCTACGATCAAATCCAGGCGGCGCGGCGGGAACTGAAAGCGCTGCTGCCGTGGGTGGACTGGTCGCCCGTGGAGTTTGCCACCTTCACCGTCCAGCGGGCCGAAGCGCATCAACCGCAGGGCGGCCGGCCGGCCGAACCGGGCATTTTCCGCAATGGGCGGGTGCTCGCTATCTGGCCCACCAAGCTGGCGTTCGCGCCACTGTTGGCCGAACGCGTCGAGACCCTATTGCATACCCTGGGCGCGCGGCCCCGGCCGATGAATTTGCTGCCGTTGGCGAACTGGCCCCGGCCGATGGTGGCGGTTCCACCCTGGGACCGCGAGGACATGGAATGGAGCTGATGCCGTTGGGCGCGACCGGCCTGAAGATCAGTCCGCTGGGGCTGGGAACGGTGAAATTCGGTCGCAACCAGGGCGTCAAGTATCCCCGATCCTTCGCGTTGCCGTCGGACCGGGAGGCGCTGGCGCTGCTGGAACTGGCCTGGGAACTGGGGATCAACCTGCTCGATACCGCGCCCGCCTACGGTGAAAGCGAGGAGCGGCTGGGTCGGCTGTTGCGGCGCTGCCAGCGGGATTGGGTGATCGTGACCAAGGTCGGCGAGGAATTCCATGCCGGCGAATCCCATTTCGATTTTTCCGCCGCCGCCACCCGCGCCAGCGTGGAACGCAGCCTGCGCCGGCTGGGCGTTGAGGCGCTGGACGCGGTGCTGATCCATTCCAGCGGCGACGATCTGGCGATTCTGGAACGGGAAGAGGTATTGCCGACCCTGCTCGATCTCAAACGGGCGGGATGGGTTCGAGCCATCGGCATGTCCAGCAAGACGGTCACTGGCGGGCTGCGGGCGGTGGACTGCTGCGATGTGGTGATGGTTACCTACAACCTGTCCCAGCGGGACGAATGGCCGGTGATCCGCGCCGCCCACGCCGCCGGCAAGGGCGTGCTGATCAAGAAGGGCCTGCTCAGCGGCCACCTGGATCAGGTATCGGAGGTCGACCCGGTCCGGGCCTCGTTGCGGTTGATCTTCGCCGAGCCGGGGGTCAGCAGCGTGGTGGTCGGCACGCTGAACCCGGATCACTTGCGGGCGAACGCGGCGGTCGCGTCTTCCCTTAGCCAAGTGGCGCAAATCACGTCGGGTGTTGGCTAGGCCCGCTCCTCTCTGCGGTAGCCCTTGAGCCAGTGAGCGTCGAGTTGCCGCCGATAGCGCGCCTCGCGGCTCTCCTTTTTTCTCTTCGAGTGCGGCACGTACCGCTGCTGCAGGAGGTGACCCCAAGGCCCGGGCCGCGAACGGGTACGATCGTAGATAGCTGCGGTCTCCCCAGCGTTCTCCATCTGCTGGCAGCGATCCGGTAGAGTAATGATGTGCTCATGAATGGCCACGGCATCGGGGAGATAAACTGCCTCCATACCCACGGCAGCCAGTCTCAAACCCATCTCCCAATCATCCATGGCGTCGTAGGGAAAGCGCTCGTCGAACTGCCCGGCCCGCTTCAGAAAGGCCCGTTTCACTGACGTATTCGCCATGTAGAAATAGTGGCGCGGTAGTTTCATCGCGGGGTCCGTGAAACTCACACCAAATATCTCACCGCTGTCCTCAAGCCAGCGCATGAAGAGGCTGGTCCCGTCGTCACGGGGAAACAGCCCCGGACCGATTGCCACCAGGTTCTCCCAGAGATTTTCACGATGGAACCGCAGATGCTCTGAAAGCAGCCGGTCACAGGGCATGAAGTCGTCAGCCAGCATCAGTAGCAAATCCGCCCGGGCGTGTTCCAGGGCCACATTTAGGCACCGGGCCCGGCTGCGGGTCGGTTCGATTGTCACGAAGGTCAATTGCAATCGCGGGTAGCGCGTTCGTATATCTTCAAAAATCGCCTGCCAGTCGCGCAGATAGAGGCTGTCCACGACGATTACCTCGAACTCGTCGTGCCCTACCACCTCCTGGCGCGCCAGGGCCTCGACAGAACGGTCCGCACAGCTATGGTCCTGCAGGGGAATAAGTAGCGACAGAACGGGCATGGTCGAATTTTCTACCATTGATATCAAAACCCCTTTCATATGCTGTCGATTACACACAAGTCTCCCTCCCCCCTTGCGGGGGAGGGTTGGGGTGGGGGGTTGACCGATCAGCCTGCCATAATTCAAGGAGTTGCGATTCAACCCCACCCCCCTCCCTCGCCCTCCCCCGCAAGGGGGGAGGGGATTCCCTGGTTTTTAATAATAATGAAATCAATTGGTTGGAGATACGTGTAATGGAAAGATTTCATATGCGCGTACGCGACCGCAGCTGCGCGCTTTGGCCGATTTTTGCGATTTTGTCATTAGGCTGTCGGAATGAACGGGGCGGCGGATATGCCGCGAGGACGGAAACGCCGAAGGCTTTGACGGCCGATGTCGGCTTGATCCGCGTGGTGTGCGGCGCTTCGCGCCTTGCAACCAGGGGATCGTATCCGCCGCCCCGTTGTCGTGGACGCTTCGCGCCCGCGACAACGCTCCGGTTCAGCGGCGGGCCGCGCAGCGGACCGTCCGCTGCAACCGGTTTTATGCATCTATGGGCCACCGAAGAGCTTCCCACCTAGAGCGAACGCGCCCGCGACCAACGCTGCCAACGCAACAAGGAGGGACCACAATTGGACTGGTTTCAAGCCGCCTAGCAGTTCCGCGACCGTCAGGTCGGCCGGTGTCTTGGACGACACTGCCTTCTTCGGCGCATCCGCCATCTTCTGCTTCCAGCTAGCAAGAACCCCGTTGAACTCGTTGGAAGTCAACGCCACGGCTTCGGGCTTCACCCACTGTACGTACCAGTCATATCCACGCTCAAGCAGGCCTTCACTCTTCAGGCCGGCTTCGACGATGACCATGAGCGGGAGGTCGCGGGCGTAGGACATGGCAGCCTCGATATGATTCCATGGCGTAGCCAGCTTGACCTCAGTGAGCACGCGCTCCTTCGGCCCGCCACGCTTTTCAATGCCTGCCGCAAAGTACGTGCGCTCTAGGGCGATGACCACGGTCCCGGAACACCTGTCCAACAACTCAGTAACCGTCTTCAGTGGCGCGTCAGCGCTGAACGTATTCCTGCCGACCGTGTGCGGAACCAATCCTTCACTCCGAAGCCGGTCTTCCACCGCCCGGACGAAGGCCTCCTGCTTGTCTGTGGCGGTCCCGCCGACGCTGACGAAGACATTAAGCTCATTCATCGATCGGTGCTCCGTGTGTGAGATGCATAACGCTTCGCATCACCGGCAGCAAAAAGCAGAGCGACGAAGGAGCGGCGCTTTTTGCTGTCCGAGTGCATGCGATTGTTAGCCAGCGCTTTCCGCAAGGAGTGCTTCGACATAGTCTTTTTGCCGGAGAAACTCTTCTTGCGAAATGAGCTGCTGGCGGTAGTTCTCCCGTAGAAACTGGACTGGACCGGAATCGCTGCGTCGTCGGTTGCAGACGTCACACGCAGCAACGAGGTTGTGCTTTCGATTCGTCCCCCCTTTCGCGACTGGCACGAGATGGTCGAGGACGAAATTCTCTTCAGTGAGTACAGTAGTGCAGTAAACGCAGGCGTGGCGGTCACGCGCCAGAACCACCAAGCGGCGTCCTGGGTCTGTGTAGTAATCCCGCTCGTCCTTCGTCAGCGGTTCGACGCGCGCCTCTCGCTCTTCTTGATCTATGAGTTCCCGGCATGCGGGGATGTCGCTTGGCAGATGCACGGATATTTCGTTCGCGTTCCCGCGTTGCCGGTTTACAGCTATGCACTTGTGCTCGAACAGATCTGGAAGCCTGCGCTTGACCGTGGTGTGGTTGTCGATGATGTTGCCTTGCTCGGAGCGAATGAACGAACCAACCCGAGCCCACGGGACAATGATTTCGCCCTTGCCCGTCTCGAACCACGAGAGGTGAAAGAGGACCTGGTAGACAACAAGGGCTTTGTCCTTCACGACACGCGAAAGGTACCGCGTTACGAACGCCGACTCCTGAACGTAGCGTTCAAGCGAAATGCGGTCTGGAAGAGGCTCAATGGTGCCTTTCAGGATGTCGGTGATGTATGCCATCTGCTCGGCTCTCGGTGATTCTCGTGCTGGCTAACCAGTGATTATGCAGTTTCCGCCTATCTACTAAAATCCGTCGTATTCGATAATAACAATCTGATTTTTCAAGATTTTCCCAGCCGCATAAATCCATCGTAAGCCCTATCGCCCTGGAAATCCCGATATGCTTGCTGTATCCAGAACTTGCCATCGCGACGAAATGCAGCTGATGCAGAAAAATATCATGTTTGAGCTTGCGACAGCCCAGCACCACCAGCCGGGTCATCTATCTTTTTGCGGCCCTGTTCCCATGGCAGCAACCTCGTCGGTCAGGCTGACAACATCAGCAAGACCTGCCCCTGACGATGCTAGCCCCGCAGCCCCCTCCGCAACCGCTCCACCCCCTCGGCCAGTTGCGGAATCGCGTTGGTGTAGGCGAAGCGGACGTGCCGATGCGGCAGGTGATGGCCGAAATCGAGGCCCGGCGTGATGGCGACGCCGGTTTCCTCCAGCAAACGCAGGGCAAATCCATGACTGTCGTCGGTGAAGCGGCCGCAGTCGGCGTACAGATAAAACGCGCCGTCCGGGATGATGGGGATGTGGAAACCCAGTTCGCGCAGCGCCGGCAGCAAAAAATCGCGCCGAGCCTGGAATTCCCGCCGGCGCTCCTCGAAGATCGCTCGCGCCTCCGGCCCGAAAGCCGCCAGGGCGGCGTACTGCGCTGGAGTGGAGGCCGCCAGAAACAGATTCTGCGCCAGTTTCTCGGCGTCGCCGACCCGATCATCCGGCGCCACCAGCCAGCCCAGCCGCCAGCCGGTCATCCCGTAATACTTGCTGAAGCTGTTGACGACGAAGACCCGCTCCGAATACGCCAGCGCGGTTTGCAGCGGGGCGCCGTAAGTCAGCCCATGGTAAATCTCGTCCATGATCACCCATCCGCCGCGCGCCTCGACCGTGGCGACGATGGCCGCCACCTCGTCGGGCGCGATCACCGTGCCGGTGGGATTGGCCGGCGAGGCCAGCAGCACGGCTACCGTCCGCTCGTCCCAATGGCGCTCGACCAGTTCGGCGGTGAGCTGATACCCGGTCTCCGGCCCGACCGGAATCCCCACCGCCTCTCCCTCCACCAGTCGCACGAAATGGCGGTTGCAGGGATAGCCGGGGTCGGCCAACAGCACCCGGTCACCGGGATCGATCAGCACTCCGGTCGCCAGTTGCAAGGCGCCCGAGGCACCAGGGGTGATGAGAATGCGCCGGGCGGGAATCTCGACCTCGTACCGCTCCCGATAGTGGTCGCTAATCGCCTGGCGCAGTTCCGGCAGACCAGCGGCGGCGGTGTAGCGGGTGCGGCCTTCCGCCAGCGCCCGCTGACCGGAGGCCACAATCGGCGCGGCGGTCGGAAAATCCGGCTCGCCGACTTCCATGTGGATGATGGAGCGGCCGGCGGCTTCCAGCGCCTTGGCGCGGGCCAGCAACGCCATGACCTGAAACGGCGCGATGTCCGCCATCCGTCGGGCGGACGCGAACCGCTCAGACGCCAAACGCCCGCCCCCGGTCGTCCTCGTCCTCGTCGTGAATGGCCAGATCGGCCAGGTTAGCGGCCTGTCGACCGACGCTAGTGGCTTCGGCGCTTTCGGCCAGCCGGATCTTCAGACCGACGTTGTTCTTCGAATCCGCGTTCTTGATGGCTTCCTCCTTGGAAATCTTGCCTTCCCGGTACAGCTTGAACAGCGACTGATCGAAGGTCTGGGTGCCCGACTCGGTGGACTGCTCCATCGCATCCTTGACGTAGTCGATCTTGCCCTTCTGGATCAGATCGGCGATGTAGGGCGTGTTCAACAACACTTCCACCGCCGGCACCAGACCGCCGGTCAGCGAGCGGACCAACCGCTGCGAGACGATGGCGCGCAGGTTCAGCGACAAATCCAGCAGTAGTTGTGGCCGCACGTCCTCGGGGAAGAAATTGACGATGCGGTCCAGCGCGCCGTTGGCGTTGTTGGCGTGCAGGGTGGACAACACCAGATGGCCGGTCTCGGAGAAGGTCAGCACGTATTTCATCACCTCGCGGGCGCGCACCTCGCCCACCAGGATCACGTCCGGCGCCTCGCGCATCGCGCTGCGCAGGGCGTTCTCGTAGTCATGGGTGTCGATGCCGATCTCGCGCTGGGCGATCACCGACTTCTTGTGCTGGTGGGTGAATTCGATTGGGTCCTCGATGGTGATGATGTGACCCGGCGCGCTGGAGTTGCGATGGTCGATCATCGCCGCCAGGGTGGTGGACTTGCCGGACCCGGTGGCGCCCACCAGCATGATCAGCCCGCGCTTTTCCATCACCAGTTGCCGCAACAAAGGCGGCAGACCCAGTTCCTCCACCTGCGGGATGTCGCCCTTGATGTAGCGGATCACCATGGACACCTCGCCGCGCTGCTTGAACACGTTGGAGCGGAACCGACCGACCCCTTGCAGCGGAATGGCGAAGTTCAGTTCCCATTCGTGTTCGAACTCCTTGATCTGGTCGTCCTTCATGACCGAATAGGCGATTTCGCGCACCTGACCGGGCGCCAGCACCTTGTTGCCGATCGGGCGCACCACGCCGCCGATTTTGATGTTGACCGGCGCGCCGACGTGAAAAAACAGGTCGGAGGCGCTTTTATCGACCATCAGTTTGAGATACGGGGTGATGTCCATTGGGGTTCCTCCGCGTTGGGCCAGCCGATTCAGACCGTCAAGCGCCACCCGGTACGCCTCGGCCATGGTCGGATATCATTGAAGAGGATTATAGCTTAACTCCCTTTGCAAGGGCGGCGAAACAGGATGGATACTGATCAAGCCGGTCATCCGGTTCCCGGCGCTCGCATCGATTCGGCTCGACGCGCCCACCTGGAGACGGACCTGCCACGACTGGCGTTAGCAACTAAACTATCCGGGGTGGGTCAACAACCACGATAGTCCGATCCCTAGCCCTGTGGTAATTTTAGCCCCCGAACGCGGAGTGCGCCCATGCTTCCCCAGATCAAGACCATCCTCTACACCACCGCCCTCGGCAGCCACACGCGCCCGGTCTTTCGTTTCGCGGTCGGCCTGGCGCGACAGCACAACGCCCGGATTGTTCTGCTGCATGTGGTCGAGCCGTTGAACAACTCGGTTCGATTCCTGATGGAATCCTATTTGTCACCGGAAAAAGCCCAGGAGTTGCATCACGAAGCGACCCGCGGCGTCCTGGAGAAATTCCACAAGCGGTTGGAAGCGTTCTGCGCGGAGGAGCTTGGCGCGACGCTCGAACAGACCGAGGTCATCTCGGAAATCCGCGTGATCAGCGGCGTCCCCTACGAAGTCATCCTGCACGAGGCCGACCGTTGCGAAGCCGACCTGATCGTCATGGGCGCCCACACCGGCGGCGTCCGGCGCGTCGATTTCCTGGGTTCGACCACGCGCCGACTGACCTTGCTGTCCAAGCGGCCGGTGTTGATCGTTCCCGTTACCGATGACTCCAACAATGAATGGCCCGAAGCGCTCATCTAGGCGAAACCGTCCCTGGACCCGCGACCAAGGGCTGGGCTCGGTGGTAGCGGTGGCGCTGCTGCTGGCGTCGTCGGGCGGACTCGCGCACGCTGCTGGGGATGACGAGGTTTATACCTGGAAGGACGCCGCTGGCCGCGTGCACTACGGCAATCAACCCCCCGAGGGCCAGGTTGCCAAACCGGTTCAGCTCAACGCCCACCCAGTGACCGTGCAACCGACCCGGCGGATTTATACCTGGACCGACGCCGAGGGCAAGGTCCATTATGGCGCCCGACCGCCGCCGGATATCCCCGCCAAGGAACTCAAGGAAGAAGATGGTTCGCTGTCCACCATTCGTTCCACCGGGATTCGTGAGGGCGAACAGCAACTACTGCGCGAGCAGGATGCGCAGGGTCGGTAAAGCGGGCCGGGACGCCGCCATGTTCCGACGGCTGCCCCATTGAGCGGCGGCATGACCAAGCCCGATCGACCTTACCGCCACGCATCCGGCCAGCGGCGCCGAAGCTCGCCCAGCCAAAGCCGCCACAATCGCTGGCGGGTCGTATCCGACGCACCCTGCAGCAGGGCGCGGTAGTAGTGGTAGGAAGCGCGATTCAGCGCCCGCTCGTCTTCTGGTAACTGCTCGATCGTGCGAAGGGTCATCATGGCAAGCTCCTTACCCGACGATTCATCGGGTCCTTGCCTGTTTTTAAGCAAGAATTGTGCCAATTATTCCGACCGTGGCGCGTGACAGCCACGATTCCAGCGGATCGCCATCGCCATGAATCCCGATGATTATTGCCATGACCTGGCCATTCGCCAGGATTCGGATTTTCGTTACAGCCTGCTGGGTCTGCCGCTCGGTCAACGGCAAACCCTGACCGCGCTCCGGGCCTTTCAGCTTGAAACCGCCCAAATTGTCAGCGAGTGCCACGACCTGGGCGTGGCCCGAGCCAAGTTGGACTGGTGGCGGACCGAAATCGATCGGCTGTTCGCAGGCGAACCGCAACACCCGGTCACCCGCGCCCTGCGCCCGCGGCTGTCCCAATTCAATCTGCCCGAGGAATATCTCCGGGAAATGCTGGATGGGGTGGCGATGGACCTGGACTACGACGCCTACCCCGGTTTCACCGAGCTGACGTTGTACATCCACCGTCGCGGCGCTACTCCCGCCTTGCTGGCGGCGGAAATCCTGGGCTATCAGGATCGGCGGGCTACCCCCCGTTTCGCCCACGAGGCCGGCGCCCTGTTGCTCCTGTTTGAGCTACTTTGCGATGTGCGCCCACACGCCCGGCTCGGGCGGTTCTATCTGCCGATGGATGAAATGCAACGGTTCGGCGTCGAGCCCGGCGCGCTGCTGGCCGCGCAAACCAACGATCGCGTTCGTCAATTGTTCGCCTTTCAGGCCGAGCGGATTCGCGCCTGCCATCGTCGGGCGCTGGAGTACCTGCCGGATGGGGACCGGTACGCGCAATGCGGCCTGTTGATCCGCCTGGAACTGGCCCTGGCCCTCTTGACGGAGATCGCCGAGGATGGTTACCGACTGCTGGAACAGCGCATCCACCTGACCCCGCTGCGCAAACTGTGGCTTGCCTGGCGGCTGCGGCGCCACGAAAAAACCCGCCGAAAGCAAACCTAGTCCACTAAAATTAACGTTGCGCCCATCAATCCCGCCGAACAGGGTATCGTCATGAAGGACTATCAACCTGCCGCTGATTTACTGAAAGATCGAATTATCCTGGTGACGGGGGCGGGTGATGGCATCGGTCGCGCTGTCGCGCGTCGGCTGGCCGTTCATGGCGCGACCGTGGTCTTGCTGGACCGCGTCATTCGCAAGCTGGAACAGCTTTACGACGAAATCGAACGGGCGGGCGGTCCCAAGCCCGCTATCTATCCGATGAACCTGGAAGGGGCGACGCCCAAGGACCATGCCGACCTGGCGCACGTGCTGGACAAGGAATTTGGCCGACTGGACGGGCTGTTGCATAACGCCGCCCTGTTCGAGGGGCTTACCCCCATCGCCAATTACGACGTCGAGTCCTGGTACCGGATTCTGCAAGTCAACCTCAGCGCCCCGTTCCTGCTGACGCAAGCGGTGCTGGGTGTGTTGAACCGCTCCACCGACGCCTCGGTCGTGTTCACCGCCGACCAGGTCAGCGACGAAGGTCAAGCCTATTGGGGCGCCTACGCGGTGGCCAAGGGCGGCGCTCAAACCCTGATGAAGCTGCTGGCCAGCGAACTGGAAACCAACACGCCCATTCGGGTCAACAGCATCGATCCAGGTCGGGTACGCACCGCACTGAGCTTGCGGGCCTATCCGGGGCGCGACCCGACGGCATGGGCCGATCCCGAGGACATTCTGGCCACCTATCTGTATCTGTTGGGACCGGACAGCAAGGGCGTCACCGGGCAGACCTTCCGCGCCCAAGGTTGAGGCGGCGGGGGTCAAAATCAGCCAGGCGAAGCTTTCAACGGCGGACGAAACACCTGGTTACCCACCCGATCGGGCGGTAGACCTGGCGCGGTGAGGCTGGGCGCGCAACCAGTCGGCGCTTCAGGAATCACAACGATGTTTACCCTCCCCTTGCGGTATCTGCTCAACCCCACTTCCATCGCGCTGATCGGCGCCAGCGAGCGGCCCGGCTCCATCGGCGCGGTGCTGACCCGGAGTCTGCTGGCCGGTGGGTTCAAGGGAGAATTGTTCCTGGTCAACCGTCGTCACTCGCGCGTGCATGACATGCCGACCCACCAGCGCCTGGCCGATCTGCCGCGCGCCCCGGAGCTGGCGATCATCGCCACGCCGCCGCCCGGCGTTCCCGAACTGCTAACCACGCTGGGCCAGCAAGGCGCTCGAATCGCCCTCATCGCCACCGCCGCCGGTTCCCGCGACGAGGCGCGAACCTGGCGCGAGATGGTCCGCTCGCGGGGCTTGCGCTTGCTGGGGCCGGGCAGTTTCGGGGTTATTGCGCCACGCCGGGGCCTGAATGCCTCGCTCAGTCCGGTTTTCCCTCGCCCAGGCCATCTGGCGTTGATCGCGCCCGAGGGATCGGTGCTGACGCCAATCCTGGAATGGGCCGCTACTCGGGATATCGGCTTCTCCAGCATCCTTGCCCTGGGCGACGGCGATGATCTGAACTACGACGAAGTGCTGGACGGATTGAGCCACGATCCCGATACCCGCGCCATTCTGCTGGTGCTGGAAACGCTCTCCGCGCCCTTGCCGGCAGAGGTGGCGACCGCCCGCAAGTTCCTGTCGGCGGCGCGGGCGGCGGCGCGGATCAAGCCGGTGCTGGCGGTGCGCCTCGGTCGGGGCGGCGATACGTCCTCTCGTCAGACCGACGCCATTTACGACGCCGCGTTCCGGCGGGTGGGGATATTGCGGGTCCCATCGTTACGGGAACTACTTGATACCGCGGAAACCCTGGAACTTGACCCGCCAGTGACCGGTGACCGGCTGGCGATTCTTGGCAATGGCCGGGGGCTGGGTCGGCTGGCCGCCGACGCGCTGCTGGCCGAAGGGGGTCGGCTGGCTCAATGGGGCTCCGCGACCCAGGCGGCCCTGGCGGATCTTCTGCCTCCCGGCGTCGCGCCCACCAACCCACTCGATCTGGGACTGGACGCCGATCCCGCCCGCTTCGCCGCCGCCGTGACCCTTCTGCGGCAAGCACCGGAAGTCGATGGCCTGTTGGCGTTGCACGCGCCCAGCGCGTTGACTTCGGCCACCGACGCCGCCGACGCGGTGATCGAGGCCATCGCCCACCCTCCCCTCGGCGCGCGTCCCAACGTGCTGGCCTGCTGGCTGGGCGCGGACAGCGTTCGCGAGGTCCGGCAACGATTCCAGGCTCAGGGCATTCCCAGTTACGACACCCCCGACGACGCGATCCGCGCTTTCCTACGGCGCTGGCGTCATCGGCGCCACCAGCTCGCCTTGATGGAAACGCCACCAAACCGGCCGGAACTGTTCAGCGCCGATCTCACCACCGCGCGACGACTGATCCAAGCCGCGCTGGCCCAGGGTCGGAACTCATTGACCACGGCGGAAACCTGGACCCTTCTGACCACCCATGGCATCCCGCTGGCGCCGGACGGGGGGGCTTCCGCGCCCCCTGCCCCACCCGGAGCACCAACAGGGTCCATTCGCATGGTCCATGATCCAGCCTTCGGCCCCGCATTGCGATTTGGGCCAGACGGAGCGGCGGCTTCCGACGAATACGCCATCGCCTTGCCGCCGCTCGATCCGGTGCTGGCGCGGGAAGCGATCCGGTATGGTTGGATGGGACAATGTCCGTTAGACGCTGGCGTTACCGAAAGCGCGCTGGACGATCTTGCCCTGACCCTGGCCAAGGCGGCGCAACTGATCGCCGATCTGGGCGAGGTGGTCGAACTGGAGTTGGCGCCCCTTTTCGTCGGGGCCGACCGCGTCGTGGTGGGCGGCGCGCGGATCGGCGTCGCGACCTTCGCGGGACCCGCCCATCGGCGCCTGGCGATCCGGCCCTATCCGCGCGAACTGGAGGAGACCGTACCGCTGCCGGACGGCGGCGCCCTGCTGATCCGGCCGGTGCGCCCGGAAGACGAGCCAGTCTTCGTTGCCGGTTTCGCCCGGCTGTCGCCGGAAGAAATTCGGCTGCGCTTCATGCACACCGTCAAGGAATTGACCCATGCCGACCTGGCCCGCCTCACCCAGATTGACTACGACCGGGAAATGGCGCTGGGCGCCTTGCGACAGCGGCCGGGACAAGCGCCGGAAGGTTGCGGCGTGGCGCGACTGGTCGGCGATCCTGACGGGGAACGCGCCGAGTTCGCCATCATCCTGACCCGGGACGCCGTCGGCATGGGGTTGAGCAGCCTGCTGTTGCGCCGATTGATGAGTTACGCCCGCGATCAAGGCATCCACGAGCTGTTCGGGGAAATCCTGGCCGACAACCAGCCGATGTTGGCGCTGTGCCGGGCGATGGGCTTTACCCTCAAATCCTGCCCGGAGGATCACGGGGTGATAATCGCCACCCTGCGGCTGACCTGAATCAACCGCGCGGCGCGGCGGGTTCCGCTTCCATCCAGCCCCGGAACCGGGTCAGCAACCACAAGCCCGGCACGGTGGACGCCATGCAGAACAGGAAGAACCCTTCCCAGCCCAGCCATTCGGCCAGATAGCCGGTCGGAGCGTTGACCACCACCCGGGGAATGCCCATCAGGCTACTGAGCAAGGCGTACTGGGTGGCGGTGAATTTCTTGTTGGTGAGCGTCGCCATGAACGCCACGTAAGCGGTGGTCGCCATGCCGCTGAACAGGTTCTCGCTGGTAATGGCCAGCGCCAGCCCCGGCAGACTATGCCCAAGCCGGGCCAGGATGACGAAGCCGATCAAGCCAATGGCCTGCAACACGCCGAACAGCCACAAGGCGCGATACTGGCCCAGCCGCAGCATCAGCACCCCGCCCAGCAACCCGCCGATCACCGTCGCCCAGAACCCGAACAGCTTGACGACGGCGCCGATCTCGGTCTTGCTGAACCCGAGGTCCAGATAGAATGGGGTGGTCATCTGGCTGGCCATCATCTCGCCAACCTTGTACAGCAGCACGAACAACAGGATCAGCACGGCGTCCTGGCGCGAGAAATACTCCACGAACGGCTGCGCCACCGCGTCGCGCAGGGTACGGGGTGTTCCCATTGGCACGTCGGGTTCGACGCAGAATAGGGTGGTGATCAGCCCGGGCAGCATCGCCGCTGCCATCACCGCATACACCGCCGCGAAGGGGATGAAATCGGCCAAAATCAACCCGCCGCCGGAGGACAGCAGCAGCCCGATCCGATAGCCGTTGACGTAGAGCGAGGCGCCCAGACCCTGCTCGTCGTCGGCCAGCGACTCGCGTCGGTAGGCGTCAATCACGATGTCCTGCGAAGCCGAGAAGAACGCCACCAGGAACGCCGCCAGCGTGACCTCCGGCAGGCTTCGCGCGGGATCGGTCAGGCCCAGGCCCGCAATCGCCACGATCAGCGTGAACTGGATCAGCAACAGCCAGCCGCGTCGCCGGCCCATGCCCGTAATCGGCGCGAAGCGATCCAGTAGCGGCGCCCACAGGAATTTCAGCGTATACGGCAACCCGACCAGTGCGAACAAGCCGATGGTGCTGAGGTCCACGCCCGCCTCCTTCAGCCAGGCTTGGAGCACCGAACCGGTGGCCAGCAGCAACGGCAACCCGGAGGAGAAGCCCATCAGCAAGGCGGTCAGCATCCGGCCACTGAAGAAAATTCGCAGGATGTCGCGGCCCGAACGGTGGGCGGAATCAGCAGGCATGGTCATCGATCATTCAGCCGAAGTGGTCATAACCCAGGCGCTCCAAATGAAAGGCGGAACCGTCGGCGCGAACCAGCCGCAAGCCCGGCTCCGCCGTGACGACGCCGATCCGGGTGCAGCGACACTCCCAACCCGCCGTCACATTCTCCAGCCACGCTATCCGTTCCGGCGGAACGGTAAAGCACAACTCGTAGTCATCGCCGCTGGCCAGGGCGGTCACCAGGGCGGCGTCCGGGTCCAGGCTGGCCCGCAACGCCAGCGACAGCGGCAAGCGGTCCACTTCCAGCCGCGCGCCGACCCCGCTCCGTTCCAGAATGTGGCCAAGGTCCTGCGCCAGCCCATCGGAGATGTCGATGGCGGCGCTGGCGACGCCGCGCAAGGCCACGCCTTCGGCCAAGCGCGGTTCCGGCCGTTCCAACCGTTGCTGGATATAAGCCCAGCCTTCGGGGACGACCGCCGCTCTGCCATACGCCGCCGCCAGCGCCAGCCCGGCGTCGCCCGGCGTGCCGGTGACGTAAATTCCATCGCCCGGCCGCGCGCCGTCGCGGCGCAGCGCCAGACCCGGCGGAACCCAGCCATGCGCCTGGATGGTGATGACCGTGGTCGGTCCATGGGTGGTGTCGCCGCCCACCAGTTGCACGCCGTAACGATCCGCCAGGGCGAACAGGCCCCGGCAAAACCGTTCCAGCCAGTCCTCGTCCGCCTTGGGCAGGGTCAACGCCAGCGTGGCCCAAGCCGGCGTCGCCCCCATGGCCGCCAGATCGCTCAGATTCACCGCCAGCGCCTTATGCCCAAGACCTTCCGGATCGACATGAGCGAAAAAATGCACGCCCGACACCAGGGTATCCATCGTCACCACCAACTGCTGGTCAGCGGGAGGGATCAGCAACGCGCAATCGTCGCCGATACCCAGCGCCACGTCGGGCCGACGCGGGCCATGGGCGGCGAAATAGCGGTCAATCAGGGAAAATTCGGACGTGGGCATCAGGAAGGCAGGGAATTCGCTAGCGTCGGATCGCCGCTCAGGGACGCTGCAAGTCACGCCGGGCGGTCGAGATGGTCACGGTGAAGCCGGCGATCACGTCGCTCACGGTCATCAGCACGATTAGGAAGAAGGTCATGTTGGCCATGCGCGGCATCACCAGCAACTCGATCAGGGCGATGATGAACACCACCAGCGACAGGACATGGTTGAGAATCGCCCCCGTGGAACTGCTGGTGGCGCGGTAAATCTCGACGCACAACAAAAACAGGCCGATCACCAGCAACAGATCGCCGCCCCGGAACGACAGCGTCGCCCCGGACAGCAGCGGCAAGTCAAACAACACCGCATCCAGCCAACCCGGCGCGACCCGGGCCAACAGGGTATAGGCGGCTACGATAATCGCAAGCAAGGGAAAACTGGCCATCCTCTTCCTCTCTCCTGGTTGAAGTCCCGGCATTCTACCGGAGGTGGTTCTATCACCCTAAACTTCTCCCCTTAAGGAAGAAGCCGGGTTCGAGGGAACGCAGCACCACCAGCGCCTCGGCGATTTCCCGGCCTTTCGCCTCGATCAGATCGAGCAGTTCAGCGGGCGTGCGGCGGTCGGTGTCTGGGGTTTTGTGGGGATTAACCGCTTTCAGGTCGTAAATGGCGTTTTCAAGGTCTTCCGCCTTGCCGGTCAACTCACGGGCTTCCCGGACCAGACGCTGCATCTGTTGTTCAGCGTGTTCGATAGCCGCCCAGTCCCGATCCTTGCGATCCGGGATGCGTAGCACTTCCAGGCGTTCCTTCCAGCGGGCGGCTTCCTGACGCTTTTGCTGGGCCTGCTCGTGCAACGGCTTCGCCTCCTCGGCAGCGCGGCGTTTGCGGGCGGTGAAGTCCACGGTCCAGCTTTGCGGGCTATCGCCGCGTTCGGGCAACAGGCGGAAAAACTCGTCGAAATGGGCGAGGGTGAACGGCTTTTTCTTGGCGACCTTCACTTCGGACAGGTCGTAATACCAGATGCGCCGGGTCGGCTGGCCCTGGATGAAAAACAGCAGGTTGGTTTTGACGCCCGCGCCGGCCTGGGTGAACACGCCTGCCGGCAGGCTGACGATGCACCAGAGGTCGCATTCGTCCAGCAGCTTGCGCTTGGTCTTCACGAAAGCGTCTTCGTTGGTGCGAAACAGCAGCCCTTCGCTCATCACGATGCCGCAGCGTCCGCCGGGTTTGAGACTTTTGATGACGTGTTGCAGAAACAGTACTTCGGTTGCGCCGGTTTTGTAGTCGAAGCGGGTTTGGGCATCCTGGCCTTCCTTGCCGCCAAAGGGTGGGTTGGTGAGGATGACATCGAACAGCGCCGGCGCGCTTTCAAACAGCCCGCCGTAGCTTTCCTGCCCGGTCAGAGTGTTGCCGTGCCAGATATGGGGATGATCAATGCCGTGCAGCACCAGATTGGCCAGAGCGATGGGATAGATCAGATTTTCCTTTTCCCGGCCGTAGAAGGTGCGTTCCTTGAGTGTGGTGTAGTGTTCCGCTGGCGCGCTGGTCCGGTCGAGCGCCTGTTTGAGGTGTTCGTAGCTTTGGGCGAGAAAGCCGCCGGTACCGCAACCGGGATCGTAAACCGTCTTGTCGATCTTCGGGTCGATCACCCGCACCATGGCGCGGATGACTTCGCGGGGGGTGAAGAACTGGCCACCGTCGTTGTTCTTCTCTCCCATTTTAAGCCACCCGATTACCCACATCTTCATCTTACTGATTAGTAACAAAATAATAAGCAAACGTTCCCTCCCCCCTTGCGGGGGAGGGTTAGGGTGGGGGGTTACAGCGGCGACGATGAACGGAATTTTGAGCGTTTTAGCTCGACTTTGAACCTGCCGCAGGTTTTTACCCCCCACCCCGGCCCCCCCCCGCAAGGGGAGGGGGATTTGTGGGTAATCGGGTGCATTTTAAGCAACAGCCCTTCGTAGACCTGGGAGAGGGTGAAAACGTGGGTCGGATCGATGACCTGCTGGCTCAGGTCGTGAACCCGATCCAGCACGTCGCGGAAATTACGTTCAGTGTCGATGCGCACCCGCTCCACGCCGCTCATGATCTCGCTGATCATCTTTTGCCGCACGGTGGCGCCGGGGCGGCGTTCCAGATTCCTGAGATGGGGGAGCAACTGACCGTTGACGAAGGCGAAAAAGCCGCCTGACCTGCCGTCTTCCAGCGCCTTGCGCTGGGTTCCATTCGGGGCGGCCCAGTCGCGCCAGCGGTAGGGCGCGGCCAGCGATGGGGTGAAAGCGATGCCCAAGGCTTCGGCTTCATCCTGTTCCTGGGTTTCGGTTTCGTCGAGGATGCGCAGGAACAGAATCCAGGTCAGTTCCGGGACGTATTGCATCGCGCCGGCCATGTTGCCCCGGCGCATGATGTCGCAGATGGATTTGATGGCCTGATCAACGGATTGGCGGGTGGCACGATTTTTAGGGGAAGTAGTGGTAGATTTCACGGCAGCAGCGTCGATTCTGATTTTTTGTCTTGAAACAGCTTAAATACTTCTTCTCGTTTTACTCGTTTCGTGTTAAGTCCTTTATGTATTGCCACAATCAATGCAGTTTCTTCAATAATTTTGGCAGTTTTTTTAGGCAGATCAGCATCAGTGGTGATTTGCATATTAAATAGCCCCAGAAAAAGCTTGAGCTAAGACGGTAGCAGGTAAAAAATTAATGTATTCTATTTCAATAGCTATAGAATTTTCAAGAGATTTTATTGAAGATAATCGCTTTTCTAAATGATCAATCGTTCTATTTTGGATATTTATCGATGGTAAGGGAATCGGCAATTCACCGAGTCCTTGAGTGTTTATGTTATACTGTCCGGCTGTTGTTTTACATTTTGATAGAATTGCTTCCCTACCCGAAATGGTCTGCAAATAACTTTGTAGGAAGCTAGGTAATATAAGCTCACATTTTAATCTAGCGCGGATCAAATATGAGGCAAAAATAATATTAGTTGGATCAATACCTTTTTTAATGAAGATAGATGAATCAAAAACAGCACTTCGCCCAACATTTTGAGGGCTGCCATTAGTTCTAACAAATAATAAGTCACCATTTATAAGCTTTAGTTTTTCAAGTTCCTGGTCTTCAAGAGGAACATTCTTTAGATCATTTAGATCAAGCGTATTTCCAATTACATTAGGAATTCTTAAAGTGGTATAGCCTTTACTTGCCGATTTATTTGAAGTTCCATATCGAAATTCTTCGATTAGATTAGCAAGAAATATCTGCTTCCATTTTCGGGCCTCTTCACTCTCAAAAACCTCCCGTAAATAGGCGGCAGGCAAAGCGCAAGCCGCTTCAAGCCGTGCTTCACTGGCCTTGCGCGCCTGTTCCACGGCGGCGAGCTGTTCAGTGAGAATCGCGGCGATGCGGCGTTGTTCGGAGAGAGGTGGGAGGGGAATTTTCAATTTCTCGATGAAGCCAGAGCGTATGCTATGGACAGTCGCTCCTATTTTTACGCCCTGCTCAAGGATATGCCGTTCCTGCACCTTGAGAGTAAATCTTAGAAATTGAGAATCTAGTGTATCAATTTTTGGAAGAATCGCCTTGATGTCCTGGTTGAAAGCTACAGGTGAACGTGCGATGGCTACAGGAAACCGACGCGCCAATATTCCAGATCGCACAACAGCTAAAATCGTTCCTTCTGGCACAAGACTGGTATTACTTGATTCGATAGCAAGAGTTGATATCCGATCTTTGGCATCATCGGTATTTTCTAAACCCATATCCTTTGGCGACACCCAAGGTATATCTCCATGCCAGAAATCTTTATTTGACTTGCTTGGTGTTCCACCGTGTCGAAATGAGCAAACATCTTCCAGTTTGACCCATCGCCACTCCGCCGGTAATTCTTTCAATTCTCTCATGATTTCGTTATTCAAACTTCATTTTGTGATAATACACGAAGAACAACATGAGGCTCTCTGCTCACCAAATTCAACAATACCAATGCTGGGCCACGTGGCATTCGGTCGCCGCGTTCCCAATGTCGCAATGTTTCCAAACTCACACCCAATGAGGCTGCAAACTGCATCGGCGTCATATTGGCCTTCTGACGCACAGCCTTCACATCAATGGATGTCGATGGTTTATGAACAATCACCTTGGTCGGCTTGCCTTGCGCATGATGGATTGCCTCCTGTAACCCCTGCTGGATGCTTTCAAATGCTTCACTCATCTTTGAATATTCCAAGTTTGAACCAGAACCCGAACAAGCTTGGCGAGCTCATTACGTTCGGCTTTACTGAGATTAACCTTTTCACCTTTGCCAAAAACGGTGAGCAGATAAAGCGGCATCCGTTCGTTGTGAAAGTAGTAGATCACGCGAGCGCCACCGCTTTTGCCCGAACCTTGACGCGACCATCGCAGTTTGCGAATACCACCAGCACCCTCTATGAGAACTCCTGCTTTAGGAAAATTCGCCAAGTAATCGATGATGTCCCGCCGTTCGGCACCCGAAAGCAAATGTTCGGATCGACGAGCGAACTCTGGCATTTCAGCAATTGTTTGCATGGCGTACATCATTCAAACACTGTTATCACGCCGAAAACATCCTGATCTTGGTCTCCCTCAGCAATTCCGCCGGTTTGCCACCCGCTTGCAGGGCCGCGAGACCACCCGCCTGTTTGACTTCCGGCGTCTGAAAGATTTTAGGATTTTCCAGCCCGTCAGTACCGCCTTTCTCGAACTGGCTGACAATGGCGCGAATCGCGGCGGCGGTCGGCTCCGGCAAGCCCCGCAGCCAGTCCTCGTGCTTGTAGCCGAACGCCAGCGCCCGATCAGCGCGCGTGCGTGGCGACAACCCAAAACCCAAATCCGCCAGCACATCATACAAATCGTAATCGTTCATCTCTTCCAGCATTTGCAGCACGCTAGGCGCATAGCCGGAATGCACCAACCGATCCAGCAGCGCCCGCCGCTCCTCCGGTTGGGTCCAGCGTCGGCGAAATTCCTCCAGCGTCGGCGCTTCAGCGATCAAGCGAGTCGCCAAGCGGGATTTGTACTCCTCCACGGCAATCGGCCGGGCCTGACCGTCCTCCTGAACCACCACGAAGCGTCCGGCCTCGGTCACCTGCACGTCAAACCCATCCACGATTACGGTAGCGTAGGATGGCGGCGAGCTTTCAAAAGTGCCACCAGACGAAGGCGGCGGCGTCACGAACCCCAGGCCGAACAGATCGGTGGCGCCGGTGTAGTCGTAAACCCGGAACATCAGCTTGCCCGTGGCCAGATCAATACGGGTGCCCCGGCCGATCATCTGGTAAAAGCTGATGGGAGAGCGCACATATTTGAAAAACACGATGTTGCTCACGGCGGGCACGTCCACGCCGGTAGTCAGCAAATCCACGGTGGTCGCGATGAAGTGGTGTCGCGCCGCGCCGCGAAAATCCGGCAACTGATCGTTACCGCTGGCGGCGGCGGTGCATTTGAAAGCATAACAGTCCAGCCGCTCCCGGCCATTAGCCTTGCACCAGCGGGCATAGAGATTATTCATCACCACCGCCACATCATCGGCATGGCGGTCACGGGCGCAGAAAATAATGGTTTTCTGCTCCGGGCCGCCAGTGGCCAGCAGATAGTTGAACAAATCCTGGCACATCGCCAGCACTCGGTCGGGCAACAGAATCCGGTCCTCGTACTCGGTTTTCTCGTACCGCTTCTGCAATTCTTCCCGCGTCAAAACCCGGCCCGTGATCGCGTCGCGGGGATGGCGGGCCACGATCTCCTCCAGGGTGATGCCGGTCTGGTCCAGATTCACCCGCCCCTTCACGATCTCGCATACCGCCAGATAGCCGTCTTCCATGGCCTGGGCCATGTCGTATTCGTAGACCGGTTCCCCGAAGTATTTGAGATTATCGGCGGTCACTCGCTCGTCCTGCTCGGCTTCCCGGGTACGCTGGCGCATCCTGATCTGGCGCGGGGTAGCGGTCAGGCCGATTTGCACCGCGTTCGGGTTGCGCGTGAGCACCCGCGACCACTTGCCCCAGGCCGAACGGTGGCACTCATCAATCACCACATGGCTGAAAGCATCTTCCGGGTAGCAGGTCGTCAGAAAGCTGGCGTCGCCATCCTCCCCCTCCACGCCAAGCGTTTGATAGGTCGCAATATGAACGCGGGCATTTTTGGCGTTGTTGCCGCCGTCCGGGGTTTTGAACACCTCGGCGGCGTCGGCTCCGAACACATTCTGGAACGCGCTCAGCGCCTGCGCGCGCAACTCGTCGCGGTCGCAGACGAACAGCGCCCGCCGCAACTGGCCGGCGTCGGCGATGCGCTTGAGCAGATTCACCGCGATGAAGGTTTTGCCCGCGCCGGTGGCCAGCGACAGCAGCGCGTGCCGAGGCTCCCCGCCGTGCGAGCAGCGGGCGATTTTCTCCAGCGTCGCCCGAATCGCCGCATCCTGGTAATAACGCCGCCCGCCCTCCCCACCCGGATAAGGCGCGAGCAACGGTTTCGCCGCTTCATCATTCAGGCTGAAACCCATGCCCTGCTCGTAGCGTCGGCGCAGTTCTTCGGGCGTGGGAAAGTCGTGCAGCGGACGCGGCGGCTGGGTCAGGCCGGTGAAGCGGTCATATTCAACGAATTGATGGCCGTTGGAAGCAAAGACGAAGGGCACGTTGAGCCGCTTGCTGTGCGCGTAGGCTTTGGCCTGATCGAGACCATGGCCCGGCGACAAGCTTGCCTTCTTGGCCTCGATCAGCGCCACCGCCACGGGTTGAGCCGCAACGGCGATTTTGAGCCGCAGAGTGTAATCCACCTGCCCACGCGCCCGCCGCCGCGCCTTGCCGCCGATGATCTCGATGGTCCCGGCGGTTTCCTCGCGGCGGATCAGGTCTTCGGTCCAGCCCCGCAACCGCAGCGCGGGGTCAATGAGCTTGGCGCGGGTATCGGCTTCGCTGAGGGACAGGCCCGGCCATTCAGCCGAGGCAGTCCTAATCGATGATTCCATCCCCCTAACCTCCCAAACTGGTCGCCAGCGCGGCCATGAACCTGGACGGATCGCCCTCCCAACGTAGCGGCTCGCCCACCCAGGCGTCGCAGAAGAACGGCACCGGCAACCAGTCGCCCTTGGGCAATACCTTGCCCAGCCCGTGCAGGCGAACCGGGCAAACGGGCAGGTTCGGCACTTGCTGAACCAGCCAGATGATGCCGGTCTTGAGTTTACCCAGTCGCTCCGGTTCGCCGCGAGTGCCTTCCGGGAAGAAGATCACGATGCCGCCCGCCGTCAGCGCGTCCCGCACCGGCCCTAGCACCTCGGCGCGAGACCGGCCGCCACCCGCCGCCACCGGAATGATGCCGATCACCCGGGTGGCGAACCAGGCCCGCCAGCGACTGCCGAGGAAGTATTCCGCCGAGGCCGCCGGCCGCGCGCGGGGCAACAGCCGCAACGGCAGCAATGCCATCAGCACTAGCGCATCAAGATGGCTGTTGTGGTTGGCGACGATCAGGGCGGGACCAGCGGCGGGCAGGCGGTCGCGGCGGCGCACGTTGACCCCGACCGCCAGCAGCAGGAACGGCTTGACGATCAGCAGGAAAAACGCCAGGCGCAGCGCGGCGTAGCCCATGGCGACGCTCAAAAGTAAAAGTAGCGGGTGAAATGGAAGAACAGCGGCGCGGTGTAGGTCAGGCTGTCCACCCGGTCGAGAATGCCACCGTGGCCCGGCAATAGGTTGCCGCTATCCTTGATGCCCAAATCGCGCTTGAGCGCCGACAGGCTCAAATCGCCGAAGAACCCGGCCACCGCGATCAGCGCCCCGGCCAGCACCGCATCGAGGACGGAAAACGGCGTCAGCCACGGCGCCAGCAGCGCCGCTAGCGGCACGGTGGTCAACACCCCACCGACGAAGCCCTCCACCGTCTTGTTCGGGCTGACCGTGGGCGAAATCTTGTGCCTGCCTAGCAGTTTGCCCCAGCAATACTGCGCCACGTCGTTCAACTCGGTCAGCAACAGCAGGAACAGTACCAACCCCGGTCCGCTGACGTGGGAATACTCCCCTTCCGGCAGCACCAGCAGATAGGCGAGATGGCTCAGGCTGAACACCATGCTCATCAAGCCCCAATGCAGCGTGCCGGCGGCGCGCAAATAACCCTGGGTTTCCCCGTTCAGCACCATCGCCACCGGCAGCAGCAAGAACAGATAGACCGGGATGAAAATGATGAACATCCCGTACCATTCG
This sequence comes from Candidatus Competibacteraceae bacterium, assembly GCA_046347555.1. GTDB lineage: Bacteria > Pseudomonadota > Gammaproteobacteria > Competibacterales > Competibacteraceae > Contendibacter. The sequence goes on along the minus strand of JAXMFY010000009.1, from coordinate 26,597 downwards.
ATCCCAATCCAAAAGTACTGCACCGGAATGCTCAGATAGGCCCAGAACAGCACCCGGCGGTCGGTCTGGCGGGTGGGAATCAGGGTCAGGTACTCCTTAAGGGCCAGGAAGCTGACCCCGCCGAAAAACACCAGCGCGGCGGCGCGGCTGAACATCAGCGCCAGCGAACACAGCGCCACGATCAGCCACCAACTGCGGATGCGCTGGCGCAATTCGCTGTCGGGCGCCGGCGCCAGCCACCATACCACGAGGGTCGCCAGGGCCAACAGCGCCCATACTCCACCCAGAATCACCATCACCGGCGAAGTCAGCGTGATGGACATAATACTATTTCCTGTTAGGTTTTGTTTTTTCAGGGGTCAAAAACTGTTCCATTCGTCATACCCGCGAAAGCGGGTATCCAGTGGTTCGGTGGCTGACTGGATTCCCGCCTTCGCGGGAATGACGAAAATCTATTCAGAATTAGTATAACGTTACCTCGCGCAGCGCGGCGCGCAGTCGGTTAACACAGGTCAGTATCAACAAGCCGTTGGCAACCCACAGGGTAACCATCAGCCAGAAACCGGCCGGCACACCGCAGCCCAACAGCACCGCGATGCCACCGAGCAACAGGGCGCGGTCGCTTTTACCCAGGGGTCCGTCATAGCGGCGACGAGCGCCGATTTGCACCGCCACCACGCCGCAGAACTCACTGAGCAACGCCAGCCACACCAGCGCCATTAGGGGCGCAGCCGTTACGCCGGGAATCAAAACCAGCGGCAGATACAGAGCGGCGTCGGCCAGCACGTCGCCCAGTTCGTTCAATACCGCTCCCAATGGCGTCGGTCGCTGAAACTCGCGGGCCAGCATTCCGTCGAGAGCGTTCAACGCCATGCGGATCAAAAGCACCGGCGGCAACAGCAGCAGCATGGTCGGCGTTGGCCAGAACGCAATGACCCCGGCTGTGGCGACCGCCAGCGTCAGCGCGGCGACCGTGACCTGATTGGCGCTGATTCCGCGAGCGTGCAGCCCGCGCGCGACCGGCCGCAGCCAATTCTGGAAACGGGGCTTGAGTTCATACAGGGTGATCATGTGGCCTCCTCGGCCAGCCGCGCATCGGCAAGCATGGCGAGTGATGTCGATGCGACGACGATGCCAGGCCGCACGGCGCGGATTCGTTCGAACGCTTCCTGGATCGAACCAACGCGTTCCGTCGCCGCCAGCCAGTTCGCCGCGACGCACGCGCTGCGGGAATAGCCGAGGGCGCAATGAATCAACACGGGCCTACCTTGCCGGACAGCCGCTTCAATGCGAACAGCGGCGTCACGCAGGGCGCGAGGCGACGGGCTGGTCAGGTCCATGATCTGCAAATTGACATAATCGCCCGCGCGCAACGGACTGGCCTCGTCAAAATCGCCGGTGAGATCGAGCGCCAGGAGTCGGGGATGAGTGGCGGCGAAGGCTTCGGCTTCCCCATCGTCAAGTCGCGCGCCGATGAACACGCCCGGCAAAATTTCGGCAAGCGGCGTGGCCATCTTGCGCCGATACCGTCGCCAGGACAGGTATTGCCCGACCAGATAGGGTCCCAACACCAGCTTAGCTGCCCAGGCAAGTCGCCCGCCCTCCTTTCGGAACACGACCGGACCGAGACCGGCGTAGGCCGCCGCGACGATCCCCAGGGAAACCCCGGGCCAAAGGAACAGCAGCCAAAATCCGCTTTGCAGGGCCAGCACGAGGCTGACCGACGCGCCGGCCAGATAGCGCCCGGCCAGCCGAATCCCGCCTATCGGCCGATAGGCGATGGTCTTGCCCATGGAATCGGCCGCCGGATCAGGAAACAGCCAGAACGCGATCACGCCGACCAGCGCCCCGGTCGACAGATCGATGAAATGATGCTGCCAGGTGGTCAGAGTGGACGCGAAGATCAGGACAAACCAACCGTGCAGCAACCCACGCAACGGTCCGCGCGTGTATTTGGCGTAGAGATACCACATGATCATGCCCAGGCTGACATGCAGCGAGGGCGCTTGATTGAAGGGCTGGTCGAAGCCGTAAAGCGCCTGGAACAAGGCACCGAACATCCCCTCGACTTCAGGTCGGGGAAAAGCGAACCGGAGCGGAAAGAGCAGGAAACCCAAGGCGGACAGCAATACGGCAATCACGATGCGGAAAGCGTGCCGATCCAGTTCCAGGCGGGTGCGACACAGCAGCACCGAGAACGCGTAAAAAAGGTCGAGCGACCAGTACGGGATAATGGTCCAAGGCAACACTGGAATCCGGCGCTCCCACTCGAAAAAAAGGCTGCCAACCTCGGTCCGCAACGAAGTCAAGCCGTTGCAGGCACCGTAGATCAAAAAAAATCCAGGACCGAGCACCAGCACCATCCAGCCCACGGCCGCTCGCCAGGGACGCGGGGGCGCGGTCGCCACTCCCCGATCAGCCATGTGAAATTTCCTCCCGCCGTCGGGCCAGCGAAACCGTGAAAATCCCCCAGGGATCAGTTTCCTGCACGATTTTCACGAAGCCAGCCTCGGCGACCAGTTGATCCATCTCCTGCTGGGTTCGACGGCGCATGATCCATGGCGCCCCACCGCGATGACTGGTCAACGTCCGGGCGATCAACTCGATCTGTGGATGCCAGGGCTGGCCGGTATAAAGCAGATAGCCGCCCGGCGCGACCACCTCAGCCAGACCGGCCAGCGACGCGCGCACCGGTCCATTTTCGGGGAACAACTCATATAGGCCAGAGACGATGCCGATGGTGGCGGCGCGGGGCAACGTGGCGAGGCTGGCTCGGTCAAAGGCGTCGCCTTGCTCGAACGCAAAACGCTCCACCAGCCCGTATTCGGCGATCAAGCGCCGGCCCGCCACCACGTTGCTGTCGCTGAAATCCCGCAGCAGGCCAGTGGCGGGAATGTCGGGATGCTCGCGCACGGCGTCCAGCACGTAGCGACCGTGGCCAGCCGCGATATCGACGAGGTGAACCGGCCGTCCCGCCGCCCGCAGATCCAGCATGGCCCGGCGCAGCAGTTTTTCCAGATGCGCCTTACGCAAGCGAATACCCCGCCAGCCAATGGCGTTCAGATAATTCCGGTCGATCCGCCGCCCCAGCGCGGTCACGCCCTCGGCCCGGTTGCGATAGACGTAGTCCAGCGTGGCGCCCGAATCAAAGCCAGTCCTTACGCCGAGCCGCAAGCCCCGGCTCAACCGGGCGCCGATGGCGCGCAGCGCGAACCGGGTCAGGGCGTATTGGATACCCTTGAACGAAAAGGGAAACGGCGGGTTGGCCAGGGCTTCGTACTCGCGCTGGGTCGGACTGTTGCGATCCGCCTCCAGTAGCGAAGGTTCGCACCGGGGCTGGGCGAAGGCGTCCAGAATGAAGCGGCGCGCGGCGCTCAGCGGCAAATGGTTATCCTTCTCATTGAAGGTGTCGTGGAAAAAACCCGGATAAACGTGCATCTCCTTCACGGACGAGCCCAGCCGCTCGAAAAACCGGCGCTGGCTGTCCTGGTCCACCACCCAGTCGGCCCCGGAGGTCAGCATCAGGGTCGGCACAGTGATCGCCGCCGCGTCCTCCACCAGCTTGCGGCCCGCGTCGAACAAATCCACCAGCAGATTGACCGCGATGCAACGAGTAATCAGCGGATCAGCGTCGTAGCTTTCGATCTTCGCCGGATCGTGGGTCAGCAACTTCGCCTTGACGTAGCTGTTGACGAAGGCTTTCGGCTTGAATTTCAGCAACAGGCGCAGGCCCGGAATCGCAAAGGGGACATACAGCCGCACCCGCAACGCCGGACTGCCCAGCACGAGGGCACGAATTTTTGGCGCGTAATCGTGAACCCAGTTCGCCACCAGCACGCTGCCGACGCTGTGCGCGAGCACGGCGATGTTTTCCATCGGGATGCCGTAGTGGCGGGAAACGTGACTGACGAAGCTGTCCACGTCCCGCGTCAGCACGCCGAGATTTTCGGCGTAACCGCGCTCGCCGGGACTGCGACCGTGGCCCCGCGCATCCCAGGCAAACAGGGCGAAATCGGGCAGATCGAGTTTATCCACCACATCCTGCCAGCGGCCGGAGTGTTCGTGGCCGCGATGGAACAGGATGACGGCTTGAGTGGCGTTCGATGCAGGCCGCCATGCCCGGTAGAACAATTCGACGCCATCCCAACTCCGAAAGCTATGTTCGCTGGCCTGGCGGTTCGGTTTCATCGTGCGTCCTCTTCTCTGTGCTTTACCCTGTCCTTATCAAGCACCGTGCCAAATCGCCATTCCGATCCTAACATTTTGTTCATACTGATGAACCAACTGGAAACGACGACAGTGACTGATTTCAAGGAAGACATTTCATGTCAGTTGCAACTACATTGATTACTAGTCCATCACTGACGGGAGCACCCGATGGCTAGCAATAAACTTCATCTCGATCCGGACGACCGGTCTTTCCTGGCCGCCGCCTCGGCGCTGATCATGGCCAATCCATTCGAGGTGACCCACCAGCAAATCGCGGCCCTGGTCCCCGCCTCGGCCCTGGCGGCCATCGGCGACAGCCATCCGATGAATGCCCTGTTGCCATCGTTGATCCAGCGCCTCGACCGATTGACCCAGCATCACGCCGGCAGTCTGGCCCAGTATGCCGACGACGAACGGCAATGGCTGGCCGACGCCTGGCTGTTTTGCGATTACCATCGTTTCGTGCCAGAGATGGATCGGTCGATCGAGTGGGAACTGGCGCATCCCGGCCAGCCGGCGACGGTCTCGTTCGCCCCCGAGGCGTTGACGCTGCTGCGGGAACAGGGCTTCGGCGCGGCGGAAGCGGTTCGCTACTTCGGTCTGTTTTACCAACTGCGGCGCACCTATACCCTCATTGACCATGCGCTGACTGGCCCCAGCCCTTGCATGGGCGCATTGCGACGCGCGCTGTGGAACAATGTGTTCGGCCGCGACATGCGGGTCTACGAACGCTATCTGTGGAACCGCATGGAGGATTTTTCCACGTTGTTGCTGGGCGAGACCGGCAGCGGCAAAGGTGCGGCGGCGGCGGCCATCGGTCGCTCGGTGCATATCCCCTTCGATCCCGCCAGCAACCGCTTTCGCCACAGCGTCACCGACACCTTCATCGCCATCAACCTGGCGGAGTTTCCGGAAAGTCTGATCGAATCGGAACTGTTCGGGCATCGCAAGGGTGCGTTTACCGGCGCGGTGGAGGATCATCCGGGGGTGTTCGCCCGCTGTAGTCCCTACGGCTCGCTGTTTCTTGACGAGATCGGCGACGCTAGCCTTGGCGTGCAAATCAAGCTGTTGCGGGTGTTGCAGGAGCGGACGTTCACCCCGGTCGGCAGCCACAAACCGCAACGCTTTTCCGGACGGGTCATCGCCGCCACCCACCAATCCCTGGCGGAATTGCGCCGAGAGGAAAAATTTCGCGAGGACTTCTTCTACCGGCTGTGTTCCGATGTCATCACCGTGCCGCCGCTGCGCCAACGCCTGGCTGAAACCCCGGCGGAACTGGATTTTCTGGTGCAAGTGCTGGTGACGCGCCTGCTCGGCGCGGCCAATCCCGAGGCGGACGAACTGGTATTGACCGCGCTGCGGCGCGATCTGCGGCCGGATTACTCCTGGCCCGGCAACGTGCGGGAACTGGAACAAGCCGTCCGACGTATCTTGCTCACCGGTCACTACGGGGGCGAATCGGCGGCGGGGTCGACAGAAGCCGACTTCTGGCGCCAGGCGCAAGCCGGAACGCTGGATGCGCGTGGCCTGCTGGCCCGGTACTGCGCCCTGCTCCACCAGCGTTGTGGCAACTACGAGGAAGTCGCCCGGCGCACCGGACTAGACCGGCGGACGGTGCGGAAATATCTGCAAGCCGCCGGGGCGCGAAGCGGGGAACCGAACGCCTGAATTCATTGGCGCGGGACGGCGGCAGGCAAGCGTTCAGACCCCCCCGTCCCGCACGGCGATGGGTTTCGCTACGCTCAACCCATCCTACGAAAGAACAATGGGTTGTAGGATGGGTTGAGCGTAGCGAAACCCATCAATGCGTGGCGAAACCACGAGGGGATATAAACGGTTACGGCGGAACCAGCGAACTGTCGTGCCCAGCGCGTCGATAGACCGTGCCGGTAAAAATGGCCAACAAGCTCGGCCCACTGCGCACTTCGACCCGATAGACCGCCGTGCGTCGCCCCAGGTGAACCTCAGTCGCCAGCGCCTCCACCTCCGCGCCGGCGTGGCTCGCTTGCAGGTATTCCATGTGCGCGGCGAGCGCCACCGCCAGGGTTCCATGGGAATTGGACGCTAGCGCAAAGGCGGCGTCGGCCACCGAATACAGAAAGCCACCGTGAGCCGAGCCCCAACTGTTGAGAAACTCCGGCCGGATGACACCCCACACCCGCGCCTGGCCGGGCGCCGACATTTCGGCTTGCAAGCCGAGCGTAACCATGAAGGGATCCAACGTCGTTACCATTGCAAGATGTCCTCACTCCCATCCTTCTCTCGCCGGCGAGCGGAAAGCACCCATCGGCTTTCCAAAACTACCCCTTTTCCATCTCCACGATCAACGCCTCCCGCACCCGCGCGTAGCGGCGATCCAACTCCCACACCAGGGTGGCGGCATCCTCCAAGCGCCGGTCCCGCCCCCGCTGCTCCAGTTCCTTGCACAAGGCCGCCAATCGGGTCGCTCCCAGATTGGCGCTACTCGACTTCAGACTATGCGCCGCCTGGCGCAGCGCCTCGCTGTCCCCAGCGGCGACCGCATCCCGTAACCGTTGCAGCAAGGCGGGCGCGCTATCCAGGTAGAGGCCGACGATCTTACTCAGCACGCTGGGCTGGCCGGGCTGCCGCAACTCGCGGATTTGAGCCAGGACGCGCTCGTCCAGCGGTGAATCGGTTGACCCGGACGGTCCGGAGCGCGCGGCTGTCGGTGGGGTCGCGAGGGCGCCGCCGGCCATCGAATCCGGAACCGGAACCGGTGAATCAGGCGGCGCGAAGGCGGAATCGCCGGCGGGCAACCAACGGCTCAGGATCGCCGCCAGTTGCGCCTGCTCGAACGGTTTGCTCAGATAGTCGTCCATCCCCGCCGCCAGGCATTGCTCCCGCACTCCCTTGATGATGTTCGCGGTCAAGGCGATGATCGGCACCCGCCGGCCACCGATGGCGCTCTCGCGTCGCCGCCAGGCCGTGGCGGCGGCCCAGCCGTCCAGCACCGGCATTTGGCAGTCCATCAGCACCAGGTCATAGGGTTCCTTTTCCAAAGCGGCCAACGCCGCGCGTCCATCGTCGACCGCCGTGCCCTGGCAGCCCAGGTCCTTGAGCATGGCCAGCGCCACTTCCTGGTTGACAAAATTATCCTCGGCGACCAGCACCCGCGCGTCAAAGCGTATCCGCTGGTCACGTCGCGGAGTGAGTCGCGACATCGGGTCGGTGGCGGCGGGCTGTATCAGTCGACCCAGGGCATCGTGGAGTTCGGCCAGGCGTATCGGTTTCTGCAAGTAGCGATTTATGCCAACCGCCACCTGGGAGCCGACATCGCCCAGGCTACCCAAGGTCAACATCAGCAGCCGAGGCATTCTCAGGATGGCGTCGGCACGGATCCGCCGGGCCAGTTCGATGCCGTCCATCCCGGGCATGTTCCGATCCACGATCACCAGTTCGAAAGCTTCCCCCGCCATGGCCGCCCGCCGCAGGGTGGCGAGCGCTTCCGGCCCGCTGGCCACGCTAACCGCCCGCATGCCCCAACCGCTCAAATGGCGATGGAAAATCTCGCGTTGGGTCGCGTTGTCGTCTACCACCAACACGCGCCGATTCCGCAATTCGGCGTCGAGTGGCCGGACCGGCCGCGAACTGGCCTCGCCGCGGGGCAGCGCGAGCGTGAACCAGAACGTCGAGCCGACGCCTGGGGTACTCTTGACGCCTATTTCGCCCCCCATCAATTGCACCAGTCGCCTGGAAATGGCCAATCCCAGGCCGGTCCCGCCATAATGGCGGGTGGTGGAACCATCCGCCTGGGTAAACGACTCAAAGATCCGGGTCTGGGCCGCTGGCGCGATTCCGATTCCCGTATCGCTCACCTCAATCCGCAGCCACGCTGTTTGAGCTTCTTGCTCCAGCAACCGTGGGCGAATCACCACTTCGCCCTGCTCGGTGAACTTGATGGCATTGCTCACCAGATTCACCAGGATTTGCCGCAGCCGCGCCGGATCGCCTTGCAGGCCGCCCGGCAAGTCGTCCGCCAGATCGACCACCAGTTCCAGATTCTTGTGATGCGCCCGCTCGGCCAGCAGTACGGCGGTTTCCTCGACCAGTTCCCGCAGATCGAAGTCCACGGTTTCCAGCTCCAGCCGGCCCGCCTCGACCTTGGAAAAGTCGAGAATATCGTCGATGACCGCCAGCAACGCCTGACCGGAACGCTGGATGGTGTCGGTAAACCGCCGCTGCTGGGCGTCCAGCGCCGTTCCTCGCAGCAATTCCGTCATCCCCAGGATGCCGTTCAGCGGGGTGCGGATCTCGTGACTCATGGTGGCCAGAAACTGCGATTTGGCCAGACTCGCCGCTTCGGCGGCTGCCTTGGACCCGGTCAGTTCCAAGTTATGCTGGACCAGGCGCTCGGTCAGCGTTTCCAGAACCTGCACTGTGGCGGCGACCTCATCCCGGCTCACGGATGGAATCGACGCGCCGGTGACTTCGATCGCGGTTCGCTCGGCTTGCGCGCGCAGGCGGCGCAACGGCCGCAGGACTCGGCGCACAACCAGGATTCCGAACAGGACGCTTCCCACCAGAATCAGCGCCGCATAGATCGCCGAACGCCGCAAGTTCTCGTCCAGCAACCGATAGGCCGAGGTACTGTCCAGCTCGACCAGAATCACGAAGGCCTCGTCGACGATCAGTATCGGCAGATAGACGCGGGTTTTGCGCGCGGCGATATCCTCGCGGTAGATCGGGATCTTCTTTTCGAAAGCCTCGATCACGGCCTGGGAGGCCAAACCCTGGCCGAGCGTGGAACTTGAAGCCAGCGTTCGACCGGATCGCGATAGAAGCCCGAGGGTCGCGCCCACTTCATGACTCAGAGTCTTGAAAAAACCCTCGTCCAGACGCTGGCCGACGCTCAGCGCGCCGACGATTCTGTTCCCCGCCCGCAACGGCTCGATGGCGCGAATCTCGATGCCCCGCGGGACGACGGTGCTGACCACGTTGCCAGCGCCGTTCAGGGCCTCGTACACCCCCCATCCCGTCGCCCGATCCCCCAGGCGCATCGGCTCATCGGACCGATAGACCACGATTCCACGATCATCGATCACCTCGAACAGATCTGTCCTGGACAGGTCGTCGATGTGGTCGAAAATCGCCGTGATCGCGGCGACGCGGTCCGGCTCCTCGCGTAAGAACGCCGACGACAAGGTGCTCTCTTCCGCCAACACCCGCGCCAACCGTTGGAGTTGGGTGCTCTGTCGCGCGATCAACTTTTTAATGATCTGGCCGATGGTATCGATCTTGTCGATCTCTCGCGCGCGTATCGTCGCTTCCAACAGATCGCTCGATACGTAGTAGGCGACCCCTTGCGAAAGGGCCACCAGCAACGCGAACACCAAGACCAGCGTCGCGCAGGTGCCAAGGCAAAACTTCATCGACCAGGCGCTCCATCGCGCAAGGTTTGGATTTCCACCGGGAGGGGCGGTTTATCGGTCAATTGCGGTCAACTTCCGGAGACGGCGGGAAGAATCCCGTGCTCGCGCAAGACGCGCGCGCCAGCGGGAGAGCGGACAAACGCAAGGAAAGCCTTGCCCGCCGGCGTCAGGGCGTCTGGCTTGTAGATCAGCCCCGGTTCCAACCAGAGCGGATAGCTTCCCTTCTCCAGATTTTCCGAGGTCGGTTCGACGCCATCGAGCGCCAAGGGAATCACCTTGGTCGTACACGCGCCAAGAGCCGATCGATTGAGGAAACCAAGGCTGGTCGGAAACCGATCCAACAACGCGATCAATTCCGGATCGAGATGGACGACCTTGACGTTCCCGCCAAATACGATGTTCTCGAACGGCTTGATAACCTGGCTGACCGCTTGCCTGGAAGCGTCGGTCTTTTCGCGTCCGATCACCCGGATGGGGGCGAGGTCGCCGCCCAGTTCGCGCCAGTCGGTCAACTTGCCGCTGAAGGCGTCCACCGCCTGCGCTGACGTGATGCCGCGCACCGTGACCCCCGCCCCCGCCACGAAGGCCACCGGGTCGCGCCCGAGCGCGACGTAGACGATGCCTTTGCCGCGTTCGTCGTCCTTGAGCGGCCGGCCCACCCGCCCGAGGCTGGCCGTACCCGCCTCGACGTCGCGCAGCGCGCCGGCGGTTCCCGTCGACGACGGGATCGTTACGGTATGCTGACTCTGCTGCTGGTTGAACGCCTTGGCGAGTTGGGTCAAGACATATTCCGGATTGCCGCTGCCGGGAACGATCAACTCCTCGGCGAACGCGGCGCCCGTCAATGCCATGGCAACGAACCATGTGACAATCATTCGAGACGACATACCCATTTCTCTCCGATCTGATGTTGTCCGCCGCAAACAAATGTGGGTCGGCATTGGGGGTCATTTGTGTACCTTATCATACACTCGATTGTCTCCAAATATTATCGAGCTTTCCAGGCAGGCAAGATTGCGAAATACGCCAACGCGGAGGCCGGGACGGCGGCTTCGAGCGCCAACTTTCATCACTTTCAGCCGGAGTTTCCCCATGGCCGACGCCATCTGTTTGGGCGAATTGTTGATCGATTTGGTTCCCACCGTGACCGGCGCCGGCTTGATCGACGCGCCGGCGTTCGTCAAGGCGCCGGGCGGCGCCCCCAGCAACGTGGCTGTCGGACTGGCGCGGCTCGGGGTTTCGAGCGCGTTCATGGGCAAGGTTGGCGACGACGCCTTCGGTCATTTCCTGGCCGACACCCTGGCCGAGGCGGGCGTGGATGTTAGCCCGTTGCGCTTTTCGACCGAGGCGCGCACCGCACTGGCGTTCGTCTCGCTGCGGGCGGACGGCGAGCGGGAGTTCATGTTTTATCGCCACCCCAGCGCCGACATGCTGTTCAACCCCCAGGAAGTGGACATCCAGGCGATCCAGCGCGCCAAGCTGTTGCACTTCGGTTCGATCAGCCTGATCGGCGAACCGTCGCGCGGCGCCACCTTGCACGCGGTCGATGCGGCGCGCGCCGCCGGTTGCCTGATTTCCTACGATCCCAACCTGCGGCTGCCGCTGTGGCCGGACGCGAACGCCGCGCGAGACGGCATGTTGCTGGGTTTGGGGAAGGCGTATGTCGTCAAGCTCAGCGACGACGAAAGCGAGTTCCTGACCGGAATTGGCGATCCGCAAACCGCCTGTCGGGCGCTCTGGCGCGAGGAACTGAAGCTGATGGTCGTCACGCGAGGCCGCGCCGGCTGTGTCTATTTCACCCCGGAATTCTCCGGCGAGGTGGCGAGCTTCGCGGTCGAGGCAGTGGACGCAACCGGCGCGGGCGATGGCTTCATGGCCGGCCTGCTGCAAGGCTTGCTCGCCGATCCGGGCGCGTTCCGGGACGAAGCGCGCTTGCGCGAACTGTGCCGCTTCGCCAACGCGGTCGGGGCGCTCACGACCTTGCAACGGGGCGCGATTCCGGCATTGCCGGAGCGGGAACGGGTTTGGAATTTCTTGGGCAGCCGCGGATCGCGGATGTAACCGTTCAGATATCCTAGCGGTTTCGCCCCGTATTGATGGGTTTCGCTACGCTCAACCCATCCTACGAAAAACAATGAGTTGTAGGATGGGTTGAGCGTAGCGAAACCCATCGCCGGGTTGGAAGCCAGCCAGTTGAAATCTAGCCTCGAATTGGCGACAGTGTTTTATCATTTGAGGACAGATCCGCTGCCGGATTTTGTGGAACGTTTGCTGGGATTCTCGATAGACAACCAGGATTTTGAAGCATGCCGGACTTGCAAGAAATCTGGAATTGGCTGGGCAACGAACAGAATCGGACCATACTGGCATTCATCGGCCCCGGCCTTGCGGCCGTCTGTGCTGCAATCTGGAAGATTTACGAGCATATCTCCTCTCGATCTTCTTCCAAGGACAAGGGCGACCACGACCCGGCACCCGCCCCACTCCCGCCGAACTCGGACCCTCCCGCCCTGCCGCCGCCCGATCCCGCCGCTTTGCGCGCGGTGTATCTCCGTTTGCGGGCCAGCGAGTGGCGGACCATCCCGCTGGATGTGCTTGACGAGCGATCCGCCGACCCCGCCGCCCGGCGGTTGACCCTGGAGCAAGTGTACGTCGCGCTGAACGTGACCACGCCCCGCCCCAAGGCGCTCTATCTGCAAGGCGTAGAAGACCACAAGCAACCACCGCTAGGCGCGGTGGAAGCGCTCTGTTGCGCGAAACGGCGACGCATGGTGCTGCTGGGGCAGCCGGGTTCCGGCAAGAGCACGCTGGGGCGCTATCTCTGTTTAACTCTGGCGGAAGCGTTGTCGGAACCGGACGCCGCGAATCTGGCGGAACGGCTGCCGGGCTGGAATGGTCCTTCCCTGCTGCCGGTGTTCGTGCCGCTGCGCCAACTGGCGGCCGGTCTGTCGGCGACCGATCTCGGAAGCGCCAGCCAGATCGAAACCTTCATCCGCCAGCAGATGGATGCGCGGGATGCCTTGCGCGGTTTCAACGAGCCGTTGCTGAAAGAGCTAGAAATCCAGGGCGGGCTGGTGATCTTCGACGGTCTGGACGAAGTGGCCGGCGCGCAGCGTGCGCGGGTCAAGCAGGCGCTCCAGGAATTCGCCGACCTGTATCCCCGTTGCCGGGTTTTGGTGACCTGCCGGGTCCACAGCTACCGGCAGGATTCAGCGTGGCAATTGAACTGGGCGGCCGAACATACGCTGGCGGATTTCGATCAGAACCAGATCGAACACTTCATCGACGCTTGGTATCACGCGCTGGCCGTTTTGAATCCCGGCAGTCCGGTCGATTACGCCGGCAAGGCGCGCACCCTGAAAACCGCGCTCGCCCCGAACGATCCGCGCGGCCTCCGGGATTTAGCGGGAACGCCGCTGCTGCTCACCGTGATGGTGATCGTCCACACCCACAAGGAACTGCCGGACAGCCGGGTCGGGGTATATCGGGAATGTGTGGACATCCTACTGCTGCGCTGGCAAGGCGCGCGCGAAGGCGAAGCGCGGCGGCCGCCCTTGCTGGACAAATTGTTGCCGCACGGTGGAACCGCCTTGAAGGTGCAGCAGGGATTGCGAGAAATCGCGTTCGAGGCGCACCGGGACGGCGGGCGGGATCGGCAAGGTGGCCGGGCGCTGGTGAGCGGCGTGATCATCGGCGGGGTGATGCGCCGCTGGCTGGGGTCGGATGGAACCGACGTTTTCCTGGATTACTGTCGGCACACCAACGGCTTGCTGTTGGTGGATCAGGTCGTCCCGGGAGAAGCGGCCGAGCCGGCGATCCGCTACATCTTTCCCCATTTGAGCTTCGAGGAATACTTGGCGGCGCTCTATCTGTTGCAGCAACCGAAGGGGCTTGGGGAAATCGTCGCGCTAACCGGCGATCCGGCCTGGTGGGAAGTGGCGCGATTCTACGGAGAACACCTCTGCCACGACGAGCAAGGCGGTAATCCGTATTTGGCGAAAACGCTGCTGGCGGAACTGTGTCCGGACCGGGCACCACGGGACCGCAACGATGGCGACTGGCGGCGGGTGTGGCTGGCGGGCGCTCTGCTGCCGGGCTGGCAGCGGAGCGTGCCCACGGACGCCCGCGAACCCTTGCTGGAAAACCGGATCGTGGGTGATGTGGTGGCGCTGGTGGAAACGCCGGCGGCGCTGCGCCAAGACGCCCAGGCTCGGGCGGCGGTGGGGGGCGTGCTGGCAGCGCTGGGCGATCCCCGACCCGGCGTCGGACTCGGTACGGACGGCCTGCCGGACGTGCTGTGGGTGCGGATTCCGGGCACGCAAGCCGTTCGCGCCAGCGGCCGGTTTCCCGGCTTTACCGGCTTGCGCCTGGGTAACGGCGCGAAACCGGATTCCCAAGTTCGCGGCGACGAAAACTGGCCCGCCGCCGCCGCGCCGCTGGAGATCGCCGATTTTGAACTGGCCGCTTATCCGGTGACGGTGGCGCAATTCCGGCCGTTCGTGGAACAGGACGGTTATCGGGAAAAACACTACTGGAGCGCGGACGGCTGGCAGTGGCGGGAAGAACAGAACCAGTTGGAACCTCAGTGGTGGAATGATCCTGTCTGGACCTTACCGAGCCAGCCGGTGATCGGCGTTTCCTGGTACGAAGCGGAAGCGTATTGCAACTGGCTGAACAAACAATTGCGCCAGCCGCCTGGAACCTTCCGCTTGCCGACGGAAGCCGAATGGGAATGGGCGGCGCGCGGACCGGAAGGGCGGCGCTATCCGTGGGGAGACGAGTGGGAAGCGTGGCGCTGCAACGGCGCGGAATCCGGTCTCCGCCGCACCAGCGTAGTGGGCTGTTTTCCGGGTGGCGCGGCGGACTGGTGGCAGGTCGTAACGGGCGGCGATGGTCGCTTGCACGACTTGTCCGGTAATGTCTGGGAGTGGGCGTCGTCGGCGTATAACAAGGATTATTCATAATCAAATCAGTCTTTTATCGACGCCAATTCCGGCGGTCCCCGGGTGCTGCGGGGCGGCCCGTGGGGCAACGTTCCGCTGTGGCTGCGGTCGGCCGCTCGCGACGGGGACGCCCCGCGCTACGGGAACATCGGCGTCGGGTTCCGTCTCGCCAGGACCTTATAACCCTTTGATCTTTTTTCTTTTTCCCTTTTTGGGGGTCCAGGGGGCGAAGCTCCCTGGCGTTTTTTTTCGGGGGTAGCGCCACCATAACAACCATCGATGCTCGATCACCCCAGGTGGTGACCGTCGCGCTCAACCCGGCGCTGGACCAGACCATCGAAATCGCCGGCCTGCGTCCCGGCGCGGTCAACCGCGCCCTGCGGATGCAGGTGGATGTCGGCGGCAAGGCCGTCAACGTCGCCTCCTGCCTGTCCGACTTCGGGGTGAATGCCGCCGTGACCGGCCAGATCGGCCGCGACAACGCCGCGCTGTTCGAGGAATTGTTCCAGCGCAAGCGGATCGCCAACCACTGCGGCTACCTGGACGGCCTGACCCGGATCAACAGCAAGCTGGTCGATACGGTCAGCGGCGAGACCACCGACCTCAACATGCCGGGGCCGGAGTTCGCGCCGGCCGCCGCGACCGAGTTGTTGGAGCAGGTGCTGCAACGCCTCGATTTGCTGGTCGAGCACGCGCGCTGGGTGGTGCTGTCCGGCAGTCTGCCGCCGGGGATACCCGAAGACGCCTACGCCACCATCACCCGGCGGGTGCAAGCGGCCGGCGGCGCGGTCGTGCTCGACACCAGCGGCGCACCGCTGCGAGCGGCGCTGGCGGCCGGCCCCCGGATCGTCAAACCGAACCGGCACGAACTGGCCGAACTGGTCGGCCGACCGCTCGACACCCTGGAAGCCCTGGTCGCCACCGGGCGGGAACTGCTGGCGGGTTCGCCCGCGCCCGATCTGGTCGTGGTATCGCTGGGCGAGGACGGCGCGTTATTCCTCACCCGCCAGCAGGCGTTGCGCGCCCCACCGGCGCGGGTGAACGTAAGCAGCACGGTCGGCGCCGGCGACGCGATGGTGGCGGGCCTGGTCGCCGCCCAACTGGAAAACCTGACGCTGGCCGACACCGCCCGGCTGGCGACCGCCTTCGCCGCCGCCAAGCTGACCCGCCTCGGCCCGCACCTGCCGCACCCCGCCGAGGTCCGCGCCCTGGCCCGGCGGATCGAGGTGTCACCCATCGACTGATGCCCAATACCCTGGATTTTTCGTTGGGCAAAGTCATCTCTTTGCCAACTCACGGTTATGGTTAATGACATAAATTTTTTGTGAAATTAATAAAGCCTTTTTCCGCATGGGTATAACCGCGAGGTAAACAAGCCTCCTTCCCTTCCGATAGCCGACGCAGATTCGATCCATGGTTTTTTCGGAAATTCAGGCTACATTCAAGCAAAATCATTTTCAAAAAACTGCCATTCTTGGCAGCAACTCTCCTGACCAAACCATCTTAACTTTCCTCGGGGTAATTGTGCCACACCGGCGTAACAAATTGACTTGGGTATTAACTTGCCGATACAGCACGCTCGTGATTACTTTATAACTTTAATAAAAGCCCGCCGCGCGATTACCATGAACCTTCTCCCAGCATTTATCTTTACTTCGGTGGACAAGCACGGGGCGCCAAGTCAAGGACCATAAGCC
Source organism: Candidatus Competibacteraceae bacterium (assembly GCA_046347555.1). Lineage (GTDB taxonomy): Bacteria > Pseudomonadota > Gammaproteobacteria > Competibacterales > Competibacteraceae > Contendibacter. The sequence continues at coordinate 10,358 of JAXMFY010000009.1, read as the reverse complement.
AAAAAATGAAATGATTTAGAAAAAATTGAACGTTCCTGATACCAAAGCAAGGATATCACATGCATATTCTCATCACCGGGGGTGCTGGTTTTATCGGCTCGCATCTCGTCGAACTTCATCTGGCTCAAGGTGACAAGGTCCATGTCGTGGATGACCTTTCCACTGGCTCGATGGACAATGTCACTGGCTTCCTCGACCATCCCAATTACCGCTTCGACCATGCCGATATATTGACATGGCCGCAACTGGAACGCACCGCCAACTGGGCCAATCGCATCTATCATTTGGCCGCCGTGGTTGGCGTCTACCGGGTTCTGGCTGATCCCACCAAGGTACTGGCAATCAACATCGCTGCTTGCGAACGGTTGCTGCGCGCCGTCCAAGTTTCCGGTTGGAAACCGCAGGTGGTGCTGGCCTCCAGTTCCGAGGTTTACGGTCACAACGACGAAGATCTGCTGCGCGAGACCCAGGACCTGGTCATCAGTACCCGCGTGGGCACACGTTGGAATTACTCGGTGAGCAAGATCGCCGACGAAGCCCTGGGCATGTCCTTCGCGAAAAAATTTGGCATTCCGACCGTGATCGTGCGTTTCTTCAACACCGTCGGCCCGCGTCAATCCGCGCGATACGGCATGGTGATCCCGCGCTTTGTCGAACGGGCCGTGCAAGACGAAACCATCGAGGTGTTCGGCAATGGCAACCAGACCCGGTCATTCTGCGATGTCCGCGACACCGTCGCGGCGTTGAATCTGCTAGCGACGCACGCCAATACCGAGGGTCTGGTGGTGAACGTCGGCAACGACCGTGAAATCTCGATCAACAACCTCGCGCGCCTGATCATCCAGCGCGCCGAAAGCCAGTCGGGCATCATCCACGTTCCCTACAGGGAAGCTTATGGCGAAGATTTCGAGGACATTCGCCGTCGCCGTCCGGCGCTCGACCGTCTGCGCGGCCTGACCGGTTTCCAACATTGCTTTACGCTGGAACAGACCATCGACGACCTGATAGCCGCGCAGCGCGCGAAAAACCTGGAGAGCGAATATGGCGACGGCACCGTGGTTCGTCATCAGCCCTAATTCGCTGCTTAGCCTCATCGGCTTGCTGCGCGGTCCCGACAAAACCATCCCCACGCCACCGGAAGATTGGCGCGCGGCGGTAGTCGATGTGGTGATTCCCGCCTACAAGGAGGAAGACAATATCGTCTACTGCCTGGCTTCGATTGCCCGTCAGACAGTCAAGCCACGCAACATCATCATCGTGGACGACGGCGGCAAGGACGCGACGGTCGAGCGCGCCAGGGCCTTCGCGGCGAGCGCCGGGATCGACATCATCGTGATCGAGCGCGCCAAGTCCATCGGCAAAACGCCGACCATCAAGCGCCAGGCCCGCGAATTCGACGCCGACATCCAATTCATCCTGGACGGGGACACCTTTCTTGAGGACGAAAACTACATCGCTCGCTGCGTTGAGGAGCTTTACAAGGGCATCGGCATCGCCAGCGCCTGCGGCACCATTCTGCCGATGCGGCTCAAGGACCGGGCGGCCCTGGCCGAAACCCCCGAGTTCCAGAAATACCTTGGCGGCGCGAAGTATGAAGATCCATTCGGGAATGTCACCCGCCCACGCCTGCTCTGGCGGTGGTTCACCAATCTCTACCGCGAATGCCTGTACATCTTCTTGCAACGCTTCGTCTACAACGGGCAAATGGTGTTCTTCGGCGGCATCACCAATCCCGTCGGTTGCGCGGTGGCGTATCGGCGCAAATACATCGAGCACTTGTTCGATCACTACGAACCGATTTTTGGCGACGACCTGACCAACTCCGAAGACATCTTCATCGGTTTCGCGCTCAACAACCAGGGTTATCGCAACATCCAACTCATGGACGTGATCGCGCGCTCGGAAGAACCGGAGGTCCAACGATTACCGCGTCAAATTTATATGTGGTCGTCCTCGTTCCTGCAAAGCTGCTACTACTTCGATCAACTGCTCCGCAGCCCGTTCAAGGCACCGCAGCGCGGTTGGCGCCGGTTCAAGGCCTGGTACAGCGGTGAAGCCAAACGCATCCAGGAAATGCGCAAGATCAAGGAGCAGTACCGCCAGCCGTTCGGCGAAAAGTACACCAGGGAATGGGGCCGACCCATCGGCTGGATCGTCTTCATGTCGGCGTTCGAGAAAGTCAGCTTTCCGGCCGCGCTCATCATCCTGATCCTGCTGCGCATGTGGGAGCCTTTGGCGGTCACCTTCATCGCCGAGGCGCTGCTCTCGATCGGGGTGATGTGCGTGGTGTCCAAGGGCGAACGCGTCAAGGCTTTCTTCAAGGGATTGTTCGTCACGCCGATCCGTTATGGATTGCTGGTGATGGATACAGTTACCATCGCACGTTTCGCGACCGATCTGTGGATAACGGGGAACCGTAAATGGCGCAAATAAAGCCCATGGCCTGTTGGATCATCAGCGCGCTGCTGGCGCTGCCCACGACCGCGCTGGCGCAAGCGGGGCGATACCTGCAAGCGCAAGCGCAAGACATGCAGGCGCGCGAGCATATGGCCAGCGGTGATTTGCGCAGCGCGCTATCCCTCATGCGCGAGCATGTCGAGGCACATCCGGACGACCGCGCCGCGCGCCTCGATCTAGTGCGCTACTTGATTTGGAGCGGCGATTACGCGGCGGCGAAAGAGGTCCTTGAAGCGGACAGCGGCGCCGAGCAAAGCGCCGAGGGGCAGGAATTGCTCGCCAACCTGCTGGTCTGGGGTGGAAGAATCGATAGCGCGCTGGAGGTCAACGCGCCCCTGCTCCAGGCCACGCCAGAAAATTTCCTCGCCAACTACAATCAGGCGGTAGCGTTGCGCCAGACCACGCGACCGGAAACCGCGCTGCCCTACGTCGAAACAGTCAAGCGGCTGCGTCCGGACAGCAAGGACGCCAATGATCTGGAGCGGGCCACTCGGGTATGGACCGATTCTTTCATCACCCTCGATTACAACCGTAGTGGCGATTCGGATAACCTGGATACCTTTCGGCCAACCCTTCGCGCGGAAATCGCCTACAACGAAGCGGTGCGCTTCACCACCGAACTTGGACATTGGGACTATCGCGCGCCCGCTTCCGGCCCGTTCGCGCCGGTCACTGGCGGCGATTCGGTTTCCGAAAACTATGGCTTGCTCGGTCTGCGTTACGCGCCCTCGGCGCGGACCGAATTATTCGGCGCCGCTGGTTACTCTTCCATCGACGACGACGGCGAGGGGCTTTGGCGCCTCGGCGCGAATTACCGCGCCAATGACGACTGGCGCTTTCGTCTGTGGGCCGATCACGGTCGCGTCGCCATCTCGCCACGTTCGTTGTCCCTGGGGTTGACCCTGGATGGGGTCGTCGCGCAAGCACGCTGGACGCCGGATCTGAGATGGACCGGCGACTTGTTGCTGCGCCACGATCATTACAGCGACGGCAATAATCGCGACGCGGCGGATGTGGCCATCCGGCGCGCGGTGATTCGCCAGTTGGGCCTGATGCTCGATCTCGGTCTGGCCGCGCAGTACATCAGCTACGACTCCGATCCCGGCAACGGCTACTATGCTCCAAGCGATTACCGCCGTTTTCTGCTGACCGCCAACAGCTACTATTCTTTCAGCGACGATGTCGGCTTGGCGGTGCAAGGCGGTTTTGGAGCCCAGCGTGACGAAACTTTCAGTTCGTGGCGATCCGCCGGTGATATCAGCGCCGAACTTGTATTCGGCATTTTCTCGCCATGGGAGCTACGGTTGCGCAGCGCCTACAGCAATCGCGTGCAAAACACCGGTGCTTACGACGCCTACTACTGGGGCATGGCCCTTACCCATCGCTTCTAAACCATAACCCGATCAAAGCTTGCATTTATCATTGTCTCCAATATTAATCTTTTGTTTGGGGAAGCTGATGGACTTACCACTAAAGTCGATTTTGAACCCCTTGCTCCCCCAACCCCATGTTCCCGTACCGTATTCAGGGGAAGAGACGTCGCAATTCTTTCCCATGTAAATGGTGCTGCGCTTCGATTTCAGAATAGCGCCATTTTCGTTGTAGGTGACATCGAACTTGATTCCGTCTCCAGAATTATACGCCAGTAAATCGCTTGAATAGACGGACGCACCAAGCAGGAATGGTATTAGAAACTTGCGCGTGTACATCGTACTCTCCTGGGTTGTGACGGACGTTGAGGTTTCACTGGCCAGTGTTGGCCACCACGGCGGGCGCGGATTTTAATTTCCGACCAATCATGGTCGCTGGTTGGTCCATGAACCGCCGCGATTCCAGCAGACGACGGCTTTGTGTGTCAACACAATCCCTGCTGGAAGCTCACCACAGACGATACGCGGCGAGCTGGTGAATTCCAGTTCGTGCGGCGCGTCAGCGTCGGGACGGGGCGCTTGGCTACCGGAGTTCATAAATAACGTGAGTTCCGTATTATTATTCACTTCAAGTCAACAGCTTAAGCTGATTTTGAGACAAGTTCAGCGAGGGCTTGCAGGGTTGATGGGTATAGGCCACCAAGGCGGCCAGGACGTTGACCATGGCGTTGGTGACGCTGCGGTGCCGGGTGTGTTCGACCTGCTGGATGTTCTTGATCTGGTCGTTGATGGTTTCGATGATGGCCCGCTTGCGCAACAACAGCTTATCGACCATGGGCATCAATTTGTTGTGCATGTTCCGACGAATCTTGGTGATCAAGTGCAGGCCCCGCTCCCACAGGACGTGGAACAGTTGCGAGGAAATGTAGCCGCGATCGCCGATCAGCTTGCCGGTCAAGCCCCGAGTCAGCTCCGGTACCGGTTCCCGGTCATCCACGTTGCCGGGGGTGATGCGGAAGGCGAGGAGTTCGCCCCGGTCATTGACGACGAGATGGAGCTTGAAGCCGTAGAACCAACCCATGGAAGTTTTGCCCCGGCGAGCGACGGCCTTGAAAACTTTGTGGCTGTGGATCCGGCGGTTGTGGCACACCACCAGGGAGGTGGCATCGATGAAGGCGATCCCGGTGTCCTGGCCGCGCCGGTTATGCACGTAGATGCACAGCGGCATCAGGGCGGTGGGGATCAGTGCGACAAACCGATTGTAGCTCAAAAGGTTGGGAAACTCGCCCCGACAGTGCCGGCACAGGTGCAACAAGTAAAACGCCTTGAAATTGCGATACTGGGCCTGATGGAAATAAATTAAAATCGTCATGATCTCGCCGAGGGTCAGCCGCGAGGAACGCTTCCGCTGGCGCGTGCCGTCGGTCAGGAGCTGGCGATGCCAGGCGGGCAGGAACACCCGGCAGAAATCATCGACGTCGCAGTACAGGTCTTCTAAGCTCATGGGGGTGGCTCTTGGGGCAGCGGAGGTGATCACCGGGAACCTTAGCAGGTTCCGCTCCAAGGGGGCCCCCATCCTTATCCGGAACTCACGTTAAATAACTCACCGGAATTCATAAAAAAAGCCGGCGGGATTCGCCGGCTTTTTCCAGATTGACCCGGCTGTTTCAGCCGGCGCGGCTCAGGCGTATTGCTGGGCCACGAAATCCCAGTTGACCAGATTCCAGAACGCCTCAACGTACTTGGGCCGCAGGTTGCGGTAATCGATGTAATAGGCGTGTTCCCACACGTCGCAAGTCAGCAGGGCTTTCTTGCCGGAGGTGGCCGGCGTGCCGGCGTTGGAAGTGCTCATCAATTCGACCGAACCATCGGGATTCTTGACCAGCCAGCCCCAGCCCGAGCCGAAGGTGCCGACCGCGCACTTGGTGAACTCCTCCTTGAAGGCCGCGAACGAACCGAACTTCTGGTTGATCGCCGCCGCCAGCGCCCCACCCGGCTCGCCGCCGCCGTTGGGCTTCAGGCAGTTCCAATAGAAGGTGTGGTTCCACACCTGCGCGGCGTTGTTGAAAATGCCGCCGGAAGACTTCAGCACGATCTCGTCGAGCGACAGATTCTCGAACTCGGTGCCCTTGATCAGGTTGTTCAGGTTGGTGACGTAGGTCTGATGGTGCTTGCCGTGGTGATACTCCAGGGTCTCCGCCGAGATGTGCGGTTCCAGGGCGTTCTTGGCGTAAGGCAGTTCGGGCAGTTGGTGAACCATGCGTCGTCTCTCCATGGAAATTTCGGTGGTGGATAAGCGCCTGTTTGGAGTCCCGTGGCGACTTCAAGTTTCGTGGCCATCCCGGGGCCGGGCGCGAAAGCGGGGCTAGTCTAGACGCCGGTTCCGACCGATGCAACGCGGGGCTTGGAAGGCGCGGGTATGTTATCCTTGCCCCCGATTTTGCGCGGAACGTCCCCCAGACCGCGCGCCTATTTTCATCCTTGGAGATCCAGCCTCATGAACCCGCGCAAGTTTCTGATTCCCGCACTCCTTGCCGCCCTGGCCACCACCGGCTGCGTCAGCCTGGGCGGTGGTTCCGGCGGCGACGACACCACCACCAGCGGCGCCAGCCTGCGCGGCGGCCCCACGGTCAGCGATTCTGAAATCACCGCCAGCATCAAGGACGCCTTCAAGCAAGACCCCGAACTCGCCTCGGCCAACATCACGGTCACGGTCGACAAGGGCGTGGTCAGTCTGAGCGGCAATACGCCCAACGTCCAGGCTTACCTGCACGCGGGCTCCCTGGCCCGCAACGTGCCCGGCGTGCGCCCGCCGGTCAACGTCTCCAATTTACAGTACCCGCGCTAAGCCGTTCCTTCCTCCCGATTTCACGGCGGCAACACGCGATGTGCGGCATTGGCGGCGAACTGCGCCTCGACGGCGGCAAACCCGATTTGGCCCTGATGGGGCGGATGTTACGGCGGTTAGCCCGGCGTGGCCCCGACCACGAGGGTATCTGGTCCGACGGCCCCCTGCTCTTTGGTCATCGCCGGCTGTCAGTCATCGATCTCAGCGACCGTTCCAACCAGCCGATGGTGGATCCCAATCTGGGGCTGGCGCTGGTGTTCAACGGCGCGATCTACAACTACCGGGAGTTGCGGCGCGAGCTGCTGGCCAAGGGCTACCGCTTCTTCTCCGACGGCGACACCGAAGTCATCCTCAAGGCCTACGCCGAATGGGGAGAACAGTGCGTCGAGCACCTGATCGGCATGTTCGCCTTCGCCGTTTGGAATCTGCGCGAGCACAGCCTGTTCCTGGCCCGCGACCGGCTGGGTATCAAGCCGCTGTACTACAGCCAGGCGCCGGGCGTCTTCCGCTTCGCGTCCAACAGCCAGGCGCTGCTGGAAGCGCCGGACGTGGACACCGCGCTCGATCCGGTCGCCCTGCACCATCAACTGACGCTGCACGCGGTCATCCCCGCGCCGCGCACGATCCTGCGCGGTATCCGCAAGCTGGCACCCGCCACTACGCTGACGATCGATGCTCGCGGCAACGCGCGCAGCCGCGGCTACTGGACCGTGCGAGCCCTGCGTCCGGCGACTCCACGCGACGAAGTGGAATGGATCGAAGCGGTTCACACCGCGCTGCGGCTGGCGGTGCGGCGGCGGTTGGACGTGGCCGACGTGCCGGTGGGCGTCTTGCTCTCCGGCGGACTGGATTCCAGCCTGCTGGTGGCGCTGCTGGCCGAATCCGGCGTCCGCGACCTGCGGACCTTCTCGGTCGGCTTCGAGGATCAGCCCGAGGAAAAGGGCAGCGAGTTTGAATATTCCGATCCGGTGGCCGCCCGTTATCAGACTCGCCATCAGAAGTACCTGATTCCCAACGACCAGGTGCTCCAGCGTCTGCCGGAAGCGGTCACCTGCATGGCCGAGCCGATGGTCGGGCAGGACGCGGTGGCGTTCTTCCTGCTAGCCGAGCAGGTTTCCCAGGCGGTCAAGGTGGTGCAGAGCGGTCAGGGCGCCGACGAGGTGTTCGGCGGCTATTTCTGGTATCCGCGCATGGCCGCCGCGACGGGCAGCGATCTGGAGCGGTTCCGAGCGCATTATTTCGACCGCGATCACGAGGAATTTCTGGAAACGGTCGCGCCGGCCTGGCACGGCCCCGATTACACCGCGCAATTCATCGCCGAACGACTGGCGGAGCCGGACGCGGAGGAGTATCTGGACCGGGTCCTGCGGCTGGACGTGACCACCCTGATCGTCGACGATCCGGTCAAGCGGGTGGACAACATGACCATGGCCTGGGGCCTGGAAGCGCGGGTGCCGTTCCTGGATCACGAACTGGTGGAACTGGCGATGCAACTGCCGCCGGCTCTGAAGATCGGCGGCGGCGGCAAGTATGTGTTGAAGAAAATCGCTCGCGGCCTGCTGCCCAACGCGGTGATCGACCGGCCCAAGGGCTATTTCCCGGTGCCGGCGCTCAAGTTCGTGCGCGGCGAATTTTTGGCCTTCATGCGCGACATCGTCAACTCACGGGCCTGCCGGGAGCGCGGTCTGTTTCAGCGGGCCTATCTGGATCGGCTCCTGTCGGCGCCGGAGGCGCATCTGACCCGCCTGCTGGGCAGTAAACTGTGGCACGCGGCGCTGCTGGAACTGTGGCTGCAATTGAACGTGGACCCCGCGCGCGGGTCAATGCCTGAGTCTTCATCCACGCGAGGTTAACTGATGGACGTCCTGGAACGCATCAAAGAGCAGGTCGAAAACAATCCGGTGGTGATCTACATGAAGGGCACCCCGGAAGCGCCGCGCTGCGGCTTCTCGCACCGCGCCTCCCAGGCGCTCGCCGCCACCGGCCTGCCGTTCGCCTACGTGAACGTGCTGGAAGACCCGGAGATTTTCGACAACCTGCCCCGCTACGCCGACTGGCCGACCTTCCCCCAGATTTACATCAACGGCGAACTGATCGGCGGCTGCGACATCACCCTTGAGCTTTATCAAAGCGGCGAATTGCAAAAGCTGATGGAGGCCGCCGTCAAACCCGCCAACGCCTGATCACTCTGGATTATCCCCACCGCCCGGCGCCGCCGGGCTCTTAACCCCTAAATTGGGACATATTAATCCATAAATTAAACGACTATAATAGTGAAGTTAGAGGGAGGATACACGTTTACCTAAAATACGGAGGCACTATCATGAAAAGTCTGACCCTGGCCGTGATTGCGGCCTTTATTATCGGTTCCATGCCGGCTTACGCCGACAACAAGCTCCCAACCCTGGACGGCAAGGCACCGTTGGTCATCGGCCATCGAGGCGCTTCCGGCTATCTTCCGGAACACACACTCGCCGCTTATCAGATGGCCATCAATGCTGGCGCCGATTTCATCGAACCCGACTTGGTGTCCACCAAGGACGGCGTGCTGATCGTCCGCCACGAGGTGAATATCACCGAGACCACCGATGTGGCCGACCATCCTGAATTCGCCGCGCGCAAAACCAAGAAAACCATCGACAACATTCAAGAGGAAGGCTGGTTCACCGACGACTTTACCCTGTCGGAAATCAAGACCCTCTACGCCAAGCAGCGCCTAGCCTTCCGCAACCAGTCCTACAACAAGCAATTCCGGGTGCCGACCTTTCAGGAGGTGATCGATCTGGCGAAACAGGAATCGGAGCGCCAACATCGCACCATCGGCGTATATCCGGAAACCAAGCATCCGACTTATCACAAATCGGTCAACCTGCCGCTGGAAGACCCTCTTCTAAGGGTGCTGAACAAAAGTGGCTGGAACAATCGGATGGCGCCGGTGTTCATTCAGTCGTTCGAGATCGGCAACCTCAAGGAATTGCGCCAAAAGACCCAGGTCCGGCTGATTCAGTTGGTGGACGGAGACGACGTGGCCTTGGACGGATCCATCATCTCAGCCCAGCCCTATGACTGGACCGTCACTGGAGATCCGCGCAAGTCCGATTATCTGGTCACCAAACGGGGGCTCGCGGAAATCGCCCAGTACGCGGACGGCGTCGGCCCCTGGAAACGTTATATCGTCAGTGTGAAGGGCGTGGACGCGAATGGAGATGGCAAAGCCGACGACATCAACAAAGACGGCGCGGTGGACGATGCCGACGAGACCCGCCTGGCGCCCACCAGCGTGATCGCCGACGCCCATGCCGCAGGACTCCTGGTCCATGTCTGGACCTTTCGCAATGAGAACCGCTATCTCTCGGCGGACTACCAGGGCGATCCTCTTAAGGAGTACGAGCAATTCTTCTGCTTGGGAGTCGATGGCGTGTTCTCCGATTTTCCAGACACGGCGGTCACCGGGCGTTCCATCGTGAACCTAGCCTCAAACGCCTGTCGGTAGTTCCAGCCCAGACAGGGTACGCATCGCGCGCCCTGTCCAGGATGTCAACGCCTGATCAAAGCCAGCCAGGCTGATTCAAAGTGACGCGCCAAGCGCGTTAGGATGCTGTCCATGACAGGCATCTTCAACCAATTGATTTCATTATTATTAAAAACCGAGGAATCCCCTCCCCCCTTGCGAGGGAGGGCGA
>JAXMFY010000008.1:0-124021 GCA_046347555.1 Candidatus Competibacteraceae bacterium | reverse complement strand
TGCCGTGCAGGGTTTCGATGGGGTCCGCGCCCAGAGCCTTGAACTTGGCGCGCACTCGGCGCACGTGGCTGTCGATGGTGCGGTCGCTGACCACGCGGTAGTCCTGATAGCTGCCGTCCATCAACTGGTCGCGGTTGAACACCTTGCCGGGATGACTCATCAGCGTGCGCAGGATACCGAACTCGGTCAGGGTCAGGATCATCTCCTGGCCCTGCCAGAAGGCGGCGTAGCGATCTAGGTCCAGCCGCAGCCGGCCGTGTTCGAGCCAATGTTCGCCCGGAACCTTGGATTCGCGCGTTTCGCCCTTGCCGCGCCGCAGAATCGCCCGTACCCGCGCGGTCAGTTCGCGGGGACTGAACGGCTTGGTCACGTAATCGTCGCCGCCCAGTTCCAGGCCGAGAATACGATCCACTTCGTCGTCGCGCGACGACAGGAACACGATGGGGACGGCGCTGACTCGCCGCAACGCCTTGCACACCTCAGTGCCGTCCAATTCCGGCATGACGATATCCAGCACCACCAAATCCGGGCGCGTTTCCTGGAATCGCGCCAGCGCCTGTTCGCCGTTCTCGGCTTCCACGGTGGCGAAACCGTCTTTCCTCAGGGCGAAACAGATCACCTCACGGATGTGAGGATCGTCGTCAACGACCAAAATGGTGGGCATGGGTCTCGATCCGGCGAATACGGCGTTGATGAGTGATTGACAGCTTATACCGTTCGTCTCAAGGGGGATGGCTTTTTGACGAACGCGATCGCTGGCGAGCGGCGGACGTGAGTCCGCTGTTTCCGTACCGATGCCGCCGTCGAGGGCAACATAGTTGAATCACTGGCGAGCGGCGGACGTGAGTCCGCTGTTTCCGCGCTCGCCGACATCGCCGACGCCTGGCCGCGTTCCGGGAAACAGGGGGCTCACGCCCCCCGCTCGCGGAACGACCGCGCCACTCCCGCGAGGGGAGGGGAGTTTAACAACGGACTGTTTCGTAAGGTTTCCTCCCCCCGTGTGGAGGAGGGCTGGTGTGGGGGTGTGGATGTAACTTTCGTCGTTCCCACGCGGGTGGGAAACGAGTAATCTAACCAAATCCCCTGTGACGAAAGGGGGAAGGCGAGAGCTTGGGGCGGATCGAGTCGAGGATAGGGGGTACCGCCCGAACAGGTCAAAGTCGAGGATATCCATAAATTAAATTTTTCAAATTTAGGCAGGTGCGTCATGACTTCCACGGTCGAGAACGGAACACCGCCACCGGCGCAACGCGCCTCGGAAGAAAAAACCTCGTCGGTTGGGGCCAGCTATCCGACCGCTTCGGTCGAACCGCCAGTCGCTACCCCGCCCAACGCCGACGCCGTTCCTCCTTCTCGTCCGCCAACCGGAGAGAGGGAGCAAGAGGGAAGGGAAGAGACCGAACGGTTGTTCCAGGAATTGCTCCAGCGCGTGCTGGAAGCGACTCAGATGGACGTGACCCACTACAAGGAAGGCACGCTGCGCCGCCAGATCGAACGCCGGATCGCCGCCTTGCGCCTGCCGTCCCTGGAAGATTATCTGGGCTTCGTGCGCGTCAATCCGGACGAGATCAAGCTGCTCCAGCAAAGCTTCATGATCTCGGTGACCGATTTTTTCCGGGATCCTTTCGTTTTCGGGCTCCTGCGGCGAGCCATCGCCGGCCTGGTTTCCACCAAGCAGCCCGGCGACGCAATCCGGGTCTGGGTGCCGGGCAGCGCCACCGGCGAGGAAGCGTATTCCATCGCCATCGTCCTGGCCGACGTGCTGGGAGAACGCCTCGCGCAGTTCGACGTGCGGGTGTTCGCCACCGATCTCGATCCGAACGCCATCCAGACGGCGCGGGTGGGGGTCTACCCCCGATCCGCTCTGGAAAGCCTGGACGTCGATCTGCGCGAGCGCTACTTCGTGCCGCAGGGCCGGGCGCTGCGCGTGGGCCAAGCGATCCGGGAACGGTGCGTGTTCGCCAATCACGATCTGGTGCGCCAACCACCCTTCCTGGGCATGGATCTCATCAGTTGCCGCAACGTGCTGATCTACTTCCAGCCCGGTTTGCAGGACGAAATGCTCGCCAGGTTCCACTACGCCCTGAACCGGGACGGCTACCTGTTGCTGGGCCAGTCCGAATCCGCCGGCACCGCCAGCGCGCTGTTTGAACCGGTGGACGGCCAATACCGGCTTTATCGGCGGCGCAACGTACCCACGCCCCGCCCTCATTTTTCCCCGCAAAGTGTGTTGCCCAGCCGACCGCAGCAGCCACCGTCGCCGGGTTCCATCGGGCGCGCGTCGTCCGCCGAATCCGCCATGCAGGAATACCTGCTGCGGGAGTATGCCCCCGCAAGCGTGCTGGTGAACCGCGATGGCCTGCCGCTGCATTTCTTCGGGAAAGTGGAGCGCTATCTCAACATTCCCAAAGGCGCGGCGGATTTTTCCCTGCTCGCCTTGTGCCGGCCGGAGCTGCGCGGCGAGATCAGAACCTTGCTGCATCTCGTCAGCCGGGAAGGAAAGACCTCGGTGACAGGGCGATCCCAGCCGCTCGTGTTGGATGACGGCGCGGCGCTGGTGCGGATGGTGGCGCGGCGCGTCGACCTGGACCTGACGGGAAACGACGGCGCCATCCTGATCAGCTTCGAGGAACAGCCCGCTCCACCGGAAACGGGCGTGGCCGACCAAGGGCAGCCATCCCAAGAGGCCATTTCCGACGAAATCGATGAGCTGCGCCAGGAGCTGGCGGTCACTCGCGAGCATCTCGGGGCGGTGATCGAGGAAATGGAGACGTCCAACGAGGAACTCCAATCCCTCAACGAGGAGTTGCAGGTCTCCTCCGAAGAACTGCAAGTGTCCAACGAGGAGCTTCAGTCCACCAATGAAGAACTGATCACCCTCAACGACGAACTGGGCGCCAAGTCGGCGGAACTGGGCGACACCAACGACACCTTGACCAACATTCTGGACTCGATCCAGGTCGGGCTGGTGGTGGTGGACGAGCAGGGTAAGGTGCGTCGCTTCAATCCGCTGGCGGTGCGGGTGTTCGGCCTGATGCCGGAGGACGTCGGCCAACGCTTGTGCGGCGTGCCATGCACGCTCGATTTGCCCGACCTGCACGGCCAGATCGAAGAGGTGATTCGTTCCGGCGTACCGGCGATCCAGCACACCAGCCAGGAGGACCGGCATTACCTGATGCAGATTTCCCCTTACGTTGAGCAGTCCGGCCAGCGCATGGGCGCGGTGCTGACCTTCGCCGACGTTTCGGAGCTGCGTCGCGCCGAAATCGAGCGGGAGCAGGCCGAGATGAACTATCGCTTCCTGTTCGATAACCTGTTGAACGGATTTGCCTATTGCCGAATGTTATACGACAGCGGGCAGCCCCGGGATTTCATCTATCTGAGCGTCAACGCGGCTTTCGGAGCGTTGACCGGCTTGAAGGAGGTCGTCGGCAAAAAGGTCACCGAGGTTATTCCGGGTATCCGGGAATCCGATGCCGAGCTATTCGAGATCTATGGTCGGGTGGCCTTGTCCGGGCAGCCCGAGCGGTTTGAACGGTACGTGGAAGCTCTGCGGCAATGGTTCTGGATCTCGGTGTACAGCCCGCACAAGGAACACTTCGTGGCGGTGTTCGACGTGATCACCGAGCGCAAGCAGGCCGAGGAAGCGTTGCGCGAGAGCGAGCATCGCTATCGCGAGCTGGTGGAGAACGCCAACAGCGCCATCGTCCGCTGGTCGCGCGACGGCGCGATCACCTTCTTCAACGAATACGCGCAAGCGTTTTTCGGCTGGCGTGCCGACGAGGTGATCGGCCAACACGCCGGTATTCTGGTGCCCGAACGGGAGTCCACCGGCGCCGACCTTACGACGCTGATCCAGGATATTGTGGATCATCCGGATCGTTACGTGAACAACGTCAACGAAAACATCTGCCGCGATGGCCGCCGTGTCTGGATGACCTGGACCAACCGCCCGATCTTTGACGAGCACGGCCAGGTAAGCGAAATTCTGGCTATCGGCAACAACATCACCGAGCGCAAGCGGGCGGAGGAAGCCTTGGAGTTGGCGCATAACAGGCTGGTGGAGGCCCAGAAGATCGCGCACTTGGGCAGCTTCGAGTACGTCGCCGCCACCGGAACGACGGTGTGGTCCGAGGAAGAGTACCGCATCTATGGGCTCGATCCCGCCGGGCCGTCCCCGACCTACGACGATATGCTCGCCAAGTGCATCCACCCCGACGACGCGGCCTTGCTCCACGAGACTTTCACGGCAGCGATGCAAAGTCGCTCGGTCTACGAGTTGGAGCACCGGATCGTCCGATCCGACGGTAGCGTGCGGTCGGTTTATGATCGGGCGCATCCGTACTTCGACGCGAATGGGACGCTCGTCCGCTACATTGGTACGACCCTGGACATCACCGAGCGCAAGCACGCCGAACAGGCCCTGCGCGAGAGCGAACAGCAATATCGCGTGTTAACCGAAACCATGAAGGACGTGGTGTGGGTGCTGGATACCGAAACGATGCGCTTCCGCTACGTCAGCCCGTCCGTGCAGAGACTCCGCGGGTTCACGGCGGAAGAGATCATGGCCGCGCCGGTCGATGCGGCCCTGATGCCGGACGCCGCCCGGGGGTTGAGGGAACGAATTCGGCAGGGAGCCGCGGATTTTCTGTCGGGCAAGGAAAGCCCCGATCGGTATTACCTCAACGAAGTCGAACAACCTTGCAAGGATGGCTCCTCGGTTTGGACCGAAGCCATCACCAACTACTATCTCAACGAGCGAACTGGGCACGTCGAAGTCCGGGGCGTCACCCGTGACATCGGCGAACGCAAGCGGATCGCGACCGAACTGGATCACTATCGCCACCATTTGGAAGACTTGGTGGCGCAGCGCACCGCCGATCTGGCCACCGCCCGGGACGCCGCCGAAGCCGCCAACCGGGCCAAGAGCGCGTTTCTGGCCAACATGAGCCACGAGATCCGCACCCCGATGAACGCCATCCTCGGCTTTGCCCACCTGCTGCAACGGGATCGGCCGACCCCCGAACAACAGGACAAGCTGGGCAAGATGATGGATGCGGCTCACCACCTGCTGGCGATTCTCAACGATATTCTGGATCTGTCCAAGATCGAAGCCGGCAAGCTGGTTCTGGAGCAGACCGACTTCGATTTGGCGGACGTGCTGCGCCAGGTTCCCATGCTGATGGCCGACAAGGCGCGGGCCAAGGGACTGGAATTGCGGGTCGAACTCGATCCCGCCCTGGCCGGCATCCGGACCGCGCGCGGCGACCCGACCCGCCTGACCCAACTGTTGCTCAACTTTTTGAGCAATGCGGTGAAATTCACCGACCGGGGCTCGGTCACCCTGCGTGGACGGCTGCTGGAAGACCGCGCCGCCGAGGCGTGGGCGCGCTTTGAAGTGCGGGATACCGGCCCCGGCATCGCGCGCGAGGCGCTCCCGCGCCTGTTCGAAGCCTTCGAACAGGCTGACAGTTCGACCACCCGCCGCTACGGCGGCACCGGCCTGGGCTTGATCATCAGCCGGCGGCTGGCCCGGCTCATGGGCGGGGAGGCCGGGGTCGAGAGCCAGCTTGGCGTCGGCAGCACGTTCTGGTGCACCGTGCGCCTGGGCAAGCGCGACGATGCCCTCCGGACGCAGCCCGCTCCCGTCGTCGTCGCCGGCCAGCCCCTGGGCCACCGCTATCCCGGCGCCCGCCTGCTGCTGGCCGAGGACAATCCGATCAACCGGGAAGTAGCGCTGGAACTCCTGCGGGAGGAGGGCTTCGTGGTCGATGTGGCCGACGACGGCGCGCAGGCGGTGGAGAAGGCGCGGCGCACGATCTACGACCTGATCCTGATGGACGTGCAGATGCCGGTGCTGGACGGGTTAGACGCCACCCGCGCCATCCGCCAGTTGGCGGGTTACGAACGGGTCCCGATTCTGGCCATGACCGCCAATGCGTTCGACGAGGACCGGCAGACATGCCTGGCGGCGGGCATGAACGACCACATTGGCAAGCCGGTCGATCCCGATGTCCTGTTCGCCACCCTGTTGAAGTGGTTGCCCGACCGGGCCAATTCGGCGCTCCCGATCGCCGGCGCCCCGGCGCCCCTTCCCAATCCCCCCGCGCCGGACTAGGCAATTGCCCAGGGCTGGGCGTTCTTGGGGGCATTTTTGTACATCCTTTGAAACAAGGGTTGACTCGCTCTTTTTCCGGTTTATACTGCGCGCCCCATGAATAGAAACCAGCATACATTCAACCTTTCATCCATTGTCGACCGGCTTGCGCCGGCAGCGCGCCCCTGCGCGCCCACGATGGATTCGATGCGGACCTGACGAGCATACAGGCTTGGAAGGTCCGCGCGAGGCGACCTTCCGAGCGGGAATACCGAACCCCGGTCGGCGGTGAGCCTTCCGGGGTTTTTTGTGGTCTGGCGTCCGGCGGAAAGATTTGCAAATCCCCGTCGGCACGATCCGAAGTAACCCTGTCACCGCACAGCGGTTCCGGTTCTGGATACCGGACTGACGCGCCAATGCTAACCATCGCACGGCGTGTATCGGGCGGATGAGAGGTCTTTGGAGCCTGAAAAGTAGCTCAATGGGTAGAGCATCTGACTCATCATCAGACGGTCGAGGGTTCAACTCCCTCCTTTTCCACCATGGTAAGGCCCTAACAGGCCTGCGGTTCGACTCCGCTCTAAGTGCAGTACCCCAGGGAGCCACCCCGGCGGGCGATAGCCATGGCGATGTTTCGGCATCGTCGTGACCCGACCCGCAACGCCCGCGCGGTTTCGCACGGCGGGGAATCGGGCTGAAGTCATGATCGGCCAGCCGCGCGCGGTGTTGGTCGGCAAGGATGCCGGCCGCCGCGCGCGGCCCGCTGGTCATCGATCCGGCCTCAACCCGTCGTCCGCTGCGCGGGCGTGGGGTGCGCTCCCAACCCATTCAACCCTTTCATCAACCAACCGGCAGGAGCAGGTCTCGATGACATCCTGACGCTCGGCGGTGGCGGGCCGGAAACGGCGCCGACCAGCAACACGCCACGCTCGCCCGCCGAATTGCGGCGGAACAGGAAGACTGCAAACAACTTCACAAGGAGAACCAAGATGTTGGGTTACAAGCGAATCGTGATCGCCCAGAACGAGCGTGGGCTCCACCTGTACGACCGCCGTTTGGCGGCCATTCTGGAACCGGGTATTTACCGTTGGCTCGATCCCCTGAACCGCCACGAGGTGCAGCGTTACGACCTGACCGTGGCCGAGTTCGATCACCCCTGGCTGGACGTGCTGTTGAAGGCCGACGCGGGACTGATCGAGCGCCATTTTCAGGTGGTCGAGACCGGCGACCGGCAAGTTGGCCTGATCCACAAGAACGGTCGTCTGGATGGCGTGTTGCCGCCCGCGACCCGTCGGGTCTACTGGCGGGGTCCGGTGGAGGTGCGGGTCGAGTTGATCGACATCGCCACCGATTACGCCCTGTCGCGGGCGCACGCGGCTCTGCTGGCGCGGCCGTCGGCGGCCTTGGCCAAGAATCTGGCCGGCTTCATTCAAGTCGCCGAGGTGGAAGATAACCATGTCGGCCTGTTGCTGGTGGACGGCGAATTGGCGCGCACCCTGCCGCCTGGCCTGCACGCTTTCTGGCGGTTCAACCGTGCGGTCAAGGTAGAGTCGGTGGACTTGCGCTTGCAGACCTTGGAGGTTTCCGGCCAGGAAATCCTGACCAAGGACAAGGTCAGCCTGCGGGTGAATCTGTCGGCGGTCTACCGGATCACCGATCCGGTGAAGGCTCGCGCCGAACTGGGCAACAGCGGCGACTACCTGTACCGGACCTTGCAGTTCGGTCTGCGCCAGACCATCGGCACCCGCACGCTGGACGTGCTGCTCGGCGACAAGGACGAACTGGATCGGGCGGTGTGGGATTACGCGGTCGAGAAGGTTCGCCCGCACGGACTGGAGGTGGAAACGGTCGGTTTGAAGGACGTGATCCTGCCGGGCGAGATGAAGGACATTCTCAACCAGGTGGTGCAGGCGGAAAAGGTGGCACAGGCCAACGTCATCCGTCGGCGGGAGGAAACCGCCGCCACCCGCTCGCTGCTCAACACGGCGAAGCTCATGGAAGAGAACCCCCTGCTGCTGCGGCTCAAGGAACTGGAGGCGCTGGAGAAGGTGGTGGATAAGGTCGAGCGGCTGACCGTGTTCGGCGGCCTGGATGGCGTGCTGCGCGACACGGTGCGCATCGACCTGCCGGCGCATTGAGCGTTGATGGTCCTGCCATACCCTGGTATGGCAGGTCGGTGGGAAAATGACTCCCACCCCTTTGCCTCTCTCCCGCGTGGGAGAGAGGCTTTTTACTTGGAGGATTGAATTTTCTTACAAGCCCGAGCGAAACCCGCCCGGTCAAGGAGCCCTGGCTTTGCTTATTTGTTACCCCAGCCACCCCGGTTCCACCACCCGCCGCCGTGGTTATGCCAACCACCGCCCCGGTTATACCACCCGCCACCCCGGTTACCCCAGCCACCCCGGTTATACCACCCGCCACCCCGGTTACCCCAGCCACCCCGGTTGTACCACCCGCCGCCCCGGTTGGCCCAACCACCACCCCGGTTGACCCAACCACCGCCCCGGTTGACCCAACCACCACCCCGGTTGCCCCAACTGCCGCCCCGGTTGACCCAACCACCACCCCGGTTGCCCCAGCCGCCACCTCGATAGTACCAATCACGCTCTCCAGGGGGGACAACCATGCCACCCCCCCCGTTGTACCATGCCTCGGCGGGGTTGGGCGTGGTCAGGGCGCCACCCACCACCACCCCACCGATCACCGCCTGCGACCACTTGCCCAGGCTACGTAGAAACTCTCGGCGCTCTTCCTGGGTTGATTCCTCTTCAAGGGGGCCGGGCGTCATGTCATGGAGCTGTTCGCTATCTTGGTCTGTCATTTCGATTCTCCGCTACTTTCATCTCTGGATCGATCCAGGAACAGGTCACGTGGCCATTCGCACATATTTCGGGGCCGCGGACTGACAGTCCTCATCCTGGCGTTTTATTCCACGTGGAATATTTTCGGAAGACCGGGCGGTCGGGGTTACTCAGGCGGCCAAGCCGCGCGCCGTGACCGCCGCGCGCGCCAGTTCCCGCGCTGCCCGCTCCATCCGTCCAAACACGGTCTTGTAAAGTTCACAATTGGGGTCTTTCTCGAACAGCGTGCCGTGCACAGTATAGGTCCGCACTGGACAGCCGCCATGGCATAGCGACAGATAGTCGCAACTCAGGCAGTCGCGCTGGATGAGCTGAATGGGTCGCTCGTTGAACTTTTTCCGCGCCGGGCTGTTTTTCAGCAAGTCCCCGAGGCTGTCGCACTCGAAGATGTTGCCGTAGTGGTAATCGGGGTAGCTGGTGACCCAGCAATCGCACTGGGCCACGTAACCTCGGGCGTCGATTGAAACCAGGGCGCTGGCGCAGTTATCGCCCCAGATGCAGGGCAGGGTGGTCGGCTCGTGGCTGAAATGCCGGAGCAGGGCGTCGAAGGGGCCGACCCGCACCCCGTGGCCATGGCCGCGCTCCAGCCAAACCTCGGCCAGATCGGCGTAGAAGCGGCTGAGTTTTTCCACTTCCGCCACCGGCAATTCCTGCTTGGCGGCGGTCGCCTCGCCCCCCGGAAAAGGGGTGTTGACCTGAAACTCGGTGATGCCAAGTTCCTCCGCGAAGTAGGTGTAAAACCGTTCAGCGCCGATCTCCAGCGTGGCCTGGTTGGGGACGGCGATGACCTGCACCTCGATGCCGGCCGCCCGCGCTTCCCGTACCCGCCGGGCCCAGATTTCGTTGTAGCTGTCCGGCGTCTGCCCCAGCAATTTGCGGTGCAGGTTGGGATAGTCCAGCGAGGTGCCGATGGAGTTGCCGAACATTTCGGCCACGACCTTGTTCCAGCGGGGGCTATAGGCCAGCATGTTGCTTTGCAGGCTGTGGAAGACCTCCTTGCCGCGCGCCTCGGCCTCGCGCTGGATCAATTCGTTGGCCTGCTCGTACCAGCTTGGCGGCAACAGCATCGCCTCGCCGCCCTGCCAGTAGATGGTCAGCGAGGTCAACGATTTTTCCACCATGTAATCCAGCACCTTGCGGATCATCTCGCCCAGACGGTCGAGCGTCAGCCGATCAGCCGTCTTGATCTCGAAGCAGTACTCGCAGTCGGCGTTGCATTGCAGGGTGGACAGCAGGATCAGCGACAAGTGGCTTTTCATGAGAGTGGTAACCTTGATAACCTTCGGCCTTGAACCTTGATTCGCGCCCAAATAGGTTGGGCCGCTTGATGAGGAGTGAATTATGAAATTATGGCTGAATGTTGCCTTAACCGCTGCACTGGGCTTGGGAATCGGCGCCTGCACCGTGGTCACCGATCCCAGTTCCGGCTCCAGCGCCACCACCGGCGGTTCGAGCAGCGCCGCGTTCATGAATCGCCAGCAGCAGACCGCCGAGTTCGCCAAGGTCAATCTGGAGCGACTGCGAAACGACATGGCGGCCGGCCAGGGCGAATACCTTGGTTCGCTGGCGACCTTGTTGAACATCGAACCCGGCCGCCAGCCGGCGTTTTTCGCCTTCACCCAGGACAAGTTCGCCGTGCTGTTCCCGACCGACCAGACCACCGCCGCCGAAATGCTGACGACGCTGGAGCGAGAACTGCGGGCCGATCCCCGGTTTGGCCAGCGGCTGACCTTGAACTGAGAGCCTATACCAAAACTCCCCTCGTCCTTTGGGAGAGGGGCGGGGGGTGAGGGTTTATTTTCAATGGGTTCGTTCCCTCACCCTAACCCTCTCCCAAAGGGAGAGGGGATCCGTCGGGAAATCTTTGATGGTTTTCCAAAGCAATTCATAGTGTTAATTTTCGTATAGGCTCTGAACCGTCCATCGTTCCTCTCCCACGCCTGACGGGCGTCCTGCTGCTCGGTCTGTTGATCGGCGCGGCGGACGCCCGCGCCGACGCTCGCTATCTTGCCGAACTGCTGGACCGGGCCGAGGCGGTCGATCTGGCCGCGCGGCGCGAGTGGCAAACGCTGCTGCATTACCGACCCCTGGTCGGTGGCGAGGGAGTGGTCAGCGACGCCGACGATCCCCGTTTTTTCCTCGCCCCGGCCGGTAAAACCGATCCGCGCGCCGAACTCGCCGCGACTCTGCGCGCCTTCTTCAGCGCCGATCAAGTGGGCGGCGACCCGCAGCCGGCCCAGTGCGCCTTCATCGCCCGCTACCGCTGGCTGAAAGGTGAGTTGAACTTCGACGACCGTCGCCTGCGACCGCAGGACTGCGCGCGGTTCCAGCAATGGTTCCGCACACTGAACGTCGAAGCGGCGACGCTGGTGTTCGCCTCCGCCTATCTCAACAATCCCGCCTCGCTGTTCGGCCATACCCTGCTGCGGCTGGATCAACGCGGCCAGACCGACCAAACCCGACTGTTGGCCTACGCCATCAACTACGCCGCCGACGATACCGGCAGTAACCCGCTGATGTATGCGCTAGATGGCATCGCTGGCGGCTTCAAGGGCAAGTTCGATGTCCAGCCCTATTACAAGCTGGTGCGCGCCTACAGTGATTTGGAAAGCCGCGATCTTTGGGAATACCGGCTGAATTTGTCCGAGAGCCAGTTGCAACGCTTGTTGGAACACGTCTGGGAACTGCGCGGCATCGAGTTCGATTACTACTTTTTCCGGGAGAATTGCGCCTGGCAGTTGTTGACGCTGCTGGAAGTCGCCGACCCGGAGTTGCGGCTGAGCGATGAATACCTGCTTTGGACCCTGCCGGCCGACACGATCCGGCTGCTGGCCCGACAACCGGGGCTGATCGGCGAGGTGACCGCCCGTCCGGCGCGCGGCACGACCATCAACCGCCGCTACGAAGCGCTGACCGTGGACGAACGGCGGCTGGCGCGGCGGTTGCGCAACGATCCAGCGGTGATCGACGCGCCCGATTTCGTCCGGCTGACCCCGGAACGGCAGGCGCTGTTGCTGGAACTGGCCCTGGACGAGCGCCAGCATCGGCGCGCGGACAAGGCCAAGCCAGCGGGGACGGTTGCGCCACCCGACGCCATCGCGCATCGATGGTTGACCACCCGCACCCGGTTGCCGGTCGCCGCCGCGCCGGTCGCGGTCGAACCCTACGCCACTCGCCCGGAAGTCGGCCACGCCTCGCGGCGGATGGGCGTCGGAATCGGACAACGGGACGGGGCGACGTTCGTGGAGTTGAACGCCCGGGCCAGCACCCACGATCTGCTGGAGCCGGACGCCGGTTACACCCCCAATGCCCAGATCGAGTTGTTGCACGTCGCCATGCGTTATTACCCGGCGCTCGGGGGATTGAAACTGGACCGGTTGACGCTGCTCGATATCACCTCGTTACCACCGGTCGACGCCTTGACGCCACGCCCGGCCTGGCGGATTCACGCGGGCTGGGAAGCGGTTCCCCAGCCGGATTGCCCAACCTGCATGGCCTTCAATCTCGGCGGTGGATTGGGGCTGGCGGCCGAAACCGGCTGGCCGTGGCGAACGGTCTGGTTCGCGTTGCCGGGGCTGGAGTTTGACGCCAGCGATCAATTCACCGCCGGTTATCGAGCTGGGCTGGCGCTGTCCGCCGGGGCGCTGCTGCAACCGGCGGCGGGCTGGAAGGTGTTGGCCAGCGCAAGCTGGCTGGACTATCGACTGGGCGAAACTGGTACGGCGGTGCGAGCGGTGTTGCGGCAGAATTGGGCGTTGAACCGGGACATATCGCTCGGGATCGATTGGCGCCATTGGGAAGGAATCGAGGAATTCGAAATTGGGCTGCGGATGTATTTTTAAGCGTGGCTCGAAACCTGTCCATTACGCGTATCTCCAAACAATTGATTTTATTATTAAAACCAGGAAATCCCCTCCCCCCTTGCGGGGGAGGGCGAGGGAGGGGGGTAGGGTTGAATCGCAACTCCTTGAATGATGGCGGGCTGATCGGTCAACCCCCACCCCAACCCTCCCCCGCAAGGGGGGAGGGAGACTTGTGTGTAATCGACAGGGCTCGAAACGGGGGCGAGAGCGGCGTGGTCGAGCAGGGTGTGTCCACCCGATCCGCCAGTGGAAACAATTTTCAATAGCTGTCGTCCCCTTCAGCAAGGAAAAGATTTTCATAAGACGGCTCGCGAACCTTCGACCGGCGCGGCCTGAAATTCGCGCACGTATTGATCCAGACCGCCAAGGGTTCCACAGACGAACAAAATATCGTCCGGACGCACCCGGAAAGCGTCATCGAATTTGACGAACACCTCCCGCTCCCGCTCCACCGCCACCACCGCCGCGCCGGTTCGCTCGCGCACCTGGGCACGCCATGGATGCAGTCCCGCCAACGTGCCCGCCGCCAGTCGGACGAACTTGATGCGTTGCTCGACCGCGACCGCCTGCTCGCCGAGCAGATGGTAGGCGAGGATTTCCCCGGCCATCTGCCCGACCGACAGCGCGAAGTCAGCCCCGGCCTGGTACAGCCGCGCCACGTTCGGCGCCCGGTTGACCCGGACAATCAGAGGCACCTCGGGCGCATAGTCGCGGACCACCGCCGTGGCGAAGACGCCCTCGCTGTCGTTGCTCAACGCCAGCACCACCGCGCTCGCCGCGCGCACGTTGGCCCGCTCCAGTGTGGCGTGCTCAAGCAGATTGCCGACGATGTCAACGCCCGGCGCAAGCTGTTGATCGATGACGACGGTTATTTCGTGGGCGTCGCGCAGCATTTCCACCACCTTGCTGCCGACCGTGCCGTAACCGGCCACCACGATGGGGCCGGTGCGGCGAATCGGCGCGGCCAGGCGCTCGACCTGAGCCAGGTTGGCGTGCGCGCCGACCGCGACCAGGATCGCGCCTGGCTCAATGCGCGTATCCGTGCCAGCGGCGACGGCGAAGTTTCCGCCCCGCCACTGCCCGATCACGGTCACGCCGTGGCGTTCGCGCAACCGTAAATCGCCGAGTCGTTGCCCAGCCAGCGGACTGTCGGCGCGAACCCGAAATTCGGCCAGGCCCACCTGCCCGCCGAGCAGATGCAAGCCTTCCGCCGGGGGACGGATGCGGGCGCTGGCGCGGGCCGCCAGCGCCGCGCCCAAAACATGGGTCGGCGTGAATACCGCCGACGCGCCCACCTTCACCATCGGCGGCCGGTACAAAGGATTGTCAGCGAGCGAGTAAATCGGACCGTCGAAGCCCAATTCACGGGCCATCAGGATGCAAATGGCGTTGGCGTGATCGTCGGCGTTGGTGACCACCGCTCGCGCCGATTGCACGCCCGCCAGGGCGGCTGGATTTTCATCAAGGCTACTCAGCACCACCGGGTAGCCGCGATCGCGTAGACCACGCGCCAACGTCATGTCTTCCTCCAGGATCACAAACGGCGAACCAACCCGCTGGAATTCCTCCAGCAGGGAATCAATCGCCGGACCGTAGCGGTAGAACAGCACCCGTCCGCTCATCGGTGGCAACACGCGCGGCAAGCGCGCCTCGAATCGTTCCTCAAAGTAAGGCAGCACGTAGATGGGAAAGACTAGCACCAGGAAAAACATGCCGACGAACTGGGTCAGGATGACCAGCAGAATCATGACCGGGTGGCTCCAGGGCGCGTAGGCGCCGTAGCCGGTCGTGGTCAGCGTTTCGGAGGCCCATTCCAGGCTCTCCCAAAAATTGGTCGATCTGCCTTCAAGGTAGGTGGAGCCGAGCATGTAAATGCAGCCGAAGATCAGAACCGCCGTCGGCATGCTGACAAGCAGCGCAATCAAGCGCCAAGTCGAACGTTGAATTCCCTGGAGCATGGTTTTTATCCCTGGCGGGTGGCTGGCGAAACCGCTCTGACGAATAGGACGCATCGGCATTCGATGAGCGGGAGAATTTTGTGCGCCGCACAATTTCTTGCTATTATTTTAATCGTTCGTTATCCACGGGATCGACCCGCGAGAAAAATCATGTACATCGCTGATGATCCAACCCTGGCGTTGATCACCCGTTTTGTGGGGGAGGCCGAGAATCTGGATTTGTCCGATGCGGAATTCCTGCTCCAGCAGATCGCGGCTATCGAACGATACGTGGCATCGTTTCCCGCCGAGGAGCGGGAAACGCGGGCGCTGGAATGGATCGAAAGGCACGCCCGTCACTATCGCCAGCAGTGGCAAAAGCAAGCGGCGGTCGGGGTTCTGACCCACGCGCGCTGTCCCGACTGTCCGCTGACCGGCGGCAACCGAACGACGCCGTGCGCGATCCACGCGCGGTGGCTGGAACTGTTGCGCCGCTACGCCACCGCTGAGATTTCCTCGCGCGAGTATGTCGAGGACTCCCTGAGACTCCTCGGTCAGTACAAGAGCCAGTTGAAGGTCAGCCGGACCCGCCAGCGGCGGCGGGTTGCTCCGGTGCTCGATCCCGGCTGAGCCGATCAAACGTCGCTTTTCGCCTTCACCGGGTCGCCCGCAGGGCGGCCTTGACGTCGGCGACGAACGCGCGCACGGTCGTTTCCTCGGTATCCCAGGCGCACATCAGTCGCGCGCCGCCCACGCCGATGAAGGTATAAAACAGCCAACCCCGCTGGCGCAGCGCCGCGATCGCCGCTTCCGGCAACCGCGCGAACACCGCGTTGGCCTGGCGCGGGAACATCAATTCCACTTCCGGCAAGGCGCGCAATTCTTCTTCCAGCAGGGCGGCGCAATGGTTCGCGTGCGCGGCGTGGCGCAACCAGGCGCCGTCCTTCAACAGCCCCAGCCATTGCGCGGCCAGGAACCGCATCTTCGACGCCAACTGCCCGGCCTGCTTGCAGCGATAGGCGAATTCCTCGGCGGCGGCCAGATCGAAGAACAGCACCGCCTCGCCCACCGCCAGGCCGTTCTTGGAGCCCCCGAAACAGAGCACGTCTATCCCACATTCCACGGTCAGGGCGCGCGGCGGCAGACCGAGCGCGGCCACCGCGTTGGCGAAGCGGGCGCCGTCCAGGTGCAGCTTCAGATCATGTCGGCGCGCGACCTGGTGGATACCCTGCAATTCGGCGGGGGTGTAGACCGTGCCCAGCTCGGTGGCCTGGGTCAGGCTGACGACCCGGGGCTTGGGATAATGGATGTCGCCACGTCGGGTGACGATCTCTTCGACGCTGGCCGGATCGAGCTTGCCGTCGTGCCCGTCGGCCAGCAGCAACTTGGCGCCGTGCGAAAAAAACTCCGGAGCGCCGCACTCGTCGGTTTCGACGTGGGCATGGCGGTGGCAGATGATGCTGTGATAGGACTGGCATAGGCTGGCCAGCGCCAGGGCATTCGCCGCCGTGCCGTTGAAGACGAAGAACACCTCGCAGGGCGTCTCGAACAACGCCCGAAACTGGTCGCAGGCCTCGGTGGTCCAACGGTCCTGACCGTAGGACGGCGCGTGGCCCTGATTGGCCTGTTCCAGCGCCGCTAGGGCTTCTGGGCACAGGCCGGCGTAGTTGTCGCTGGCCAGTTGCTGCTGCATGGGCCGGTCATGGATCGTCATGGCTGATCTCTCTTCCGGGTCATCGCGTTGCCACCTTGGCAACCGCTTTCGCGTCTTTTCAAGTCACGGTCATGACATCGAACCGACGCGGCTGAAAATCCTCGGGGACTTGTAGTTCGAACAGGTCGTCGTGAATGTACGCAAGGTACAACCCCCGCGCCAATACTTGCGGAATCAGTGCGTCGGGGATGTCCACCCCGGCCAGTATCCCATAGAGCGCCTTGTTCCGGTGTTCGGGGAACCAGTCCGGGAACCGTTGCAGGATGTTCAGCAACTGCTCGATATCCTTCTCCCGTAGATGGCTTTTGACTTCCACGACATAGGCGGCGTTGACGGTCCCGTTGGCATAGGCCAGCACGTCGATTTCCAGGTGTTGCCCTTCGCGGGACAGTCGCACGCTGGGGCTGATCGTATCGACGCCAAAGCGTTGCCGGAGAATCTTTTGCATCGAGGGCAGAGCCAGTCCTTCGGTGAAACTGCCAAACTTGTTGCCCAAGCCACCGATTTGCTGACCCAGTGCCTTGATCATGCGGTCGGTTTCCTGGAACTTGCGGTCGGTTTCCTGGAACTTGCGGTCGGTTTCCTGAGACTGCTCCCGCAGCAGGCGGTCGGTTTCTTGGAACAATGCCCAGATGTCGCCAAGTGTCGCTGTCGTATTCATAGGGAGATTCCCCGATGTCGCCATGTTATGGAACATTATATGCCGCTCGGCTTCATCGCCCACGAATACCATCGCTTGGCGGGATGCCTATCCGTAACCGCTCAAATCTCCTGGTGGTTTCGCCCTGCATCGATGGGTTTCGTTCCTCAACCCATCCTACAACCCATTGGTTTTTCGTAAACCCATCCTACAACCCATTGGTTTTTCGTAAACCCATCCTACAACCCATTGGTTTTTCGTAGGATGGGTTGAGCGTAGCGAAACCCATCATTGTGTTATCCTTTCTTTCAGATATCTTTTTTATAGTATAGCAAAGTTGCGGCCAGGATTTTGATATGCTATAAATCAGATATCTCTTCTGGCATATAGGAATGAAGCCATGGCGCTCGTCCCCTTCTACGGCAATGCCGTTGCCGGCGACCAACGCTTCGACCGGCCCGCGCTACAGAACAAGCTCCTGCGCACGCTGGCGAGCAGCGGCGGCGTCAAGATGTTCGGCCTGCGCCGCATCGGCAAATCGACCCTGCGTCTCTACGTCGTCGAGCAGATGCAGGCGGCTAAAAAACCTGTGGCGTTTGTCGACGCCCAGGGCCTGAAATCGATTCAGGATTTGCTGGGCGAACTGCTCGGCGCGCTGCCCAGGGAGTCGGACCTGAAAGGCCGTGTGCTCGGTTTCGTCGCCAAGGACAGTCCGATCCGAAAGGTGCTGGAGGCGTTGGCGAGCGGCACCAAGACCGGCGAGGCGCTGGTATCGGCGTATTGGCGGGAGGCGTACAACGGTATCCGCGACGCCTTGCGCGCGACCAAGACGCCGCCGCTGCTGGTCATCGACGAATTCTCGTTTTTGTTGAAGAACATCCTGGAACAAAACCCGAAGGAGGGGCGAGAGGAAATCGATCAACTGCTGGCCGCCATGCGCGAATGGCGCGAAGCGGGCATGAAGATGCTGCTGACCGGCTCCATCGGCGTCACCGCCCTGTCGCGCCGCTATGGGCTTGGCCGCGAGCATCTCAACGACTTGCTGCCCTTCGACGTACCCGAACTGACCGAGGACGAAGCGCGCGAATTCATCCGCCAAGCGACGGCGGAACCGTCGCAAGGCCGCTGGACCGACGAGCACACGAGCGAATTTCTCAAGCAATCCGGCGTGCTCTATCCGAGTTTTCTGGTCAAGGGTCTGCTGGAAGTCGGCGTCGAATCGCCTCCGCCAGCGGACGCCTTCGCCGAGGTTTTCGCCAAGAACGTGCGTCCGGTCCTGCACGAGGATTTCTACAACCAGTTCAACAAGCGGTTCAAGTTCTACGGCGAAATCGACAAGGACGGTCAACGAAAGCTGGTGGTTCCGGTCCTGAAACGGATCATGGACGCGGCGGACGGAACCCGGCTGGACGACCTCGAACTGGCCAACGGCTACTCCCGCATCGATCTGGCGGAGTTCCTGGATATGCTGGTCGAGGATGGCTTCATCCACTTCACCGAGGACGCCGACGCGAACCGGACCTGGGTGCCGGCGTCGCGGCTGGCCCGGTTGTGGTGGAAGCGGTCGCGGCTGGCCTGATGAACGCGCCCGCTTCTCCGCTCGTCCAGACCTTCATGACCCATCGGATGACCGACGCGGCCATCCGCGCGCTCGCCACCGGCCGCGAGCAGGAAACCGGGCGGATCATGGAGGCCGTTCGGCGCAGCCTCGGGGCCGCGCCGGGCGCGTTGCAACACGTCGCGATTTACGGCCCGCGCGGGTTCGGCAAATCCTTCGTGGCCCGTCTGGTGCAGATCGAGACTGCGGACTTGGCCGCCGCGCGGGGCGTGCCCATTCCCTTCGTGCTGTTGCCGGAAGAGCAGCACAACCTGACGCGCAATCCCCACGCGCTCCCGGCTTATATCGCCCACAAGGTCGTCGATCTGCGCACCAGCGAGGATCGAAGCTGGGCGGGGGCGATGTTCCAGTGGCCCGATCCTGTGAAAGAAGCCCGCCAGTGGGACGAGGCCGTGGATCAGCTTGAACGCGAACTCGATCAGTCCTTGCCGGCGGGCCGGGGCATGGTCGTGGTGGTGATCGAAAACTTCGATGTTCTCCTCGCCGGCGTCTTCAAGGAAGATGCCGCCGAGCAGCGTTTGCGCAAGTGGCTGGATCGTCCGCGCAACCGGATCATGTTGATCGCCACGGCGACCGGCTCGGTGGATATGGACTACGACCGCCCCCTGTTCCAAGCCTTTCAGTCGATCCGCCTGGAACCCTGGTCGCAGGATACCTGCATCCGCTACTTCAACCGTCGTCGCGAGGCGGAGGCGCTGGCGCCGCTGGACGCGGCGGCGGAGGCCAAGGCGCGGGCCGTAGCCGACTTCATCGGCGGCAACCCGCGTCTGGCACAATTGTTGGCCGATGTGTTGGAGACGCAGGATGCGTTGTCGGTCGCCGCCACCATGAACGCGCTGGCCGACAAGCTGGCGGACTATTACCGGCGGCGTATCGACGATCTGCCCGCCCTGGCCCAGGGCCTGTTCGATGCGCTGATCCGGGGTGGCGAACCGGCGTCGCAGACCGAGCTGGCCCAGCGCGTCGGTGCGGGGGGGCAAAACACCATCGCCCGGGTGATGCAGGATTTGCAGCGCGCCGATATCATCCGGGGATTGCCCGCGCTGGACGGCCGCGAGACACTCTACCGCGTCACCGACCGGGTGTTCGCGCACTTCTACCGGCTGCGCCAGGGCCAGCAACTCGCGCTGCAAACGCCGCTCGCCACCATTCTCGATTTCCTGCGCGCCTTCTACTCACGCGAGGAGCAAGGGGTGCAAGCGATGCGGCACCTGAACGCGGGCCAGCCCGCCGAAGCCCGAATTTTCGCTGACTTGGCCTGTGAGGGCGTGCCGGCGGGCAATGGGTTTAACGGCTACTTTGGGTATTTCGACTGGCGACTGAAGCGGATTGCAAGTTGTTGCGACGAGGTGATTCCGGTGCCCATCGAGCAGATTCTGCGCGAGCTAAAAGATCATCCCGAAGATATCGCTCATCAAATAGGTCAATGGAAGCCAGCAACGCCCATCGCCAAGGCCGCCGCCGCTATCATTGGGGCTCAGGCGCTCGCCCGTATGGAGTTGATGGACCAGGCCAACGAGCGGCTCATCCAAGAAATTGCGGCCAATACGAATCCGGCGGCTCAAGTGCTGCTTCAGTACGAGTGGGGTGATTTGCTAGACAGCCTGAGGGTTGACAAAGTTGCCGCCATCCTGTGTTGGGACAAGGCAGGCAATGCCATCCCAGCCGAATTACCCAAACCTTTGCGAGCTTTCGCGCTGTGTTGTCGCGCCTTTTCGCTCGGCCAGTCGAGACAGCATGAAGAGGCCATTGCCACAGCGCGGGACGCTGCCACCCTGGCGGCCCAGACAGGGGATGTCAGCGAACAGGTCGTAGCCTTGCGATATGTCGCTTGGTCTCTCGGCCAGTCGAGACAGCATGAAGAGGCCATTGCCACAGCGCGGGACGCTGCCACCCTGGCGGCCCAGACAGGGGATGTCCGTGAACAGGCCGTAGCTTTGGGAGTTGCCGCCTTTTCGCTCGGCGAGTTGGGACGGCATGAGGAGGTGATTGGAACGGCGCGGGAGGCTGCCGCCCTGGCTGCCCAAGCCAGAGATGCCCTCTTACAAGCCATGGCCCTGCAAGTTGCTGCGTTTTCGCTAGGCCAGTTGGGCCGGTACGAGGAGGCGACCGCCATGGCACAGCAAGCCGCCGTTTTGTTCGCCCAAGTTGGAAGTATCGGCAAGCAAGCCCAGGCCCTGCTACAAGCAGGTGGTTTGCTCATCTTGTCTGGTCGATACGAGGACGCTTTGTCCGGGGCGCTGCAATCTTTCGCGCTCGCACAATCGGTGTCGGCAGCAGCACAGGCCATCATAGCTGCCAGACATGTAGCCTCTCCGGAGGCCGTTGCGGTCTTCGCGAAATGGGTTGAATCAGACACGACAGCGGCAAAAAAAGAGGACGAAACGGACTGGAGAGACTTTCTTGTCGAGCTGTATGCCGCCGCAGTGCGGGCGCACGCTTGGGATGCGCTGGACAAGCTGATTGAGAGTCAAGCGGATCGACTCGCAGGTGGTGGCTATCTAAGCTTTCCCCGCTGGCCCGCCGTCGGTGCAGCCATCGCGCGTGTCGCTGCGGCGGAAGGCCGGGCGGCGGGATTCGAGGCCGCCCGAGGTGTATTGCCGCGCGTGGTTCGCCTCTGTGGCCTGCGCCGGAATCACAACCTTGCCCTGAATTCCGCGCTTTCCGATATCGTGTCCACCTTCGCACGGGATTGCCGGGACCCTGGCCTGATTCGCGACGTGGCGGGATTGTTGACCCCGGAATTGGCCCTGGATGCGCCCAAGCAGGCATCCCTATTAGAGGCGCTCGCGCAAGTAGACGAAGCGAAGAACCCGCAGGCGGTGCTAGCGCGGATGGACCCGGACATCGCGCTGTGGGTGCGGCGCATCCGGGATTTTCCCGAACCGACCGAAAAGCCGCGCCGCCGCCGAACGCGAAACGGGTGACGACATGGCAATCGGGAGGCTTCCTCACCGGGCCAGAAAGGGTTCCAAGGCTGTCATGGACGCTTGCCAAAGCGCCTCGGCCAGCCGCGTATCACGGGCGATGGCCATAGGTCGGGCCGGCTTGCTGTCGACGAAATACTGGCCAGTCACGGCGCGAACGGCGTCCGCCGTCGCCAGATAGACCGAAGTTCGGGCGCCATCGGTGATGGACGCGCCGTCTATCCCAAACCCACTGCGCAGCAACTTGGTCTCGATCACCCCCGGATGCAGGCAGTTGGCGGTCGTCGCCGTGCCGGCCAGCCGCTTGGCCAGCGCCTGGGTGAACAGAATGTTGGCCAGCTTCGAGGTGGCGTAGGCGGTGTAGCCGTCGAAGCGGCGGGCGAAGGTCAGGTCGTTCAGATCCAGCCGGGCGCCCTGATGGGCGACGGAGCTGACCGTGACGATCCGACCCTGGGGGCTGGCCTGGACCGTCGCCAGCAGCGCCTGGGTCAGCAGAAAGGGTGCGAAGTGATTGACCGCCATGGTCATTTCGAATCCATCCGGGGTCAGGCGGCGCTGGTGTTCGTACACCCCGGCGTTGTGGATCAGAACGTCGAGCGCCGGAACCTGTTGGCGGACCTGGTCGGCCAGCGCCAACACCTGGCGCATCTCGGCCAGGTCGCCCCAGACCGGCACGGCGGTTGGCGTATCGAGGGACTGGATCGTCTGTTGCGCCCGCTCCAGGGTGCGCCCGTGCAGCAACACCCGATGACCTTGCGCCAGCAATTGCCGCGCGGTTTCCCGACCGATGCCGTCGGTCGCGCCGGTGATGAGGATGGTTTTCATGAGGGTGTCGTCCGTTCGTTCGTTCGCGAAAAGGGAGAGAATCCCCAGCCTACCCGGCCTCTTGCAGCAGCCTTAGCAGATCCTCCGCCGAAATCCGGCCGCCCGTGCCGGTCCCCTCCAACAACTGTTCCGCCAGGTCCCGCTTCTGGTGGTGCAGGGCGACGATCTTCTCCTCGATGGTGCCCTGGGCTACCAGCCGGTAGATGGTCACCGGCCGCTGCTGGCCGATGCGGTGCGCCCGATCCGACGCCTGATCCTCCACCGCCGGATTCCACCACGGGTCCATGTGGATGACGAAATCGGCGGCGGTCAAGTTCAACCCCAGGCCACCCGCCTTCAGGCTGATCAGGAACACGTCGCCCCGACCAGCCTGAAAGGCGTCCACGCTCCGCTTGCGTTCGTTGGCCGGCGTACTGCCGTCCAGATACTGATAGGCCACTTTCTTGCGGTCCAGCAACTCGCGGAGGATAGCCAGATGATCGACGAACTGGCTGAACACCAGCGCCTTGTGCCGGTTTTCCAGCAACTCGTCGAGAATCTCCTCGAACGCCGCCAGCTTAGCCCCTGGCAGGTCGGTCTCCGGCAGCGCCAGCTTCGGATGGCAGCAGGCCCGGCGCAGCTTCATGATCTCCCCGAGAATCTGGAAAGATTTTTGGCCGTCGGCGTCGTCCACCTTGGCCAGTCGCTCCAGCGCCTTCTGGCGCAAGGCTTCGTACAGAGCCGCTTCCTCCGGCCCCAGTTCCACCCGCCGCAGAATCTCGGTGCGCGCCGGCAGTGCCTCCAGCACCTCGGATTTCAGCCGGCGCAGGATGAAGGGTTGAATCAGTTGCTTGAGCCGGTGGCGGGCCTGAATATCCCGATCCCGCTCGATGGGCGTGGCGAACCGCTGGTTGAAACGCTCCAGGGAGCCGAGCAAGCCCGGATTGATGAAGCGAAACAGATTCCACAACTCGCCCAGGTGGTTCTCAATCGGGGTGCCGGTGGTCATCATGCGGAAGTCGCCGCGCAGCGCCATGGCCGCCTGGGAACGCTTGGTGGTCATGTTCTTGATGGCCTGCGCCTCGTCGAGCACGATAGTCCGCCATTCCCGCTCCGCCAGCCGCTCCGCTTCCTGCTGCAACAGGCCATAGCTGCAAATCAGCAGGTCGAACGGTCCCAGCCGCGCCAGGGTCTGCTCGCGGTCGCCGCCGCCAAACACGATCGGGTTCAACGTCGGGGCGAAGCGGCGAATCTCGTCCACCCAGTTCAAGCAGACCGAGGTCGGCGCGACCACCAGGGCTGGCCCATCCTGCGCCCGGCTCAGGATCAGCGTCAGCGCCTGCACCGTCTTGCCCAGCCCCATGTCGTCGGCCAGACAGGCGCCCACGCCCCAATGCGCCAGCCGCGCCAGCCACTCGAAACCTTGCGACTGGTAGTCCCGCAGTTCGGCTTGCAAGGTCGAGGGAATCGCCGGTTGCAAAGCCTCGGCCTCGCGCAACCGCTGGATTTGCGCCTTCCAGTCGGCGTCGGCGCGCACCGATCCCGCTTCGGCGGTGAGCGGCTCCAGCATCTGGGCCGCCAGCGGGTGAAACCGCACACCCTTGGTGCCCGGCTCGCCGAAGCCGCGCAGTTCCTCCAGCCGCCGCCGAAATTCGTCGGTCAGGGCCAGGAACTGGCCATCGCCCAACGGCAGGAACCGGCCCGGCGCCCGTTCGAGCAGTTCCAGCAACTGACGCATGTTGAACACCTGCTCGTCCAGGCGCAGTTCGCCGTCGAGGTCGAACCAGTCCCGGTGGCGCTTGATGCTCAGGCGAAGCTGGCCGAGGGTCGCGGGGTGGCTGACCTTGAATTTCTCGCCCTCCGGCCATTCGAGTACCACCTGGTCGCCCAAGGCTTGCAGTTCCAGCAGCGCCTCCAGGCAGACTTCCGGATCGGGCAAAATCCACTCGCCGCCGACGGTGGGCTGGCGGGACAAGCTGGGCACGGCGGTCACGACTTGCGCCACCCGTCGGCGCTCCAGTGTCAGGTCGCGCCGGGCCTGCACCCGCTTGCCGTCGATCTCGGCGATCACCCACTCGCCACCCGCGCCGGGCCGATACGAAGGACCGCCGGTGGCGAACGGCCGCACCCGCAGTTCGATTTTCAGCCCCTCGCCGAAGGGCAGCAGATGGACGTGGGGCAGGGCATCGGCGGCGACTTCCTCCAGATTCTCCACGCCGCCGCCGATGCTGGATTGCACGGTCACCAGATTCGCCAGGGCCGCCACCGTTTCCAGCACGCGGGCCTTGGCCGCGCCGGGCACCAGCAGACCGTCGCCCAGGATCGCCATGACTTGCTTGTGCGCCTCGTTGAATACGATGACCTTGAGCCGGGTCGGCGTTTCCTTGACCACCTTCACCGACTCGATGGCGGTTGCCTGGGGCGACAGTTCCAGCCGCCACTGCGAACCCTGCGGGGTGATCAGCAATTCCGGCTCGCCCTTGACCAGGTCCACCCGCACGCCCGGCGTATCCTCCCAAAAAACCAGGGGGTGTCCCACCAGCAGCGGCAGCGCCCGGGCGGTATCGATTTCGTAGCTGGTCTGGCCGTAATAGCCGCTGTAGTCGACGCGCACGGTGGAACAGATTTCGCGGTCCTGAGGGGTGAGAAAATCCAGCTTTTCCGCGTGGTGCAGCCGCTTGAGCGCCACCGGCCGGCCCTGGGTCCATTGGCCTCGGGCATCGCGTTTCTGCTCGCGCGGGCTGACCGCGCAACTTCCGCTCTTGTGCCAACTGATCCACCACACCAGCCGCGTCGCCGGCGCCGCCGTGGGTTCCGCTCCGGTCTGGGTCAGTTCCAGCAGCGCGTTCAGGGCGTGCTCCCAGGGTTCCCTGAGTTGGAACAGGCGGGCGAGATGACGCCCGCCGTCCAGTTCCTCCTCCCCTTTGTGGGAGAGGGTGGAGGGTTCAGGAGAATTGTAGGTCGGGCCGACCAGGCGCTGCAGCAGTTCGCCCAGCTCCGCCGCGAACCAGCGATAGCCATTCTCCTGGGCGATATTCAGCAGGGGCTTCGCCAGGTCGCGCAAGGCTTGCCGGTCGGCGACGTTCAGCCAGAACAGCACCAGCAGTTGGAAAAAGCGGTCGAGCGCGGGCAGCGGTGCGCTCAGATCTGGTGGGGCAATTCTCTGAAGTTGGCCCTGTTGGACTTCCACCACCTGCCACAGATTCCGATAGAGACCGGGATAGGCATAGCGCGCGCCCTTGTCGAACACCGGCGCCATCATATCCAGGGCTTGGCGCAACCGGGCGGGGGTGTTGCTGGCCAGCAGCGCCAGAATGAAAAACACCCCGGCCAGATGATCGAAGAAAATCTTGCGCTTGCCGGTCCGCTTGCGGAGCAGCTTCAGCGCGGCCTCGTAATGCTGGATGGCGTCCTCATCCTTCCCGTCCAGAAACGCCAGCCAGCCGCGCAGGGCCTCACTGTAATCCGTCGGCTGCGGAGCCAGGTACTGGCTGGCTTTCGCCCGGTCGCCGCGCAGCAGCGCCTGTTCCGCCAGGTAATAGCGCAACGGGTCGGCGCAGCGGTTCCCGGCCAGCAGGCTTTCTCCCAGGGTGATGAGTTCGCCTACCGGCTCGAAATGCCGCGCCGCCGCCGCGAAAATGGCGGCCAGTGCCTCCACCAACAGATCATCCGACAGCGCGCGTAAACCGTCGGGGTCGAACGGGTTGTTGAAGATCAGCAACCAGGGCGGATATTGCGCCAGGTCGGTCGGGTAGTTTCTAGCGCAAACCTCCAGAATGTGTTGCATGCGCTTCACATCGCCCCGGTAAAAGGCGATGCGCAACCCGGCCAGCGCCTGCCGATAGCTGCGGAAATACGAATCGCTCCAGCCAGTGTTCCTGATCACTTCCTGTACGGCCTTGGCCATGCTCTCGAAGCGGCCTTCCCGCACCGCCCGGCGGGTGATGTCCTCGACGATCAGGCGATGGCAAAGCCACTGGTTGTTGGCCTTGACCACCAATTTTTTGCTGACCAACCGGTCCAGCAGGGGCACCAGGCCCGGTTGCGGGAAACCCTTGGATTTGATTTGCGGCGCGTCGCAGCGGCGCGCGCAGTCGGCCAGCGCGGTTTTCCCCACTTCCTCGTAAATCACCGACAGCAATTGCAAAACCGCTTGTTCGAGCGGGGGCAGAACTTCGTAGGCATCAAGGAGGGATTGGCGTATTTTCTGGTCGTTGGTCGCGGACATGGCGCTATGAAAACAAGGGACGGATTGAATCGTGGCGAAACGGTGATCGACAAGTCAGTCCTGGGTTTTTCCCAGCCAGATTCGTTCGAGCGGTGGCTAAAACGCTGAATTTAGCAAATTCGATGGCGAATACTGATCCGTCAGAACGCGCGCGTCGGGATTCCAGTCGCGGTCGGTCGAGAACAGCGGCGTCAGCCAGTCGCCGCCAAAACCCAGCACTTTCAACTGCTCCTCCAACAAATCGGCGTTTTTCTTGATCGCGTCATGAGAGGGAAGTCCATCCATTTTCGCCAGGACGACGCGATTCTTCAGCTCGACCCTGAGATTGTAGAATTGACCGAACACTGATTGATAGGTCGTCGATTCGTGGTGGTAGAGACGACTGCTGGAGAAGGTGTTGGCCGCCAAAACGCCATCCGCGGTCAACAGAGCCTTGACTTCGAGCAAAAATTCCCGGGTCAATAGATGTTCTGGTATGTATTCGTGATCGAAGGCGTCCAACATGATCAAATCGTAGCGCCGGTCGGACTTACCGGCGCGTTTTATGAAGACGCGCCCATCCTCCTCGAAAACCTGGACATTTGGATTTGGATTGAAGCCAAAGAATTGTCGGGCGACCTTGACGACGGCCGGGTCGATTTCGACGATGTCGATCTTGGCTTCGGGCAGCATCCGGGACAGCGCCGTCGGTAAGATGCCGCCTCCCAGTCCGACAATCAGGATATTCCTGGGATGAGGGTTCAGATACAGCGCGCCCATCATCATCTTGGTATAACTGAATACGAATTGATTGGGATCATCCAGGGATTGGCAGCTTTGTCGAGCGGTTTGATTGTGGCGAGTGAAACTCATGCATCTCTGCTCGTCCTCTTCATAAACGAGGATATTGCGATAAAGCGATTTTTCGGTATGAATGATGTTCATTGCGGTGGATGGCAGGGTCACGAACGAAGCAAGGAAGGCGAGCAGTGTCTTAAACTGGATACCTTGGCACATTGTTGGAGCTTCCAGGAAAAGTTGTCAACAAACCAAGAAGTAGGGAAATGCCGATCAGGCCAATCAAAATCTGGTTGATCTCGAAATACAGAACGAGATAGAACGACGTCAGCAGCGTTCCCGCCGCACTGCCAAACGTCGAGCAAAAATAAAGAAGTCCCGCGAGATGGCCGCTGAGTTGGGATTGGTTGACCAGCAAGCGAACGGCGTAGGGAGAAACCATGCCCGCCAGGGTGGTTGGGACGAAGAACAACAAGGTCGCCGACAGGAGGGAACCATAACGAGGGTCCTGGGCCCGGTCGAAAATCCAGTCGAGGAGGGGATCGCCCAGGAGAACCACCGGGATCGTGGTCGTTGCTCCAGCGATCAGGATGAGCGCCAGCCGGCGCAAACTCGGGTCGCGCAACGACCATCGGCCGCCCAGGAGATAGCCAAGCGCCAGCGCCAGCATGAAGACCGTGATGATTCCGCCCCAGACGTGGATACTGCTGCCGAAGCTTGGCGCGAGAATTCGCCCGCTCAACAATTCGAGGGCCATCACGAAAAACCCGGACCATCCGGCGATCAGGAAGATGAAAAGGCGGTCCAACTTGGAATCCTCAAGATGGCTGGACTGTTGGGCATCGGGGCGGTTGTTCGATGAAACGATCCCAAAGCAGCGTATATCGATCGGTCGGGGGCTACCGGTAGTGTCAACCGCCGATTCTTCGCTATCATCCTTCCCCATGAAATTCAGACACCGGGCGCGCGCGAGGCCCGGCGGAATAGCTGTTCCAGAGGTGACGACATGGCCGGTGGTTGGGGTTGTCCGCATGAATTTAACGAGATTTGCCAGCGTGTTCAGGATCGGCCCTGCGATCCCGGCATGAAAGGCTGTGTGCTGGCCGGACGGTTTCGTTTCAGCAACGAAGCCAAGAATCGACCGCCACGGCTGGCCCGTGGCGGCGACAAACCCGAGCCGACGCGCCGCCGTGGCCAGTGATGGACCCTCCCGCCATCCATGGATGAGGACACTCAGGCATTCGGAAACATTGCTTGGCGCGCGAGCGAACCCGCCCAGTCTCGCCTAACTTTTTTGGTCATGGTTGCGAAGCCACGCATACTATAGCATCAGTTCAACCCGATTCAGGGATGGACGCCAACCGCGACGGAGGTGAATCCATGCGCGGAAAACACCCGACCAGACGCCGGCCGACGTTGTACCTGGTTTATGCCACGCCGCTGGCCGGCGGCTCGACCGTCGCGGACACCGTGGCGGCCGGCGACGAGGACGAGGCCTACCAAAAGGCGCGGGAGCTGTACCCGCGCGACCACTACGACGTGACGGTTTACCTGCAATCCGCTGATGATGATTGAACCCTCTGCCTCTGTCCCACCGCAAGCGAATCCGTCTCCTTGGCGTCGTGTTGCCCTAGTTACTGGCAGCCTGCTACTGGCGGCGTTCCTGGCTGGGTGCGCCGACACCCCCAAAACCAAACCAACCGATCTTACGCCGCCGACTGGCAAGTTGAGCGAGAAAGCCCGACAAGAGCAGCGACAGGCCATCCTCAAGGTTCGCACCCAAACCTTGAACCAACTCTACAAACTCAAGCCACCGACCCGGATCGAGATCGAACAGGCCGCTGGCTATGGGGTGTTCGAGATCAATGGCCTGAACGCCGTACTGGCCGAGGCGCACGGACGCGGCGTGGTGCTGGAAAGGAAAAGCGGCAGAACCACCTACATGCGGCTGGCCCGGACCGACGTTGGTCCCGGCGCCTCGGTAAGCCCGTACCGGCAAGTGCTGGTATTCAGCGATCCCCACCGCCTGGGCCAGTTCATGGCGACCGGCTCGCCGGCCGATGCCTCCCACGATCCCACCATCAAGGTCTACAAGCTGAACGAAAAGGGTGTATCAACGCAGGGTGACTGGGGCGCCCGCTACTTCCGGGATCCCGATCTAAACTAAGGCGCTGGCGGTGGGCGACGAGCATTTTGCCGCGACCACCGAGCAAGCGAGCAAGCAAGCGAGCGAGCAAGCAAGTTGTGCGTGCCTTTCTAGCGGGGCGCGGCTGCATTGAACCGGTTTCGCGCCTTGACGTGATGGGCGCTTCTTGAATCGGGTTGCAACAGTCTTCACGGCCCCAACACGAAGTCGAGATACATCTGGGCGGAGACGCGGGCGGCGTATCGGTTGCTGGCCCACGAGGCGGCTACCTGGGAGGGGTGCTGGCGCCACTGGGACTGTGGCGTGAAGCGAATGTGCTGTCATCCGGCGGTCTTTGCGTCCAGGACAGCACGGAACTGGACTACACCACCCGCCGGGCATCGCCGGGCTGGGGCCACGCCGGTGACGGTCACCGTGCCGCGGGCGCGGATCGATAGGCTCACCAGGGCGGTTGAATTCCCCGTCCCTTCATGAAATCATCGCTTAAAGCTAAAGACGCCCCAAAAGCGCCCATCAACCTGGCTTACCGCCCGGGACGCATTTCATCATCTCCATCGTCAAAACATCCAACATCCGGTTGGAACTTAACATTCACTCGATCATTACTGGTTTGTCATGCCCAAAACGCTCTTCGAAAAAATCTGGGAATCGCATGTCGTTGCTGAACAACCCGATTCCCCGGCCATCCTGTATATCGACCTGCATCTCGTGCATGAGGTGACCTCGCCCCAGGCTTTCACCGGCCTGCGCCAGCGTGGCTTGAAAGTCCGCCGCCCGGAGCGCACCGTGGCCACGATGGACCATTCCATCCCGACCACGCCGCTCGACGTGCCGATTGCCGATCCCCTGGCCGCCGCCCAAATCCGGCAAATGGAAATCAATGCCGCCGAGTTTGGCGTCACCCTGCACGGTATGGCCAGCCCGAATCGCGGTATCGTCCATGTCATCGGCCCGGAACTGGGCCTGACCCAGCCCGGCATGACCATCGTCTGCGGCGACAGCCACACCGCCACCCACGGCGCGTTTGGCGCGCTGGCCTTCGGGATCGGTACCAGCGAGGTCGAGCACGTTCTCGCCACCCAATGCCTGCTTCAGACCAGGCCCCGGACCTGCGAAGTCCGCGTGGAGGGGACGCTCTCCGCCGGCGTGTCCGCCAAGGACATCATCCTGGCGCTGATCGCCAAGATCGGCGTGGGCGGCGGGACCGGTTACGTCTTCGAATACACCGGCTCCGCCATCCGTGGGCTGACGATGGAGCAACGGATGACCGTCTGCAACATGTCCATCGAGGGCGGCGCGCGGGCCGGCCTGATTGCGCCCGATGACATCACTTTCGACTACCTCCAGGGCCGCGAACACGCCCCCAGGGGCGCGGAATGGGATCGGGCCGTCGCCCACTGGCGAACCTTCGCCAGTGATGAAGGCGCGGGTTACGATCATGCCGTCACCCTGGACGCCGCCGCGCTCGAACCGATGATCACCTACGGCACCAATCCCGGCATGGGCATGGGCGTCACTGGGCGCGTACCCGATCCCGCCAGTCTGAGCGACGCCAACCAGAAAGCCGCGCTCGACAAGGCGCTGCGCTACATGGGTCTCCAGCCCGGTCAAGCCCTGCTGGGCCAGAAGGTGGATGTGGTCTTCATCGGTAGTTGCACCAATTCGCGCATCTCCGACCTGCGCGAGGCCGCCTCGTTGCTGGATGGCCGCAAGGTCGCCGCCGGCGTGCGTGTCATGGTGGTCCCCGGCTCGCAGGCGATCAAGAAACAGGCGGAAGCCGAGGGGCTGGATCGAATCTTCAAGACGGCGGGCGCGGAGTGGCGCGAACCGGGTTGCAGTATGTGCATCGCCATGAATGGCGACCAGCTTCAGCCCGGCCAGTACGCCGTCAGCACCAGCAACCGCAATTTTGAAGGCCGTCAGGGTCAGGGCGGACGCACCTTCCTCGCGTCGCCGCTGACCGCCGCCGCCAGCGCGTTGGCCGGCGCCGTGGCCGATCCGCGCACCGTGAATGGAGGTCGGTAACATGGCCCAATTCATCGCTCTCACCTCCCGCGTCATCGCGTTGCCGGTCAACGATATCGATACCGACCAGATCATCCCCGCCCGATTCCTGAAGGCCACTGACAAGAAGGGCATGGGCGACAATCTTTTCGCCGACTGGCGCTACCACGCCGATGGTTCGCCCAAGGGCGATTTCGTGCTCAACCAGCCCCAGGCGGCGGGTTGCCAAATCCTGCTGGCGGGAGACAATTTCGGCTGTGGTTCCTCCCGCGAGCATGCTCCCTGGGCGCTGACCGGGTTTGGGTTCCGAGCCGTGATCAGCACCTCGTTCGCCGACATTTTCCGCAACAACGCGCTCAAGAACGGTCTGCTGCCGATCATCGTGGACGAGCCAACCCATCGGAAGCTGTTGGATCTGGCCGCGGAAAACCCTGTCGCTGAACTGACCATCGACTTGGCGTCCCAGACCCTGTCCTTCCCCGGCGGCTCGGTCGCGTTCCCCATCGACCCGTTCAACAAAGCCTGTCTGCTCAATGGTGTGGACGAACTGGGTTATATCCTGAGCTTTGAGCAAGAGATCGCGGCGTTTGAAGCGCGAAGATAAGACGATGTCATTCATTCAGATTTACGACACCACCTTGCGCGACGGAACGCAGAGCGAAGGTTTCACCCTCTCGGGTTACGACAAGATCCGCGTGGCCAAGCGATTGGACGATCTGGGCGTGGCCTTCATCGAGGGTGGCTGGCCGGGCTCCAACCCGAAGGACGCCGAGTTTTTCGAGCGCGCCCGCGACCTGGAGTGGCAAACCGCGCTGGTTGCCGCGTTTGGCTCCACCTGCCGGGTCAAGGGCGGGCCGGAGGACGACGCCAACATCCAGGCGCTGTTGGACTCAGGGGCGCCGGTCTGCACCATTTTCGGCAAGACCTGGACCCTGCACGT
Organism: Candidatus Competibacteraceae bacterium; assembly: GCA_046347555.1. GTDB lineage: Bacteria > Pseudomonadota > Gammaproteobacteria > Competibacterales > Competibacteraceae > Contendibacter. The sequence goes on along the minus strand of JAXMFY010000008.1, from coordinate 91,465 downwards.
CACCGACGTGCTGCAAACCACCCTGGACGACAACCTGCGCGTCATCGAGCAGTCAGTAGGCTACCTGCGCGCCGCCGGCCGCCGCGTGATTTACGACGCCGAGCACTTTTTCGACGGCTACAAGGCGGATCCGCTGTACGCGCTGGAAACGCTCAGGGCCGCCATTCGCGGCGGGGCCGAGACGGTCGCGTTGTGCGACACCAACGGCGGCACCATGCCCTGGGAACTGGAGAAAATCATCCGCGAGATGAAGGAGTCCATCCAGCACCCGTTCGGTATCCACACCCACAACGATGGCGAGTGCGCGGTCATCAACGCGCTGCTGGCCGTGCGCGAGGGCGCCGTGCAAGTGCAGGGCACCATCAACGGTGTGGGCGAGCGCTGCGGCAACGCCAACCTGTGCTCGATCATGGCCAATCTGGAATTGAAGATGGGGCGCCAGTGCCTGCCGGAAGGCCGCTTGCACAAACTGTACGAGTTGTCCCACGTAGTCGATGAAGTCGCCAACGTCACCCCTAACGATCACCTGCCTTACGTCGGCAAGAGCGCGTTCGCCCACAAGGGCGGCGTGCACGTGGCGGCCATGCGCCGCTCGGAGCAGTCGTATCAGCACGTCGCGCCGGAGCGGGTGGGCAACAAGATGCGGGTGGTGGTCTCCGCGCTGTCGGGCCGGGCCAACATCCTCAGCAAGGCCGAGGAGCACGGCGTCGAAGTCGGCGACGTGGCGGACGTGGTGGGCGTGCTCAACGACGTGAAGGAACTGGAGGCGCGAGGCTTTTCCTTCGAGGCCGCCGAAGCCTCGGTCGCCATGATGCTCAAGCGCCAGCAGCCCGGTTACAAACCACCGTTCGAGCTGGTCGATTTTTTGGTCAACGTCGAGCATCGCCAGGGCCGGGGCATCTTCGCCGAGGCCATGGTCAAGGTGAAGGTGGGCGACGAGGTGCTGCACACCGCCGCCGAGGGCAATGGTCCGGTGAATGCCCTCGACATCGCCCTGCGCAAGGCGCTGCTAGGGCACTACCCGGAAATCGCCACCTTCCATCTGGCGGATTACAAGGTCCGGATTCTGGATGGCAAGGATGGCACCGAAGCGATCACCCGCGTATTGATCGACACCCGCAACACCACCCGGCTGTGGAGTACGGTCGGCGCCAGCGCCAACATCATCGAAGCCTCCTGGCAGGCGCTGGTGGACGCAGTGGAATACGGGCTGTCGGTGGCGCATTGAGCGGGTCTACTTTGGTGTAGCCCATTCTATTTCTTAATCTTTTTATTCCGGCAGGTGTTCAAATGCAGTGGATCCATGTTCTCAGGTTGATTGCCGCTGGCCCCGCGCTCGTTGGGCTTGGCGCCTTGGCGATGACGGTTCCTTCCAAAGTCTTGGCGGCGGATATCGTGTGCCGAGGAACCATTAATCGCGCTCATGCCGACGACATCGCGTTTTCCGTGCCCTGGAGTCCCAATACGGGCTTCGAACGGAAAGTGGAATTTCGCAACGCCCGGACCGGCGCGGGTATCTCCCAATCCTCTCGTTTGCGCTTTGACCGCAAGAACGATAAGGGTCAGCGGATTTATCGCGGCAATGTCAGCGGCATGGCGAATGTCACGTTGATCAATTTGTCGAGATTCTTTCAGCCCCCACCTGGCGGACAGGTTTCAGTGAATTTTGACGGTCAGTGGGGACGTGGGACCTGTTCCAATCGTCGTTAGACAGTAACCGTTCACTCCCCTCCCCCGCAGGCGGGAGAGGGGTTGGGGATGAGGGTCGTGGATGCAAGGGCTTACCCCCTCACCCTAACCCTCTCCCCCTTGGCAGGGGGAGAGGGGACTGAATGAGTACGTTAGACATAAAGCGCTTCTGGATCCTGAGTGGAATCGCCTTCCTTAAAGCCTCCCTCTGCTCTTTCATGGCAAAGTGCCTGAAAAACAGAGGATTCTTCACGGAATCGTCATGAAAGCAACTATCGTCTTACTCCCCGGTGACGGGATCGGCCCGGAAGTGGTCGGCGAGGCCGTCCGCGTATTGGACGCAGTGGCCGGGCAATACGATCACCAATGGGTCTATCAGGAACACCTGATGGGCGGCTGCTCCATCGACCGCTTCGGTTCGTCGCTGACCGATGAAACCCTGGCCGATTGCCAGGTGGCGGACGCGGTGCTCCTGGGCGCGGTGGGCGGACCAAAGTGGGACGACCCGAACGCCAAGGACCGTCCCGAACGCGGCTTGCTGGCCTTGCGCAAGGGCTTGGGCGTGTTCGCCAACCTGCGCCCGGTCAAGGTGCATCCGGCGCTGATCGACTCCTCGCCGCTCAAGCCGGAAAAGCTCCAGGGCGTGGATATCCTCGTCATCCGCGAGTTGACCGGCGGCCTGTACTTCGGTTGGCCGAAGGGGCGCGACAGCAAGGATGGCCGCGAGCGCGCCGTCGATACCCTGGAATATTACGATTACGAAATCCGCCGCGTGATGGAGCTGGCGTTCAGGCTGGCCAAGGGCCGCAAAAGCAAGGTCACGTCGGTGGACAAGGCCAACGTGCTCGAATCTTCGCGACTGTGGCGGCAGATCGCCGTGCAGGTCGGCAAGTCGAACCCGGACGTGGAGTTGGAGCATGTTCTCGTTGATACCGCCGCCATGCGGCTGATCACGGGGCCGGCCTGGATGGATGTCGTCGTCACCGAGAACATGTTCGGCGACATTCTGACCGACGAAGCTTCGGTATTGGCGGGCTCGATGGGGATGCTGCCCTCGGCCAGTCTGGGAGAGGGCCGGGTCGGGCTGTACGAACCGATTCACGGCTCGGCCCCCGATATCGCCGGCAAGGGCATCGCCAACCCGATCGGCATGATTCTGTCCACCGCCCTGCTGCTGCGCCACTCGCTGGGACTGGAGGCGGAAGCCGCCGCCGTCGAGCAGGCGGTGGATGCGACCATCACCGCCGGGGCGCGCACCGCCGATCTGGGCGGGAAGCTGACCACCAAGCAGATGGCGGACGAGATTATCCGACGACTGTGAACCTCCCCCCGACCCACCACCGGCCCCCTTTCGCTAGGGTTTGCGTCATCGCCCATAAACGATAACCGAGGAGACGCGCGATGCGAGAGATTCACCATGCGCTGGTGCTGAACATGCACCAGCCTCCCAGCAACCTGGATCACCTGCTTGAAACCAACGAGTGGGAAGCCAAGGAAATCCTGTTCGCCTACGACCGCATGCCGCGCGCGTTGTGGGACTATCAGGATATCGCTCGCGTGCACCTATCCTTGTCTGGGACGTTGCTGGAAACATTGTCCAACCCCAGTTTCCAGGAACGCGCCTACGGCATCGTCGACTGCGGCAAGCTGCTCTGGCATCTGCAAAATCGACAGTTGTTCGAAATTCTCGGCACCGGCTACTACCATCCGGTGCTGGCGCTGATCCCCGAAGCCGACTGGGACGAGCACATCGCCCGCTGGCAGGCCACCGCCCGCCATCTGCTGTGGCGAAACCAGTTCAATGGCTTCTGGCCGCCGGAAATGGGTTTCGACATGCGGATGATCCCGCACCTGAAAAAGGCCGGCTACCGCTATGTGATGGTGGACTGCGAGTACGTGGATCCGGTGGATTCGATGCACTGGCAGGAGCTACGCTACCGGCCGCATATCGCCGAGTACGGCGGCGAGGAGATCGTCATCATCGTCCGCGACCGCGAACTGTCCGACGCCCAACTGGCCGGCATGGACTATGGCTGGTTCTACCACGAACTGCACGAACGCACCAAATGGTGTGATTTTCCTCCGCTGGTGACCACCGCCACCGACGGCGACAACGGCGGCTGGTTCCGCAACGTCGCCGCGAAGTCCAATTTCTGGACCTACTTCTATCACGAGGCGATGGAGGAAATCCGCGCCGGGCATTCGACCCTGCGGCCGATCTTCATCAGCGATTATCTGGATCGGTTTGGCGCGCACGGCCGGGTCACGGTGCGGCGCGGGGCCTGGAACACCGATGAGCATCACGGTTGGGATTTCCACCAGTGGCAAGGTTCCTGGGTCCAGCGCGACACCATGGTTCGAGTGCACGACATCAGCCGGGAATTTCACGCGGTGGCGCAAGCGGTGGCGCGCGCCCACGATCCCAATCCGGAATTGGTGCGGGTGTTGAACGAGGCCCACTGGCACCTGCTGCGGGCCGAAACCAGTTGCAACTTTTACTGGGGCGAGGCTTGGGTTCACAAATCCCACGCCGATCTGGACAATGTCGCCTGGCATCTGGGCGAAGCCAAGGCGATGCTGGGGTCCCACTGGACCGGCGTTGCGGCGGTGGAAGAACCCACGACGGCGGAAGAACCCACGACGGTGGAACCCGCCCCGGTGCAGTCCGTGGCGACCGAAACCACCGCGACCCCGGTCGAGGCCGACCCACATTGCTTGGGTCGCGGTTCAAACCACCCGTCGATTCAAGAGCCACTTTCAGAGCTTGGTCGGTCGTCGGAGGACCCAGCGGGCGATCGTCGCCATCAGCCATAAAGTCCTCAAGACAGTGTTCGTGTTGCTGTCGCGCCAGGTGCCTTACCAGGATTCCACGGTCGATTACGAAGCCCTCGCGGTGCAACGTCACGCACCGCGCTGGATCAGGCAACCCCGCGCAAATTCGGCTATCTGCCGAAGATGGCCTAGGCGGAATTTTCCAATCTCCAAGGAAAAAGTTACTGCCGTTTCAGCCGCTTCAGCCGTTCCAGTCGCTGCCACGCCTCCAGGACGCAAGCCACCGACCATGCCTGGGCGGGCGCGCCGCGCGGGACGTGCGGTGGAGCGCCGTCGAGAATTTCGCTGACCGTGCCCAAGCCAGCGTCCAGCAGGTGATCACGGACGGGTTGCAACCGGGCCTGGGCCGCCGCCGCGTCGCCATGCACGCGATACTCGGCCAGGGCGTAGTGGCCCAGCAGCCAGGCCCAGACCGGACCCTGGTGATAGCCGCCGTCGCGTTCCCACACGCCGCCGAGGTAACGGGGGCGGTAATCGGGATGACCGGGCGCCAGGGAACGAAGACCGTAGGAGGTCAACAACTCCCGCCCGCAAACTCGTACCACGATCTGCTGGATTTCCGCATCCAGCGGACTGTGCGGCAGGCTGACGGCGAAAATCTGGTTGGGACGCGGGGTGGGATCGTCGCCGGTGGGGCTATCCAGCACGTCGAACAGGCCGGCGCCATCGGAACGAACAAAACGCCGGAAGCCTTGCCGCGCCTTGGCCGCAAGTTCCGCGTAGGTCGCGGATGGTTGCCCCAACCGCTCGGCGAAATCGGCCATAATCATCAGGGCGTTGTACCAGAGCGCGTTAATCTCGACCGGCTTGCCGATGCGCGGCGTCACTACCCAGTCGCCCACCTTGGCGTCCATCCAGGTGAGTTGGACGCCCGGCTCGCCGGCATGAATCAATCCGTCAGTCGCATCCATGCCGATCCGATAGCGCGTGCCCCGGACGTGCCAGTCGATCATGTCGGCCAGCACCGGAAACACCTCGGCCAGCGCCGACCAATCGTCGCTGGCTTCCAGATAGGCCCGCCACGCCTCGAAGTACCACAGCCCGGCGTCCACCGTGTTGTAGTCCGGCGTCTCGCCCGCGCCGGGAAACACGTTGGGCAGCATACCTTGGTCCACGAAGCGGGCGAAAGTCAGCAGGATACGGCGTGCGCTGTCGAGCCGGCCTGTCGCCAGCGTCAGGCCCGGCAGAGCGATCATGGTGTCGCGGCCCCAGTCGCCGAACCAGGGATAGCCGGCGATCACCGATTCGCCGTCGGGTAAACTGGGCAGTGGTCGGGCGAACAAGAAGCTGTCGGCGGCGAGCGCCAGTTGTTCGATCCAGTCGGGCGGCGAAATCCCCCCGGCTTCGCCACCCCCCTTTGGCAAAGGGGGGTTGGGGGGGATTTGAAGGGATGGCCGGGCGCGGTCGAGCAATGCCTGTTCTCGGTCGAAAAACCGTTGCAGCGCCGCGTCCAGGTCGGCGGAAGCGTCGTCGCCCAGGCTGGCGGCAATTCCGACCCAGCAGCCGGGACGCAGCGTCAACAGCGCGTAACCGACGCTGAGATGGGCATCCCGATCCGGCAGGCCGCGTTCCCGTTCCACCGGCAAATCGAAATTCTCGATCCAGTCCCACTCGGTTTGCAACGCGCCGCCAGCCGCTTGAAAGCGGAGCGTGAACCGGTCGGGACTGGTGACCTGGAGTTGCTCGCCCGCCATTTCCACTTGCGGCCTGAATCCACCGGGCGCCATGCTGACGTGATGGTCGCGGGCGTTGACCAGCAAACGGACCCGCAGTGCGAAAATCCCCCCGGCTTTGCCACCCCCCTTTTGCAAAGGGGGGTTAGGGGGGATTTCCAGCCGGTACGCGATATAAACCGTATTGGCCCCCGGCTCCAGCCAGATGCGTTGCTCAACCACCCGGTCGCCTAGGGCATAGCGCCAGACCGGCATCCGGCCGTGCAGGTGAAAGGATTCAAGATGGACGTGCCCTTCGGGAACCACCACGCCCCCGCCCCAGCGGTTGGCGAACAGCGGGATTTCCCGGTCGCCGTCGAGCAACGTGGCGTCGGCTTTGGAAAACACCAGCCAGCGGCCGAGCGGCGGATCGACCGGCGCGATCAACAAGCCGTGATAGCGGCGGGTCAGCGTTCCCGCAATCGTGCCGGCGGCGTAGGCGCCCAAGCCGTTGCCCAGCCACCACTCGCGCCGCTCGGCTTGGTCGAGATCGCTGCAGATCGCCCGCCCAAAACGGATAAAGCTCGGCAGTTTGTCGCTCATGCCGGCCGCTCTCCTTGTTGCAACCGCTCCGCCACCCGCAACGCCCAGGCGTAGATGGTCAGCGACGGATTGACCCGGCTGGAACGCGGCAGCACGCTGCCGTCCACCACGTACAAGTTGTCTAGGCCGTGTACCTTGCCATCGGCGTCCACCACCGAGGTGCGGGGATCGCTGCCCGCGACCAGCGTGCCGCAGGCGTGCGCGGTACCGGCCAGCGGAATCCCCTTGGCCGCCGCCGGCAGACCGATTTTCCACAGCGAGCGATTGAAGTCGCGCACCAGCCGCCGATGCTCCTCACGGGCCGCTGGCAAGCGCGCGGGATCGTAGTCGAGCTGGGGATAGCGGGCGCCGTTGGTCTGGGCGACGACGCGGTTGGCGGGATCGGAACCGTCCTCGGTCTGCAAGAAGAAACCGTAGGCGCGATGGCCGAGGGCACGGGCGAACCCGCGTGGCACGAACCCCGGAATCAGGGTGCTGAGCAGTTCACCATCGAAACCCAGGGGCTGAATACTGCTGTGCGGCAACCGGTCGTTCAACAGCAACAGAGTCTTCCGCAGCAGGTCGGTCTTGGGGGTAGCGGAAAAGGCCAACACGGCGCTGAGCAGGTGGCATTTGTAATTGCGTCCCACCGCGTCAGCGCACGGCAGCTTCTCGGCCAGACCGCTGCGGCTCAGATAGCCTTGCAACAAACGCGGCGAGTGCAACGCTCCCGCCGCCAGCAACACCGTATTGGCCTCGAATTCGTCGCCACTCTCGGTGCGAACGCCGAGTAACCGCTCAGGCCGCTCGGGGTCGGCGACGAAATCGCGTACCGCCTGCCCGGTCAGGATGGTGAGGTTGGGCCGATGTTGAACCCGCTCCAACAAAGCGTGCTGGCCGTCAGCTTTCAGGTTCTTGACCGAGGCGAAGGCGTCGAAGTGCGCGGCTTCCTCGGGATGTTCGACGATGCTGGAATCCAGCGCCAGCGTCAGGGGTCGGGCGTTCCAGCCGGCGCCGTTGCGGGTCAACTTGCCAACAATGGCTTGCAGATCTGGCTCCGGCTCGAATTGATGGACGCTCAGCAAAGTTTCCGCTTGCTCGTAGTAAGGCAGCAATTCCCGATACGACATCGGCCAAGGCAAGCATTGATGCGCCGGTTCGGCCTCGAACTCGTGCGGTTCAAATCGGGCCAGGGCCGCCCCGTACCACTTGGTCTTGCCGCCCAGATTGAAATATTCCTCCGGCTCGAAGGTTCGGCCGTTCTTGTCGAGCCAGTGCTCCTTGCTCTTGAAAATCCCTTGCCGGATCACCTTGTCCACGTCCATTGTGCTGCCGTCGCGCGGGAGTTCCCGCCCCTTTTCCAGCAGCAGCACCCGGCGACCAGCCCGCGCCAAAGCGTAAGCCGCCGCCGATCCGCCCGCGCCGGAACCGACGATGAGGGCGTCATAGCGTTCGTTCATGGTGGTGTTTCCTTCTCAATAAACCGCCGCCGGGGCGATGACCGCCGCCGTCGAGCCGCGGGTCTTGGCATGGGTGAGGGTGAACAGGAATTCGTGGACGCCGCGCCGCGCCAGCTCTTCGGTCGCCAGATTCTCCAGGCCAAACAATCCCATCTTCACGTACATGGTCTGTGGCACCAGGAAGGGACGTTCCGGGTCTTCGCCGGGCACCGGTCCGTAGCTCCAGGTGTCGGCGCCGGTCAGCGCGATGCGTTGCGCGTACAGCCAGTTCACGACCTCCAGGCCGGGACCGGGCTCGCCGGAAGAAATTCGGCGTTGTCCTTGCCCCAGCCCGCCCCAACCGGTGTGAAACAGCACCGCATCGCCGGGCCTGCAGGCTAACGCCCTGCTTTTTCAACGCGCCTTGCACGTCGGCCAGGGTGATCACATAACCCTTGGCCAGGCGCTCCACGCCCTTGTAAGCGGCGATGTCGATCAGCACGCCCCGGGTGACGATGGGCGGCACGGTTTCGGTGCCGAAGCGATTCAGGCCCCACGACTCCACCACGTCGCGCGTGGTCCAGCCGTTGTAGAACCGGTCGCCGATCTGGATGTGGCCGATGGAATCCAGTTGGGTGCCGACCTGGAAGGTACCCACCTGAATCTCGGTAATCCAGTTGATCTGGTTCTTGCCCCAGCCCTTGCCATCGACATCCGGGCGGCGCAGGTTGGTGAAATGAGGCGAAACATCGACGGTCTGGTGCCAGTAGCGGCCGGGAAACTTGGGCGTGTCGTCATCCAGCACCCGACCCAGATCGACGACGGTTCCGGTTTTCACCAGAGCGGCCGCTGCTCGCGCCACTTCAGGCGTAATTTCGTTGAAGTACCGAGCTGATCGTCCGCGCCATAGCGGCTTGGCCACCAGGGCTGTACGTCGGTGGGCAAGCCGGTGCGGTCAGCGCGAGAATCCGAACGGGTCGGCGTTCCGGCTCGCCAGCGGCCCAAGCCCGGTTTGTTGGACCAGACACAGGCCCAACACCACCACCCGCAGGGCAATGGCATGGCGCGCTACGATCCGCTTCATATCAGCCCCCCTGATCGAAACCCGGATACAGGGTCATGCCGCCGTCCACATACAAAGTGGCGCCGGTGACGTAATCGGACGCATCGGAGGCCAGCCACACGGTGGCGCGGGCGATGTCCTCCGGCTCCCCGACCCGACGACAGGGAATCAGCTTCAGCAGTTCCGCCTCGGCTTCGGGCGTCATCCAGGCGGCGGTATTGATCGGGGTCTTGATCGCGCCGGGCGAGATGGCGTTGACTCGGATGCAGCGTGGCGCGAGTTCCTGGGCCATGGTCTTCATCAACAGGCTGACGCCGCCCTTGGACGCGGCGTAGTTGGCGTGTCCGGCCCAAGGAATGACATCGTGGACCGAGGACATGCAGATGATCTTGCCGGCGACGCGCGACAGTTCCGGCACGACGCCGCGCCGCAGGAATTCACGCACGGCGGCGCGGGAGCACAGGAATTGACCGGTCAGATTGATGTCGAGAACCTTTTGCCAGTCGGCCAGGCTCATTTCGACCAGGGGGGCATCCTTTTGCAGGCCAGCGTTGTTGACCAGGATATCGATGCTGCCCCAGGTCTCGATCATCTGGGCAAACATGGCTTCGACCTCGTCTTCCCGGCTCACGTCGGCGCGAATCGCCATTGCTTCGCCGCCAGCCGCCCGGATGTGTTCGACCACGGCGTGCGCCCGGTCCGCGCCACCGGCGTAGTTGACGACGACTTTCGCGCCAGCCGCCGCCAACGCCTTGGCGATGGCCGCGCCAATACCGGAACTGGCGCCGGTCACCAGGGCGCGCTGGTCTTTCAGAACGGGATCGCAAGCATGGTTTGTCGACATGGGGATTCTCCCTAAGGCAAGGATTTAAGGAATGATTCAAGGGGACAAGGCGGTCTTGACCGCCGGGGGACGCAACGGAAACAACTTGGTTTTATTTCGAGCGGCCAGGCTGAGCAAGGCGGGTGATAAATCCAAACTCACCACGCCCCCTATTCTCCATTTCCTTGAATAAATCTGAGTGGCATCGGTGGGAGCGGAAACAGATGGCTGGCGCATGACATCACCTCATACCCAATGAAACGCGATGAATGATCGAGTCGCCGCCAAGTCGTCCGTGCTGGAAAACTCGGCGGGCGATCTCGGCCTGTCGGCATTTACCGCGATCATTAAATCCGCGCGTAATGATCGATAGCATTCTGGAAAGAGAAGATTCGACAACGGGACTGGAATTGACCGTGGTCACCTCGTATTCAGTCCGATCGTTGAAACCGCCGACCGTCGCCAGCATGTCGGTTTGCCGAACACTCTGTACGCTCGGAGTATTAGTGCTGGAATGAGCATTGCTGATGGCGTTCACATGGGAACCGCTGCGATTGAAAGGCTCCGCCAGCGCGGTCGTGCTCAGGGTCAGGCCGGAAGCCAGAATCAACAGGGTGGTCGCGATGGTCTTGTTCATGGGGTAACTCCTCATTGGCTGGTTTAGGGATGACATCGTTTGTCGATCCTTATCCAGCAATGTCCGTGCCACTACGGAAAAATCGAAATATTATGTTGAATATCAATAATTTAAATTATTTCCCCTCAATCGTGGCCAATTGAAAGAGCAATCGATCCCACGATATATCGCAAGGCCGCTGAATGACGCGGCGGGTTATCGTCATGATTCAAAGAGGATTGCCGCCGATGGCTTGGTGACGGCCTTGCTGACGGCATTCCCACGCTGGAGCGTGGGAATGGGAAGAAGCGGTAAAAGCGACCGGTCAAAGACCGATAGCCGAGGGAGCGGGATAGGATTTAACTCAGGGGAGAGTTTTTGGTTTGCGGATGTTCAGTTTTTGCATCCGCGAACGCAGGGTGCTGGGATTCATATCCAGGATCGCCGCCGCGCCTTGCTCGCCCTCGATCACCCAGCGCGTGCGCTCCAATACCTTGAGGAGATAAGCCCGTTCCATCTCCTCGAAGGATACCCATTGTTCGGGAGCGCTCTTGGTTTCCTGATCTTCCAAACGAAGTTCGAGCGCGTTGTCGATTTCCAGCAGGGAACCACGGGTCAGAATGGCTGCGCGCTCGATCACGTTTTGCAATTCCCGGATATTGCCGGGCCACGAGTAACGCAGGAGCCGCTCGCTTGCCCTGGGCGAGAGATCGTGAATCGACTTGCCCATCTTCCGCGTGAACTTGTCCAGGAAAAACCGGGCCAGCAACGGAATGTCGGTCGAACGCTCGCACAGGGACGGCAGACGAATGGGAAATACGTTCAGCCGATAATACAGATCGGCACGAAAGCCGCCTTCCTTAACCATTCGGGCCAAATCGCGGTTGGTGGCGGCGACGAGCCGGACATTGACCTTCAAGGTCTGAGTGCCACCCACTCGCTCGAATTCCTGATCCTGCAACACCCGCAACAGCTTGGCCTGGGCGCCGGCGCTCATCTCGCCGACTTCGTCCAGGAACAAGGTGCCGCCGTCAGCCAGTTCGAAACGACCCTTGCGTTGGGCAATCGCGCCGGTGAACGCGCCCTTCTCGTGGCCAAACAACTCGCTTTCCACCAAATCACCCGGCAGGGCGGCGCAATTGACGGGCACGAACAGCTTGTCCCGCCGGTCGCTCAAGTCGTGAATCGCCCGCGCGATGACGCTCTTGCCGGTGCCGGTCTCCCCGGTCAACAGTACGGTGGAATCGGTGCCCGCCACCTGTTCGGCGTGAGCGAATACATCTTGCATGGCCGGTGAATCGCCGACGATGTGGCCGGGGCTTTGCCGGGTCTTGATCTCTTCCTGAAGATAGACGTTTTCCAGTTGCAACTGCTTGAGGGTTTCCTCGGACCGCCAGCGCTCGGTCACGTCCCGCAGAATCACGGTGAAGAATCGTCGACCGTCGATCTCCAGGGGAGAGATCGTGGCTTCCACCGGAAACTCCTCGCCGTCACGGCGACGGGCGGTCAGCCCCTCGGGCGCCCAAAGCTGCCGCGAATTGACCGTGGCGGGCTGGACCGCCAAGCAATAACCCTTGAGCAGATTGCCGAAGCGCTTGGAAAGCAACGGCTCGAACGACTGGCCGATGGCGTGGGCCGCCTGGCAGCGGAATACCTTTTCGGCAGCGGAATTGAATAAGGTGATGCGCTGCTCGGCGTCGAGAGCGATGATCGCATCCATGGCGCTGGCCAGTATGCTGGCCAATCGCTCCTCGCTTTTACGCAGCGCCTGCTCGGCGCGCTTGCGCTCCAGTTCGACCCGGGCGCGGGTGGCGAAAATGCGCAGGAGCGACATTCCTCGAAATTCCTTGGCCATCGGCTGGTCGTGCTCCACGGCCAGGTGACCCATCATTTCGTTGCCCGACTCGGACACCAGCGGCACGCCGAAATAGCTCTCGATGCCCGCCTGTTTGAGATAGAGGTTTTGGGGAAATTCGTCGTAAACCTTGTGCGTGTAATACACCGTCTCGCCGCGAATGACGACTTCGCAAGGCGTACCGTCCAGGTCAAATTCGATGTTGTCGGTGGGTTTGCCACCGAACCAGAACGCCAATGTGCGCACGCGCGTCCTGCTTTCAAGGAGTTCGCTCACGAAGGCATGGCGCACGTTTAGTGCCTGCGCCAGTTCTCGCACCAGCGCATGGAAGAACTCGGTGCCCGTGGCGGTGGCCGTGCCTTCGACGATGGAACGCAAGGCCACATGCATGACGTCCCGCTCGTCTGGAGGCAGGAACGCGGGGTCGCTTCGTGAGGCGGATCGTCTATCAGCGGGCTGTGAAACGGTTTCATTCATGCCCAGGGTCCTTTTGAGAAGAGCTGCTGAAATCAGGTATAGCAGGTTTCGCGGCTATTTTCGATCCAATTACGACGGGTTCCACGATTTACCCACGATGTCTTTATTCAAGCCCAAGCGGGGTTTGTCGCGACTGATCCTGGCGGGTGGAACTTAATTCCATAGCACCAGTCACGATGGATGCTTCGGAAGATTGACAGATGCGACATTGAATGCCAAAAGGCAACGGATGGAAGGTTAATGACAAAAACAAAGAAATGGAGTGGTGCTATTCCACTCCATTCTAGCCTGCTATTGCCGATTTTTTGGAAACAACTCCAATGGCGTTGAGCGATGGCTGGAGTTATTTCTGGTTAAAACCAATCCTGATTTCATTCGCATCTAGTACCCCATCCTTGTTGGTATCCATCTTGTCAAAAGCCGCCATGTCTTTGCTGTGTTTCATGTACTCCTCCTTGGTAATCATGCCATCATGGTTTTCGTCCATCATTTCCGCCGTCTTCATGTTGAAGCCTTGGGCGAACGCCGCGCTCAGGGCTAGGCTGGTTAGCAAGGTTACGGTCAGTTTGGTCAAGGTTTTCATTGCAAGTGCCTCACTTTAAAAGGATTCGAATCATGGGTGATCATGCCGCCGCCCGCTTGGCGGTAGCGCTTCGGACGTGGATATCGTCTCCGTCAAGCTCTCGATCATCGGGGGCCTCGGAATTTGGTTATCCACGTCGGAAACACTATCCATCAACAAAAATCGCCATTCACAGAAAACTGGAACCCATTCATTGGATAGTCAGTCGGATTTTTCATGGAGCCATCGTCACCAAATTCCCTCCTTGACATAAAACTTACTCAACAGGGCCACTTGCAGGAGGATTGCCTTCAGGAGCGCCGACTGCATCCGTTCGATGTCCTGATGCGCGAGACCCACGCCAACCAACAGAGAACGCAGGGTAGCGACCAGCGGAAAAGACAGGGCGATGAGATAGCGAAACCCCGGCAGTTTCGCCAACAGGGTTTGCATCGGCCGTTCCGATGAAGGATCGGAACACAGCGAATACAGCCGCTTGAGCCAGGATGGCTCACGCGGGGTCAGACAGGTTTCGAACAGCCACTCTCGAAACAGAGGGCGAACGACCGCCGAACCGTCCACCGAACTCCCCAGGCTTTCCTGGCAGGCCGCCGCCAGCGTCGGATAGGCGGCCACCATGCCAAGCACCATGTCCAGATAATCGTCGGTCTGTCCCTTTAAAATCCGCCAAAGCTTCCGCAAGACCCGTTCGTCGTCCGAGGTAAACAGGCCGATTCGCCACAGCAATTCAACCTCCTCGGCCGCTGGAAAATCCGATGGAGCGACCACGGAGGTCACTGCGTCCTCGCCGACAAGTTGAGCGGGATTATTCATGAGATATCGATCTCGTCGGCTGGTGGAGAAGACGGCGGATCAGCGGCGAACCAGGCGGCCGATCAGATGATCCATGGACAGTTTGCCGGGACCATGGCAGAGCGTGATCAACAGCAGCAATCCCCAAACCTGATGATCCTTCAACCCCGCCTCCATCAGGTCCGGATAGGAAACGACGGCCATGATGTTGAACACGAACAGTGCGAACGCGGCGTAGCGGGTTCCGAGCCCCAGCAACAGAAAGACGGGCAACAGCAACTCCGCCGCCGTCCCCAGATAGGCCGCCAGCATCGGCGGGAGCAGCGGCACGTGGTACTCGTATTCAAACAGCGTGAAGGTGCTCTCCGCCGGAAACACGCTCAGCGGGTAGGTGAAGGTCTGCCCGAACAGCGTGAAGCTGCCGGTGACGGTCTTGGTTAGCCCCGAACCGAAAAACGCGGCGGCGACCCAGTAGCGGGCCAGCAAATCGGCGACGGGCGTCAGCCAATCGGCCGCTTTGTGGAACAAGGCGTCGGCTTTTTTGAGCGCGGGAGCGAGTTTCGCCCAGAACGAACGCTGGGGTGGGTTATCGAGCATGTCGGTGGCGGTCATCATGAGGTTCTCCTCGGGTGGTTGAAATCAGTCGGTTGATCAAGAACCTGGCAGGTGAAAGGCGACCAGGACGCCTTGGGAAACATGCCGTTGAACGCAGGCTGGCAAATCGAGCGTCGGTTGCTCGGTCATCGCCCGTTCGCAGGCCGTGACGAAGTCGCAATCTCCGGCCAGGGCGCGCAGCAGAGCGAATTCCCCGTCCTCCAGGGGTTCAAACTCGATCTCCAGATTCTGGCGGCGGACGATCAGCAGCTTGACGCCGCCTTCGCTCAAATCCACCGTCGAATCACCGTCGTGATCGTCCTGGTTGACCCGCCAGATCCGCAGGATCGGAAAGGCCGATTCCAGCAGGCGGGTGGCGGGATGAAGTTCGAACCGCAGATCGCCTTGTCGCTCGGCGGGCACGCGCGCCAAGGCCGCCACATCGAGCGGCCGATGATCGGCGGCGTGAAAAGCCCGGTGATACGCCCATTCCAGCCGGGCGACATCGGGCAGGTAAACCAGATCGGCGGCCGGCGCGAACGACTCAAGAAACGCTGGGAAATGCTCGCCGAATGCGTGCAAATCACCCGAACGGGACGGATGGCGCGCGATGTATTGCGCCGCCGCATATTGAAAGAACCCATCCCCGACCACGCGACGCGCCACCGGATAAACCGCTTCGAGCGCGCCGGTCAGGCTCAGCAGGGCGTTGTTGCGGTAGACTTGCAGGCGACGGGCGCCGCTCAGTCCGGCCGCCCGGACGTGGCGGTCGAAATCGCCCTCGGCGCCGTCCAGCACCGCGGCGGCAAAACCCAGTTGCAGTTCACGCAGCCCGAGCATGACGTTCCTCCAGGATCGCGTCGGCCCGATGCGCTTCGTCCACCAACGCCGCCAGTTCGGGCAGGTCGGTGTCCCACTCGATCAGCGTCGGAATGGGGCCGAAGCGGTGCGCGGCTTCGCGGTAAAGCGCCCAGACCGCCGGCCAGACCGGCCGGTTGTGGGTGTCGATCAACAGTTCACCGTCGTCGAACCGGTTCACCGTAAATCCGGCCAGATGAATTTCCTGGACGACGTGGCGCGGAATCGCCCGCAGATAGGCGCTGGCGTCGAAGCCGTGATTGCGGGCGCTGACGTAAATGTTGTTCACGTCCAGCAACACGCCGCAGCCGGCACGGTCGGCCAATTCGACCAGAAACTCCCCTTCGGGAATGGCCGAATCGACGTATTGCAGATAGCTGGACGGGTTCTCGATCAGGATTTGCCGACCGAGAACGTCCTGCACCTGGGCCACCCGCGCGACCATGTGGTCAAGCGCTTCTTCGGTGTAGGGCAGTGGCAGCAGGTCGTTGAAATAACGCCCACCGACCGAGCTCCAGGACAAATGTTCGGAAACCAGCGCCGGCTCGAATCGCCGGATCAGATGCTTGAGACTGGCGAGGTGCCGCTGGTCGAGCGGATCGGTCGAACCGATGGACAACCCGACGCCGTGCAGGCTCAGGGGATAATGGGCGCGAATGCGTTCCAGGTAGTCCAGGGGCTTGCCCCCGGCGCCAAAATAGTTCTCGCTGTGGACCTCCAGCCAGCCGACCGGCGGGGGAGTTTCCAGAACCGCGGCGTAGTGTTCGGCCCGCAGGCCGATTCCGGCGCGAGCCGGAATCGAGCTGGGACCAAGCCTGGACAGGGCCGGCTTGGTGGTCATCGGAATTGCCTCAGGCCTTCGGCTGCAAGCTGCCGCCGACGATCTTTTCGCAGGTGCCCTTGGGGACATAGACCCAGGAATCGCCCTGACCATCCTTCTTGGCCTGGCCGGCGCAGGCGTGCGCGCTGGTTTGACAGTCGTTCTTGCCGGCCTTGACGATGCCGTAGCACTTTTCGGCGTTCTTTTCCTCGGCGGCGACGGCTTGACCGGCGGTGGCGACCAGACCCAGGGCGAAAACGCTGGCGAGGGCGGAATTGACGAGGGTTTTGCTGTTCATGAGCAGGGCTCCTATCAGGGTTGACAACAATTCACGACATTGAACGATTTACGGGAGGTAACCTCCCCGCGATTGCCGGGCGACCTGGTTTGGCCAATTGCCCTGGCGCGTCTGGATATACCGCCGAACCGATCCGAGCCCGCTAGGTTGAGTTTGTCGGGGGGCTTCGACCTGCGGCGGTGACCCGCGTGAACTATTTCAAACCCCGTGCCAAGTCACGGTGCAAAAAATAAATAAATACCAATCAATTACTTATTGTAATCGAGGCGAATTAGGTAAAACGGGAGGGCCGAAGGGGAACCATGTTATTTCGCGGTTCCCGCGACATTGCGCGGCGGGACGCGAGTTCCCGCCGCGCGGTGACAACGAAGGGGTGGGTATCAATCGGAAAGCCGGGCGCGTGGTGATTTGGCTGGGCGGGCACGCGCCCGGCGGGGGCCGTCACGCGCCGTGATGGCGCCGGTGATAACGCTCCAGAAAGCGGCCGAGGCGCCCAATCGCGTCCGCCAGGTCGTCCTCGTGCGGCAGGAACACGATCCGCAGGTGGTCGGGCTGGGGCCAGTTGAAGCCGGTGCCCTGCACCAGCAGCACCTTTTCCTCCAACAGCAGTTCAAGCACGAACTGCTGATCGTCGGCAATGGGATAGAACTTGGGGTCGAGGCGCGGAAACAGATACAGCGCCGCCTGGGGCTTGATGCAACTGACGCCGGGAATGGCCGTGAGCAACTGGAACGCCAGGTCGCGCTGCTTGCCCAGCCGGCCGGTGGGCAGCACCAGATCGCCGATGCTCTGATAACCGCCGAGCGCGGTCTGAATCGCATACTGGGCGGGGACGTTGGCGCACAACCGCATCGAGGTCAGGATGGTCAGGCCCTCGATGTAATCCTGGGCATGACTTCGTTCGCCCGACACCACCACCCAGCCGGCGCGATAACCGCAAGCCCGGTAATTTTTCGACAGGCCGTTGAAGGTCAGGCACAGCACGTCGTCGGCCAGGGATGCGATGGAGGTGTGCTGGGCGCCGTCGTAGAGCACCTTGTCGTAGATTTCGTCGGCGTAGACGATGAGCTGGTGCTGGCGGGCGATCTCCAGAATTTCCCGCAGCAGCTCCGCCGGGTACAGCGCGCCGGTCGGATTGTTGGGGTTGATGACGACGATGGCGCGGGTGTTCGGGGTGATCTTGCCCCGGATATCATCCAGGTCCGGCAACCAGCCGGCCCGCTCGTCGCACAGATAGTGGCGCGGGGTGCCGCCCGACAGGCTGACCACCGCCGTCCACAGCGGATAGTCCGGCGCCGGAATCAACACCTCGTCACCGTTGTTGAGCAGGGCTTGCAAGGCCATCGTGATCAACTCGGACACGCCGTTACCGACGTAGATGTCCTCGACCTGCACCCCGCGAATCTGTTTTTGCTGGGTGTAGTGCATGATCGCCTTGCGCGCGGCGAACAGCCCTTTCGAATCGCAGTAGCCGGAGGCGTCTGGCAAATTGTGGATCACGTCCTGGACGATCTCGTCCGGCGCCAGAAAGCCGAACGGCGCCGGATTGCCGATGTTGAGCTTGGTGATCCGTTGCCCTTCGTCTTCCATCTGCTTGGCGCGCGCCAGCACCGGGCCGCGAATGTCGTAGCAAACGTTGGCGAGCTTGGCGGATTTGAGGATCGGTTGCATCGGGGGGTCATCCTGCGGTTAGGTCAATTCCACGGTCAGGTGAAAGGATCGAGCGGGAGCGCGAAACCGTCGGGGTGATGGAAATCCGGCGGCCCCGGTGGGTGCCGCAACGCCCAATACGAGCGTTGACCATTCTGTGCCTCGATGACGGCGGCCAAGGCCAGCCGCGACTTCGCGCCGCCCGGTTTCTTCGTCAGTTCGGCCAACTCCACCACGGCTTCCAATTCGAGCCGATCCGCGCCAACGCGCAAGGTGACGGTGGGTGGCGGGATCGGTTCAACAGCCGTCATTCCCGTTCGATACGCCGTGAAGCGATAAACGGCCCATTCAGTCGATGGCGCGAAGTTGAATTCATAATAACCCGCGTGGGCGCCTCCCGCCAGGAACGCCTCAAAGCAGGTATGCCGCCAAAGCTCGTCCGCTTGGCGCGACGGGCGCGGGTCGGGCAGGCGCACGCCGGCCAAGTCGCCCTCGATCACGTAGCGCAACGCGAGCGATCCAGCGGGAGTCCGATGAGCCTCGACCGTGAAGCGCCGGATGGCTGGGCAAGGCGTGGCGGGATGACAACTCAGGGCAACGGTCGGCATGGGGAGCGATCAGGTCGAATCCGGCCGTTGGTCGCGCTTGCTAAGCCAAGCTGTGGCTTTGTTGACGCCGACCAGCGTCAGCCCGCCTGCGATGATGCCGACCAGCAGGTTGAGCAACATCGGAGTGAGGGCCGCCAGCACGCCGCCGATGCCGGGCACGCCGCCAACGGCGGCTTCCGCGTGGTGCAACACCGCATGGGAATAAGGCAGGCCATGCAGCAGAATTCCACCGCCGACCATGAACATGGCGGCCGTGCCGACGACGGATAATGCTTTCATCAGATACGGCGCGACGCGCAACAGGCCCCGGCCCAGGATGCGCTTGAAACCGGCCCAGGCGTGGGCCGCGTCATCCTTGATGAGGTGAAGTCCCGCATCGTCCAACTTCACGATACCAGCCACCAAGCCGTACACACCCACCGTCATGAGGACAGCAATGCCGGCGATCACGGCCACCTG
This sequence comes from Candidatus Competibacteraceae bacterium, assembly GCA_046347555.1. GTDB lineage: Bacteria > Pseudomonadota > Gammaproteobacteria > Competibacterales > Competibacteraceae > Contendibacter. Next base: position 71,775 of record JAXMFY010000008.1, on the reverse strand, counting down.
GACCGAGAAGGGGGCATTTTGCACGGTGCCCAGGGCGATCACGACGATTTCCGCCGAGAGCACGAAGTCGGTGCGGATCGCGCCCCGGATTTTTTCCCGCTCGAACGCCACCAGATCCACGGCGGGGTCGCTGAGCGCCTGGACGGTCGCGGCGTGCTCGGCATCCGTGCCGGTCTTGCCGTACAGGAATTTGTGCGCAACTTTTTCAAAGCCCTCGAAACACAGATAGGCGCCGCCCACCATCAACAACGGTGTGATCGCCCACGGCGCGACCGCGCTGATCGACAACGCCGCCGGGACCAGGATCAGCTTGTTTTTCATCGAGCCCTTGGCGACCGCCCACACCACCGGCAATTCGCGCTCAGCGCGCACCCCTGAGACCTGCTCGGCGTTCAGCGCCAGATCGTCGCCCAGGACGCCGGCGGTCTTTCTCGCCGCCACCTTGGTCATCAGCGCCACGTCGTCCAATACGGTGGCGATATCATCGATCAGAGCTAACAGACTGGTGCCAGCCATGCGATAACTCCTGGGATAGAGAGGTGAGAATAAAAACGGTTTTTCAGCAAGTATTTCTTAGAATATGCCACGTGGAATAATTTTGCGGAGCATTTACCCATGAGCGAGAAAACCGTCAAATCGATAACCGGCCTTGATGGCGCGGTCGCGGCGCTGCGCCAGCACCTGCTGGAGAAAGGCAACCGCTTCGAGTACGGCCCCGACTACAAAGGCAACGGTAAGGTGCTGGCCAACGTCAGGCAGACCGCGCGAATGTACGAGGAGATGGGTTATACCAAGCTGGTCGAGCTAGGCGACCCGCCGGTTTACGCCCTGTTGCAACGCGGCCATCGGGAGCTGCATGTCTTTCAGCCGCAAGACCCGAAGGTCCGGCAATGGCTGGAGAATGAAAAAGCCGATCCGAACGATCCGGCCATCCGTGCCTACATGCTCGGTCAATCCGGCTTGAGCGAGGCGGATCTCGCGGTGGCCGCCAAGCCCCGGCGTTACCACATCAACGAGGTGGACGAGGTGTTCATCGTCAGCAGCGATGATAATTGAGATGATTGGATCGTGAATCTCCAACCGGGCCGGGAAGCGAACCGTCCGGCTCCATGGTGGTGGAAGCGGATGGGAAATTCGACAGCGCCCGCTCCCAATACACCACGCCCGGCAGCGGATTGGCGTAGTAGGGCGCGCGGCGTTGAAAACCCATCGAGGCGTAAAGGCGCATCGCATCTTCCAGCCCCTCCAGGGTATCCAGCCGCATCGCGGCATAGCCCAAGGCCGCCGCTTCGTCCACGATCCGGGTCGCCAGGACGCGCCCCAGCCCTCGACCGCGATACGCTGGCCGGACGAACAGGCGTTTCATCTCGCAGATCTTGTCGTCCAGCGGGCGCAGGGCCACGCAGCCCGCCGCGCGGGGTCCATCCAGCGCGAGCAGCAACCGGCCCCTCGGTGGCGCGTAGCGCCCCGGCAGGGTCGCAAGTTCCTCCTCGAACCCCTGGAAGCACAGATCGACGCCCAGGAACCGCTGGTACTCGCGGAACAGCGTCCGCGCGGTATCGATGTCGCTGGCGGCTTGCGCTTGCACGAGGTTCATGGTCACCTCCGGTCTGGTGGTCCCAGTGAAGTAGAATCGGCTCCGTTCGCGAGCTTATGGGGTAGGGCGGTGCCAACAGTAAACGATCCTCGGGCGCTTCTCCAGGCGGCGGTAAAATTCCACCAGGCGGGGGAATTGGCGCGGGCGGCGCAACTCTATGAACGGGTGTTGCGATTGTCGCCGGCGGACCCCGACGCGCTTCATCTGTTCGGGTTGGTCCGCCACCAGCAGGGCGCTCACGCCGAGGGAGCGGCCTATATTCGGCGCGCGGTGGACCTGGTCCCCGACAATCCGGTGCTGCGCAGTAACCTGGGGGATGCCTTACGCCGGGCTGGGGAGCCCCAGGCCGCGATCGAGCAGTTGCAGGTCGCTCTCGCCTTGCGTCCCGATCACGCCGGCGCCCATCTCAATCTTGGCGCCGCCTACGGGGATATCCACGCCCATGAGGCAGCGCTGCGCCATGCCGAGGCGGCCGCGCGGTTGGCCCCGGGACTGGCGGAAGCGCATTACAATCTCGGGCGCGCGTTGTTCGACCAGTTGCGACTGGAGGACGCCATCGTCGCCTTTCGCGCGGCGCTCCAGCGCCGCCCCGACTATCCAGTCGCGGCGGACAATCTGCTCTACCTGCTGAACCTGGTTCCAGGACTCGACCCGTGGGAAGTGGCCGCCGAACACCGGCGGGTCTGTGGCCACCTGGACCAACTCGCCAGGCCGCCTCGAAAAAATCCGAGCCGCCGACCCGACCGGTTGCTGCGAATCGGCTACGTTTCCCGGGATTTTCGCGCCCACGCGGTGAATTACTTTTTCGAACCGGTGCTGGCCCACCACGATCGCCGGCGCTTTCGCATCTGCTGTTATTCCGACGTGGAGAGCCCGGATGCGGTGACGGCGCGGCTCAAAAGTCTCGCCGACCAATGGCGCGACATCGCCGGTTGGTCCGACCACCGTCTCGACGAGCAGGTCCGCGCGGACCGCGTGGACATTCTGGTGGATCTGGGCGGCCACACCGAAAAGAACCGCCTCATGCTCTTTGCCCGCAAGCCGGCGCCGTTGCAAATCAGTTGGCTGGGCTACCCGAACACCACCGGGCTCGCGGCGATGGATTATCGGATCGTCGATGCGTTCACCGCGCCGGAGGGAGAGGGTTTTCCCGGTTGTGAAGCGCCGCTGCGATTGCCACGGCTATTCGCCTGTTTCCGTCCCCCCGACCATGCTCCCCCGGTCAGCCCGGCGCCAGCGGCGAAGACCGGCCAGGTCACTTTCGGCGCCTTGCACAAGCTGGAGAAAATCAACCCCGCGGTGATTCGCCTTTGGAGCCGGCTGCTCCAGGCGCTCCCGGGCGCGCGTCTGCTCATTGCCCGCGACCAGATCGATGCTTGGCACCAGCAGCGGCTGGAGGGGGCATTCGCGGCCTTGGGGATCGATCCTGGGCGGCTTCTGTTGCGGTCGCTGAACGATCCCACCCGCAGCTTCTTCGAACAGTTCGAGGATATCGATATTTTCCTCGATGTGTTTCCGTGGAGCGGTCATACCCTCGCCTGTTGCGCCCTCTGGCAGGGGGCGCCGGTCATCACCCTGGAAGGGAGCAGCCACGCGGGGAGAATGGTATCCAGCCTGCTTCATGCCGTTGGACTGGAGCAACTGATCGCCAGGGACGAGGCCCAGTACCTGCGCGTCGCGGCCGAATTGGCGACGGATATCCCGACCCTGGCCGCTCTGCGCGCCAACCTCCGTCATCGGGTGGCCGCCTCGCCGCTGCGCGATGAACCGGGATTCACCCAGGCGCTGGAGGAGTTATATGTCAAAGCATGGACCGAGAGGTCGTGAAATCCGTTTGGCTTCGTGAGATTTCCCCTGTGGTCGGTCAGGCGCGGTTTGCCAAATCCCATCGTCTGGTTTTCTTGTCACCGCGCGGAGAAATCTCCGGCCGGTAATAATATGTATGGGTAATAACCAATGATCTTTTTATTCTTTCTAATTTTATTTTGATCTTCCTACACTGTTGACGATGGCGGGAAGCGAGTTGCGCGCCAGCGTGACGAGCATGACGCCGGGCGGCGAAAGGTTCTGACTTTTCTTGCCGAAACCGCTTTTATCGAGGAGATCAACATGTCGCTCGCACCGCTTGTCGCCCACTTCAACCAGCAATTCCAACAAGCGGCCTGGGCGGGCGCGCGGGCGCCCTTCGCCCTGGAAGAAGGCGCCGTGGTGGCCGGATTTTACGGCATGCGGCTGGAGAGCGTCTTCGACGCGCTTCTGGATGCCGGGGATGAGGTGCTCGGCTATCAGGCCTGGCTTCACGCCTTCAGCCCGCGCGGCAATAGCGTATCGCCTAGGGCGCCTTACGCCGTCGCCCTCGACGAGGATTCCATCGTTTACCTCGACCGCCTGGTTCGCACCCTGCACGTCCTTAACGCCGCCGCCTGGCGGCTGAGCGGATTGTTATTGCTGGAGGTCCATCCCTGGCATATTGCCCGGGTGTCCGGCGATCACGGAGCGGTGTTCGAGGGTATTCTGCGCGACTGCGGCCGGGCGCCGGGCGATGTGGTTCTGGAAATCGCCGAAGCCGTCGTACTGGATAGTGGCCACCTGGTCCAGGCCATCGCCAGTTTCCGGGCGCGGGGCTTCGGCATCGCCCTGCACCAGCGCGGCGTTGATCCCAGCGAGCTGGATCGGTCGCTGGCCTTGCAACCGGATATCATCAAGCTGGGCTATTCGCATCTGCGAGCGGCGGAAATGAGCGCCGACGAACTGCGCGCACTGGCCCAACGCGTCCAGCGGATCAAGAATCATGGCGCGCGGGTGTTTCTGCTTGGCGTTGCCACCGAGCATCAGGCTCAGATTGCCCGTTGGGTCGGCGCCGACGGCTATCAGGATCGCGTCCGCCATCCGGTCGAGGAGACCACCGTCCTCATCGTGCCGGGTTTGGGCGACTCCGGGCCGGATCACTGGCAAACCTTGTGGGGTCGGGATCACCCGGCGTACCGGCGGGTCCGCCAGCGAAACTGGCGCCAACCGCAAGTCGACGAATGGGTCGAGGCCCTGGATCGGGAAATCCGCCGCGCGCCCAGTCCGGTGATCCTGGTTGGACATAGCCTGGGCTGCATCACCATCGCCGAGTGGGCCAGGCGCCGCTGGGCCGATGTCCGAGGGGCCTTGCTGGTGGCGCCCGCCGACACCGACCACCGTCCGTTCTTCGACGGGGTGCCGCTGCGGCCCCTGCCATTCCCGAGCATCCTCGTCGCCAGCGAGAACGATCCACACCTCGAACTGGAGCGGGCGAAGTGGTTTGCCCAGCACTGGGGCAGCCGCCTGGTCAATCTCGGCCAGGCTGGCCACATCAACGTCGAATCGGGGTTTGGACCCTGGCCCGAAGGGGAAACCCTGCTGGCCGAGTTGCGCGCTGGCGCCTTGCGCCCGCCCGCCGGGTTGCCGGCGCCGACCGTGGTCGGGTCGCCATTGCCCCTCGCCGCAAGCGCGGCGATTTGAAGAAGTCCAAATCGTTTGCAAGTTGGCTTGGAGAAGCGGCCCGTCTGGCAAAGGTCGGCGACCGTATGGTCTTCAGATGCCAGCGCCAGCCTCGAACGTTTCGCCGCGCGCCGGTGGGAGGCTGGCGGCGGAACTGGCGTTGCGCACGAGGGATTCGCTCAGTTCCGGGTTGCACAATTCGATGAACCGATACGCGAAGTTTCGCAAGTAGTGGCCCCGGCGGACGGCGATCCAGGTGATGTTCTTCTCGAACAGCCGGGCGCCGTCGAGCAGGCGCAGGCCGATGTCCTTGACTGGGTTGAAAGCCACCGAGGCAATGATGCCGATGCCGAGACCCAGCTCGACGTAGGTTTTGATCACGTCGGCGTCCAGAGCCGAGATCACGATGTCGGGCGCCAGCCCCGCCCGCGCGAAGGCGGCGTCGAGCCTGGAACGGCCGGTAAAGCCCTCGTGGTAGGTGATGAGCGGATGTTCGACGATGGCGTCGAGCGTGAGCGGCTGGACCAAGACCAGCGGGTGCCCGTCCGGCACGATCACGGCGTGATGCCACTCGTAAAATGCGAAGGAGGCCAGTTCCGCCACGCTGGCCAGCGCTTCGGTGGCGATGCCGATGTCGGCCTCGCCGGCCAGCAACATCGTGGCGATCTCGGCCGGACTGGCTTGATGGAGCGCCAGGTGGACGCGGGGAAAGGCGGCCTTGAACTGGGCGACCACCGGCGGCAAGGCGTAGCGCGCCTGAGTGTGGGTGGTGGCGACTCGGAGCTGGCCCTGGTCGCGGTTGGAAAATTGCTCGGCGAGTTGGCGGATGTTCCTGGCGTCCAGCAGCATCCGCCGGACAATCTCGACCAATTCCTTGCCGGGCTCGGTCAGCCCCAGAAACCGCTTGCCCCGGCGGACGAACAGCTCGATGCCAAGTTCGTCCTCCAGGTCCTTGATGTGCTTGCTCACCCCGGACTGCGAGGTGAACAGCGCATTGGCGACCTCGGTCAGGTTGAAGTTGCAGCGCACCGCTTCCTGGATGATGCGCAGTTGCTGAAAGTTCAAATCCCCTCTCCATCAAGGCCGATCAGACTCCGCGCCGGAAGGGATGCCGGTCCCGCCGGCCGGGGTTCAGGCGCGAACAGGCGAATCCGCGCCGGCTTCAGGCGCACCCGTTGCCCGTTGGCCAGGTTCAGCGCGGCCACGCGCTCGCGCGATAGCTCCACCTCGTAAAGCCGGCCCGATTCGCCGTTGGCGCCGGTCAGATCGACCCGGGCGGTCGAGCCGAACGCCAACACCCGTTCGACTTTGGCGATGATGCCGGTGTTATTGGACAAGTCGGTTTCGATTTCCAGCTCGTGAGGGCGGACGAAACCCAGCGCCTCGGCGCCGGACTGAAAGCCGGCGCGACCCAAGGGCAAGCTGCCGTCGTCGACGTGTAGCTGCTGGTCGCGCACCCGGCCGCGAAACAGGTTGACCGCGCCGAGAAAGCCGTACACGAATGGCGTGGCCGGCTGTTCGTACACCTGGTCGGGCGTGCCGATCTGCTCGATCCGACCACGGTTCATCAACACGACCTGGTCGGATACTTCCAGCGCTTCTTCCTGGTCGTGGGTCACGAAGATGCTGGTGATGTGCAGCACGTCGTGCAGTTTTCGCAACCAGCGGCGCAATTCCTTGCGGACCTTGGCGTCCAGCGCGCCGAACGGCTCGTCAAGCAACAGCACGCGCGGCTCGACCGCCAGGGCGCGGGCCAGGGCGATCCGCTGCCGCTGGCCGCCGGACAATTGCGTGGGATAACGCTGGGCGAGCGCTGATAACTGCACCAGGTCCAGAAGCTCGCGAACGCGGGATTGAATCGCGCTCTCGCCGGGGCGTTGCCCGCGCGGCTTGATCCGCAGCCCGAAGGCGACATTGTCGAACACGGTCATGTGCCGGAACAGGGCGTAATGCTGGAACACGAAGCCGACTTGCCGCTCGCGGACGTGGGCGGTGGAAGCGTCCTCGCCGTCGAGAAACACCTGCCCGCCATCGGCGGACTCCAGGCCGGCGATGATCCGCAGCAGGGTGGTTTTGCCGCAGCCGGACGGACCCAGCAAGCCCACCAGTTGGCCGGTCGGAAAATCCAGGGTGACGTCGTCGAGCGCGACGAACGGGCCGAACCGTTTGGCGATGCTTTGCACGCGAATGCTCATGTGGATGCTCCCGATTCCTCGCCGACGCTCAACTGTTGCCGGCCCCGCCGTTCCACCAGGGATTTGACGATCAGGGTCAGCAACGCCAGCAGCGCCAGCAGCGAGGCCACCGCGAACGCGGCGGCGAAATAGTATTCGTTGTAAAGGATCTCCACGTACAACGGCAGGGTGTTAGTCCGTCCTCGAATGTGGCCGGACACCACCGAGACCGCGCCGAATTCCCCCATGGCGCGGGCGTTGGACAGGATGACGCCGTAGAGCAAGCCCCATTTGACGTTCGGCAGTGTGACGTGCCAGAAGGTTTGCCAGCCGGAGGCCCCCAGCACGATGGCCGCCTCTTCTTCCTCACGGCCCTGGGCTTCCATCAGGGGAATCAGCTCGCGGGCGACGAACGGGAAGGTGACGAAGATCGTCGCCAGCACCAGACCGGGCACGGCGAAAATGATCTTCACGTCGTGTTCGATCAGCCAGGGGCCGAACCAGCCCTGCGCCCCGAACAGCAGCACGAACACCAGGCCGGCAACAACCGGCGAGACCGAGAACGGCAGATCGATCAGAGTGGTCAACAACTGCTTGCCGCGAAAATTGAATTTCGCGATCGCCCAGGCTGCCGTGACGCCAAACACCAGGTTGAGGGGCACGGCGATGGCCGCCACCAACAGGGTCAGAGCGATGGCGGACAGCGCGTCAGGCTCCACCAGGGCGGCCAAATAGACCTGCCAGCCCTTGCGGAACGCCTCGGCGAACACCGTCACCAGCGGCAGCAGCAGAAACAGCCCGAAGAACGCCAGCGCGATGACGATCAGCGTCCCCTTGATCCAGGCCGGTTCGCGGGTGGCGGCTTTGGCCTCGAACCGCCGCGCGTGGGCGGTCCAATGGGTAGCGACAGCGGCGCCCATGCTCAGCTCCTCGCGCGACCGCGGTTGGCCCAGAACTGCAAGCCGTTAATCAGAAAGAGCAGAACGAACGAGACGACCAGCATCACCACGGCGATGGCCGTGGCGCCGACGTAGTCATACTGCTCCAGCTTGGTGATGATCAGCAGCGGGGTGATCTCCGACACCATCGGCACGTTGCCGGCGATGAAGATCACCGAGCCGTACTCGCCGACCGCCCGGGCGAAGGCCAGGGCGAAGCCGGTGAGCAAGGCCGGCATCAGCACGGGCAGTAACACGCGCCAGAACGTCTGCCAGCGATCCGCGCCGAGGCTGGCGGCGGCTTCCTCCAACTCGGTATCCAGATCATCGAGCACCGGTTGCACCGTGCGCACCACGAAGGGCAGGCCGATGAAGGTCAGCGCGACCAGGATGCCCAGAGGGGTGAAGGCGACCTTGAGGCCCAGGGGTTCCAGCCACTGGCCCAGCCAGCCATTGCCGGCGTAGATGGCGGTGAGCGCGATGCCGGCGACGGCGGTGGGCAGGGCGAACGGCAAATCCACCAGTGCATCGACGATCCGCTTGCCCGGAAAGCTGTAGCGCACCAGCACCCAGGCGAAGATCAGCCCGAACACGGCGTTGATGGCGGCGGCCAGCAGCGAGGTCCCGAAACTCACCCGATAGGACGCCACCACGCGCGGCGCGCTGATCACCGCCCAGAATTGTTCCCAGGTCAGGGACGTGGACTTCAGAAAAACCGCGGCGAGCGGGATCAGCACGATCAGCGCCAGATACACCAGGGTATAGCCCAACGCCAGCGGAAACCCCGGCAGGACGCGATGCGGTTTGCCGGCGCGCATCAGCGGTTCACCACGATCTGGTCGTACACGCCGCCATCGGCGAAGTGCGTCTGTTGCGCTTTCGCCCAGCCACCGAAGACCTCGTCCACCGTGAAAAGCTGGATCGGTTTGAACTGCCCGGCGTGCTGTTTCAGGATCGTCTCCAGCCGGGGCCGGAAGAAATTCCGGGCGACAATTTCCTGACCGGCGGGGGAATAGAGAAATTCCAGGTAGCCCTGGGCTTGCTTGCGGGTTCCTTTCTTGTCCACCACTCGATCCACCACGGCGACCGGCGCTTCGGCCTGAATGCTGATCGAGGGATAGATCACCTCGAATTTTTCGCTGCCCAACTCGCGGCCGATCAGCACCGCCTCGTTCTCGAAGGTCACCAGCACGTCGCCCAGATCGCGCTGGGTGAAGGTCGTGGTGGCACCGCGTCCGCCGCCATCCAGCACCGGCACGTTGCGGAACAGGCGGGTCACGAAATCGCGCGCCCTGGCTTCGTCGCCGCCCTTCTTGATCGCGTAGCCCCAGGCCGCCAGATAGGCGTAGCGGCCGTTACCGGAGGTTTTGGGGTTGGGAACGATCACCGCAATGCCCGGTTTCACCAGGTCGTCCCAGTCGCGAACGTGCTTGGGGTTGCCTTTGCGCACCAGAAATATGGTGGTCGAGGTATACGGCGCGCTGTCGTGAGGGAGGCGCTGGCGCCAGTCCTTCGGCACTAACCCGCCAGCGGCCAGCAAATCAATGTCGGTGGCCTGGTTCATGGTGACCACGTCCGCTTCCAGGCCGTTGGCCACCGCGAGCGCCTGCTTGCTTGATCCGCCGTGAGACTGTTCGACGGCGACTTTCTCGCCCGTGGTTTTGGCCCAGTGCTCGATGAAAGCCGGGTTGATGTCCTTGTATAACTCGCGGGTCACGTCGTAGGACACGTTCAGGAGCGCGACATCGGCGTGCGCGGTCCCGAGCATGAAAGCGGTAGCGCCCGCAAGGAGGACGCGCACGAGGCCGGGCGAAAAAATCATGGTTAGGCTCCGATAAAGTTATAACTAAATCAAATTTTAAAAACGGATAGTAATAATTGAAAATAATCTATTGCGAAATCCTTATACATTTTTCTGCAAAAGCGGAAGTCGGCCTTAATTCTTTGGGTGAATTTCATCAGCAATTTTTATTCTTTTGAGTTTGAACGCGCCCGCGCTATACAAAACTCCTCTCCAGGTTGGTGGACGCCCCGAGTTGGCTTCGCAACCGATCATCACTGTACCTTTCGGGAGGAGGACATGGTTCCATTATCGCGATTCCTCAAATCCATGACCGCCGCCGCTCTGGGACTGACCCTGTCCCTGGGCGCTTTGGCCGACAACACCACGCACACCTTGAAGGTGGGTTATCTGCCCGTCACCGGCCACGCCAAGTTCTTCGTGGCCAAGGAGCAGGGCTTGTTCGCGCAGGAGGGACTCGACGTCGAACTGATCGAGTTCGTCAATTCGGCGGACGGTCTCAACGCCGTCGTCGCCGGCAAGCTGGACGTCGGCGCCTTCGGCACCACCGCCCCGCTGGCGCACATCGCCAAGGGGACCGATCTGCGCATCATCGGCGGCATCATGGGCGAGGATGCCTCGCTGATCGCCACCCCCGAGAAGGCGGGCCAGATCAAGACCGTCGCCGACCTCAAAGGCAAGAAGGTGGCGACGGTGCGGATGGCCACCGGCGATGCGGTGCTGCGCGGCGCCCTGACCGACGCCAAAGTGGACTGGAAAGCCGACGTGCAGATTTTCGAGCTGAAAAATCCCCCGGCGGTGATCGAGGCGGTCAAGTCGGGTCAGGTGGACGCCGGGGTGGTGTGGGGACCGCACGACCTGCGCGCCGAGGATCAGGGACTCAAGATCGTCATTCGTTCCTCGGACTTGCAGCCGGGCCATCCCTGCTGCCGGCTGGTCGTTACTCCCCAGAAATTCGACGACCAGGAAACCTGGAGCAAATTCCTGCGCGCCATCCTGCGCGCCGAAAAGTTCGCCGCCCAGAACCATAAGGAAACCATCGACGCCATTCAGAAGTACGTGAAGCTGGATCGCGACCTGCTGGAACGCGGCTACTACCAGCCGCACCTCGACCAGCAATCCGATCCCAACGTGCGCGGAGTTCAGACGTTCTGGACCATCATGCAGAACAGCGGCTTCGTCGATTCCAAGCTGGACATCACCGCCTATATCGATACCCAACTGTACAAGCAGACTTTGGATCGCCTGGCCGCCGAGGAGCCGGGAGAACCGTTCTGGAAGCAGCGGCAACGCGATTTCCAGCAGCGGGACGTGCTGTGAACCCGGCGGCCCTCACTCTCGACGCCGTCTCCTTCGCCTACGACGGCGTCCCCATTCTCGACGATATCCGGCTGACGGTGCGGGAGGGAGAATTCCTGTGCTTGCTGGGTCCGTCCGGATCGGGCAAATCCACCTTGCTGCGCCTGTTGGCGGGACTGGAAAGCCCGCAGTGTGGCGCGATCCGCTGGTGGGATCGGCCGATTGCCGGTCCCGGCATCGACCGGGGAGTGGTGTTTCAGGATTACTCGCTGTTTCCCTGGCTGAGCGTGGCGGACAACGTCGCCCTGGCCATCGCCAAGGCGCATCCGGCACTGGCTCCGGCGCGACGTCGGATACTGGCCCGGGAGTATCTGGCGCAAGTGGGTTTGGAGGAGGCCGCCGACAAATACCCGCTGGAGCTGTCCGGCGGGATGCGCCAGCGCGGCGCGATCGCTCGGGCGCTGGCGCTCGGCTCGCCGATTCTGCTGATGGACGAACCGTTCGGAGCGCTGGACGCGCTCAACCGCGCCCGCTTACAGGACTTGCTGCTGGCGGTGTGGCAAAGCACCGTTCCCCGCAAAACCATCCTGTTCGTTACCCACGATATCGACGAGGCGCTGTATTTGAGCGATCGGGTGGTAGTGCTGGGCGCGGCGCCGGGGCGGGTGATCGCCAGTTGCGCGGTGGGGTTCGTCCGCCCGCGCGATCGTCGCGGTCTGCTCGCTTCCCCCATCTTTCATCAGTTGCGGCAAGTCCTCGCTGATGCGCTGAGCGCCGATACGCTGGTCCATTTAACTTAAGAAGCTGTAAGGAAATTCCTCGCCCGCTTGCGGGGTGGGGGAGAGGGGGATTTTTCGTGCAACCCTCACCCCCCAGCCCCTCTCCCGGAGGGAGAGGGGGGATTGTATGGACTTTCAAAGTTTGAGTGAGCTTTCACGGGTGGTTTTCATGAACACGCTGACCTCGGTATCCACCTTGGCCGAAGCGGCCGTTGATCGGTCCCGGCCCGTCGCATGGCGCTGGCTGGCTCCATTCTGGCGCTGGCCGGGCAAGGAAGCGACGGCCCTGTTCGCCCTGCTGCTGTTGGCCTGGCAGCTCGGCGCGATGTTTTTTACGTCGGCGGCGAACCCGTTGCTGCCCTCGCCGACGCGGGTTGCGGTGGCGCTGTGGGACTCACTGCCGGAATTGTGGGTCGGCACCTGGTCCTCGTTTTTGATCCTGGTGCCGGGTTATCTGGCGGCGGTCGCGGCCGGTGTGGTTGCCGGCTTGCTGGTGGCGACGACCGGCTGGCTGCGCCGGGCCTTTTTCCCCTTCGCCCGCGTGGTCGCGCCGGTGCCGCCCACGGTGTACATCCCCTACGCCATCGCCCTGCTGCCGACTTTCCTGCTGTCGGCCATGTTCGTGGTGTTCGTCGGCGCGTTCTGGCCGGTGTTCCAAAGCGCCGCCGCCGGCGCGCTGGCGGTCGAAGGCCGTTACCGCGATAACGCCCGAGTGCTGGGTCTCACCCATCGCGAGTACCTGTGCAAGGTCGTATTCCCCGCCAGCCTGCCGCACATCTTTTCCGGCATGGCGGTCGGGCTGGCGTTCGCCTTCATCCTGCTGACCGTGGCGGAACTGTTCGGCGCCAACGCCGGGCTGGGGCGCTTCGTGCAGTACTACGCCGATTTTGCCGACTATCCACGGATGGTGGCCGGCATTCTGTACACGGGATCGATGACTTTTCTTTCGCTGTCGCTGCTGGAACGGATCCGCGAGCGGGCGCTGTTCTGGCTGAAGTGAGGGAAGAACCATGGTCCGTTCGCTGAAGCTGTTCGGTTCCCTCGTACTGTTCGTTTTGATCGTCGTGGTGTTGGGAATGAGCTTTCTGGCTCTCGTCGCCCCGGTGGGAGCCGGGCGCGACGCTTTTTTCGGCCCCGCTCCCGACAACCTGCAAGGCGCGCTCGCCCAAGCCACCCAAATGGGCAAACGGGGCGTGCTGGTTCTGTTCGAGCTGCAAGGGTGCGGCGAGTGCCGCAAGCTCAAAGACACCGTGTTGCGCGATCCCACGGTCCGGGACTTTTACCAACGGCATTTTCTGAGCGTCAGCCTGAACCTGACCAGCGCCGCGCCCCTGGTCGATTTCAAGGGCAATACCTCAAAGCAAATCGAATTCGCGCTGGCCAACCGGGTGCAGGTTGCGCCTACCTTCATCTTCTTCGACGCCACCGGCGAACCGGTGACCCGCTTCGCCGGCCCGGTCAAGGATGCCGGGGAGTTTCTGCAACTGGGTCGCTACGTCGCCGAGGCGGCTTACGAAAACGCCCCGTTTCGGGTTTATCAGTTCCAACATGGCGTCCGGTAGCGTCCAGGATCATGCCCAGCAAATTAATGAGTTTGTCACAGGCGGTGACGCGCTTCACCCGCGACGGGATGCAATACGCCAGCGGCGCCGGCCTGCCGGTGGGCGCCGATCCCGTCGTCTTCGGGCGGGAACTGATCCGCCAGAATCGCCGCCACCTGCACGCCATCTTCCACGCCACCACCCAGCAGTTAAACCTGCTGTGCGCCGCCGGCGCGGTGGATAAGATCGAATGCGGCTTCAGCGGCCTGGAGGGCTTCGGTTTCGCCAGCGGCCTGCGCCGGGCGGTCGAAAGCGGCCGGGTGCTGCTGGAGGATTACTCCAACCTGACGATGGCCTTGCGGTTTTTGGGCGGGGCGCTGAACTGGCCGTTCGTGCCGGCGACCGTCAACGTCGGCACCGACCTGCAATTGCGCAGCGCCTTTCACCCGGACGAGCCAGGGTTCCAGCGCAAGATTCCGCCGGTGATCGATCCGTTCAGCGGCCGGGAATACGGGGCGCTGGCGCCGCTGCGCCCCGATCTGGCGGCGATTCACGTCACCCTGGCCGACCCCGAGGGCAACGCCATCCTGCTCGGTAGCGAATGGAGCCGGTTCGAGTTGTCGCGGGCGGCGCGACGGCTGGTCCTGGTGGCCGATGCCCTGGTGGCGACCGACTGCATGAGGCAGTTTCCCAATCTGGTGCGGATTCCCGGCCTGCTGGTGGACGCCGTGGTGTACTGGCCGTTCAGCGCCTGGCCGCAGGCCTCGCCGGGCGTCCACGACGGCGACGAGCGGCACATGCGCGCGATGAACGAGGCGCTGGCGACCCCGGAAGGCTACGCCCGCTATCGGCGCGACTTCATCGACAGCTACCAGACCCTGGACGAGTACCTGGCGCTGATCGGTCCGGACACAGTCGAGAAATTGACGGCGACCGCGACCGGCTTTCTGCTGGACCCCTACCGGCGTTGGCTGCTGTCCCGGGGGGATATCGACGAACTGCTGGCCGAGAACGATCCATGAACTACACCCGTCAGGAAATGATGGCGATTGCCGCCGGGCGGGAAATCCGCGATGGCGAACTGGCGATTTTTGGCGTGGGCCTCAGCCTGCTGGCCGGTTTTTTCGCCCAGGCGCACCACGCCCCCCGGGTGCGGGCGATGACCGAGGGCGGCATTTACGGCGCCACGCCCGTCGGCGGCCTGCCGTGGGGGATCGAGTGCAACCGCCTGTGCACCAACGCCGTCAGCTTCACCAACGCCCTGGATGCGCTGGGCTTTCTGGTGGCGTCCGGGCGCTGCGACGTCGGTCTGATCGGCGCCGCCCAAGTGGATCGCTTCGGCAACGTCAACACCACCGGCATTTGGGGGGAACCGCTGGGCGAGCGCTATCGGCCCCCGAGAGTTCGCCTGACCGGCAGCGGCGGGGCCAACGACATCGCCAGCGGTTGTCGGCGGGTCGTCATCATGCTGGCGCACGAGAAAAAGCGCTTCGCCGAGCGAGTCGATTACCTGACCTCGCCGGGGTATCTGGACGGCGGCGACGCCCGCGCCCGCTATCCCTTTCGCGGCAGCGGTCCCTGCGCCATCGTGACCACACTGGGCATCTTGCGCCCCGACCCGGAAACGAAGGAATTCGTGCTCGCCGCCCGCTACGCCTTCGCCAGCGTGGAGGAAATCGTCGCCAACACCGGCTGGCCGTTGCGGCTATCGGAACCGGTCGGGGTCGTGCCCGAACCCACCGAAAGCGAACTGGCCGCGCTGCGCCGCGTGGACGAGACCGGCATGTTGCGGCGCAACAGTGACTGATGCAATGAAAACCGCTTCACCATGCAGCCGTCTGGGTCACCCTCCCACCTGAAAACAACATGACGTTATTCATTCACCCAACTCCATTACGCATCGCCATCATCGGTGGCGGATTCAGCGGCACGATGGTCGCCACTCATTTGTTGCGATTGGCGACCGCTCCTCTCTCGATCACCCTCATCGAGCCACGACCCTCGTTGGGCGCGGGCCTGGCCTACGGTACCGCCAACCCGTGCCATCTGCTCAACGTGCCAGCGGGGCGGATGAGCGCGTTTCCCGACGACCCCAGACACTTTTCCGGCTGGCTGTCTCACGACACTTATGGCGCGGGTTGTTTTGCGCCACGGAAACTATACGGGATCTATATCCAGTCCGTGCTGGAAACGGTGATCGCCCAAGCCCCTGCCAGCGCGCGGTTGGATCGAATACGGAACGAAGCCGTTGCCATCCTCCCCCACGGTAGTGGAGCGGTCATTCAGCTTAAGACCGGCCAAACCCTACAGGCTGACCGGGTGGTATTGGTGCTGGGCAACTTTCCGCCCAGCGATCCGGATGTCGCCGACCGGTCGTTCTATCGAAGCCAGCGCTATGTCAGCGATCCGTGGGCGCCGGATGCGCTGGATCACCTGGCGCCCACGGACCCCGTAGTGCTGGTCGGGTCTGGCTTGACCATGGTGGATGTAGCGCTGACGTTGAAAGCCCGAGGTCATCGGAGCGCGATTCATGCGATCTCAAGGCAGGGGCGGCTGCCACAAAGCCATCGAATGAGCGCTCCTTATCCGCTTTTCCTGACCGCTGCCGAAACCCCCGCAAGTACAAGGATTTTGCTGCGCCGGATCCGTCAAGAAATCGAACGGGCGGCGGTGGCGGGCTACGACTGGCGAGCGGTCATCGATGCCCTGCGTCCCGAAACCCAGGCACTGTGGCAAGCGTTGCCCTTGGTGGAACGGCGACGGTTCCTGCGCCATGTTCGATCTTGCTGGGATGTCCACCGCCATCGCGCCGCGCCCAAAGCGGCGGCCGCCATCGAACGGTTAAAGCGATCCGAACAGCTTCGCGTTCACGCGGGGCGGATTGACGCGTACAGGGAACAGCACGACGGCGTTTGGGTCATCTACCGCCCCCGCCGGAGTAACACCCTGGTCGAGTTGCGGGCAAGCCACGTCATCAATTGCACGGGGCCGGAGAGCGACTATCGCAAGCTCCAGCATCCTCTGGTCCGTCATTTGCTCGCTTCGGGGCTGGTCCGGCCTGATCCTTTATGCCTGGGGCTGGACACGGATGCCGAGGGACGGTTGCTGGACGCGCGAGGCGATGCCTCCACATTCCTGTACACGTTGGGGCCACCGTGCAAAGGGCGATTGTGGGAAACCACGGCGGTTCCCGAGATTCGGGGACAAGCGCAAGCGCTCGCGCAACGTTTGTTGCATACTGGCGGCTGAACCCCCCGAGCAACACCACTGCTTTATTATCGCACCTGTGGAAGCCAGCACCCGCCCAACTCCGGTCAGTTTCCGGGAAGCTTGCCTGTTCTGGCTCAAGCTGGGATTCATCGGCTTCGGCGGACCAGCCGGACAAATCGCCATCCTGCACAGCGAACTGGTCGAGCGCCGCCGCTGGATCAGCGAGAAGCGCTTTCTACACGCGCTCAACTACTGCATGATGTTGCCCGGCCCAGAGGCGCAACAACTCGCGACCTACCTCGGCTGGCTGCTACATCGCACCTGGGGCGGCATGGTGGCCGGGACGCTGTTCGTGCTGCCGTCGCTGTTTGTGCTGATCGCGTTGTCGTGGCTGTACGTTGCCTTCGGTGACGCGCCGCTGGTGGCGGGGCTGTTCTACGGCATCAAACCCGCCGTGACGGCCATCGTCGCGCAAGCCGCCTATCGCATCGGTTCGCGCGTCTTGAAAAATCCGATATTGTGGGCGATTGCCGCCGCGTCGTTCGTGGCGATCTTCGTGCTCGATGCGCCGTTCCCGGCCATCGTCGCCGGTGCGGCGCTGATCGGCTACTTTGGCGGGCGCATTGCGCCGGCCCAGTTCAAGGCCGGTGGCGGCCACGGCAAGGCGGACCCGTCGTTTGGCCCGGCCTTGATCGACGACGACACGCCGCCGCCGGAACATGCACGCTTCCGTTGGAGCCGCCTGGCTGGCGTGATCGGGGTCGGCGCGCTGTTGTGGGCCGCGCCGATGGCGGCGCTGACCGTGCTGTTCGGGTGGGATAGTACGCTGACGCAGATGGGCTGGTTCTTCACCAAGGCAGCCTTGCTGACCTTCGGTGGCGCTTACGCGGTGCTGCCCTACGTTTATCAGGGCGCGGTCGGGTACTACGGCTGGCTGACCCCGACTCAGATGATCGACGGATTGGCGTTGGGCGAGACCACGCCAGGACCGCTCATCATGGTGGTGGCTTTCGTCGGCTTCGTCGGCGGCTACGCAAAAGCGCTGTTCGGCCCGGATGCTTTATTCCTCGCCGGTGCGGTCGCCGCCACGCTGGTGACATGGTTCACTTTTTTGCCGTCCTTCCTGTTCATTCTTATCGGTGGCCCGCTGGTGGAAGCCACCCACGACGATCTCAAATTCACCGCGCCGTTGACCGCGATCACTGCCGCCGTGGTGGGAGTGATCCTGAATCTGACGCTGTTTTTCGGCTACCACGTCCTCTGGCCCAAGGGTTTCAGCGGTGCCTTTGACTGGCCATCGGCGCTAATCGCGCTGGCGGCGAGCATCGCTTTGTTCCGTTTCAAGCGCGACGTGATTCGGATCATCGCCGCGTGCGCCGGCGCGGGCCTCGTCCTGAAAATCCTGATCGGGTAATGAGTCCCGCACGAATATTTGGAAATCAATGGCCGATTCGGCTCGGAACGCGCGCCTATAGCGTGGGTGAAAACGGGATGCGAATGTCGGCGAGAAACTGCCGGGCTCGGGGATGTTGGGGATCCATGAAGAAAGTATCCGGCTTGCCTTCTTCCAGAACCTGGCCTGCGTCCATGAAAAGTACCCGGTCCGCCACATCGCGGGCAAAGCCCATTTCGTGGGTGACGCAAATCATGGTCATGCCTTCCCGGGCCAGGGATCGCATCACCTGTAACACCTCGCCGACCATTTCCGGATCCAGGGCGCTGGTGGGTTCATCGAACAGCATCAGCGGGGGTTGCATGGCCAAGGCGCGGGCGATGGCCACGCGCTGTTGCTGGCCGCCGGACAGCTCGGAAGGGTAAGCGTCGGCCTTGTGCGCCAGCCCGACCCGCTCCAGCAGGGTTATGGCGGCCTTTCTGGCCGCTGCGGGCTTGAGGCCGCGCAACCGCATCGGCGCCAGAGTGCAGTTCTGTAGTGCGGTCAGGTGGGGAAACAGGTTGAATTGCTGAAACACGAAACCGATACGGGAGCGAAACTCGTTAAGGTTGAGTCCGCGGCGATGAATGTCTTCTCCGTCGAGCAGGATGCGGCCGGACTGAATCGGTTCGAGCCGGTTGATCGTCCGGATCAGGGTGGATTTTCCGGAACCCGACGGGCCACAAACAACGACCACTTCCCCCTGGCGGATGGTTTCGTTGATATCGACCAGGGCCTGGTAATCGCCAAACCATTTATTCACATTTTCAAATCGGATCATGGCTGCATCTTGACCGAAGTGCTGTTGCGCTGGGCCAGCCGGCGTTCTAGCCAGAAGGCCACGCGGGATAATCCAAAACACAGGATGAAATAGGTCAGGCCCAGAATCAGATAGATCTGGGTGGGAAAGACAAACACCAGGGTGTTGATCTGGGTCGCCACCTGCGATACCTCGGTCAGGCCGATGATGTAGCCCAGCGAGGTGTCCTTGATCGTCGTCACAAACTGGTTGACCAGCGACGGCAACATGTGGCGCAGCGCTTGCGGGAGCATCACAAAGCGCAGGGTCTCGATGTAGCTCAAACCCAGCGAGCGGGCGGCCTCGATCTGCCCCTTAGGCAGACCCTGGATGCCCGCGCGCACGATTTCGGCCAGATACACTCCGTCAAACAGGACCAGGGCCAGCAACATGGTGGTGAACTGATCGGTCTTGACGTGAATGACGCTCGGCAGAAAAAAGTAGGCCCAGAACACCACCATCAGCAACGGGGTGCCGCGCACCACATAAACCAGCAGGGTCACCGGACCGTTCAGCCAGCGCCAGGGACTCACCCGCGCCAGCCCCAGCAGCAGTCCGAGCGGTATCGCCAGCGCCAGCCCGGCGGAAGCCAGCAGCAGGGTGAGGGCCAAGCCGCCGAGCGGCCCTTCCGGGTAGCGGCCAACCAGAAAGTAGAGCCAGTAAGTATCGACCATTTCCCAAAAGGTCATGGCCGCGCTCCCCAGGCCGGTGGAAGAAAGCGCGGGCCGTTCACAAGGCTCTCGCCGGATAACGGTGGTGGAACCAGGTCGCCAAGCCGGTGATTACCAGCGACACCGCCAGATAGCAGACCGTGGCGAATAAAAACGCCTCGACGCTGCGGAAGGTCGCGGTTTCCACTTTGGCGGCCTGGTACATCAGTTCGGCCGTGCCGATCACGGTGGCAATGCTGGTGTTTTTCCACAGGTTGAGGGTTTGCGAGATCAGGGGGGGCACGATGATCCGCAGCGCCTGGGGCAGGATGACCCATTGCATGGCGGCAAGGTAGCTCAGGCCCAGCGCCCGCGCGGCCTCGAACTGCACGTGTGGCACCGCCCGGATACCGCTGCGGACGTCTTCCGCCATGTAGGCGGCGGTATAGAGCGCGAGCGCCACAACCGCCGCCACGACCTCGAAGTTGTGCGCGTAAAGCCACTCCTTGACCGGGTCCGGCAGCAACTCCGGCATGCCGAAGTACCAGAACAGCATGTGGGCCAGGAGAGGAACGTTGCGGATGGCTTCGACGAAGGCCGCCCCCAGCCAGCGCAAGGCCGCCCAGTGCGACAGGCGCAACAGAGCCACCACCACCGCCAGGGGGACGGCGAACACCAGCGTCACCGCCAGCAATTTCAGGGAAAGCGCCAGCCCCGCCATCAGCATCTCGTGGTAAGGGCCGGACAGCAGCATCGAGAAATCGAACACGGGCGTCGGGGAGTGGATCGTGGCGTTGTCGACAAGCAAACGGCCCGGCATGACCGGGCCGGGCCGTTAGACCGATTGGGCCGATGTAGCCGTTCAGTCCCCTCTCCCCCATGAATGGGGGAGAGCGAAGCGAGGGGGCCGGGTTAGGGTGAGGGGGTAAGTCTTTGAAACTGCTGCCCTCACCCCCAACCCCGCTCCCGCAAGCGGGCGAGGGGAGTGAACGGTTACTGAGCCGATTAGCCGGCGACCTGATCGGATTCGATCTTGAATTCCCGCTTCGGGAATTTGATCCGGCTGTCCGGGCCATACCACTTCAGGAACAGCTTTTCGGCCTGGCCCGAGGCCTCCAGTTCGCGCAGGGTATCATCCACGACCGCCTTCAGACGGGGCTCGCCTTTCCTGATTCCAAAGGCCAGCGGTTCCACGTTCAAATTTTCCGGCAAGATCAGGTAGTCCTTGTTGGCCTCGCCCAGCTTGGCAAAGTCGGACAACAGGCTGACCTCGTCGTTGATGTAGGCCACGCCTTTGCCCTGTTGCAGGGCCTGAAAGGCTTGCTGGGTGGTTTCGAAGGTGACGATTTCGGCGGTAGGCACCACCCGCAACAGATTAGGGCCTTGGGTGCCGCCCTTGACGGTCAGCGCCTTTTTACCGGCCAGTTCGGACACATGGTTGATTCCGCTGCTTTTCTTGACTATCACCTTGGAACCGGTGACCAAGTGGGTCAGACCGAAGTCCACCTGGGATTCGCGTTCCTTGTTATGGGTAAGGGAAGCGGCCAGCAGATCGACGTGGCCCTGCTGCAATTCGGGAATGCGCGCGGCGACGGCGACCTGCTTGAACACCGGCTTGACGCCGATTTTCTGGGCCACGGCTTTCGCCAGGTCGATTTCATAGCCGATGAACTCGCGGGTCTTGGGATCGACGAAGCTGTTGGGTTCGTCGATACCGAGCACGCCGATCACGATTTCTCCCTTCTTTTTGATGTCATCCAACTGATCGGCTTGGACAACAGCGCTGAAAAACGAGGCCGCGAGCGCGGCGACCGCGAGGAACGGGGATCGAATCCGCATTAACGAAATCTCCTGGGAGGATTGATGTGGGGAAACAGCGTATTTTCAGCACACCTCAAGGAGAACCAAGAAATAGAGATAACTAATCAACGCGGCATGATAAGTCGCGCCTCCCCAAGCTTGCGTCCGCCAAGGCAGTGGAAATTCCGAGAGTGAATTCCGATTTAGCTGCGGCTATTCCGGAGTTCGCAGCGTCAAGCTGTCCGTTTCGGTTAAGGAGTATCGGATAAAGCCCAAGCGGAGGAGATGAGGGTGCCCATGGCTTCCATGCAGACGCGCATCGGCGGTACCGGCCCTCAAAACTTTTCATTTGTAAATCAATAATTCTTGTTTTGAGATCGATTCTCCTCCCAATACTCTGTCAATAAACCTATTCATGGCAGCGGAACGTGCGACCCTCTACGGAACTCATCGAGAAAGCCGGAGGGGGTCTGTACGCCGAAGAGTTACGAGGAGACGGAACATGAGCGAACACGCTGCGGCGCCACCCGCCGCCCCTTCGGCGACGCCGACCAACAACGAGTCCTACGGTCTGAAAAATGGAATCCTTTCTCCACTGGAGGTATTGGGCCAGTCGGTCGCCAACGTCGCGCCCACGGCCACGCCCACGGTCGTCATTCCCCTCGTCTTCGCCGTCGCCGGCGCGGGCACCTGGTTCGCCTATCTGTTCGCCCTTGTCGCCGTTCTGCTGGTGTCTTTCAGCATCAACCAGTTCGCCCGCCGCTCGGCCTCGCCCGGCTCGATCTACACCTACATCGCCACCGGTCTCGGACCGACCTGGGGGATCGCGGTGGGCTGGACGCTCTTCGTCGCCTACATCGCTTGCGCTTCCTCGGTGACGACCGGCTTTACCAATTACGTCAACGTCCTGGTCAAGGATGTCTTTCACCTTCAAACGGATTTGTCGCCCGGGGTACTCGTCGCCATCCTGGCGGTCAGCGTGCTGGGTTCCTGGTTCGTCGCCTACAAGGACGTGCGGCTTTCGGCGCGGCTCATGCTCGGGCTGGAACTGGTGTCGATCACCTTCATCCTGTTGGTCATCGGAGCGACCCTGTTCCATCACGGCTGGCAACTCGACTGGACGCAACTTTCGTTGCAAGGGGTGACCGTCGAAAGCCTCCGCCTCGGGCTGATTCTCGCCATTTTCAGCTTCGTCGGCTTCGAGAGCGCGACCTCCCTCGGCAGCGAGGCGCGATTTCCCCTGCGGACCATTCCTCGGGCGGTGTCGCTCAGCGCGGTGTTCGTCGGCCTGCTGTTCGCGATTTCGGCCTATACCCAGGTGCTGGGATTTGTCGGCAACGATGTGCCGCTCGACAAGAGCGATGCGCCGCTTCAGGTGCTGTCGGCGCGGGCCGGCGTCCCGTTCCTCGGCGTGCTCATCACCGTGGGCGCCATCATCAGCTTCTTCGCGTGCGTCCTCGCCAGCATCACGGCGGGGGCCAGGGTCTTGTTTCTGCTGGGCCGGCACGGCGTCTTTCATTCCGCCCTCGGCGACGCCCACGAGACCAACGAAACTCCCCACGTCGCCGTGACCGTCTCGGCCGTGCTGGCGTTCGTGCCGGCGGCGGTCCTCACCGGACTCGGTGAAAACCTGTTCTCGATCTACGGCTGGATCGGCACCACGGCCACGCTCGGTTTCATCGTGGCCTACATCGCGGTGTCCGTGGCCGCTCCGGTCTATCTGTACCGGCGTCGGGAACTGCGCTCCTGGCACGTCCTGGCCTCGCTCGCCGCCATCGCGTTCATGGTCGTGGCCCTCGTCGGCGCAACCTACCCGCTGCCCGACGCGCCCAACTCCTATCCCATTCTCGCGTTCGTCGGTCTGCTGGGCGTTGGCTTCGTTTGGGGCGCCATCCAATATCTGGCCTCGTCCCGCGTGCGCGGCGGCATCAAGGACGACCTCGCCGCCATCCAGGCGCGCTTCGAGTTGGAAACCCCATGAGCGGCATCGACAAGGCGGCGCGACTGGCTTCGGATCGCGCCCACCTCCTCCACCCCCAGCATCACCCGAGCGACCACCGCGACCCCCAGGTTTGGGTCGCGGGCGAGGGCGCGCTGATCACGAACAGCGAGGGCAAAACGGTCTTCGACGGTTTGAGCGGGATGTGGAACGTCTACGTCGGCCACGGCCGCCGCGAGTTGGTCGAAGCCGCATCAACGCAACTGTCGACCTTGGCCTTCGCCTCGTCCTACATCGGCGCGACGAACCTGCCCGCCATCGAATTGGCCGAGCGGCTCAGCAGGCTGTTTTATCCGGGGATCAACGCCTTCTTTTTCACCAGCGGCGGGGCGGAAGCCACCGAGTCGTCGATTCGGACCGCGCGGTACTTCTGGAAGGCTCAGGATCGACCGGGCAAAACCAAGATCATCGCCCGCCGGCTCTCGTATCACGGCTCGACGCTGGCGGCGGCCAGCGCCACCGGCGTGCCCGACTTTTCGGAACCGTTCGGTCCCCGCCTGCCCGATTTTCTGCACATCGAGTCGCCCTACCCCTATCGCTTTAGCGGCGGCGGCGGGATCACGCCGGGCGTCGCGGCGGCCAACCTGCTGGAGGACGCGATTCTGCGCGAGGGGCCGGACACGGTCGCGGCCTTCATCGCCGAACCGGTTCAGGGCGGCGGCGGTGGCGTGATCGTCCCCCAGGACGACTATTTTCCGCGCATCCGCGCCATCTGCGACCGGTATGACGTGCTGTTGATCGGCGACGAAGTCATCACCGGTTTCGGCCGCACGGGGCGCTGGTTCGGGCTGGAGCACTGGGGCGTCGAACCCGACATCGTGCAATTCGCCAAGGGCATCACCAGCGGCTATCTGCCGCTCGGCGGAATCGGCGTTTCGGATCGCATCAAGGCCGTCATCGACGCGGCGCCGCCCGCCCGCCGCTGGATGCACGGACTGACCAACTCGGGCCACCCGGTCTGCTGCGCGGTCGCGCTCGCCAACCTGAAGATCATCGAGGAAGAAGGGCTGGTGGCGCGGGCCGCGCAACTCGGCGCCCGGCTGTTGGACCGGCTGCGTCCGCTGGAGGAACACGACCACGTCGGCGAGGTGCGCGGTTTGGGACTGCTGGCCGGCATCGAGCTGGTCGCCGACCGGGAAACCAAGGAGCGTTTCCCCGCCGAGGCCGAGATCGGGAAACGGGTGCGCGCCCAACTGCTCGAACGCGGTCTCTACACCCGCGTGCTGGGCGAGGTGATCTGCCTTGCTCCGCCCTTCGTCACCGGCGAGGCGCAGATCGACCGCATCGCCGAAATCGTGTACGAGGCGGTTTCGACCGTGTTACCGGACTGAAGCCGGTTCGTCGCAAGTCGCTTTATCCATCCACTTCAAGCAATAGGGAGCTGTCCATGGCCCGCATTCCACCCGTTCGCTTCGAGGACGCCACGCCCGAGATCCAGGCCGAATACCAAAAAGTCGTCGCGGAACACGGCGTCGTCACCAACATGAAAGCCACGTTGCTGCACTCGCCGCCAGCCCTGCGCGCCGTGCTGGAATGGTACACCTTGTTCGACCGGGTCAAGCCAGTGCTCGGCGAGCGGCTCGCCCTCCTCTTTTGCTATGCCATCTCCCTCCAGAACGCCTGCGAACTCTGCACCACCTTCATGCGCCGCGCGCTGACCGAGGGCGGCGAGGACCCCGACCATCTGGAACTGGACGAACGCGAGCAGGCGGTGGTCGAGTTCGGCCGCCAGCTTGCGGCGCACCCCAATCGGGTCGCCAACGCGCTGTACGTCCGCCTCGCGACCTACTTCACACCGGCACAGTTGGTGGAACTCACCGTCTTCGGCGCGCTGATGATCGTGAACAACGTCGTCAACAGCGCGCTGCAAATCGATCTGGACGAATCGCTGGAGACGTATCGCATCCAGCCCGAACTCCTCTTCGCGGGTCCGTCGCCCTTCACGACGCCCAGGGCTGTGGAGGCTGGCGCCGCATGAGCGAAAGGACGCTGAAATTCGACACGCTGCAACTCCATGCGGGCCAGGTGCCCGATCCCGCCACCGGGGCGCGCGCCGTGCCCATCTACCAGACGACTTCGTTTGTCTTCAAGGATTTCGCCCACGCCAAGGCGATCAGTTCGGTCGAGGAGTTCGGTTTCGATTACACCCGGATCACCAACCCGACCAACGAAGTGCTGGAAAATCGGCTGGCGGCGCTGGAGGGCGGCAGCGGCGCGCTCGCCCTCGCGTCCGGTTCCGCCGCGACCGCCTACTCCATCCTCAACATCACCCACGCCGGCGAAGAAGTCGTCGCGGCCAAAACCCTCTACGGCGGTTCCTTCAACCTCTTCGTCAACACGCTGCCCAAGCACGGCATCCAGACCACGCTGGTCGATCCGGTCGATCCCGAGAACTTCCGCCGGGCCATTACCGATCGGACCCGCGCCGTGTTCGTCGAAACCATCGGCAACCCCGACATCAATGTCATCGATTTCGAAGCGGTGGCGAAGATCGCCCACGCCAATGGCATTCCGCTGATCGTCGACAACACCTTCGGCACCCCTTACCTGTTCCGGCCTTTCGACTACGGCGCCAACATCAGCGTACACTCCGCGACCAAGTACATCGGCGGTCACGGCACCAGCATCGGCGGCCTGATCGTCGACGGCGGCAACTTCGACTGGTCGAGCGGCAAATTTCCCGATTTCACCACGCCCGACCCCGCCTACAGCGGCTTCGTCCACTGGGACCGCTGGGGCAATTACCCGGGCCTGGGGAACATCGCCTACATCATCAAGGTTCGACTTCACTACTTGCGCGACTTCGGCGCCTGCATGAGCCCGTTCAACGCCTTCCTGTTTTTGCAGGGCCTGGAAACCCTGTCCTTCCGCCTGGAGCGGCAAGTCGCCAGCGCGCAACGGATCGCGGAATACCTCGAAGGACATGCCCAGGTGGACTGGGTCAATTATCCGGGCCTCAAGAGCAGCCCCTATTACGAACTGGCGCGGAAGTACCTGCCCAAGGGTCCGGGAGCGATCCTGACCTTCGGGATCAAGGGCGGTCTGGAGCGGGCGAAAAAATTCATCGAGAGCCTGAATATCTTCTCGTTCCTCGCCAACGTGGGCGACTCCAAATCGCTGGTCGTCCATCCGGCGACGGTCACGCACGGCCAGCTGACGGAGGCGGAACAGCTTCTCGCGGGCGTCAAGCCCGAGCAGATCCGCTTTTCGGTGGGCACGGAGGATGTCGAGGATCTACTCTGGGATATCGAACAGGCTTTTGAACGGATCGGGGTCTGAATAACCCAATTCCAGAAATCCTTATACCATTTCCTGTTAGGTTTTGTTTTTTCAGGGGTCAAAAACTGTTCCATTCGTCATACCCGCGAAAGCGGGTATCCAGTGGTTCGGTGGCTGACTGGATTCCCGCCTTCGCGGGAATGACGAAAATCTATTCAGAATTAGTATTAGGCCGGGAATTTAACGTCGTGCCGCAGCTTCCCGGTTTCGTGGCCGGCGGCTTTCTCAGGATTTGGCGATGGCGACTTCGGTCGCCTTCACGAAGGCGATCACCTCGGTACCGACGGCAAGCCCCAGATCTTCCACCGAACGGGTGGTGATGACCGAGGTCACGATGCCGGCCGGGGTTTCGACATCGACTTCGGAAACCACTGGCCCGGTGATGATGGCCTTGATGGTGCCGCGAAATTGATTGCGAACGTTGAGGGCTTGGATGCTCATGGCGCGTTGCGCTCCTGGTTGAAGTTGAAAATCAAGCAATATCGGTCAGTCCAGGGTGGTCGAAAGCTTCAAACCGCCCAGCGCAGGGAATCGAAACGCCGAAGCACCGAGGTTTCGGGCGGCGGCGCGGCGGAATCGGCGTCCGGTTGTTGCAGCACGCGGTCCAACACCCGTTCTTCCAGGGCGGCGAAGGCGGCGCTGCCGCGCGCGCGGGGCCGGGGCAGGGCGATGCGCAGATCCAGCGAAATTTGCCCGTGTTCGATCAAAATCACCCGGTCGGCCAGAGCGATCGCCTCGGCCACGTCGTGGGTGACCAGCAACGCGGTAAACCCGCGCTGGCGCCACAGGTTTTCGAGCAACTGCTGCATCTCGATGCGGGTCAAGGCGTCGAGCGCGCCGAGCGGTTCGTCCAGCAGCAACAAACCGGGGTCGTGCACCAGGGCGCGCGCCAGCGCCACCCGCTGGCGTTGCCCGCCGGACAGGACGGCGGGCCAATCGTCGGCGCGTTCGCCCAGTCCCACCTGTTCCAGGACGGCCCGTGCGTGCGAATGCTCCGCCTTGGGCAGGCCGAGCGCGACGTTGGCCAGCACGCAACGCCAGGGCAGCAGGCGCGCGTCCTGAAACATGAGCCGCATGGCCGGGTGAATGCCGTTTTGCGGCGCGTCATCGTACCGGATCGCGCCGCTCTCCGGCCGCTCCAGCCCGGCGACCAGCCGCAGCAGGGTACTCTTGCCGCAGCCGCTGCGACCGACGATGGCCGCGAACTCGCCGCGTTCCAGGGCAAGATCGAATCCGGCGAGCACGCCGCGCCCGGCGTAGCCTTTCGTCAGTCCTTCCACCCGCAACCGGATACCCGGCGCCGGTTTTCCGGTATCGGCGGATGCCGATGGCGGCGCGGTCGTCCATCCGTTGTTGGGGTTCAAGTACATGGCGGCATTTCCGGAGCGTGTTTCCGCTGGGAGCAAGGAGCGCATCGGCTTACGGGACCGGTTGATAGCTGGGGTGCCAGCGCAGCCAGTAGCGCTCCGACAGCTTGGCGATCCAGTCCGCCAGCTTGCCGAGGAGCGCGTACAGCAGGATGCCGAGCAGCACCACGTCGGTTTGCAGGAATTCGCGGGCGTTCATCGTCATGTAGCCGATGCCCGCCTGCGCCGAGATCGTTTCCGCGACGATCAGAATCACCCACATGAAGCCGAGCGAAAACCGCACCCCCACCAGAATCGACGGCAGGGCGCCCGGCAGAATCACCTCGCGGTACAGGCGCCAGCCCGACAAACCGTAGGCCCGGCCCATTTCGATCAAACCCGAATCGACCGAGCGGATGCCGTGAAAAGTGTTGATGTAGATGGGGAAAAAGACGCCCAGCGAAACGAGGAACAGCTTGGCCTTCTCCTCGATCCCGAACCACAGGATCACCAGGGGGATCAGCGCCAGCGGCGGGATGTTGCGGATCATCTGAATGGTCGAATCGAACAGCGTTTCCGCTTTCCTGAAAGAGCCGTTCAGCAGTCCGAACAACAAGCCGAGTCCGCCGCCGAGGGCGAAGCCGGCGAGCGCGCGCCCGGCGCTGATGCGCACGTGAGTGAACAGTTCGCCGGATAAGGTCAGGGCGACCGCCGCCTTGAGCACTGCCAGCGGCTCCGGCAGGATGCGGGTGGACAGCCAGCCCCACTGCGCCGTCAACTGCCAGGCCGCCAGAATGAAGATCGGCAATCCCCAGGGCAGCAACCCGCGCCAGGGCAAACGGCGAATCGAGAGCGTCATGCGCATTCCTTCGGCCCAGAGCGCGACCGGTTAACCCTGCGCCACTTTGGGCAGGTAGTGATTGGCGACCACTTCGCCGAAGGGTCCCGTCAGGGCTTGCCCCGGCAGGCGCCGGGCGCGTTCCCGGCCGGGCAGCAACGGGAACAACAGTTCGGCCACCCGGTAGGCTTCCTCCAGATGGGGATAGCCGGAAAAGATGAAGGTCTCGATCCCGAGATCCGCGTATTCCCGTATCCGCGCGGCCACCGTCTCCGGATCGCCGACCAGGGCGGTGCCGGCGCCGCCGCGCACCAGCCCGACGCCGGCCCACAGGTTCGGGCTGATTTCCAGTTGGTCGCGCCGGCCGCCGTGCAAGGCGGCCATGCGCCGCTGCCCCTCCGAATCCATCCGCCCGAACGCCTGCTGGGCGCGGGCGATGGTGTCGTCGTCGAGATGCCGGATCAACCGCTCGGCCGCCGCCCAGGCTTCGGCGCTGGTTTCCCGCACGATCACGTGCAGGCGAATGCCGAAACGCAGGCTCCGTCCATGTCGGGCGGCGCGCGCCCGGACGTCCGCGATCTTTTCCGCCACCGCCGCCGGCGGTTCGCCCCAGGTGAGGTAAACGTCCAACTGTTCGGCGGCGAGTTCGTGGGCGGCGGGCGAGGAACCGCCAAAGTACAACGGCGGATAAGGCTGCTGCACCGGCGGAAAGAACACCCGGGCGCCCTGTGCGCGCAAGTGCTTGCCCTCGAAATCCACGGTTTCGCCGGCGAGCACGCCGCGCCAGACCCGCAGGAACTCGTCCGTAACCTCGTAGCGCTCGTCGTGACTGAGGAACAGGCCATCGCCGGCCAATTCCACCGGATCGCCGCCGGTCACGATGTTGATCAGCAACCGGCCGTTGGAAAGCCGATCGAAAGTGGCCGTCATCCGCGCCGCCAGACTGGGCGAACTGAGTCCCGGCCGGACGGCCACCAGAAAGCGCAACCGTTCCGTGACCGGAATCAGGCTGGCGGCCACCACCCAAGGGTCCTCGCAGGACCGCCCGGTGGGAATCAGCACACCGTCGTAGTCCAGGGCGTCGGCGGCCTGGGCGATCTGCTTGAAATAGGCGTGATTCGCGACCCGCGCGCCCTGCGTGGTACCGAGATAGCGGCTGTCGCCGTGGGTCGGAATGAACCAGAAAACTTGCATGAGGCGATCCTTCTCAAGGCTTGGATTTCAGGACGGCGTCCTTGACGTTGATCGGCTTCGGAATCAGCTTGAGATCGAAGAACACGTCGGCGATCTTCTGTTGCTCGGTCAGCACCGCGTCCGAGATCGGATGAACGTCGTGGCTGTAGCGGCGCAGGCTTTGTTCGATGACCGCCGGGTCCAGACCTTGCAACGGGGCCAGCGCGGCGGCGGCCTCTTTGTAGTTCCCGACGATCCACCGCCCTTGCGCCGGCAGCACTTCGAACAACAGCTTGACGACATCCGGATGGCGTTCGACGTAGTCGCGCGCCGCCAGGAAAAAGGCGTGGTTGTTGACCACTCCCTTGCCGTCGGCCAGCAACCGGGCGCCGATTTGTTTCTCGGCCGCCGCCTGGAACGGGTCCCAGATCACCCAGGCGTCCACCGCGCCACGCTCGAAAGCGGCCCGGGCGTCGGCCGGCGGCAGGAAAACCGGTTCGATGTCGCCATATTTGAGACCGTGTTTTTCCAGCAGCTTGACCAGCAGGTAATGAACGTTGGAGCCTTTGTTCAGCGCGACCTTTCTGCCCTTCAGGCCGGCTACCGACTGGATCGGGGAGTCCTTCGGCACCAGGATCGCCTCGGCGGCGGGCGCCGGCGATTCGTAGCCGATGTAGACGAAGTTGGCGCCGGCCGCTTGCGCGAAGATCGGCGGCGCTTCGCCCACGTAGCCGAAGTCGATCGAACCGACGTTCAGACCTTCCAACAACTGGGGACCGGCCGGAAATTCGATCCACTTAACCTCCACCTTCAGCGGAGCGAGGCGTTGTTCCAGCGTGCCCTGGGATTTCAACAGCGTCAGGAGGCTGGCGGATTTCTGAAAGCCGATGCGCAATTGCTGGGAGTGATCGTCCTGTTGCGCGCCGGCGGATGGCGCCAGCGCCAGGGCGAGAAATGCCCAGCCGAACAGGGCGAGAAAACGGCGTCCGAGGTTTTTAATCATGCCAAGTACTCCTTGGATACAGCAGGTGGTTGAAAATCAGACAGGTGGATTAACCGGCCACCAGGTATTCGATTTCGGCGGGACTATGGATGGCGGTTGACGCCGGCGCCGACCAGCCGAGATCGTGTCGTAACTGCTTCAGTCCATCCTGGAGACGGTCGATGATCTCCGGAGCGAGCCACAAGCCCTGCTCGGGCGACCAGGCGATTTGGGAATCAAGGGCGTATAAACCCGCCAGCACGTGGTGGGCGCCGAGAGCGGAGAGCACCGGTTTCAATGCGTAATCCAGGGCGAGCATGTGCGCGGCGCTGCCCCCGGTGACGATCGGCAGAACGACTTTGCCACTCAGCGCGCGTTGGGGCAGCAGGTCGAGAAATGCCTTGAGAATGCCGCTATAGGACGCCTGGTAAACTGGGGTAGCGACGAGGAGGCCGGCGGCCTGTTGCGCGAGTGCGATCACTTCCCGGAGAGGGGGGCTGTCGAAGCGGGCGTGCAAGAGATCGGCGGCCGGCAGATCGCGAAGGCTGATCAGTCGGACGGCGATGCCCCGGGCGTCGAGTTCGCGCGCGGCGAAATCGAGCAGGCGGCGCGATCCCGAATCTTCCCGTGGGCTGCCGGCTATCGCGAGAACGAACATGGTGGTTTCCTTTGGTGGCAAGAAAGTCTTTTCAAGTTTTGAGGGCTTGCGGTCGGATCAAATCTTGCCCTGCCAGGGCGTCAGCCGCCGTTGCAGGGCGCGAATCAGCAGTTCCAGTCCCACCGCGACCGCGCCGATGACCAGGATGCCCAGCACGACCACGTCGGTGACCAGGAAGTTGGCCGCTGACTGGACCATGAAGCCCAACCCCCGCGTGGCGGCGACGAGTTCGGCGGCCACCAGGGTGGACCAGCCCGTACCCAGGCCAATGCGAATACCGGTCAAAATGTCGGGCAGGGCGCTGGGCAATACCACGTGCCAGAGCACCTGGTGCGGCGTCGCGCCCAGGGCTTGCGCGGCTCGCACGCGATCGGGTGGGACCGCAGTGACGCCCGCCGTGGTCGAAATGACGAGGGGGGCAAAAATCGCCAGATAAATCAGCAGGATTTTCGAGAATTCGCCAATGCCGAACCAGATCACGATCAGCGGCAGGTAGGCCAGCGGCGGCAGGGGACGATAAAACTCGATGATGGGATCGCACACCGCGCGGACCCTGGCGTTGCGACCCAGCAGGACGCCGAGAGGGATCGCGGTCAGACCAGCGGCCAGCAGCGCGACGGCGACGCGCCCCAGGCTCGCGCTCAGATGTTGCCAGAGGGTGGCGTCCATGTAACCCTCGGTGGCGACTTGATACAGCTTGCCGAGCACCGCCTGGGGCGCGGGCAGAAACAGGGGCGGCACAAGTTGCCAGGCCGCCACCAGCCACCAGAGCGCGACCAGCGCCACCACGGTCGCCAGTGACAACAGACGCGGTTGCGCGAGCCAGCGCCGCCACGGTAGAGCTTGGGGTGGCCGCGGAATGATCGCCGCCGGGAGAGCGAGCGCGTCGATTTCTCCGGGCAGTTCGACCGTCGGCAACGCCAGCGTTTCGGCGTCAAATTTCGGCATCGGCGAGTTCTCCCGAGGTGTCGTTGTAGGTGAACAGGATGCGGGTCACTCGCTCTCGCAAGGCCACGAATTGGGCATCGGCCTTGAGTTGCCGCGCCGTTTCCCCGGCGAGATAGCGGCGACCAAAATCCAGCGTCAGCATTTCGGCGATGCGGGCCGGGCGCGGCGACAGGATGATCAGATCGGTCGCCAACAGCAGCGCTTCCTCGATGCCATGGGTGATCATGAACAGGGTTTTGCCGGTTTGCCCCCAAACCGTCAGCAGCAGTTCCTGCATTTGTTCGCGGGTCAGGGCGTCGAGCGCGCCGAGCGGTTCATCGAGCAGCAGGACCTGCGGATCGGCGGTCAGCGCCCGCGCCAAGCCGACCCGCTGGCGCATCCCGCCCGACAGCTCCCAGATGCGATGGCGGTCGAAGCCGGCCAGGCCGACCAGGGCCAGCGCGGCGCGGGCGCGTTGCTGGCGTTCCCGCGCCGGGGTTCCGCGCAACCGCAGGCTGAAGGCCACGTTATCCAGAACGTCGAGCCAGGGGAACAAGGCATCGTGCTGGAACACCACGCCGCGCTCCGGGCCCGGCCCTGGCACCTCGTACCCGTTCAAGGTAATTCGTCCGGCGCTGGGGCGCAGAAACCCGGCCATCAGGTTCAACAGCGTGGTTTTGCCGCAACCGGACGCTCCTAAAGCCACGACGAAACGTCCGGCGCCCACGGTCAACGAAATATCTTCGAATACCGCGACCGGCCCGTTTCGTCCTGGATAGACGGCGGCGGCCCTCTCAACCCGCAATTCCGCCACGACGGTTCTCCGCTGCCGGCCCGGTTAGAGTTTGGCCTGAGTCTGGGCGGCCTTGACGAACCGTGGATTGACATAGCCGCTGTAATCGCCGAGTACGCTTTCCACCTTGCCCTGTTCCTTGAGAAACGCGGCGGTGTCGGCGATAGCCTTGACGGTGCCGCCGCCCAGCAACGCGGTACCCGCTTGCTCCTTGGCCAGCGGGAAAGTGCTGCCGGCGAGCAACTCGGGAATTTCTTCCAGATTGGCGCCCGTCAGCTTGGCGATCTTGGCCGCCTGCGGCGACTTGGCCCCCCAGGCGTTGGGGTTGGCGCGATAAGCGGCCACTGCCTCCGCCGTCACCCGCGCGAATTCCTGGACGAATTTGGGATGCTTTTCGGCGAAATCGCGACGCACGATCCAGGCGTCGAAGGTCGGCGCGCCCCATTGCGCTACCTGCGCCGAGTCGGTCAACACTTTGCCCGAAGCCTTGATCTTGCCGAGCGCCGGGTCCCATACGTAGGCGGCGTCGATATCGCCCCGTTCCCAGGCCGCCGCGATTTCCGGCGGACGCAGATTCAGGATTTGCACGTCCTTGGGATTGATCCCCCAGTGTTTGAGCGCCGCGAGCAGGCTGTAATGGGTGGTGGATACGAAAGGCACGGCGATCTTTTTGCCCACCAAATCCTGCGGTTTGGCGATGCCGGCCTTGTCGCGCACCACCAGCGCTTCCGACGCGCCGATCTGGACCGCGATGAAGAAGGTTTCGATCGGCAACTGCCGGGAAGCGGCTGCGGCCAGCGGACTGGAACCGACGTAGCCGATCTGCACGTCGCCGGACGCCACGGCGGCGATCACCTCCGCGCCGGTGTCGAACTTGCGCCAGTCGATGGTCCATCCGGTGGCTTTTTCATAGACGCCATCGGCTTGGGCGACCTTGGAAGGTTCGACCGTGGTTTGATAGGCGATGGTGACTTTGTCGGCGGCCTGAGCGCCCATGGTCAGTGCCGTCAGCGATGCGGCGATGAAAGCCCGCAACCCAATTTTCAGGGTTTTTTTCATGGGAAACTCCCGTCCAGGTGGAAAAATAGAGTAGAGATAGCCTAAACGGGCTTTTGAAAAAAATTAACGAATATAATGTGTTTTGTTTATGAAAAATAATGGTAAGAAATGACGATAAAACAGTAAGGTTATTGTTTCCATTTATGCTCTGCTCTATATCTGATAGCTCCCTATTATCCCCATCTTCGGCAATGATATATCGAGATCTTGTGGAGGTGGCCAATCATTTCCTCTCAAATCGATGAACTCGTTATAGGTCTTGCTCCCCGATAAATTCATACTCATCTCCCAAGTCGCCCGATACCCCAACCGCTCATATAACCGTCTCGCCGCGCTTCCCGCCGCGATCAATTTTGCTTCGCGCGCCCCCTTCCCGATCAACCACCGCGCCGTCAATTCCATAAGCTTGCTGGCAAGACCTTTTCCTCTGTACCGCGGAACCGTGTAGACGTCGATGATCCATCCGTAATAACCGGGTTTGAATAGATAATAGGGGAAATCGCTTTTTATCAACGCGCCAGCTATCGCCAAGGGCTCGTTATTTCTATCATAAGCAATAAAATGCCGGATATTTTCCGCATCGAATTCCTCGTTGTACCTCTCGACAAGAACATCGTAGGAACCATCGATCAAGGCGGTATCCGGAATTCCCATCTCATCGAACAGATATTTCCTGAATTTTAACGCGAGTGGAATGTCTTCTTTTCCAGCAGAGACATAAACAAAATTTTGATCGTTCTCGTTCATAAACTTTCTGCCCTGATCGGTTGGGATGAACCATATTCAATACTATCTTGCCAAGCGATCAAGATGCTTGAATATCGGATAATTTTTTTCCTGGTTCTCGAACTGGACACCCAACGATTCGTCCAACAGTTCTTCCGGTTCAATGATGCAAACAGCGGCCAAATCAACATCGCCAAACCTTTCCCGCAGTTTTTTGTAGTGATGTTCAAAAATGGGTCCGCTCACGATGATTCTGTCGGGCTTGCCCTTGATTTGCCAACTTGCGCCATTTTTGCCCACCACGGTTACCGAAACTTTCCGGTCATACCACAGACTTCTGGTAAAATTCTTATAATTTCTTGAAGACTCGAGGCATTCGAGATAAATGAGCCGACCATCTTCCAGCATGTTTACGTGTTGGTTCCATACCGAATGCGGTTGACCATTTTCGTCAACCGTGGCCAAAACCTTGATGGTTTCGAAATCATTTATCAAACCTTTCAATTGCTTGCTTGGTTCAATAGCCATCTTTCATATTCCCGCTCTTCGACCCATTTACAGGACTCGCGTCAAATCACCATCGGGGTGGTTTCCGCATCTTCGATAATCATCGAAATCGATTCCCAGCGCGTATTTTTTCCTTAATTGATGCAAGCCTATTGCCAAAGCCACATAATATTCGAGCGAAGCATTTTGCTGATCGTGGAAATAGGATCGTGGCCTCGGTATCCAAACCATGTAAATGGTCGAAACACCATTAGCCGCGAGTTCTTCGGCCTCTTCCAATACAGCTTTCAGCGCATCATTTTCGTTCTGAAACCCATGAGGCTTTGCAAATTCGACTCCGGCCACGATACCAGTATTCACATTTCCACGACCAAAAATATCCACCGCTTCAATTAAACGCTTTTTCCATTCCCGATAGCCGATCCACTCCGCTTTGCCAGGACATATCCAATTGAATAGCTCTTCGTTCAGCACCTCGATATCGGCGGTATAACCCATCAATCCGGTTTCGTTGTAGAGCTTTTCAAGTTGCTGTTTACTAAAAGCCGTTGCGATAAGCTGGCTCGGAAACTTCCTGGTTTTGAAATTTTCCCCAATCACCCGTAGCAGCTCGACATAGTATTCGACTTCCTCGTCAAACGGCTCGGCGCCCCTGGTATCAGAACCAGCGGTTAAGCAAATGCTCGAAAATCGACCCGGCTGCTTCAATGCCTCTCGAATGACCTCGCCGACTTCCTTCGGGTTCAACCTCGTGGGAACACCCAGCTCCGATTTCTGGTGCTTCAGATGATTCACGATGTCGCAATATTTGCAACCGTGGTCGTTGGTCCAAAAATGACAGTAGCTCGATGGCATGACCTGCAAGCGCTGAGGCCGCGCGGTGACGAGGTGTTCCATCGCTTTACCCGAAACTGTTTTCTTGCCGTAATAATCAGGCTTCGACCAATAATCGACCTCCTCGATCGGTTCGCCATGGTCGGAAAGAACCAGCCTGCCGTCGATGAAGTCGACGATATAGGGGTTTTGCTCGATGGGTGTTGGATCCGTTAAAATTGTTGTGCCATCCCGCAAAATCAGGGATTCCGGCAAGGGAGTGAATTGGGCGTCTCGGGAACCGAACAGAGTTGCACCTCTTAGCTGGTGCACTTCACTATCCAACCTGGATAATGCTCTGTCGGTATAATGAACTCCTCGTCTTTGAACGTCGATTTTGATAGCGATCAAACGCGGAACCTGGGGGTATTTCTCCACGACATCATCCAACGTCAACGGCCCCTTTTCGTCAATGGTGGGCATCGATTCTTCTCCACGCCGTCTTGTATGTTGCAGGATCGAGTAGTTCGTTCGAGGTATTATTGATCGATCTGCCTCAGATCGATCAATCGCTTGGCCTTATGCGTCGCTCTCGGCAAATCGCCCGGTTCGAGCACCACGACTTCCTTCGGCTTCACTCCCAGGCGGGTCTTGAGCGCATGGGCAACGGCTTCCGTCAATGCGGCATGACCCACCCCGCTATCCCGATTTCTTTCGACTTCGACCTTGTAGCGAGTCGTAAACTGCTCGGTAAACACCGTGATTCGATACTCTCCCGTCAGGTGTTCGATGTTCCGGATCACGTATTCCACGTCGCTGGGAAAGACGTTGACCCCGGAGACGATGAACATGTCGTCCAGCCGGCCAGTGACGTAAATCCGGGCATGAGTTCTGCCACAGGCGCAGGGCTCACGATTGACGATACCGATATCGCCGGTACGGAAACGAATCATCGGCCGGGCGGTTTTGCGCAAGGTGGTCAGCACCAGTTCGCCGCGCTCCCCATCCGCCACCGGTTCCAATGTGTTGGGATCGATGACTTCGACCAGAATGTGGTCCTCGGCAAGATGCAAACCGTTGCGTTCGGGGCACATGCCGGCGCAAGCCCCGAAAATGTCGGAGAGGCCATAGAAATCGAAAACCCGAGCATTCCAGAGATTTTCAATGGCCTGCCGGGTAGCGCCGATGGAGCCGCCCGGTTCTCCCGCGACGATGATGCGGTTGATGGCCAGGTCCCTGGCCGGGTCGATGCCCTGTTGCTTGGCGGCTTCGCCGAGGTGCCAGGCGTAGGATGGCGTGGTCCAGATCACGGTCGGCTGGAATTCCTTGAGGATAAACAGCAGTCGGTCCGAAGGAATGGCTCCGGCCCACAGACACAGCGCGCCCAGATTCTGCGCGCCGATCACGTCTGGCCCGCCGACAAACAGGGTGAAGTTCAAGGCGTGGACGTAGCGGTCTTCCGGGCGCATCCCGGCGGCCCAGAACAAGCGGCTCTGCACGTCCTGAAATTCCGTGAAATCGTGGTGGGTGAAGGGACTCAGCGTCGGTACGCCGGTGGAGCCGCTGGAGGCGGACACGAACACTACATCTCGCTCCGCCACGGTGACCATGTCGCCCAACAACGGCTTCGCCAGTTGCCGGTCCCGTTCGATCTGCTTGTGGGTGAAGGGAAAGCGCCGCAGATCCTCCAGACTGAGCAAGTCGCCGGGTTTCACCTTGGCGGCATCGAAGGCGCCTCGGTAGTAATCCGATTTGTGGTAGGCCAGCGCCAGCATGATGGACAAATAGCGGATCTGGTAAGCCTCCAGTTCCCGGCGCGGCAGCGTCTCCATCGGTTTGTCCCAGTAGGAACTGTTCGCGGGCCGGTGCGCCCGCGGCTCCACGTGGGGTGAAATCTCGATTTTTCGAGAGTCAGGAGGGTAAAGGTCGTTCACGGTCATCTCCCGATTGTTGGCGCAGGAACGGCTCCACCAGCGCCGCCACCTGCTGGTCTTCGATCAGAAACGCATCGTGGCCGTGCGGACTGCGCAGCAGGGCGAACTCGGCGCCCGCCAGCCGCGCCGCTTCCTCGACCTCGGCGCTGGGGTAGAGCAAATCGCTGTCGATGCCAACAAACAGCGCGGGCGGTTTCAATCGGGCCAGCGCCCTGACCAAACCGCCGCGCGTCTTGCCGACATCGTGGCTGTCCATCGCGTCCGAGAGGATCAGATAGCTGTTGGCGTCGAACCGACCGACGAATTTGCCGCCCTGGCGCAGGAGGTAGGCTTCGCCCTTCAAGGGTTCTGGTCCCCAGCGTTGTTCG
Organism: Candidatus Competibacteraceae bacterium; assembly: GCA_046347555.1. GTDB lineage: Bacteria > Pseudomonadota > Gammaproteobacteria > Competibacterales > Competibacteraceae > Contendibacter. The sequence continues at coordinate 32,885 of JAXMFY010000008.1, read as the reverse complement.
AAGCTGCGTGGAGCGCGATAGCTGAGGGTGGCGATGGCGCGGGCCAGCGCCAAGCCCGCCGGCTGGCGCCGGTAGCGTCCGCCGTGATAGCCGGGATCGAGGCGAATCGCCTCCCGCGCCAGGGTGTTCCAGGCCCGCGCCCAGGGACCGTGCCGAGCCGGCGCCGCCATCACGATCAGTTTCCTGCTCCGGCGCGGGAACGCCAGCGCGAACTCCAACGCCACCATCCCGCCCAGACTGCCGCCGACCAGCACCGCCGTTTTGACCCGAAGATGATCCAGCAACCGCAATTGCACCCGCGCCAGATCGTGCACGGTCACCGGTGGAAACTTGGGGCCGTAGGGATGGCCATGGCGAGGATCGCGCGCCAACGGCCCGGTGCTGCCGTAGCAACCGCCGAGATGGTTGGCGCACACGATGTAGTAGCGGCGGGTATCGAACGCTTTGTCGGGACCCACCAGCGTGTCCCACCAGCCCTGCCGCCCGAAGGCTTGTTCCCAGGGCGACAAATCCGCCCACACGGCGTCGCCGTAGCGACCGGCCAAATGGGCGCTGCCGGTCAGGGCGTGGAAGATCAGAATCGCGTTGTCACGCCGGGCGTTGAGTCGGCCGTAGGTCTCGTAACGCACCCGCACTTCCGGCAACACCCCACCATGCTCCAGATGAAAACCCTCCCCAGGCTCCCACAGCACGACATCGCGGGGAACGGGCCGCAATCCACGCGGCAGGCTATCGCGCGACTGCTGGCCGGCCCCCCGTTCGGGCGGTAACGGTAGCCTCATGGTCTCCACCACGTTGGCGACATCCGTGGACATGCAACGCCCTCGGAAATCAGGCCGGAGCCCGTTGCGCGGCTTGCAGCGCCTGAGTCAAATCGTCCTTGAGGTCCTCGATGTGCTCCAGGCCGACGCTGATGCGCACCAGATCGGGGGTCACGCCAGCGGCAGCCTGCTCGTCCGCCGACAACTGCGAATGCGTGGTGGAGGCGGGATGAATCGCCAGGGTGCGGGCGTCGCCGACGTTGGCCAGATGCGAGACCAGTTCCAGTCGGTCGATGAAGGTCTTGGCAGCCCGATAACCGTCTTTCAGGCCGAAGGTCAGGATGCCGCCTGGTTTGCCCTTGAAATACTTCTGAGCCAGGGTGTAAGACGGATGCGTGTCCAGACCGGGATAATTGACCCAGGCGATCTCCTCCCGCGCTTGTAGCCAGTGCGCCAGTTCCAGGGCGTTCTGGCTGAGCCGCTCGGCGCGCAACGACAGCGTCTCCAGGCCCAGCAGCAAGGTGAAGGCTTCGTGCGGTCCCAGGCATTGGCCCTGATCGCGCAGCCCGTCCACCCGCGCCTTGAGAATGAAGGCCAGGGCGCCGAACGCCTGCACGATGTTCAGGCCGTGATAGCCGGGCGCGGGTTCGCTGAGCAGGGGATAGCGGCCGTTGTCCCAGGAGAAGTTACCGCCGTCCACGATCAGCCCGCCGATGGCCGCGCCGTGGCCGCCGATCCACTTGGTGGCGGAATGGGTCACGATATTCGCGCCCCACTCGATGGGACGGAACAGATAACCGCCCAGGCCGAAGGTGTTGTCCACGACGACAGCAATGCCGGCTTGTTGCGCGGCGGCGAAAATCGCCTCGAAGTCGGGGATGTTGAGCGCTGGATTACCGATGGACTCGATGAACCAGGCGCGGGTGCGATGGTCGCTCAGCGCCAGGAACTCTTCGGGATGCTCGGCGCGGCCGGTGAAGCGGGTTTGAATGCCCAGGCGCGGCAGGGTGACCTTCAACTGGTTGATGCTGCCGCCGTACAGGTTGGGCGTCGATACCACGTTGTCGCCACTCTCGGCCAGGGTGGTGAAGGTCAGAAACTGCGCGGCGTGGCCGGAACTGGTGGCCAGACCCGCCACCCCGCCTTCCAGCGCCGCGATCCGCTTCTCCAGCACGTCGGTGGTGGGGTTCATGATCCGGGTGTAGATGTTGCCGAATTCCTGCAAGGCGAACAGCCGTGCGGCATGGTCGGTGTTCTGAAACTGGTAACTGGTGGTGGCGTAGATCGGCACCTGCCGCGCTCCAGTGGTGGGATCGGGGCGATAGCCGGCGTGCAGTTGCAGGGTTTCGTAGCGCAAGGTCTTTTGCTGGGCGCTCATCGCGTTCTCCAGGAGGGGTAAGCGTGCCGCCAGCCAACGCGGGCAGCGGCCGATAATCAAACTTGCCGACCACTATAATCCGGCGCCTTCGATACCAATAAAGAATAAATTCAGATTTTTTTATGAAATTTTCTGATTAAATCCGCATGTAATAGCAGTCTCTCAAGACGCGTCTTTTATAATCATTATTCACATGCAAACATTTTTTTATTCTTTTTAATTTTTAAAGACCCCGTTTAATCTGTTCGCCACTGACAGCGGATCGTTATCGGTTTCAGTGGGATCATGCGATTGCGGGGGCGATGGGGTGATGGGTGTGCTTTTGGGCGGCGAAGACAGCCGCCCTTTTTTTATGGCAACGCCCCGTCAATTTATTGGATTATTATCCGTTAAATTAGAAATTTTCCTTTAAAAATAAATACTTTTATAATTTTGGCCCGTATTGGAATACACCCGTTTTTATTGTTCACTCCATCATAGAGATACTCATTCCATGTCCGAGACGAGCGAAATCCGGCATACGCTGAGCGAACTGGCGGCCCGCCAGCTTGCCAATACCACCAAAACCGCGCCGCAGATGCGGGCGATCACGCCCCGCTGGTTGATTGCCTGCCTGCCTTGGATACCCGTTGAAGCCGGCACCTACCGGGTCAACCAGGTCATCGAAGCGCGCGCCGGGGCTCCCATCGATGTCGAGTGCAGCCCCCAGGACGAGAGCGACCTGCCCGAGATTTACGTCGATTACCAGGAACGGCCGCGCGAATTCACGCTGAGCGCCATGACCACGGTGCTCGACGTGCAGACCCGCGTTTCCGATCTGTACCGCAGCCCCTATGATCAGATCCGGGAGCAGCTTCGCCTCACCATCGAGAAGGTCAAGGAGAAGCAGGAAGCCGAAATCATCAACAACCCCGACTACGGCCTGTTGAGCCAAGTCGCCGATTCGTTTCGCGTTCAGACCCGCGATGGGACGCCGACGCCCGACGATCTGGACGAATTGATCTCCCGGGTCTGGAAGGAGCCCGCCTTCTTTCTGGCGCACCCGCGCGCCATCGCCGCTTTCGGGCGCGAATGCACCTACCGGGGCGTGCCGCCGGCCACGGTGAATTTGTTCGGCTCGCCGTTCATTACCTGGCGCGGCATCCCGCTCATCCCCAGCGACAAGCTGTACGTGAACGACAACAAAACCAGCATCCTGCTGCTGCGCACCGGCGAGAAGCGACAGGGGGTGGTCGGACTGTTCCAGCCGGGATTGCCGGGCGAGGTGTCTCCCAGCCTGTCGGTCCGGTTCATGGGCATCAACCGCAAGGCGATTGCCTCCTACCTGATTTCACTCTACTGCTCGGTGGCGGCGCTCACCGAGGATGCGCTCGGCGTGCTCGAAGGCGTCGAGGTGGATCGCTACCATGAATACCAGTAACCCCGAGGCTGGCGGAGCGCCGTTCGATCCCGCGCTGATCGCCCGGCTCGCTAACGACCTGTTCGCCGCGCTGCCGGGACATGCGGGGCCTCCCCCCGGCGTGGGGGTGGCCTCGGCGCCACCAGCCACGCCCTCGGTCGAGGTCGGGGCGCTGCCGGTTGCCCCAGCGATACCGCCGTCGTCGGCGGTCGGAAACCTGACCGGGGCCGAGTTGCGCTCGGCGCCCGCCACGGTGTCGGGCGCGACCATACGGCCGCCACAAGCCGGTTTCACCCCGTCCGCCGCGCTCGGACCTTACGAGTTCCGGCCTGAGCTGATCCCCGACGAGGGGGCACTGACGGTTCCGGGCGGCGGCGTTGCGACAACGCCGCCGGCCACGCCCCCGGTCGAGATGGGCGCATTGTCCGCCGCGCCGGCGGTGACTCCGGCATCGGCGGTCGCCTCGCCGACCGAGGCCGAACTGCGCGCCCTGCCCGCCTCGCTGGCGGATGCATCGGCACAACCGCCGCAGCCTGCGTCGATTCCATCCGCGCCCGCATCGCCCGGATCGTCCTATTACTTCCTCGAAGTGGCGCAAGCGCCACCGCCACCCGCCTCCCCCGCTTTTCCGCAGGGGGATCACGGCTTCGATCCCGCCATGCTCCCCGACCTTCGGCTCCTGGCCGGCCCGTATGATCCGCGCGTGGAGCGACGGAATTTCCCGGTCTGACTGGACGACGAAGATGCGGTGGGTGTGCTGGAGAACAACATGTTAGCAAGCGAGTATTTCTCTCTGCCCGGCGTTCCGGGGCTGCAATCGCCGCCGGGCGTTCCGGTCCCGCCGGGTTTCGCCGCGCGTCCCTTCGATCCCCAGACCGTGCGGCGCGATTTTCCGATCCTGCAAGAGCAGGTGCATGGCCGGCCGCTGATCTGGCTCGACAACGCCGCGACGACTCAGAAGCCCAACGCGGTCATCGACCGTCTCGCCCACTTCTACCGGCACGAAAACTCCAACATCCACCGCGCGGCCCACGAACTGGCGGCGCGGGCCACGGACGCCTACGAATCGGCGCGGGAGAAAACGCGGCGCTTTCTCAACGCTCCCTCGACCCGCGAAATCGTCTTCGTGCGCGGCACCACCGAGGGCATTAACCTGGTCGCCCAGAGCTGGGGACGGCGTTACGTCGGGCCGGACGACGAGATCGTCATCACCTGGCTGGAACACCATGCCAACATCGTGCCCTGGCAGCAGTTGTGCGCCGAGAAAGGCGCCCGTCTGCGAGTCGCGCCGGTGGACGATCGCGGTCAGGTGATTTTGGAAGAGTACGAGAAGTTGCTCGGTCCCCGGACCCGGCTGGTGGCCTTCAGCCAGGTGTCGAACGCGCTCGGCACCGTCACGCCGGCGCGGGAGATGGTGGAGATCGCCCACCGCTACGGGGCGCGGGTGCTGGTCGATGGCGCGCAGGCCGTTTCCCACATGCGGGTGGACGTGCAGTCGCTGGACTGCGACTGGTACGTTTTTTCCGGCCACAAGGTGTTCGGCCCCACCGGCATCGGCGCCGTATTCGGCAAGGAGGATCTACTCAACACCACGCCACCGTGGCAGGGCGGCGGCAACATGATCGTGGACGTCACGTTCGAAAAGACCGTCTACCAGCCGGCGCCGGGCCGCTTCGAAGCCGGCACCGGCAACATCGCCGACGCGGTGGGGCTGGGCGCTGCGCTCGATTACCTCGACCAGATCGGCATGGAAAACGTCAGCCGCTACGAGCACGACCTGCTGGCGTATGGCACGCGGGGTCTCCTGACCGTCCCCGGCTTGCGGCTCATCGGTACGGCGGCCGAGAAAGCGGGGGTGCTATCCTTCGTGCTCGACGGGTTCCGCAGCGAGGACGTCGGCAAGGCGCTGGATGAGGAAGGCATCGCGGTGCGCGCCGGCCACCACTGCGCCCAGCCCATCCTGCGCCGTTTCGGCCTGGAGAGCACGGTTCGCCCGTCGCTGGCGGTGTATAACCTCCGTGAGGATCTCGACGCGCTGGTCGCGGCGCTGCTGCGGATTCAGGCCAGTCGCGGCTATTAGAAACCCTCACCCCCGGCCCCTCTCCCAGAGGGAGAGGGGAGCCTGCCCCGCGATCAGGAGGTTGTGCCCATTTTCCATCGAAGCCACCACCCTGAGCGCGATCCTGGGAACCGCCGCGCCCGTTCTCCCCGGTTGTTACCGACGCCGGGATCGCTCGCGTCACAAAATCGGATCGAACAGCCGCGCCGCCCGCACCGCCCATCGGAACGGCCAGCTCCGTCTCCCCAGATCGGCGGCGGAGGTTCGCTGGGCTTGCTGGAAATCCCTCTCCAGCATCGCCGCCACTTGGCCAGCGAATGTCGGGTCCACCGCCACCGCCATGACTTCAAAGTTGAGCCGCAGCGAGCGGTTGTCCAGATTGGCGGTGCCGACCGCGGCGACGTCATCGTCTACCAATATCACCTTCTGGTGCAGAAAACCGTTTTGGTAGCGATAAATCTGGATACCTGTTCGATCCGCCGCCTCCAGAAATGAAAACGAGGCGAGATAGACCAGCTTATGATCCGGCTTGGCCGGCAGCAGGACGCGAACATCGACCCCGCGCAAGGCCGCTAGCTGCAAGGCCTCAAACACCGGCAAATCCGGCACGAAATAGGGGCTGGCGATCCACAATCGCCGCCGGGCGCCGACGACGGCCTGATGGAAAAGCATCGAGCAGGTTTCCAGCGCATCGGCCGGGCCGGTGGGAAAAATCAGCGTGATCTGGTCGCCGGCCACCGCCGGCCGCCAGTTCAGGTCGGGCACCTCCCGAGTGGCCCAGTACCAGTCCGCGAGGAAGACCCGCTGAAGCGCCTGCACCACCGGTCCCTGCACTCGAAGATGCGTGTCGCGCCAGCGGCCGAGCGGACCGCGCCCCAAGTATTCGTCCCCCACGTTCAGGCCGCCGACGAAAGCCACTTGACCATCCACCACCACGATCTTGCGATGGTTGCGGAAATTGAGCTGGAAACGATTGCGCCGGCCGCGCGTGGTGTGGAACGCCGAGATGGCGATGCCGGCGGCGCGCAGGGTCTCGACATAAGCTTTGGGCAGCGCGTGACTGCCGATCTCGTCGTACAGCACCCGGATCGCGATGCCAGCGGCCGCTTTGCGCAGCAGCCGGGCGTGTAGCTCGCGGCCCAGCGCATCGTCCTTGATGATGAAAAACTGGATCAGGATGTAATGCTCGGCCGCCTCGATCGCGGCGAAGATGGCATCGAAGGTGGCTTCGCCATCGACCAGCAGCTCCAGAGCATTGCCCCCGGTATAGGGAACGCCGCTCAACAGGGCGAGAATCTGAAGATCGCCGGCCCGCTCGGGCGGGAGATCGGCCCGGTGGTCGAGCAGTCGCTCCACGATAGCGGCGGTTCCACCGCGATGGGCCTGTTCCAGCGCACCGCGCTGCAAGGCCTCGACGTAGCCGTGGAAGCGGTTGCGGCCCAAAATCCAGTACAGGGGCAGGGCGGCGTAGGGAAACGTCAACAGCGAAATCGTCCAAGCGATGGCGCCCTGCGGGGTTCTGACGCCGGCCACGGCATGGATCGCCGATAATATCCCCAAGGTGTGAATCAGTGCCACCACGACCGATAGCAGCATGATGAAATCTTGCTCCAGCACCGAAGCGGTATCCTTTGGTGAGCGGGCGAACAGCGATTGATTTTCGAGATTTTGGATTATGCGCGATCTTGGCCGATGGCTGGCAAATTTGCCGTTGAAGTGAATGCCGATGGCCGGCCGGGCGCTTGGGCGAGCGGTCTCCGCGGCAACCTCAGCGCCCGGTGCGATACCGGCCGAATGTTCAGCTCTGCGTCCAGGGTAAACCTTCGGCCCGCCAGCCGCTCGCGCCCCGGTGGCCGTTGTCGTCGAGCGGCCCCTCAAAACCATCCGCCACGTTGTAGACGGTATAGCCCCGCTCGGCGAGATACTCGGCGGCATCCCGCGACCGGATGCCGCTGCGGCAAATCAGGTAGACCAACCGCCCCGGCGCGACGCCCCGCGCTTGCAATTCCCGCAGGAACCGGGGATTGCGTTCCATGCTCGGGAACACCTGCCATTCCACCTGCACCAGACTCTTGCCCAGACCGGAAAGGTCCGGGACGCCGACGTACTTCCATTCGGCTTGGGTGCGGATATCGACCAATACCGCTTCGGGCTGGTTTTGCAGCGCCTGCCAGGTCTGGATCGAGCCTACATTCCCGAGAAACCGTCCCGACGTGGCCCCGGCCTCCCGGTCGGCGCGTGGGCGGGATTCCACTTCGATCGGGCGCGTTCGCTGCGCGGCGAAACCTCTGGGCATTGTGTCATCCTCCTTTGGTGAACGTATAGGTATTCAAAGGTCAACTGGCAATTCGTGCATGGCTCGTCACCACGTACAGGACGGCTTTGGTTTGGCCGAGATTGCGACAGACATGCGCGACATCGGCCACGAACTGGATCGCGTCGCCGGCGGCCAGCGCGTAGCGGTTTTCGGCGATGACGATTTCGATCTCGCCCTGGCTGACCACCAAATTCTTGATGGTGCCCGGCGGCTGCGGCCCGGCAACTTCCTCTCCCCGACCCTTGAGCCGCAATTCATAAAATTCCACCCAGCGGGGCGGGTCCGGGGAAAACAAGGCCCGCAAGCAAACGCGGCCATCCCCGGAAAGCAGCCGCTTTGCGCCAGCCGCCGGCAGCGGCCACACGCTTTCCGCCCGCTCCTCGCCCAGAAACGTCGAAAGAGGCGCTTCCAGTGCATGGGCAATCTTGCATAACACCGCGACGGTCGGGGTGCTGCGCCCCAACTCGATCTGGCTTAGCATCGCCCGGCTGACGCCCGACCGCCCGGCCAGCGCTTCCAGCGACAGTCCGCGGCGCTTGCGCAGCTTGCGAACGTGGCCGCCGATGATGGCGGCCAAGCTCCCCGCGCGCGTGCTCGGTCCGGGTTCCGCTGGCAGGGGAATCACCTCCGCCCGGGGCGACGTCGGTGGCGAACGGTCGGTGCGCCCGGCCAGCACCCTTGGCGATTCGTCGCGCATCGGTCGCATCCTCGCGCTCGAATCGAAACGGCCGTTCAAATCCCGGCGCCGCCATCGAACGCCTCGCTGCGCACCTGCGCCTGCGAGATGTTGCTGCCCGGCGGCACGCTGCGGGTGAGCCAGACGTTGCCGCCGATGATCGAGCCGCGACCGATGGTGACCCGGCCCAAAATCGTGGCGCCGGCGTAGATCACCACGTCGTCCTCGACGATGGGATGACGGGCGTTGCCCTTGACCAAACTGCCGTCCTCGCCGACGGGAAACCGTTTGGCCCCCAGGGTCACGGCCTGATACAGCCGCACCCGCTGGCCGATCACCGCCGTCTCGCCGATGACTACGCCGGTGCCGTGATCGATGAAAAAGCCACGGTCGATATCCGCGCCTGGGTGAATGTCGATGCCGGTGGCCGAGTGGGCGATTTCCGCGATGATCCGGGCGACCAGCGGAGCCCCCAGCCAGTGCAACTCGTGGGCGATGCGATGGTGAATGATGGCGGTGATGCCGGGGTAGCAGACCAGTACTTGATCGACGCTGGTCGCCGCCGGATCGCCTTCGTAGGCCGCCCGGATATCGTTGTCGAGCACCACCCGCACCTTGGGCAGGCGGGCGGCGAACGTTCGGGTGATGTCCAGGGCCCGCTCGCGCCGCGCCGCGCGAAGACCCTGCTGCTCGGAGGAATACTGAAGCTCCAGGTTCACCTGTTCAAACAGATCCCGCAGCGTCGCGTCCAGGGTGTGCCCGACGAAATAATCGATTCCCTCGTCGGTCAATTCCGGCGACCCCAGACGATTGGGAAACAGGGCGGCTTTCAGTCCGTCCAGAATCCTCTCCAGGGCCTTGCGCGACGGCAAGCGGGGCGGGCGATCCGCCGCCCGTTGCCGGTCCACCAGCGCCCTCACTCGCACGTCACGCAATTCGGCCACGATGGAATCCAGGTCCCAGGGCGAGCCGGCGACCAGGGGCGCATTGGCCGGCTGAACCCTCGCGTTCATGCCGCCAGTCCCTTGGCGTCGAATACACCCTCGAACAGCACCGAACTCAGATAGCGCTCGCCGGAGTCGGGCAGCACCACCACGATGGTTTTGCCGGCGGACTGGGGGCGCTTGGCGACGCGGACGGCCACGGCCGCCGCCGCGCCGCAGGAAATGCCCGACAAAATGCCCTCCTCGCGGGCCAGTCGGTGGGCGTAGTGGATCGCTTCCTCGTTGCTGACCTGCTCGATCTCGTCCACCAGCGACAAATCGAGCACCTCCGGCACGAAACCGGCGCCGATCCCCTGAATCTTGTGGGGCGCGGGTTTCAACGGCTCGCCCGCCCGCTTCTGGGTCAAGACCGGACTCGCGGTGGGCTCGACCGCCACCGACACGATGGGCTTGCGCTGGGCGTGCTTGATGTAGCGCGAGACGCCGGTGATGGTGCCGCCGGTGCCGACGCCCGACACCAGGATATCGATGGCGCCCTCGGTGTCGTCCCAGATTTCCGGGCCGGTGGTCTGCTCGTGAATGGTTGGGTTCGCCGGGTTCTTGAACTGTTGCAGCAAGACGTAACGCTCTGGGTCGGAGGCGGCGATTTCCTCGGCTTTCGCCACCGCGCCGCTCATCCCCCGCGCGCCTTCCGTCAGCACCAGCGTCGCGCCGTAGGCGATCAGCAGCTTGCGGCGCTCCAGGCTCATGGTTTCCGGCATGGTCAGGGTGAGCGGGATACCGCGAGCGGCGGCGACGAAGGCCAGGGCGATGCCGGTATTGCCGCTGGTCGGCTCGACCAGATGCTTGCCGGGACCGAGCAGGCCCCGCCGTTCGGCGTCCCAGATCATCGCCGCGCCGATCCGGCATTTGACCGAATAAGCCGGATTGCGGCCTTCGATTTTCGCCAGCACCGTGGCGGGCGCGCCGTCGGTGATTCGGTTGAGCCGCACCAGCGGGGTGCGGCCGATGGACAGGGAGTTGTCTTCGTACCAGTGTGGCATCGGCGGTTCTCCAGTCACTACTTGGCGGCGGGTTGATAGATTTGGTCGAAGACGCCGCCGTCATCGAAGTGGGTCTTCTGCGCTTTCTGCCAGCCGCCGAACACATCGTCGATGGTGAAGAGGTTCACCTTGGCGAATTGCCCGGCGTACTGGGCCGCGATTTTGGGATCGCGCGGGCGGTAGAAGTTCTTGCCCGCGATGTTCTGCCCCAGGGGGCTGTAGAGATAATCCAGATACGCCTCGGCAACCTTGCGCGTGCCCTTCTTGTCGACCACCTTGTCGACCACGGTGACCGGCGGCTCGGCCAGGATCGACAGCGAAGGGGTCACGATCTCGAACTTATCCGGCCCAAGCTCTTTTTGGGCCAAATATGCCTCGTTCTCCCAGGCGATAAGCACGTCGCCAATGCCGCGCTCCACGAAGGTCGTGGTCGAGCCGCGCGCCCCGGAGTCAAGCACGGGGACGTTCTTGTATAACTGACTCACAAAATCACGGGCCTTGGCCTCGTCACCGCCGTGTTTCTTCAGCGCGTAACCCCAGGCGGCGAGATAGTTCCAGCGGGCGCCGCCGGAAGTCTTGGGGTTGGGAGTGATGACCGAAACGCCTGGCTTGACCAGATCGTCCCAGTCCTTGATCCCCTTGGGGTTGCCCTTGCGGACCAGGAACACGATGGTCGAGGTGTAGGGTGCGCTGTTGTTCGGCAAGCGTTTCTGCCAGTCCTTCGGGATCAGCTTACCCTTCTCGGCGATAGCGTCGATGTCGTAGGCCAGGGCCAGGGTCACCACGTCGGCTTCCAGGCCGTCGATCACCGCCCGGGCCTGCTTGCCGGAGCCGCCGTGCGACTGCTGGACGGTGACGGCTTCGCCGCTCTGGTTTTTCCAGTGTTTGGCGAAGGCGGCGTTGAAGTCCTGATAAAGCTCGCGGGTCGGATCGTAGGAGACGTTGAGCAGCGTGGTTTCGGCCATGGCGGCCGAACTGGCGCCCACCGTCAGGGCAAGGGCGAGCAGGGCGCGGGTAAGACGAGTGGATTTCATCGGGTTGCTCCAATAGTTAAAACTTTAAGAAATATACATTCCGGCTTTTTATGAGCTAAATAAATAAAAATGCATAGCTTATCGTGGCGGGGCATAAGCACGGCCTTGGAAAGATTGGAGATGAATACCTGATGATGGGCTGGGTCAAGAATCTTGGATTATTTATATATTTTTTATACAATAGTTTCAATTTATAAACAGTACGTTGATTTATACAGGAATGACTACTTTACTTGACGCAATAGCTTACTCAAAATATCCATTCATGGCGTCAAGGCGTGGCGCCATCCCGCCAGCGCGGGTCGGCCGACGACACAACCCTAAATAACGACTATCTGCGGGGAGAAAACACATGGCGGAGGAAAATCCCAGGTTCGCACTAAAAATCTTTCACAAGATTTTGTTGACGATGATCGCGGTGGCGCTCATTCCGCTCGGTGGCTTGTTGTATATCAGTGGATATCAACTCGATCAGGACTGGCGGCGAAACGTCCACTTGAATCTGGCTTTGATCGCCGAGGGTTTGGTGGGCAAGGTCAATGGATGGACGGACATGAATCTGCGGGTTCTGCGCGAGGCCGCTCTGTTGCCCGCCATCGCCTCCATGGACCCTGCCCAGCAAAAGCCGGTCCTCAAGGCCATTCAGAGCACCTATGAATGGAGCTATCTGGTGTTCACCACTGACCGCGAAGGCTGGAACATCAGCCGCAGCGACGACAACCCCCCACAGTCTTACGGCGATCGGAACTACTTCAAGCAAGTGTTGGAGGGTAAGCCGGTTGGGCAGGAGGTGGTGATCGGTCGAACCACTCAGAAGCCGGCGTTGATCCTGGCCGGCCCGATCCGAGCGACCGCCGCCACCGCCACAGGTTCGACTCCGGCGGGGGTCATGGCCATGGCCATGCATTTAGTGGACGTCTCCGCGGTGGTGACCGGGGTGAAAGTTGGTCAAACGGGATTTGCAATCCTGGTGGACCAGAACAACAAGGTCATCGCGCATGGCAAGCCGGAACGGATCGCCCAGGCGTTGCAGGATTTCAGCTCGCATCCGGCGTTGCAGGCGCGAGAGACAGCCCAGGAGCCGATCTTCTACGAGGAAGAGGGCCGGCGCGTCGTGGCCCATACGCAAAAGACCAACCTGGGCTGGACCCTGATCATCCAGCAAAATTATGACGATGCCTTCGCGCCCTTGCTGGAAGCAAGGCGCAACGCATGGATATTAATTGCTCTATCCTTAGTATTGGTATTGGGAGTGGCTTATGTGCTATCCCGGCAATTGGCCAGTCCGATTTGGAAATTGACCACCATCGCCGAAAACATCAGCCTTGGTGGAGGGTTCGACCAGAAAATTGTCGGTACCGAGCGCCGCGACGAGATCGGCGCCTTGGCGCGCGCCATCGAGCGAATGACGGTAAGCATCAAGATTGCCCTCGATCGGTTGCGCAAGACGTCGTGACGCGATGAGTATTGATGATATGCCCCCTTGATCGGGCGGACGTACCCTGGAGGTACTGGATATGGTCCAATCACAGTCTTTCCATTTTGTGGAATTGATGCGTGGCGAGCTACCCAGGCTGTGCCGGGAAAAACGCACCGGCATGCTCTTCGTCGCAGGCAGCGATAACCGTTTGGCGCAGTTCGGCCTGGACCGGGGCGAAATCGTGTTCCTGGTTTTTCAGAATAAACGGGGTTTGGAAGCCTTGTCGTCGCTGAAGGGGCAAGACTTCAAGATTAGCGTTTGCCGCTTTTTCGATGGGCAGGCTTCGCCAGCCCGGCTGGCCTTGCCCCCCACGGATGAGATTCTAAAACAGCTTGTGAGCGAAGTTCCTCGGTCTGTCGGTGTGGCCGATCCGGTGAGCGGGCGGACTCGGCCCACCGCGGCCGATCCGGTGAGCGGGCGGACTCGGCCCACTGCGGCCGATCCGGTGAGCGGGCGGACTCGGCCCACCGTGGCCGATCCGGTGAGCGGGCGAATGTTAAGCGACCAAACCAAAGCGGTGTTGAAACACGAGTTGGCGGAGTTCATCGGCCCCATGGCTGGTATCGTTTGCGAGGAAACCTGGGCCTCGGTTGGCAACCTGGCCCAGGCGCTAGATGTCTTGAGCCGGGAACTACCCGATCCCAAGCAGGCAACGCGCTTTCAGCAAAACGTGCTCAAGCGTCTGGCGCCCTGAAGGTTGTTTCAGGCAAGGGGCGCGAACGCTGGCGAATCGCGGCGCGGTGAACCAGCGTTTTCCGTGAGTGGACTTCCATAGTGAAATCGCCATGTACTCATCCACCGCCAACATTCGCGCCCTGATGGCCGATTTTCATGTCGCCGGCATGATGTTGCGTTACAGCAGCTTCATTCCCCGGCTGTACAACCTGTGCCGGTCGCTCGGTTTCGAAGCCGGCAAAATCATGCCCTCGCGGGCGTTCTGCTCGGACGAGAACCAAGGCTATCCGATCATCCTGATTACCAAGCATTTTGGAGTGTTTCCGTTCAATCACGGCCAGGTCGGCGGCATCGTGGCCACCGACCGTCACGCGCCCCACGCCGAGCACGGGCGGGACATGGTGATCATTCACGCCAGCCACGTCGGCTACGATCCGGAACGCCGCGTTTTTGGCGCCTATCGGCGGCTGCAAAGCGAGGATCGGCATTTGACCGCCAGTTGCGGCAAGATCGAAGCGGTGCTGCGCTGGTATCAGGATGAGTACGCCTTCGCCCGGGACAACATCCTGCTGGAGCGCCAGGGGGAAAACTATCTCGTCACCATCGATAACCAGTTGCTGCGAGAAAATCGCGACGAGGGCCTGTTCCTGAATCTGGAACGCCTGGCGGCGTCCGATGTGGGCGGCGGATTCCGGCCGGTGCATTGCCAGAGCACAGCCAAGAGTCTGCTCGTCGCGCCCGAGTTGCGACGCCAGATGGAACAGGCCGGCTGGATCGAGGGACGGCGCGAGCCGATTGGCGACCGCCTGTTGCCGGAATATTTCCGGTTCAAGCGCGACATTCAGGGGGACCTGGAGGGCCGCAGTCACCTGGAGCAGAATCTGCTTGAGCCGATGGCCTGGATCGTGACCGCGCCGCATCCGCTGCTGACCGCCGCCCAGGTCAACACCCAGGTCGAATTCGACCGCACTTTTCGCACCATCGTCCGGGAGCACGGTTACCAGGGCAAGCGGGTGCTGTATGTCTCCGGACTGCATATCGACATCTCGCCCCAGGCCGGCCAACGTTTCCCGCTGACCAAGTTCGTGCCCTGGGCCGCCTTCGTGCAACAGCCGGATGGTTCCCATGAAACCTGGGAGCAGCTTGAATTGCTGGCGCGGTTGCGGGAACAGCCCAGCGCGAATCCCGACCAGATTCACCTGGAAGAGGTGATTCATCAAATGGAGCAAACCGAGGAAGTTCGCGTCGAGGCGTCCTGATCCAGGCGCCGGCCTGTTGGGGAGTCAGACGAAGGGAGTGAACGTCGGTGGATCGCAGTCCGGCAACCCAACCTCTTCCATGATCCGACTCCACAGTTCGGCCAAGGTCAGGTCGAGCGTCTGGCACGCCTCGTCCAGGCTGACGTAGCGGTGTCGCGCCAGGAACCGGCTGGCGGCTATCGCGGCGGTGTGGCGGTCGTTCAGGGGTAAATCCTCGAAGCGCATGGCGGGTCCCGATTGAGTATGTTGGACATCTCCCGCCATTTCATCCGACCCATCCAAGGCTGTCCAGGGGTTTTGCTCCCGGCTCAACGCCGCGTCGCGTTCAGCCAGTCCAAAACCTCGTCCCACCAGGCCGCCGTCGGCTGGACGGGCCAACCGTTGTGGCCCGCGTTCGGAAAGAGCCAGCGTCGCTTCGGCTCGCGCAGGGTCTCGTACAGGCGCTGGCTGTGCCCGGCCGGGATGATCTCGTCCCGTTCGGCGACCAGAATCGCCACCGGTCCCGGATACTGGCTCAGGTGGGTCCGGTTGTCGTAGCGGTCGAGCAGCAACCAGCGCGCCGGCAGATACCAGTACAACGCCTGCGCCAGCTCCGGCAGGCTGTCCCAGGGCGTGATCAGCGCCACGCCGGCGACCGGCAGCGTAGAATCGGCCGCCACCGCCGCCGCCACCCCAGCCCCGAGCGACTCACCCCAAAGCCATAGTGGACCGCCGAATTCGGCCAGCGCCCGCCGGGCGGTCTCCCGGCCATCGGCCACGAAGGATGCTTCGCCCAGTTCTCCGGCCCGTCCCCCGTAGCCCGGATACTCGGCCAGGACCACCCGATAGCCTCGACGTTCCAGCGCCGCCGGGTAATAGCCCCGGTCGCGGGCGCTGCCGGCGTTGCCATGAAACACCACCGCCGTGCCACGCGTCGGGGAATGCGCCGTCGAATCGGCGCTGACGTAGCCCCGAAACGCGGGGCCGCTGGCCGCTGGCCAAATCGCTAGCGCCGGCCCGCTGACCGGGCGCAAATTATCGACCGAGGGGGGCGCGGGGTCGGGAAAATACAGCATCCGTTTCTGGTTCAGGGCGATGACCCCGACCAGCAGCAGGTAACCGACGATCAGGCAAAGCAGCAGGGTTCGCATCGAACCACCTCCATCACGGTTGGGCAGCCCATCCGGCCGCGCGAGATGCCCACGAACGGATCGCCGCGCCAGTGCGAGGGCGGTAACCAGTTTACCGCCATCAAGGGATTCCATCGCCCTGGGCGCCAGGAACAGGGTTCAGCGGACTGTCCGCCAGCGCTCGCCGGTTTTGGCCACGGCGCCGCGATCCGGCGCGGGCATGGGGTCAGATGGTTCGGTCGGCGTGGCCCGTCGGCCCAAAAAGAACCGCGCGACGCGCCTGGCCCGAGCCGGTTGACCCGCTCCAAGGCATTCAGTATCGCGCGATCATCGAGGAAATCGGACGAAGGTGCTTCGGTGGTTTCGGTCATGGGTCGAAGCGCGAAAGATTGGCAACGAAGTTGCATTTTTAAAGCTTGCCGAAAGCCATTGCCCCGCGACGGCGAACCTCCGAGGGACGGTCGGTCATCTGATCGAAGACCCTCGCCACCCAAACTCTATAAACTTAGACAGGAGCGATTTTTGCCGTGAACACGACCGATTGGGACCCTAACTACAAGCATCCCGGCAAAACGACGGTCAGATTGACCCTGTTCTGGGTCTCGAACTACTATCAGGACACCTCGCAAAAAGTACTTAAGAAGGCGGAGCAGATGTTGGCCGAGCACGGTCTGGGGCTGGACATCTACCCCAAGTCCCGCCAGAGCGCGCCCAACCACACCATCCAGATTCCCGGCGATCCCACCCAGCTCCTGGTCAACGATCCCGAAAACACTCCCTACACTTACAACTGGTTACGGAACCAGGCCGCCGCGATTTTCGACGACCAGGCCACCAAGGACAAACGCCAGCGCCTCCCGGTGTTTTTTTGCCAGTTCAAGGCTTCCGGCTACGGCATCACGGTCTTGAACTCGAACTGGCTTCCCTATTGCCTGATCGGCGCCAACCCCGATCCGGACGGCTACTGCCTGATACACGAAATCATCCATGCCGCCACCAATAGCGCGATCCACTGTAATACCCCGAAGTGCAACGTGTTCGGAGACATCCCCGGCAACATCATGATCCGCACCCATGTGCAGGCCATCGCAAAAGCCTATTTTTCCCGGTGAAGCGGCCGCTCCTGGCGCGGTCGGCCCGCTCACGCTTCGCATCGGTTTCGGACCGCCAGGCCCAGTCTGTGTAACATCGGGTGGGCTTTCGAGCCGGATTCGCCACCAATGACCAGCGAATCCGGTCCATATTCATTGGCGTGATCAGTACCGTCGCGCTCAAAAATCGACCACCGTTGGATCCTCCCGCGTCGTCCCCGATGTGATTTACATGGCCAGGGCCATCGTCGCCAGCGGGTGGCCGAACCCTTGTTCCCTACCGCAAATAAACCCCGTCCACCCCAATCTTGCCCGGCCCGTTCAGCACGTAAATCCCGGCGGAATTGGCCTGTACGTGGAAGGACATGCCGCCGTGGTGGACGGTGATCTCGTTGCCGGTCACGGCGTCGCGATAAACTCCGTTGCGGAGATTGCCGACGCTGATGTCCTGTCCGCCGCCGATGGTCAGCCCAACCACGACGTAGCTCTCGCCGTGGTTATGGTCGCGGACGAAGCTGATGCCGCTGCCCCATTCGTTGACCTGGCTCATCGGCCCTTTTTGCAGGGCGGGGATGGCGCGGCGAATCTGGTTGAGCCGCTTGATGTGCTGATAGAGCGGATGGCTCTGGGTCTGGCCGATGCGCCCGTCGGTCAGATGGTCGCCGAAATAGGCGCGGCCGGTCTGATCCAGCGTGTCGTCGTTGCCGATCACGTCCTGCGGCGCGCCCTTCATGAATTCGATTTCCTCGCCGTAATACAGACAGGGAATGCCGCGCACCGTCCACAGCAGGTTGTAGGCCGCCGCCGCCATCCACTGTTCGCCCTTGAAGCGGAAGCGGAAATCGTTGTCGGGGCCGACGTCGTGATTTTGCAGGAAAGTGACCAGGGTCGATGGGTTGCCGAAGATCCAGTCCATGTCGAGCACGGCCTTGACGCCGCCGAAGCTGCCCCGGCTGAGATTGTCGCGGAAGGTGGAGAACAGGCCGAAATCCAACACCGCGAAGCCGGAGTCGCCGCCGGAATTGGGATCGCGCGGATCGTGACCCAGCCGGGTATACCACCATGGACGGATGAAGGACGGGCCGTTGTCGCCGCCGCCCAGATCGCCAAAACCGTAGCCTTTCACCAGATTCTCGCCGAACACGAACAGCCCCGGTTTGTGCGCCTTCCAGGCGTTGACGTATTCCAGCAGGTTGTCGCGCGGGACGTGCTTGACCGTGTCGATGCGCAACGCATCCACGCCCATGTCGAGATAGCGGTTGATGGAACCGATCAGATAGTCCTTGACGTTCTGCCGGTCGGTGGCGAGGTTGATGCAGTCGCCGGCGATGTGCTTCAGTTGCACAGCGGCGCTCTCCCAATCCCCGCCGCAGATGAAACCGTGCTGCATATACCACTCGGGGTCGAGGTGGTTGGCGTCGATGCCGAAGAAGCGCCCTGGATTGTAGCCGGGCTTGGGCACGGTCTCGCCGGTCTTGGGATCGACCAGCGGAACCTTGCCTTCCGGGTCCATGACGTGCCGCTCGCGATACCATTCCGGGGCGACCGGGTTGTCGATATCGTCGCGGTTCGGCCAGGCGTAGTTGCCAAGATTGCCCCGATACGGGCCGTGGTTGACCCGACCCTGTTCGGAACCTTGCGGCACGTAGTATTTGATCGGCAGATGGTCGATGTGGACCTTGCCGCGAATGCCGTACTGGCAGGAATGGTTGACCACCACGTCCTGAATGATCTTGATGCCGCGCTGGTGGGCCGCGTCGATCAGGTCCTGATAGGTCGCGTCCGGCGATTCCAGGCGGGGATCGATGCGGGTCCAGTCGTAGGCGTGATAGCCGTGGTAATCGAGGCCGCTGCGATTCTCGACTGGAGGGGTGATCCAGATGGCGGTGAAGCCCAGATCGCGGATGTAATCCAACCGCTGGATCAGGCCCTTGAAATCGCCGCGCCAGTGCGGGTCTTCGGGCTGGCCGGTTTCGCGGTTAAATTTGATCCGGTCGCGGCAGAAGAAATTGGTGCTGGGATCGCCCTCGTAAAAGCGGGCGGTGAGCAGAAAATAAATGGCCTCCTCGCGGAAATCGCCCAGGGGGCCAGCCGGGTCAAGCGGCGCGTGGGCGCTGGCCGGGGCGGGTGGACTGGGCGGAGGAGAATGGTGCACGGCGGCGGCGCTGGCTTCGGCCGCCTCCCGGCTGTCGTGCCACTGGCCGTTGGTGTAATAGCCGCTGCTCTCGCACCGCAGGTCACCGGTTTGACAGCCGTGGTTGTCGTTGAACACCAGGTTCGCGGCCTCGATGCCGGTGAATCGGTAAACGAACCAGCCGTCCGCTTCCGCCGTCATCGGCGTGCCAGGCCAAAGCGTGACTTGCATGGCGGGTCGGGTGTCCCAGTAGTGGATGTGAACGGTGTCGGCCCAGTAGGCGGGTTTCTGAAAATAAACGACAAGATCGGGCATGACCGAAAGTTCCGGGAAGATGGAATTTGAGAAGTGGCGAGGATTGCTGAAGGATAGGCCAGAATTGGCCGAAGGCAGGGCGATTTTGCGCTTTTCAGGAAATACCGGCGTCATTCAGCGCGTGTGCCCGCCCGATGAAAGCATTGACCGTGGTCAACGCCATTTGCGCCGCCCAAACGTCGCCCAGGGGTTTGAGCCAGATCGAGCGGATCTCGCAGTCAAGGGTAAATGTGATGCGGCAGCCTCCTTCGGGCACCGGCGTGAACGACCAGCGGATGTCGAAACGGCGAAAGCCCCGGTCCGCCGACGTTACGAGGATGGAATGCGGTGGATTCAGTACGGTATGGGTGCGAAACCGGTAGGCAAGTAGCCCTAGCGCCAGCACCTGCTCGGTTTCGTAGCCGTCGGCGGCGCGGTGGACGATCCGCGCCTCGCGCATCAACGGCAAGAACTCGGGGTAGCGCTCCACGTCGGCGACGAGGTTGAACATCCGCTCGGAAGCGATGGGCACCACGCGGCTTTCGTGATGATGGGATGCCTTGGCCATCGCGCTTTACCCTTATTATCGTTATCGCCAGGGGTGGGGTAATGGTTCCATTGTACACCTTACCGCGCGCGCCCTCTCGCCGAATGTTGCCGATGTGGCTAGGCTTGGACAGGAGCGGAGCCTGGGTTGTGAAATCGCCAAGCGGATCGCGCGGTCTGCCATTCGACCCGCCAGTACGCGTTGACCCATCGGTTGACGCCTTTGGCGGGGTGGTTCAATGTGAACCCTCGATGCCGGAATTTCGCGGATTGGCGCGAAATTTTGGCCATCAGCGGTGGTGGGCGTTCGTAAATCGAGGAGAGAAGATCATGCAAGTACGTATTTATTCCTCCGAATTGGCTCATGGCCTGTTCGTCGTCCTGCCGGCCGCGACCGATCCCGCCTCGCTTCCCGCGGCGGTGAAGCGTCTGTTGAGCGAAAACTCCTGGGTCAAGGAATTCGAACTGTCGATCGACAAGCCCACCATCGGTCTCGATGTCCGTAAAACGCTCGGCGACATCGAAGCGCAAGGTTATCACGTCACCAAACCGCAATTTCTGGTTGAGGAATAATGGGTTTGGCCGCCAGGAAAATATCGGGGTCCAGGGTGTCGCCGGAGTCAGGGCCGGCAGGCCGGAGTTGGATGGGCGTGCCGTGGGCGGTCCAGTACTCGGTAATGCCAGCCAGGGCGGCTCGCTGCCTTGAGCCGACGCTGGCGTGAACGAGGCGGCGGCCCTGTTGCAGGATGGCGATCTCCTGGGCGTGTCGCGAGGTGATGGCGCCGCGTAACTGGGCGCGGCGAATGCGGGGCGTGGCGCTCATCGCGTCCCCTCTCAAGCAAGTCGTCTTCCGTGGATGAAGAATCGCCCAGCGGGTAATGCCGAGCGGGTCGAGGTTAAATAGGCATGATACGTGCCATAACGGATGAAGAATCCCCTTGGGCTCGACCCCCATGGATTCGGGATTTTCGCGGCCAAATTCCCGCCACGCTTGGCCGACGACCCGATTTGTCAGGAACTTGAAACCGGTTTTCGCGTACAGTAAGGCATGACCAAGAAAATCATTTTCACGATCGTTGGCCTGTTGATCCTTGTGGGGGCGCTGGCCGGACTCAAACTGTCCCAGTTTCAGACGATGATGGCGCAGGGCGCCCAGTTCGCGCCGCCGCCGGAGACCGTCACCACCGCCGAGGTCAAGCCGGATCGCTGGCAGCCGACCCTGACCGCCATCGGTTCCGTGGCCGCCGTCCAGGGCGTCACGGTCAGCGCCGAAATCTCGGGCACGATCAAGAACATCGGGTTCGAATCGGGCGCCACCGCCAAGGCGGGCGAGGTGCTGGTGGAACTCGACACCGCCATCGAGCAGGCGCAACTGCGATCCGCCGCCGCCGCCGCCGATCTGGCCCGCGCCAACCTGGATCGCGCCCATGCCATGCGCGGCAAGAACATGATCTCCGCCGCTGATTTCGACGCCGCCGAGGCCCAGGCCAAGCAGACGGTGGCGCAAATGGACAATCTCCACGCCGTCCTGGCCAAGAAAACCATCCGCGCGCCGTTCGCGGGCCGGCTGGGCATGCGCCAGGTCAATCTCGGCCAGTTCCTCGACAACGGCGCGGCCGTGGTCAGCTTGCAATCGCAAGATCCGGTGTACGTGGATTTCGCCCTGCCCCAGCGCTATCTGGCCCAACTCCGCGCCGGCATGACGGTGCGGGTCGCGACCGATGCCTTTCCCCAGCAGCCGTTCGCGGGCAAGCTCACCGCCATCAGCCCCGAGGTGGACAGCATCACCCGCAACGTCCGCCTGCAAGCTACCCTGGCCAATCCCGACGGCCATCTGAAACCCGGCATGTACGTCGAGGTCACCGTCGTGCCGCCCGAAACCGAGCCAGTGCTCATGATTCCCGCCACGGCCGTGCTGTACGCGCCGTATGGCGACTCAGTGTTCCTGATCGAGGAGAAAAAGGACCAGAAAACCGGCGCGGTCGGCAAGGTGCTGAACCAGAAGTTCGTGCGACTCGGTCCGACCCGCGGCGATTTCGTGGTGGTGACCTCCGGCCTCGAAGCGGGGCAGACCGTGGTCAGCACCGGCGTGTTCAAGCTCCGCAACGGAATGGGCGTGGTGGTGGACAACGCCCTGGCGCCCCAACCCCAGCTCGCGCCCAGGCCGGCCAATTCCTGACCCGGCCATGAAATCCTTCACCGATCTGTTCATCAGCCGGCCGGTGCTGGCCATCGTGGTCAACCTGGTGATCATCATCGCCGGCGTCCAGGCGATCTTCACCCTCAATGTCCGCCAGTACCCGCGCAGCGACAACGCCAGCGTCACCGTCACCACCGTCTATGTCGGCGCCAGCGCCGAATTGGTGCGCGGCTTCATCACTACCCCCCTGGAACGGGCCATCGCGGCGGCTGACGGCATCGAGTACCTGGAATCCCAAAGCGCGCAAGGCTTGTCCACCATTCGCGCCCGGTTGAAGCTGAATCAGGACGCCACCAGGGCGCTGGCCGAAATCAGCTCCAAGGTCGATCAGGTGCGCGGCGACCTGCCGCCGGAAGCCGAGGTGCCGGTTCTCAACATCGAGTCCGCCGACAGCGAATTCGCCTCGGCCTATCTCAGCTTCAGTTCCGACGTGCTCCAGCAGAACGAAATCACCGACTACCTGGTGCGGGTGGTGCAACCGCGCCTGACCGCTATCGCCGGCGTGCAGCGCGCCGACATCCTGGGCGCGCGCACCTTCGCCATGCGCATCTGGCTCAAACCCGACCGACTGGCCGCGCTCAACCTCAGTCCGGTGCAAGTCCGCCAGGCGCTGGCCGCCAACAACGTGCTGGCCGCCGTCGGCCGCACCAAGGGTTCGCTGATTCAGGTCAACCTGACCGCCAACACCGATCTGCGCTCGGTCGAGGAATTCAACAACCTGGTGGTGCTGGAAAAGGGCGGGGCGCTGGTGCGGCTGAAGGATGTCGCCGACGTGGTGCTGGGGGCCGAGGACTACGACGCCGAGGTGCGCTTTTCCGGGCAGACCGCCGTGTTCATGGGCATCTTTCCGTTGCCCAACGCCAACGCCATCGACGTGATCAAACGGGTCCGGGTCGAAATGGCGTCGATCGAGAAGGAATTGCCGACCGGCTTGCAAGCCATGGTCGCCTACGACGCCACCAACTACATCAACAACGCCATCGCCGAGGTGGTGAAGACCCTGGCGGAAACCCTGTTGATCGTGGTGATCATCATCTTCCTGTTCCTCGGTTCGCTGCGTTCGGTCCTGGTCCCAATCATCGCCATTCCGATCTCGCTGATCGGCGGTGTCTTCCTGATGCAGTTGTTCGGCTTCACCATCAACCTGTTGACTCTGCTGGCCATCGTGCTGTCGGTCGGGCTGGTGGTGGACGACGCCATCGTGGTGGTGGAGAACGTCGAGCGCCACCTGCGCGAGGGTCAGTCGCCGTTCGACGCCGCCATTCTCGGCGCCCGCGAGCTGGTCGGCCCGATCATCGCCATGACCGTCACCCTGATCGCGGTCTATACGCCGATTGGTTTGCAGGGCGGACTGACCGGCTCGCTGTTTCGCGAGTTCGCCTTCACCCTGGCGGGCGCGGTGACCATCTCCGGCATCGTGGCCCTGACCCTGTCGCCGATGATGTCGTCCAAGCTGCTGAACGCCGAGGACGAGCGGCACTGGCTGCCGGCCCATATCAACGCCGCGTTCGAACGCCTGAAGCGGTTCTACGGCCGTCTGCTCGACGGGGCGCTGAGCGCGCGTCCGGCGGTTTATCTGGCGTGGGGCACGCTGGCGGTGCTGGTCGCGCCGATGTGGCTGTTCTCGCCCGAGGAACTGGCGCCGAGCGAGGATCAGGGCGTGATCTTTGGCATCGTCGAGGCGTCGGCCAACGCCACCCTCGATCAGACCAGCGCGTTCGCCGCCGCCGCCAATCAAGCCTTTCAAAGCGTGCCCGAAACCGCGTTCACCTTTCAGGTCACCTTTCCGACCTCGGGCTTCGGCGGCATGGTGGTCAAGCCCTGGAACGAGCGCGCGCGCACCGTGTTTCAGATCCTGCCGGAAATCCAGGACAAGCTGCAACGCATCCCCGGCATTCAGATGTTCCCGATCACCCCGCCGGCGCTGCCGGGTGGTGGCCAGTTCCCGGTCGAGTTCATCATCGCCTCGACCGCCGACACCCGGGAAATCCTCGCCATCGTCGAACAGTTGCAGCGCAAGGCGATGGACAGCGGGATGTTCGCCTTTCCGCCCATCATCGACGTCAAGCTGGACCAGCCGCAGGCCGAGGTGGTGATCGACCGCGACAAGGTCGCCGCGCTGGGGCTCAACCTGCAACAGGTCGGGGCTGATCTGGCCGCCGCCGTGGGCGGCAATTTCGTCAATCGCTTCAGCATCGCCGGACGCAGCTACAAGGTCATTCCCCAGGTCACCCGGAGCGACCGGCTCAACCCCGAGCAACTGGAAAATCTGTATGTCACCGGCCCGAACGGCCAGCTCGTGCCGCTGAGCGCGGTCGCCACCCTGCGCCAGAGCACGCAGGCGCGCTCGCTCAATCGCTTCCAGCAGCTCAACGCGGTCAAACTCAGCGGGGTGGCCATCCGCCCGCTCGACCAGGCATTGCGCTTTCTGGAGGACGAAGCCGCCAAGCTGTTGCCGAAGGGCTACGTGATCGATTACACCGGCGAGTCGCGCCAGTTGCGTCTGGAGGGTGGCAGCCGGTTCTTCGCCACCATGGGCCTGGCCATCGTCCTGATCTTCCTGGTGTTGGCGGCGCAGTTCAACAGCTTCCGCGATCCGCTGATCATTCTGCTTGGCTCGGTGCCGCTGGCGCTGTTCGGGGCGCTGGTGTTCACTTTTTTGAAGATTCCCGATCCGAACACGCCGTTTCCGCTGACCGCCGGCTGGACCACCTCGCTAAACATCTACTCCAAGGTTGGCTTGGTGACGCTGATTGGGCTGATTTCAAAAAACGGTATTTTGATCGTCGAGTTCGCCAACAAGCTTCAGCGCGATGGTCTGGTCAAGCTGGCGGCGGTGCATGAAGCGGCGCTCATCCGGTTGCGGCCGATCCTGATGACCAGCGCCGCCACCATCGCCGGCCATCTGCCGCTGACCCTGGTGACCGGGGCCGGAGCCGCCGCCCGCAATTCCATCGGCCTGGTGCTGGTGGGCGGCATCGCTATCGGCACGCTGTTCACCCTGTTCGTGGTGCCGGCGCTGTATGTGCTGCTGGCCAGGGACCACGGCCACGACCGGGCCGCCGAGCGCGCAGCCGCGCTGGCTGGTGCTCAGGTCGCCGCCAACACTCCTTCGTAAACCTCGGCGAGGGTCAAATCCAGTCCGACGCCGGACAGGCTGAAATTCCCTTCGGTTTCATAGACTTCTAAATCCCAGCCGGTCTCGCGCCGGTACACCTCCACGCGCCGCGTGTCCTGCGCCACCAGCACGTATTCCTCCAGACTCGGCAGGCGGCGATAGGCATAGAACTTGTCCGAGCGGTCGTCGCGTTCGGTGGAATCCGACAACACTTCAACGATAAGCCTCGGCTGTTTGACCACATACGGGTCGTCATCGTTGGCCGCGCAGCCGACCATGACATCGGGATAGTAAAATCGCTCGCGCCAATCCCAGGCCACATGCACCTTGACATCGCCAATGAACACCCGGCAGGGCGTACCGCGAAGATGAGCGCGCAGCAATCCGTAAAAATTGCCGGCCAACTCATTATGCGCCTTGGTGCCGCCCGCCATTGCGTAAACGTCGCCATCCACGTACTCATGACGAACCTTGGCCGTTTTCTCGCCCTCCAGATACTCAGCCGGCGAAACGGACAGTTGATGCGCCAACATACCCATAGCCACCTCCTTAAAGATCAAT
This sequence comes from Candidatus Competibacteraceae bacterium, assembly GCA_046347555.1. Lineage (GTDB taxonomy): Bacteria > Pseudomonadota > Gammaproteobacteria > Competibacterales > Competibacteraceae > Contendibacter. The sequence goes on along the minus strand of JAXMFY010000008.1, from coordinate 6,807 downwards.
ATTTCCAATCATTTCATAATGTTCATCGCACGGCAAGACCCAGGCACCACGGGACGGGAGAATCGTCGGCATTGATCGGCGAACATCCGCGCGTGCCCAATCGGGATTCTTTTATACAGTATTTATGTATCAAAATAGTGTGCTAAAATTCCCTTGTTGCCCTTGAATCGGCATCGTCGCTTGGCCCTGGCACGGGCTTTTTCGTCGCATTTCCTAATGATCAATAAGTTGAGAATGTGAGGTATACTGACAACAACAAATTTGGCGATTCGATACAAATCGGCATTGTAATCATTCAGTCCCCTCTCTCCCATTTGTGGGGGAGAGGGTTAGGGTGAGGGGTTAAGTCATTGAAACTGCTGCCCTCACCCCCAACCCCTCTCCCGCAAGCGGGCGAGGGGGGTGAACGGTTACTCGGCATCTATCCGTTGGATTGACGTGAGGAGGACTGACCCGATGACTGGCACGATGAAGCGAGTGGCATTGGCGGTGGGCGTGGCGCTGGGCGGGTTGAGTCTGGCGCCGACGGCGGGAGCGGTGAGCGTGGCCGCCAACAACCTGGGGCAGGCGTTGATCTTCCCGTATTACACGGTGCGGGGGGGCTGGACCACGCTGCTGGGGGTGACCAACACCAGCAACCAGGTGGTGGCGGTGAAGGTGCGGTTCCGGGAGGCGTACAACTCGCGCGATGTGTTCGACTTCAACATCATTCTGTCGCCCTATGACCTGTGGACGGGGTGGGTGACGGACAGCCCGAACGGGCCGGTGATCAACACCGAGGACACCAGTTGCACGGTGGGCAAGATCGTGGGCACGGGCGGGGTGACGTTCCCGGCGCCGGTGTCGTATGTCGGTTCGGCGGCCGACGGCGGGCCGACCACGGTGGACCGGATGCGGGAAGGCTACGTCGAGATGATCATGATGGGGGCCTCGCCGGGCACGCCGGCGGCGGCCTTCCCGCTGGCTAGCGGTGCCATCCACAGCGCCACCACCGGCACACCGCCGGGCTGCGCCGCGCTGGTGTCGGCGTTCCAGGATCCCGCCAAGCTGGGGAGTTATGGCGTCTGCCCGGCCGGCGCTGTCGCTGGCGTCTCGGGCACCCTGCGCGGGGAATTTGCAACTACGCGGCCTACCCGGCGGCACCGGTGCCGCTGCCACTCCAGCCGCTCAAGGGCACCTATGCGTTGGTGAACGGGGCCAAGGGCTTCAACGCGGTCGGGTTGCCGGTGGCGTTGCAGAACTTCCGCAACACCGGGGCGATGACCTTGCAGTTGGACAGCGTCGGCGCCGTGGCCTTCAACGACTCCTGGCACGAGCCGTCCCTCAACTCGGCGATTGATTACGGCTACCAGTTCATCCCAACGACCACCGCGGCCGATCCGGGAGTCTTTTTCGTTGGTAACGATGGCGCCGCCTCGGTCAGTGGCGCCCTATTTCACACCAACGTGATCAACGAATGGTCGCGGCGTTCCAACCCAGCAGCCGGCTGGGTGACGGCGACCGACTGGGTACTGACCTTCCCGACCAAAAACTTCTTCGTCGACAACGACCCCGGCAACCGCTACGCGGGGCGTAACACGGGGCGCGGCAACGCGGCTTGCGCGGCGCCGGGTCCGGGTTGTATTAGTAGTCCAGGTCCCGCCGATCCCTATCCCTTTACCCAAGCATTTGTGGACACCAGCGTCAGCCCGGCCATCCGGCGTGGTTCGTCCTGTGACGCGATCAGCCTGACCCTGCGCGACCGCGAGGAACGGGCGTCGCAAGGGCTGGGATTCTCGCCGGGCGCCTCGCCGCAGTTGTGCTACGAGGCCAACGTGCTGACCTTCAACCAGGGTCTGATCCTGAACTCGCCGATCGCCGGGAGCGTCAACTACACCGACCCCTTCCTGTTCGGCTGGATGGATATCGGCTTGACGACGATGGACAATGGAACAGCGGCCGTGGCGAACTCTGGTCTACCGGTGGTCGGCTTCGCGATCACCTCGCGGGACGATGCTGCCACCGCGCTGCTGAGTGAGGCCGCGCTGTACGACCATTCGTACATCACGGCGCAGTTTGGATTTTCGAATATTGAGATATCGTTGATTTAACCTGTAACCCACGCTGTCGTTTGCCCCAGGCCCGCGTTCCGACGCGGGCCTTTTCATTGCCTCTCTTCCTGGTCAATCACTTGAAGAGGTGAGGTATACTCACAACAGATTTGTTGATTCGATACAAATTGGAACCTATTTGTGGGATTAACTGGACGAGGAGTAACCCGATGACTGGCACGATGAAGCGAGTAGCGATGGCGGTGGGCGTGGCGCTAGGCGGCTTGAGCCTGGCGCCGACGGCGGGGGCGGTGAGCGTGGCCGCCAACAACCTGGGGCAGGCGTTGATTTTCCCGTACTACACGGTGCGGGGGGGCTGGACCACCCTGCTGGGGGTGACCAACACCAGCAACCAGGTGGTGGCGGTGAAGGTCCGGTTCCGGGAGGCGTACAACTCGCGCGACGTGTTCGACTTCAACATCATTCTGTCGCCCTATGACCTGTGGACGGGGTGGGTGACGGACAGCCCGAACGGGCCGGTGATCAACACCGAGGACAACAGTTGCACGGTGGGCAAGATCGTGGGCACGGGCGGGGTGACGTTCCCGGCGCCGGTATCGTACGTGGGCGCGGCGGCCGACGGCGGGCCGACCACGGTGGACCGGATGCGCGAGGGCTACGTCGAGATGATCATGATGGGCGCCTCGCCGGGCACCCCGGCGGCGGTGTACCCGCTGGCCGCTGGCGCGATTCACAGTGCCGCCACCGGCGCGCCGGCGGGCTGCGCCGCGCTGGTCACGGCGTTCCAGAACCCCGCCGCGCTGGGCAGCTATGGCCCCTGCCCGACCGGGACCAGCAACGTGGCGGGGGTCTCCAACACCCTGCGCGGGGAGTTTTGCAACTACGCGACCTATCCCCCCAGCGTAGCGGCGCCGGCGCCGCTGCCGCTCCAACCGCTCAAGGGCACCTATGCCCTGGTCAACGGCGCCAAGGGTTTCAATGCCGTCGGCCTGCCAGTGGCGTTGCAGAACTTCCGCAACACCGGGGCGATGACCTTGCAGTTGGACAGCGTCGGGGCCGTGGCCTTCAACGATTCCTGGCACGAGCCGTCCCTCTTTTCGGCCGCCGGTGCGGGCTTCCAGTTCCTCCCGACCCCTAGCGCGACCGATCCGGGGACGCTACAGATTTTTATCAACAGCGGTAATGGGGTCACCGGAGCCCTCATGCACACTAACGTGATCAACGAGTGGTCGCGGCGCTCGAATCCGGCGGCGGGCTGGGTGACGGCGACCGACTGGGTGTTGACCTTCCCGACCAAGAATCTCTTCGTCGACAACGACCCCGGCAATCGCTACGCCGGGCGTAACACCGGGCGCGGCAACGCGGTGACCTCCGGTCCCGCCGATCCCCTCCCCTTCACCCAGACGTTCGTGGACACCAGCGTCAGCCCCGCTGTCCGGCGTGGTTCGTCCTGCGATGCGATCAGCCTGACGCTGCGCGACCGTGAGGAACGCGCCTCCGCGGGGCTCGGCTTCTCGCCGGGCGCCTCGCCGCAGTTGTGCTACGAAGCCAACGTGTTGACCTTCAACCAGGGCTTGATCCTCAACTCGCCGCTTGCCGGCAGCGTCAACTACACCGACCCCTTCCTGTTCGGCTGGATGAACATCGGCTTGACGGCGATGGCCGGTGGATCACCACTGTCGACGAATGTTGGGTTACCGGTGGTGGGTTTCGCGATCACCTCGCGGGACGATTCCGCCACCGCGCTGCTGAGCGAAGCGGCGCTGTACGATCATTCGTATGTCAGCTTCCAGGGTGTCGTGGGGAATGGAAACTGATGTCGGTGAAGACAGGAAGTGAGAACTAATTTTTGAGGCTCATGGGGATCTGGAAAGAAGAGAGGTTCCTCGCGGCTTCTTAGCCGGCGTTGCTGGCTGACTTCAGGCCCGCGTTTTGGCGCGGGCCTTTTTGTTGCCATTGATATCCAATCCACACTCAGGTCACGATCTCCAATCATCAGATGCTGATGATCCGGATGCCGATTGCGCGGGATTCATGAATCGCCGCGGGTGCCCAACCGGGATTCTTTTTAGACAGTATTGATGTCTTAAATTAGTGTGCTAAAATTTCCCCCATCACACCACGGGAAGCAGGCGCATCGCGCCGCGAAGGGGGAACGATGAACGAGCGGGTTAAGCCACAAGGCTGCGTCCTGCGGGCCACCGCGATCAGTGGGCGGTTGCAGGGTTTGCTGGGCGAGATCACCATCGCCCAGACCTATCAAAACGCTGAATCGGTCAACATCGAGGCGGTGTTCACCTTTCCGGTCCCGGTCGAGGCGGTGCTGCTGGGCGTGGACATCCAGATCGACGACCGGCTGTTGCAGGGTCGGGTGTTGCCCAGGCGCCAGGCCGAGAACGCCTACGAGGATGCGGTCAGCGGTGGCGACGGCGCGATCCTGCTCCAGGAAGCCGGGCGGGGCCTGTACACCGTCAGCGTCGGTAATCTGTTGCCGGGGCAGACCGCCAAGCTGCGCTATCGCTACGCGCTGCTGTCGGTCTGGAACGGCGACACGCTGCGCCTGCAATTGCCCACCACCATCGCTCCCCGCTACGGCGATCCTGGCCAAGCCGGCTTGCAACCGCATCAGATTCCAGCGGTGGATTTGGACGCGGACAACCGTTTCAGCCTGGAACTGGAACTGGGCGGGCCGCTGCGTCAGGCGACCGTGGAATCGCCTTCCCACCGGATCAGCGTTGAGGTTGGCGCCGAGGTTCTACGGGTGCGGCTGGCCGGTGGCCCGGCGCTCATGGACCGGGATTTCATCCTCAACATTCAAGGTTCCGCCGAGGCGCGGGCGGCGCTGGGGCTGTGCGCGCCTGACCGGGACGGCTGGGTCGCGCTGGCCAGTTTCCAGTCGGAATTGGCGGGCCACGCCGACGCTGGCGGCCGCGACTGCGTGCTGATCGCCGACTGTTCCGGGTCGATGGCCGGCGACTCCATCGCCCAAACCCGCGCGGCGTTGCTGGCGATTCTGGACCGACTGCAACCGGCGGATCGGTTCAATCTCATCGCGTTCGGCAGCCAGCCGCGCGCTTTTTTCACCGGGCTACATTCCGCCGACGACCGGGGACTGGCGCAGGCCCGCGCGCTGGTGGCCGGGTTGGACGCCAATATGGGCGGCACCGAGATCGGCGCGGCGCTGCAACTGGCCTATCGGCAGCGCCAGGGTGGGGCGCTGGATATTTTGCTGATGACCGATGGCGAGGCGTGGAACGCCGAGGCGCTGGCGGTGGAAGCCCGTCAGTCCAGCTGCCGTATCTTCACGGTCGGCGTGGGCGCGGCGGTGGCGGAGGGTCTGGTGCGCGGCTTAGCGGAGGCGACCGGCGGCGCCTGTGAATTCGTCCACCCCAACGAGGATATGGCGGCGCGCATCGTCCGCCATTTCGAGCGAATCCGCGCCCCGCGCGCCGAGGCGGCGATGACTTGGCCGGTGGAGCCGACCCGGCGTCTACCGGAGCGCATCGAGCGCGTGTTCAGCGGCGACACCCTGCATTTGTTGGCCTGGTTGCCGACGCGACCCGAAGGGCCGGCGACACTGAATCTGACGCTGAGCGACGGGCGATGCTTGCCACAGACCGTGACGCTGGAACCCTGGCCAGTGGCGGAAACCGCCGATACGTTGCCCCGGCTGGCGGCGGCCCGGCGCATCGCCCGGTTGTCCGCCGAAGACGCCACCGTGCTGGCGGTCCAGTATCAACTGGTCACGCCGCACACCCATTTCCTGATGGTCGATGTGCGTGCCGAGGGCGAGAAGGCCACGGAGTTGCCGGAACTGCGCGCCGTGCCGCACATGCTGGCGGCCGGTTGGGGCGGCGTGGGGAGCGTGGCGGCGGCCGCGCCTTGCATGGCCGCAATGGAACCCCCGGCTTTCGAAAGAACGACTTTGCTGCGACGTCAGCGGTTGTCGTGCTCACCGCCGGCCCCGCTGACCGCGCCTCCACCCATGCCCGGAGCAGCGCAACCCTCTCTGTCAGGCGGTGCTCGGGCGATGTTCGACGCCTTGCGGGAGATGGCCACGTCGGCACCCAAGGCAGCGCAAAAATCCCTGTTAGGCCGGGCCAAGACTATGCTCGACGCCTTGCGGAAGGAAGCTCCGCCTCCAACTCCGCCGCTGGCGACCACCGCCGGCACGCCCGCCGGTCTTGCCCGCTGGCTGGAAGCGAACGCCGCACAACTGGCCGACGCCAAACAACCATTGCCCACGCTGGACGAACTCGCCCATGCCGGCCTGCCGGGCGATCTGCTCACGCGGTTGCGGGAACGGGTCGCCCAGGGCGAAACCGAGGACGCCGTGGTAGCGGCGTTGCTCCATGCCTTCCTCCAAAACGGGCCGGAGTGCCAGTTGCCGCGCAACGCCAGCCGCGCTATCCGTTCCCGGTTCCAGAAGCAGGTTTCGGCCACGCTGGCGGCGGCGGTCGAACCGCTGGTCAAGACCTGGTGCGCGACGGGGTGAAGGGCGATGGACGAAACGCTGGAACCCACCTTCGGGATCGAGGAACTGTGCGGTCTGACCGGCGTCACCCGACGCACCGTGCGGTTCTACACCCAAAAGGGATTGCTGGACCCGCCGGAGGGCGAACGGCGCGGCGCGTACTATACCCGCCGCCATCTGGAGCAACTGCTGCTGATCCGCAAATGGCAGGCGGCCGGCGTTTCCCTGGAGCGCATCGGCCAACTGCTACGGGGCGAATGGGTTGAACTGCCGCCCGCGCCG
>JAXMFY010000007.1:0-125883 GCA_046347555.1 Candidatus Competibacteraceae bacterium | reverse complement strand
TAGGCGATGGTACCGCCCTGCTTGTGAGCCGGGAAATAACTGCGCTCGGTTTGCCGATAACGCAGCGCGGCCCCGCGCAGCAAGTCGAAAGCCGGCTCCGGCAGCGGTTTGGCCACCACGGCGATGCGCTGGCGAAAATCAGGCAGCGCATCAGGCAGGACGCCCGGTAGATCGAGTGCAGCGCCATATTGGGCAATGATGCCGCGCTGCCGTTCCTGTAATTGGCGATACTGGCGCCGCTTGCGCAGCTTGAGGACAATAAATACCAAGGCGCCAGCAATGACGGGGATCAAGGCAATTTCCAATCGCATGCGTGGCTCCAACGGCGATCAATGGAAAAAAGCCGCTCCGGCCAGACTGTCAACCAGAGTTGACAAAGGTATTCAAACATACAGTCCAACCATCTTGCGCCAAGCGGAAGCGCTATGAGCCCGGCCCCCCCAGAGATGCAGCGCGTGCCAGATGCCCTTGTTCCACAAGACGTGGCTGAATTGTCGGTTGTTTTCCAGGAACGGGTCGGCGTCGCCAATGGTGAGGACGATATCCAGCCGCCGCAATTGATGAAGCAACCCCTCATCGTGAACATTGGGCAGAAAATGGCTGGGGGTGTTGTAGTAGACCCACTCGTCATAATGCCCGTCGAACAGTCCCCGGAAATCCTCGACGGGCTGAGTTAGATCATAGCGGCCGCTGAAGGCAACCACCTTGCTGAAACAATGCGGATGGCGGAAGGCGAAATTGACCGCGTGGAACGCCCCGAAACTGCACCCGTGCGAGATCACGCAAGGATGCCGGTTCTTGGCCCACATCAAAGGCAGTACTTCATGCAGCAGGTAGGCTTCGTATTGCAGATGCCGGCGAACACGGTCCTGGGGGTGGTTCCAGAAACAATAGAAGCTTTCCTGGTCGATACTGTCCACGCAGTACAACTGCAAGTGACCGTGCTCGATCTTGTCGCCCAGCGCCGCCGCCAGTCCGATGTCCTCGTACTCGTGAAATCGCGCGCAGCGGGTGGGAAACACCAGCACCTTGGCGCCGGCATGGCCGAACACCAGCAGTTCCATGTCGCGGTGGACCCGATGGCTATACCACCTGTGATATTCCCGGTTCATCTTCAACGACCATAAAACCCTTATTTATCAATTAAAAAGGGACTTTATCGTTGAAACGCTGCAAACGTATGACAACGGGAAGACGGTTTGTGGTCATGGGCGGAGCGCCCGACGGTCGGCGGTTCGGACAGGAGCGAACGGTGTTTCCATTCAAGGCAAAAAGAAAAAACCAACCACAGGGGGATGTGGTTGGCCTTGTTCGTTTTTCGCGCCTTAATCAAGCTGCGGTAAACCAGCGACGTAGCCGACTTCGCCTTTTTGCTTGTTGATCAGGGGTTCCAGCCGGGTCTTAAGCGCAGGGTCGATATTTGAAGAGAAATCGCCTGGGTGCTGGTAGTTGCTCATGATGTAGGCGAAACCGTTCAGGTTCTCGACCGCCTGCAGGCCGGTCGACTCAGCCCCCGCCGGCAGCGACAGGATGCGGGACAGCTTGCCCGTATCGACGTTATAAGCCCACAGGAAATTGTTGATATGGGCCGTGCTGCTATCCTCGCCGATGAACAGGGTGCGCATCTTCTCCGAAAACTTGAGGTTATCGGGGTTGGCGATTTTATCCACGTTGGCGGTATTGCCGACCGCATCCTTGGGAATGTCCTCCCCCACCACCAGCGCCTTCATGCCGACCGCCACGTAATCGCTGTCGATGGCATTGCCGGCGCTATCCTTCACTCCCTTGGCGGTGGTCAGTTCGTACACCGCGCCGGACAGATTCTTGGGCAACTGGATGTGATCCGGCGCCGTGGCGTCCTTTGCCTTTTCCATGCCGCTCGACATGCGGGTTATGGCAATGTAAACCTTGCGGTCAGCGGCGTTGAGCGTCACGCCTTCCATCTTCTCGAACTCGGTGGTCGCGCCCAGATAAGCGGCGTAGCGCCGGGTTTCCAGGAACGCGGCGGCTTTCTCCATACCTGGCTTCAGACGTAACCATTCGGTCTTGGCCTTCTCGTGCCCCGTAACCGTCTTGACGAAACTGGCGGCTTCCTTGTCCGACGCATCGAAGATATCGCTGAACCGGATGTGGTCGGTGTTGACCATCCGGTCCAACTCGGCGTCGGTCGCGCTGCCCAGTTTGATCCAGGTCAGATTGGCGGCGCCGCCGTTCTGAGCGCTGGTCTGATCCCATCTGGCGGCGTACAGGGCGCCGGACGATAGATCGCCAGCCTTGTCCGCCACGAACATCGTCATTACGGTGTAAGTGCCGTCGTCGCCCTGATAAGCGGTGCGGTTGTCTGGCATCACTTGCATGAGCTCGCGGGAGATGCGGCCGGACGCCCGATGGGCGACGACCGTCGTGGCACCGTCGGCCTTGACGGTCACTTCCGGCGCCAGCCCGTAGTTGTAGGGCTTGGCGGTGATGGTGTCGCCGAAGTAGGTATTCATCGAAGTCAACGCCGCCATATAGCTGTCCTTGCCATACAGATCAGCACAGGTGCCGGCCTCCAGGCAGCGGGCGTCCGGTTCGTACTCTTCGCTGCCCAAATGGGTATTCCAGGGCGACAGTGAGCCGGCGCAAGGAATCCACAACCCATGGATGCCGGCCATATCGATATTCCGTAGCGCCACCACCCTCAATTCGCCACTCGTCTTGTCCTGGTCAACGGTGGACAACTTCATCACCATCGGGGCCTTGCCGTACATATCCTTGGGTGGAACCGAACTGTCCGTCGAAACATACTCAAAGTGCGTCACCAGATAGAGGGGATTGCCACCCCCACCGGTGGCTGGAGCGCCCTCGACCCGGAGCAGGGAGTTGGCGTCCGGAGTATTGGCAATCAACGGATTGCCATTGACATCAAGCAACACGTTCCCATTCACGTCGTAGACGTGGCCGCCGGTCACGCCGGTAATGGTATCGAGGCTGCCGTAGAGCGGCTTGAAGCTCAGCGCCGAGGTCTTCTTACCGCCATTGCTATAGGTGTAGGTCACGCTGGCGGTGGTATAGGCGCTGGCGCGCTCGGCGTCGCTGCTGGGGGCTGGCATCCCGGTGAATTCCACCGAGCGCACGGTGATAACCGGGTTATCGTCGTCATTACCGCAACCGGCTAGTCCCAGCGCGGACCAAAGCGCAACCGCTAACAACCTCACGTTCATGGAAAAACTCCCCTAGCAGCGGATTCATTTCAAGCGGCTATCCTGACGCGTCGGGGTTGCTGAAAAATGACGGCTAGATGACACTCGCGTTACGGCGGAGGAAGTTTTCACCATGACTTGGAGCCAGGCGGCTGCCGATGAACCCACCGCCCTCTTGCTTTCCCGATCTTCCAACCTTGACTAAAAATGAGGAGTGTCTTAAATAACTTATTGAAAATAGCTGGCAACGTGGCCAGGGCCAATTTTCACCACCGGGAAGAATCAATGCCAAAATCCATCCCCGCAACCCTGATCGCGCTCACTCTCGCCTCCACCCTGGGAGCCTGCACCTGGCTGCCGCCCACGGACCCCAACAACGTGGCCGACTCCCAAACAACGACCGACACCACCTATGTGGACTACTGGCAAACCCGCGACCCCTCCGACTACCGCCAACGAGTGGCCGGCACCACAAACCCGCAAGCCGTGACTCCCTCCCCCGATATCGTGGTGGCACGGAAATCAGCCTCTCCCACAAAGACCGAAAACAAATCCAATTCCCGAATCGTGGCGCTCATCCCAGTGCAGGGCGGACCAACCCTCCCATCCACCGGGGCCGAAACGGGAGGAAAAATCTCGACGGTCGCTGCCGCGGCGACCAATCGATCCTCACCCACGACCCAGGCCCGGCGAACCGCTGCTTCGGGTCAGGCCAAGAACAAAGGCAAATCATCTCCACTCGTCAGCAAGGACCTTTGGGGTCGGATGCGAGGGCGGCTGGCGCTGATCGACGTGGAACATCCTCGAATCACCGAGCGGATCGACTACCTCAAACGCAATCCCGGTTATCTGAACCTGTTCACGGAGCGCGCCCGACCCTATCTATACTATATCGTCGAGCATATTGACCGGAGTGGGCTGCCCATGGATATAGCCCTGGTGCCGATGGTGGAAAGCGCGTTCGAACCCACCGCCATGTCCCCCAAGGACGCTGCCGGACTCTGGCAAATCATCCCGGCCACGGGGCAGGAATGGGGACTGCCGCTGACCGAGGGTTACGACGGCCGGTTCGACATCCATACCTCGACCGACGTTGCCCTGCGCTATCTGCGCTATCTGAACAAGCTGTTCGATGGCGACTGGCTGCTGGCGCTGGCGGCATACAACGCCGGGCCGCGCGCCGTGCGGGAGGCCATCGCGGCCCAAGTCGCCACCCCACCCCCAACGACCGTCGTGGAAACGCACCCCGCCGTGGTTCGCGCCCTGGCGCTGGCGGATCCCGCTCGCTTGGCCGCCGATTCCGAGCCAGTGCCGCAATCGCTGTTCTGGAGCCTCAAGCTGCCCAAGGAAACGCAGGACTACGTGCCCCGGATCGTGGCGCTGGCGCGCGTCATCGCCGACCCCGGGGCGCAGGGGCTGCAACTCCAGACCATCGCCAATCAACCCTATCTGTACCGGGTTGACCTGACGCCTGAAACCAAGGTGTTCGACAGCGTTACGGCCGCCGGCATCTCCATCGATGATTTCCTCCGCTTTAATCCGGGTTTCAAACCCGGCGTCGAGCCGCCGGCCCAGGCTTACAAGCTATTGTTGCCCCGCGAACAGGCTCAAAGCCTGGCGGCCAACGCGCCAGGAGCCCGCCTGCTGGCACCCAGCAGGCACACGGTGCAAAAAGGCGAAACCCTGGACATCATCGCCAAGCGCCACGGCGTTCCTTCCCAGCAACTGGCGCAGTGGAATGGGCTGGACAGCAGGGGCCGTCTAAAAGCCGGTCAGCAGTTGATCGTCTATCCTTCCTCGTAAGCGGGAGGGCGGACGCGGATCGGCCATTCAGTTATTCCCGCCATGTGGGGTATTGGATTCAGGAGCAGGCAGCGGCGGAATCCGGAACGGATGCGCGGCCTTGAATTCCTTGACTCGTCGTTCCGCCTCCTCAACCTGGGCCGGAGTCATCTTTTTGGCGACGTCCTGTTTGGCCTGCGGCGCCTGGCTGTCGCCCTGAGCGTCCGCCAGCGCGTACCAGAAATAGGCCTGCGCATAGTCCGGCGCTATCCCCTGTCCTTCCTCGTACATGATGGCCAGGTTGACTTGCGCCTGCGGCAACCCCTGCTCCGCCGCTTTTCGATACCACTGCATCGCCAAGGCGTTGTCCTGTGGCACTCCCTTGCCCTGGTCGTACAGCACGCCCAAATTGAACTGGGCGTAGGGCACGCCCTTCTCGGCCAACGGCCGGACGATGGCAACCTCGGCGGCGTAATCACCGCGCTCGTGGGCGTTCCTGGCTCGATCCCAGTCGCCATCGGCCGTCCAGGCCGGAGTGGTCGTCAGCAGGCTACCCGCTAGCAACAGAAAAAACGATTTATTCATGATCTGGTTACTCAGTGTGCAGTGATGGTTCAATCGTGAATCCGCTCAGTTTAACATTCCACCGTCGGATCCTTCCGCCAGCGGTTGGCGGGAATTTTTAGGGAGCGTAAGCACCATTGTGCTTTAATGGCACGCCAATTTTGCCCCTATACTTTAGAAAATATCCGCCCATCGCCCGGGTGGCGTCGCAGTGGTTCCAATATCCTTCGAACTCCGCCACATCCCCAATCTGATCACCGGCCTGCGCATCCTGCTGGTGGCGCCCTTTCTATGGCTGCTGCTGGAAGAGCATTACGGTGCGGCGCTGGCCCTGTTTGTGATCGCGGGCATTTCCGACGCGCTGGACGGCTTCCTGGCCAAATATTACGGCTGGACCAGTGAACTGGGTGGTCTGCTCGATCCCATCGCCGACAAACTGCTGCTCATGGGGGCGATTCTGGCGCTGGGTTGGCTCAACGAACTGCCAGGCTGGCTGGTGGCGCTGGTGATCGCGCGGGATCTGGTCATCGTTGGCGGCGCGGTCGCCTACCACCTGCGGGTCGAGCGCTTCCACGCCGCGCCGCTGATGATCAGCAAACTGAACACGCTCATGCAACTTCTGCTGGTTGGCGCGGTAATCGTCCACTACGGCCTGGTCCCGTTACCGGCGTGGCTACTGACTGGCGGGATCTATCTGACCGCCCTGACCACCGTCTGGAGCGGCGCGGCCTATGTCCGGCGTTGGGGAAAGCTGGCCCGGCGCAAGGCCCGGCGTCCAGCGAATTCTTCCCGTCATGACGCGCCTTGAGTTCCCAACCGAAAAACTCTCCCTCATGGAACGCCTATCTCCCACCCGCTTTTGGCTGATCCTGGCGGCGGTCCTCGTCGGCCTGCTGTACCTGTTGGCGCCGGTGCTGACGCCATTCCTGGTGGCCACGCTGCTGGCCTATCTGGGCGACCCACTGATCGACCGGCTGGAGGCGCGCAAGCTGTCGCGATCCTGGGCGGTGACGTCGGTGTTTGGCGCGATCATCGTGGGACTGCTGCTGTTGCTGCTGTTGCTGATTCCCCTGTCGGCGCATCAGTTCAAAAGCCTCGTGCACAAGTTGCCCGTTTACCTCGACTGGCTGGAAACCAGCGTCGTTCCCTGGCTAAACAACGCGCTGGGCATCGACTCGACTTTGTTCGAACTGAGCCAGTTGCGCGACAGACTGCTGACCTATGCCCGGGAGATCGGCGATCTGGCCAGCGGTCTGCTGGAATCGTTGCGGGCCTCGTCCACCGTCATCTTCACCTGGATCGCCAATCTGGTGCTGGTTCCGGTAGTCACTTTTTACCTGCTGCGCGACTGGGATCTGTTGGTCGCCCGGGTCCGCGACCTGCTGCCGCGCCGCGTCGAACCGACCGTGAGCAAGCTGGCGCGGGAGGCTGACGACGTGATCGGCGCGTTCCTGCGCGGCCAGTTCATCGTGATGGCGGCCCTGGGGGTCCTCTATTCGGTGGGGCTCGCTGTCATCGGGCTGGATTTCTCCCTGCTCATCGGGATGCTGGCCGGCCTGGTCAGCTTCGTGCCCTATCTGGGCCTGATCGTCGGCATTCTTGCCGCCAGCATCGCCGCCCTGCTGCAATTCCACAGTTTTCTGAGCCTGATTCCGGTCCTGATCGTGTTTGGTATCGGCCAGTTGACCAGCGATTTTTTCCTGACTCCGAAACTGGTCGGCGACCGCATCGGCCTACACCCGGTGGCGGTGATGTTCGCGGTGCTGGCCGGCGGCCACCTGTTCGGCTTCCTGGGCATCCTGCTGGCGCTGCCGGTGGCGGCGGTCATCGTGGTGGTTCTGCGCCACGCCCACGACGAATACCTCAAAAGCGGGTTTTACCAAGGCTGAAGGGCGGCGCGTTCCTCATTCCACTCATAGTCGATACAGTTCGTGATCCGCCAGCACCTCCAAGCCGCGCGCGGCGATCAGGCGCGCGGCCTCGTCCGGGTCGTCCACCTCCATGCACCACACCGCCCGCTGGCCAGGCGCGACGACGAAGCCGTAGGCGTCCAGCACATTGATCGAACGTTCGGCCAGAACCTCCAGCAATTCGTGCAGGCCGCCCGGCCGATCCTCGATGGCGATGGCCAGCACCGGCTTGAGGGCGGCGGCGAAGCCCTGGTCCACCAAAGCCCGATGGGCCAGGCGCGGGTCGCTGACCAGGAGCTTCACCACCCCGTAGGCGCGGTGATCGGCGATGGTCATCGCCCGAATATCGATTTGGTGATCGCGCAGAATGCCGGTGACGGCGTTCAGCCGCCCCGGCCGGTTATCCACGAACACGCTCAATTGTTCCGCCATGGCTCGCTTCTCCCGCCCGCTCAAAACACGGGCCGCAAATCCACTACCCGCTTAGCCTTGCCCTCGGACACCGGTAGACTGCCCGGCTCGTGCAATTCGATGGTCGGTTTGATCAGAATGGCCGAGCGCAGCGCCTCGCCGATCCGTTCGCGTAGATCGTCCAAGGTTCGCGAATCGCCGGTGAACAGTTTGGCGTAGATCTCGGTCTTGACCACCAGCCGATCCAACGAGCCCCGCTTTTCCAATTGGATCAGATAATTGGTCCCGACTTCCGGGGTCTTCATCAACACGTCCTCGATTTGGGACGGGAAGACGTTGACACCGTTGACGATCAGCATGTCGTCGCTGCGGCCCTTGATCCGCGCCAGTCGCCGATGGGTGCGACCGCAGGGGCAGTTCCCGCTGACCAGGTGGGACAAATCCCGGGTGCGATAGCGCAACAGCGGCGTGGCCTGTCGTTGCAGGGTGGTCATCACGATTTCACCAGTCCTACCCTCCGGCAGTGGTTGCAGGGTTCCGGGGTCGATGATTTCCAGCATGTAGGCGTCTTCCCACAGGTGCAGACCAGTCTGGTACACGCACTCGAACGCCACGCCGGGACCGTTCATCTCGCTCAGGCCGTAGGAGTTGTAAGCCTGGATGCCGAACAGCGCCTCGATTTTGCGGCGAGTCTCCTCCGAATGCGGCTCGGCGCCGATGAACGCCTTGCGCAGCCGCAACTGGTCCACCGTCACGCCCTCGCCGGCCAGCGCCGAATGCAGATGCAACAGATAGCTGGGGGTGGCGTGAACCACGGTGGTCTGGAAATTCCGCATCAGGTGGATTTGGCGGCCAGTGTTGCCGGAACTGGCTGGAATCACCAGCATTCCCACCCGCTCCGCGCCGTAATGCAGGCCCAATCCGCCAGTGAACATCCCGTAATTGGTCATGTTCTGGAACACGTCGCGAGCAGTGGCGCCGGTGGCGACGATGCAGCGGGCGACCAGTTCGGTCCAGTGATCGAGATCGGGCCGAGTATGGTAAATCACCGTTGGTATCCCGGTGGTGCCACTGGACGTATGCAGGCGCACTGTCCGTTCCAGGTCGACCGCCAACAGACTGTCCGGGAAAGCCGCGCGCAGATCGTCCTTGGTGGTATAGGGGAGTTTACGCAGGTCGCGCAGGCTGCCCAGGTCTTCCGGGTGAGTCAACCCAACCTCGGCCAGTCGGCGCCGGTAGAAGGGCGTTTTCAGCGCCCAAGCCACGGTCTGGCGCAGGCGGGTCAACTGCAACCGCTCCAGCGCTTCCCGTTCCATAAATTCAACCGCCGGATTCCAGACCGGTACGCTCATGCTTCCGCCTTCTCCTTAAAATGAAGGGCTTGATGAAATGGTAACATGTCCATCCCGCATCACCGCCATCGTCGCCCTGGAGTGTTCATGCCCCGCTTGATTGTGTTGCTCGCGCTGGTTTTAGGGTTACCCGCCAGTGGATGTGTCGCGCGCGAGTTCAAGGCGACCCCGATCGCGCTGACAGATCAAGTCGGTCTTGGCGATACCTATGCCGGCATTCGCCTGCTGGGCGCGTTACGGCTGAACGATGTATCCATCGGCGGCTTGCGGCTGTGCGGTCTGTCGGGGCTAGCCTGGGACGAAGACGCCGGCCTGCTGTACGCCCTTTCCGACGAGGGTCGGCTGTTTCACCTGCGGCCAGAATTTGATGCCCATGGATACCTGACCGGGGCGCAACTGGTCGCTGGCTATCCCTTGCGGGATGAAAGCAATCGGCCGCTACATCCGCCGTTCAGCGATGCCGAGGGTCTGGCCATTCGCAACGGCAACAACAGGCCGCTGGATGATAAGGAATTGATTGTCTCGTTCGAGGATCGACCCCGAGTCGCGCGCTACAATCCCAAGGGCGAGTGGCGAGGCGACGAGTCGCTACCCACGCTGCTGCGCGACCTTCGCAACTACCGCGACCTCAACCAAGCACTGGAATCGATAACCCTCCATCCCCAATGGGGCGTGCTGGTCGGAACTGAAACGCCGCTGCGCGATGATCCCGCCGGTCAGGTGCGTATTTTCACCCGCGACGGTCGATTCTGGACCTATCCGCTCAGCAAGGCTCCCAACAGCGCGCTGGTGGACATGACCACGCTGCCGGATGGTGGCCTGCTGACCCTGGAACGCGCTTTCGTCAATCCCCTGCGGCCTTTGATCATCAGCTTGCGCCGCACCGAACCGCTACCCGCGCCGGGAACGGACCAGACGTTACTGAACGTCACCGACGTGGCGGTGTTCGACAGCGGTCAGGGCTGGCTGCTGGACAATTTCGAGGGATTGACCCGTCATCGCGATCAACGATTTTTCATGGTCAGCGACGACAACTGCAATACCTGGCAAGCCACCCTGCTGGTGTATTTCGAACTGCGATCATCGCCCCATGCCGCGCGGCCGGAAGCGGTTGACAAGGATTAGGGTAGCGGTCAATATGTTGCGTTCAAATTCACTAAAAATTTCACGGACCTTACCCGACGCTGGCCCGCGTGGATACCGCACTGCGGGATGGGCGGGTTGTCTTGGAGTCGAGGTGTGTCGCGCCAAGGCGCGCAAGATCAATTTAAGCCTTCACCATAACCAAACCAGGCTATTTTGACGAGGTTAGCTTAAATGGAAGATGTGGTTATCGTCGCCGCCGCTAGAACCGCGATCAGCAATTTCATGGGCTCCCTGGCGACGATTCCAGCCAATATTCTGGGCGCCAAGGTCATTGAGGGCTTGCTGCGGAAAACCGGGGTCGAACCCGCCCGGATCGACGAGGTCATCCTGGGTCAGGTTCTTACCGCCGGCACCGGCCAGAATCCCGCCCGCACCGCCGCGCTGAACGCGGGCCTGCCCATCGAAGTTCCCTGCCTGAGCATCAACAAGGTTTGCGGCAGCGGCCTGAAAGCGGTTCATCTGGCCTACCAGTCCATCCGCGACGGCGACAACCGCGTCGTGATCGCCGGCGGCCAGGAAAACATGAGCCTGTCCCCCCATCTGTTGCTCGGCTCGCGGCGAGGCACCACCATGGGCGATGCCCGGCTGGTGGATTCGATGCTCAGCGAAGGGCTGCAATGCGCCACCAATCATTACCACATGGGCATCACCGCCGAGAACATCGCCACCCGGTGGGCCATTTCCCGCGAGGAACAGGACGCCTTCGCCGCCGATTCTCAGGCCAAGGCCATCGCCGCGATTCAAGCGGGCAAGTTCAAGGACGAGATCATTCCCATCGAAATTCCCCAGCGCAAGGGCGACCCCCTGCTGTTCGACACCGACGAATTCCCGCGGCCGGGCACCACCGCCGCCGCACTGGCCAAGCTGAAGCCCGCGTTCAAGAAGGACGGCACGGTGACCGCCGGCAACGCCTCCGGCATCAACGACGGAGCCGCCGCCGTGCTGGTGATGGCCGCCAACGTAGCCCGTGACCTCGGCCTTCAGCCGCTGGCTCGCATCACCGCCTACGCCAAAGCGGGCGTGGACCCGGCGATCATGGGCACCGGCCCGATCCCGGCCTCCCATCTCTGCCTGAAAAAGGCCGGCTGGAGCGTGGATCAGCTTGACCTGATCGAAGCCAACGAAGCCTTCGCGGCCCAAGCGATCTCGGTCAACCGGGAAATGGGCTGGGATACTCGCAAGGTCAATGTCAATGGCGGCGCCATCGCCCTGGGCCACCCGATCGGCGCCTCCGGTTGCCGCATCCTGGTCACCCTGCTGCATGAAATGGTCCGTCGCGACGCCAAGAAGGGCCTGGCGACCCTGTGCATCGGCGGTGGTCAGGGCGTCGCCCTAGCCGTCGAGCGCGATTGAATCACACAACCCACCACAGTCATTCATACCCACAACAAACCCGGAGGAGGATACAGCATGTCCAAAGTCGCAGTCGTCACGGGTGGTATCGGTGGTCTGGGCACCGCCATGTGCAAGGCGTTGATCGAGCAAGGCCGGCGCGCGGTCGCGGTCGATTTCCATGGCCTCAAGCCGGAAGTCGTCGACAAGTGGAAAGCCGACCGCAAGGCGGAAGGACTGGACATCCCGGTCTATCTGGGTGATGTGACCAATTTCGAATCCTGCGCCGAAGTCTGCAAGAAGATCGAGGCGGAAGTCGGCCCCATCGAAATTCTGGTCAACAACGCCGGCATCACCCGTGACGCTCTGTTCCACAAGATGACGCCCGAGCAGTGGGACGCGGTCATCAAGACCAACTTATACAGCCTCTTCAACATGACCAAGCAGGTTTACGAGGGAATGACCGCGCGGGGTTGGGGCCGCATCGTCAACATCGCGTCGGTGAACGGCCTCAGGGGCCAGGCCGGCCAGACCAACTACTCCGCCACCAAGGCGGCGGTCTACGGCTTCTGCAAGGCCCTGGCCCAGGAGTGCGTCAAGAAGGGGGTGACAGTCAACTCCATTTCACCTGGCTACATCGGCACCGAAATGGTGCGAGCCATTCGCGAGGACGTTCTGCAAAAGGTGGTCGCCGGCATCCCGGCGGCCCGGTTGGGCGAGCCCTCCGAGATCGCGCGCACCGTCGCCTTCCTGACCGCTGACGACGCCGGCTACATCACCGGCGAGGACATCACGGTCAATGGCGGCCTTTACTACCACTAAGCCCTAAATCGCGCGGCGTCTGTCCCCCCCGGACAGCGCCGTGTCGTTTTTTTACCTGCCTGCCATGAGCGAACCGCGCGTTATCAAGAAATACCCGAATCGCCGGCTGTACGATACGGCCATCAGCAGCTACATCACCCTTGAAGACATCAAGCAATTGGTGCTGGAGCGCGCGGAATTCCACGTCATCGACGCTCGGACCAGCACCGACATCACGCGCGGAATTTTGCTGCAAATCATCAGCGAGCAGGAAGAACAGGGTAATCCGATCTTTACCGCCGACGTGCTGGCGCACATCATCCGATTCTACGGCGACACGCTGCAAGGCATCATGGGCAACTATCTGGAAAAGAGCCTGCAAGCGTTCGTGGACCAGCAACACCTGTTTCGGGAGCAGATGCGCAGCCTCATTGGCAGCAATCCGCTGGCGATGATCACCGAGTTGGTCGAGCACAATCTATCGCTGTGGAAAAGCGTCAATCAACAGCTACAAAAACCTTATCTTCCATTGGGGGATGGTGAAGCGGCGCCCTCGTCGAAACCTGCCGCCCAGACAGGCAATCCCACCGCGACCGCGCCGGACAAATCCGAGAAGGAACGGAAAGGCCGAAAAGATCAAAGGGAATGAATCGAAGCTGACCGCGTCCACCCCCTAGCGCGCCAGCAACCACGCCGCGATCGCCGGGGGTATCTTGCGCTGGGCGCGTCCGCTGACGTAAATGCCGATGTGTCCCCCTTCAAAGGACAATTCCGAATAGTCCCGACTGCCGCAGCCTCCAGCGAGGGCCCTGGACGCCGCTGGCGGTACCAGATGGTCCTGGCTGGCATAGACGTTCAGCACCGGCATGGTCACGTTGTGTAAATCCACTCGCTGTCCGCCAATCACCACCTCCCCCTTGATCAGCTTGTTTTGCTGGAAAAAATCCTTGGCGAACTGGCGGAACGCCTCGCCGGCCTGATCCGGGCTGTCGAAAATCCATTTTTCCATCCGCAGAAAATTTTTCAGCGCTTGGGCATCGTCAAGGATATCCACCAGATCGACATATTTTTGTCCGGCCAGCCGGAACGGGCTGAGGGACAGAAAGGTAAAGTTCAGCAACTGGCCCGGCAGGTTGCCCAGCGTGTCCACCAGCAAATCCACGTCCACATACCGGATCAGGTGAGTGAGTACGTTGTCGGGCGTATGAAAGTCCACGGGGGTCACCATGGTGACCAGGTTCCGGATCTTCTCGGGATGCAGCGCCGTGAAGCACAGACTCAACGCGCCGCCCTGACAAACGCCCGCCAGGTTGATCGAGTCCCGTTGATGGCGCTCGCGCAGGTGATCCACGCAGTGGCCGATATAGCGTAGGATATAATCCGCCAAGTTCAGATGGCGATCGCCAGCGTCCGGATAGCCCCAGTCGATCAGGTAAACGTCCAGCCCGGCGTCCAGCAAGCCCCGGATCAACGAGCGGTCTTCCTGCAAATCCATCATGTAGGGCCGGTTGACCAAAGCGTAGACGATCAACAACGGGACAGGGTGCGGCTCCGCCACCCGGGGCTGGTAGCGATACAGGATCAGCTTGTCTTCCCGGTAGACTGGATCGCGAGGCAACACGCCGGTTTCAATGGGACCGACACCGCCCAGGGTGCGAGCGCCCTCGGTCAAACGAGCCTGGAAGTGACGCAGTTCCTCGGCAATCTGGGCAGGGGTTGGACCGATCATGTGGGAGCATCTCCACGGACATGGCAACTCACCAGGGCATTGAGCAGGCGGCCGTTCAGCATGGCGTAGTCGAGGCTGCGCAACATTCGACCATAGGTCTCCTCGTTGCACTCCACCCACAAGTTGTACAACTCACGCAAGCTCTCCACCATCGCGCCCGCCGTCGCCCGCTCGCTCAGCCGCTGTTCCATCAAGTCCAGCGCGTCCCGGGCGGCTTGACGCAGGCCATCGAGATACTGGCCCTGAAGCTGTTGATACTCCCGCCATGCCTCGGCGTTGGCGCCCGCCGGCGGAGCGAGGGCAGTGGAAACGCCCAGCGACGCGGCGGCCTGGCGCCAAGTATCCAAGGTGACAGTCCATAAGCGGGTCAGGTCGGGGTGGCCGTTCGGATCGTCGGTCGCCCTGGCCAAGGCCGCCTTGAGTTGATCGAAATGCTGGCGCAACGCCTCGCCCCAATCGCCGTCCTGGCCCAAGGTTTCGTGGAAGCGTTCGCTAAGCGGCTGGAGTTGTTGGCCAAACGCCAGATAGGTGCGCGCCTGCTTGAGCAGCAGTTCGATATCGAAGCCGCTCGGATCGGGAGGGTCGGTTCGCTCGGCCATGGTTGGAGAGGAAGGTTGGCTTGGGAACTTTCAGTATAGCCGGTTAAATCGCTAGCGTTGGGCCGGCGTGACCAAGCCCGGCGCTTTACGGCGCATCCCGTTTGGGAACCGGCAGGCCTTGGGCGATGGCCTCGGCCCTGATCTGCTTGAGCCGGGCGCGCAACTGAGCTTCCTGATTGGGCGAAAGGCCGGGGTTCCTGAGACCCTGTTCAAGCTGCTCGATGGCGGGCAGCAGTTCGCCGTTCAGATAATAGTGTTCGGCCATGGTGGCGTGAGTCGCCGCCACATCGCCGGAACGCTGCGCCGCCTGGGCGTAGCTGGCGTACAACGCCGGATCGTTGGGCCGTCGGCGCAGATGCGGTTGCAGCAGGCGCATGGCCAGCTTCGGATCGCCCTGGGTGGCGAGGGCGCGGCCATAATGCATCGCCAGGGTAAAATCATCGGGATAGAGCTGTCGCGTATCCTCGAACAATCGCCAGCCCTGGGTCCGCTCCTCCCGCGCCAGCGCCAACTCGGCGGCTTCGATTCGGAAGGCCAGTCGGTCGGGATCGCTCTTAAGAAGACGGTTCACTTGCTGCTGGGCTTCGTCATAACGGCCGGCCTGGCGCAACGCCAGCGCGTAGGCGTAGCGCTCGGCGATCTCATTGGTGTAGCCGCCCTTGGCGAGCGTGGTTTCGAGATCACGGATCAGGGAATTGTTATCGTCGGTCGCCAATACCCGCACCCGCGCCTTGACCAAGTCATAGGCCTTGCGGTCGCGCGGCGCGGTCCGCCGGGCCGGTGGAATGTCGATCCGGTCCTGGGTATCGGCGGCGCGGCTTTCCGGGCGCGGGTGGGTCAACAACATTTCCGGAACCCGGTTGCGCGCCTCGCCGCCCGCCATGCGCTCCAGCTTGGCGAAAAAGTCGCTCATGCCCCGGGGATCGAACCCGGCCCTGGCCAAAAACTGCATGCCGATCCGGTCGGCCTCCTGTTCGTTGGCGCGGGTGAAGCTGACCTGATGCTGGGCGCCGGCGGCCATGGTTCCGACCATCGCCGCCTGCCCCGCCTGCTTGCTGGCCGCCGCCAGCGCCGCCCCAGCGATCATGGCCGCCGCCATCGGGAGGGTCATCCGCTTCATATCGGCGATGGCGCGGACGATATGATGTTGCGAGACGTGGGCGATTTCGTGGGCCATCACGCCGGCCAGTTCGTCTTCCCGTTGGGTGATCAGCAGCAGGCCAGCGTTGATGCCGATGAAGTTGTGCGGCAGGGCGAAGGCGTTGATGCTGGAATCACGAACCATGAAGAAGGTGAACGGCACGCCGTTCTGGTCGGCATAGGCAGCGATGCTCTGACCGATGGAATTGAGGTATTCGTTCGCCTGGACATCGTCAACCACCGCGCCGCGCGCGCGCAACTGCCGCATGATCTCCAGCCCCATCCGCTGCTCCTCGTCGGGGCCAAAATAGGCTTGGGAGGGGTCGCCGATATCTGGCAGGCGGATGGATTGGGCGGTGGACCGAGCGGCGGGAGCCAGCAGGAGGATCAGGCTCAGGCTTAGGAGCAAAAGACGTGGGGGCATGGGCTTTTTGGCGGGCGGGATATTGGACGATAAGACTGGGAAACCCGCCGCGCGTTCCCCCGGGAAAGCGGGAATTTTCGATGGAGCCCAAACACAATGGGCAACTTGCGCTAACGCTTGAACGCCAAAATCAAGACTCCACCCGCCACGAGGGCCATACCCAGCCACTCACGCATGGAAGGTCGCTCGCCAAGAAACACGACCGAGAACATCGCGACGAGAACCAGGCTGAATTTGTCCACGGGCGCTACCTTGGAGGCATCGCCAATTTGAAGCGCGCGAAAGTAGCAAACCCAAGAGGCGCCGGTCGCCAAGGCGGACAAACTGAGAAATAGCCATGTATTGGCCGAGAGCGCGGATGGATCGCTCCATTTACCCGTGAATCCAATGAACCCAAACAGCACAAGGACAACAATGACGGTGCGAATCAGCGTGGCAAAATCGGAATCAACACCTTGGATGCCAATCTTTGCCAGGATAGTGGTCAGAGCGGCAAAAACGGCTGACAGCACCGCCCAAAAGAACCAACCGTTCGATATCATATTTCAGCATCCGTGAAACCACTTCTCGAAGTGGGCGTGGAGTGTTTTCGATCCTTCCAAGAATTCCGTAAAGTCAAAAAAATCAATTCCTAGTTTTTCACACTTCTTCCGGTAATATTCGCTTCCTTCAACTTGTTTGATCAGAAAAGATCGGGCTTCTTTCTTAGATTCACTGGTTAGCCAGTGTGAACCGCTTTTTTTAATCGCTGAATACCTGGATTCAATATCAGCCCTTGGATAGCCACAGTACACCGGCCAAAACCGGCCCTTCGATTTGTCTTTCAACCTGCTGGCCTGTTTTGGTTGAATCCAACCACCTTCGATGATGCAATCGGCTTTTAATTCCAACAACTGCCTTGCGACCTCAAGCACAACCTGATCTGTAATGCTAACCAAAAGTTCTCGATCATGCACTATCGGCATCAGAACATCATAGAATCGATCCAACTCAACAACGGGAAGAGAATAGAGATTTGATAGCTCTTTTGCGACCGTTGATTTTCCGGAGGCGCTAGCGCCTCCTATGAAGTAAATCCGATTCTTCAATTTCATTTTTCGCGATGAGATGAATTCATCAAAACTGCTTGGGGGGACTCCCCGGCAAGTTCTTGATCATATTGCGGGCCGTTTCTTCAACGATAGTCTTAAAGGCAATGGATTTTTCCATCCCCTAACACCGGCGGAACTTAGAAGTACCCGCCCCAGGTTTCACGCTGAATCTGGCTATCCTTCGGCACCAGGGCGAAATCGCAGGCGCGCAGAAACGGGATATCGGTCAGGCTGTCGCCAGCGCCGAGGGTGACGATGGGTCCGTCCCGTTCCAACTCCATCGCCACCCGGCGCACGGCGTCGTGTTTTTGCGCCCCCTGAACCATCACCGCCAAATTGGCGCCGTTGCGATGCAAGGCTAGTTCCGGTGGCAAGCCAAACTCTTCCAGTCGCGCCCACGCACCGGCCAGCGCCTCATCCTCTTCGTTGGCCTTGACCGAGACGTAGGTCAGCCACTCGGCCACCGCATGGCAACTCACCCGGTAGGCGCCCGCCGCCGCACCGGCGCCGAGGTGAGCGGCGACCTCCCGCAACAGCGGTTGCGCCGCCATTAGCAGCGGCCTGATTTGATCATGCCACCATGCCGGTAACGCGCCATCGGGCTGGCGGATCACCGCACCATGATGGGTGATGCGCCAGGAGGTGAATTCAATCGCCACCCGCGCCAGGGCCGCGTCGGTGCGGCCGGTCACCGGAATCACCGTGCCCTGCTCCAGCCAAAACGCCAGCAGGCGTTGCTGGGCGCGAGTCATGAATGACAGCACCTGGCCAGTGCGATCCACCGCCGCCGGTTGCACTGGCTCGCCGGGCGGGCACTTCGGCGCGGTTTGCAAGATCGTGTCGTCCAGGTCGAGAAAGATCACGACGCGCGGCATGATTCCTCCACCGCCAACGCCAGGCCACCGATCGAGCCGGGCAACGAATGCGCGGCCAGCATAGCGGGATGCTCGTAAACGACGACCGGCAACCGATCCGGATCAAGGTTATAGAGGTAATTGGGAATGCCGTCGCCGTAGTGATCCAGAAATTCCCGCCGGCTGACGATAGCGTCGCCGACCAGGATCGGCGACCGGGTAGTGGACTGGAAACGCACGTCCCAGCCATCCTCCTCCAGCGCCAGCGCAAGGCGAAACGGGGTATAGGCATATTCACCAGTGCCGATGATGGTCAACGGCCGGCCACGCGGGCACACCGGCCAGCGAGGCGAACGCCAGCGACCGGCGACCAGACCGGTTCGCGCCGGGTCGACCGCGAGGTCGTCGTGGCGGCGAGCCGCACCCACCGCGATCTGGGGCAGCGGCGGCGGCGGAAACGCCGGATTCGGTTCGAATCCGAACTCGCCTTCGACCAGCGCCGGGAACCGTACCGGCCGTTCCAGCGACGCCGCCAGTTCCCGCCGGCGCGCGTCGCTCAGCCAGTTGGTGATGCACGCCAGCGCAATCCGTTCGACACCGGGATTGCATTCCAGATAGGCCCGCGCTAGTTCCGCCAGGGTGCGGCCCGTCGAAATCTCGTCATCCACCAGCACCAGGGTTCGCGCCAACCGGAACAGGGGCTGCAAAGCCCGTTCGGGCAGATAGACCGCATGCTCCGGTGCGTGGCTATGGCACTCGTCGAAACCGAACGCCAAGGGACGCGACAGGCGACAACGGGTGGTTTGCAGGTACAGGATGTCGTCGCGCCCGGCTTGCAACGCCGCTTCCTCGGCCACGCCGCGCCCCAGCGCGGTGGCGGTTTCCGCCATGCCGATCACCAGCAGCGGTCCGGGCAAATCGGCGATCTTGGCCGCGAGCCGGGCGTGAATCGCGCGCATGACCGTGGGCCGAACCGGCCAGTGCTTGCCCAGCACCTTGCTGACGAACAGGTAAAGTCGCCGGGGATTCTGGCGGGTGGCGCAAGCCAGGCAGCGTTCCAGCGGCCATTCCTCGCGGTGGACGATCACGGTCAATCGTCCGGCTTGAATCGGCAGCGTCAGGGTTCGCATCGTCCGTTCCGGGTCAGGCCAAATCGTTCAGGATCGTCCGGATTCGATGGCCGTAGGTGTGCTCGGCCAGAACCCGCTGGCGGCCCGCCTCGGCGACCCGGGATCCGAAAGAGGGTTCGCGCCGCAGCCGGGCCACCAGTACATTAAGTTCCTCGCGATTCCGATACACCAGAATTTCCCGACCTGGCTCGAAGCACAGCGGCAGATCGGGCAAATCATCGTTCAACACCGGGGCGCCACAGGCCAGCGGCTCGAAGCTGCGCTGATTCAAGCCATGCTCCACGTTTGCCTCATTACGGACGTTGAGCACGGCAAAATGACGTTGATAGAGCCAGATCAGACGCGCCCGGCCGATCTTGCGGTTGCTCACCCGATGAAAGCCGTCGCGCGCCAGATCGCTCCAGTCGGTGCCCACGATCCGGGCTGGCGTTTCCAGGCCTCGCACGACGGTTTCGCGGAATTCGGTGCGGCTGGCGACGAACAGCAATTCGGCGCGGCGCGCGGCCGGACCCGGCCGGAACCGTTCCGGATCGACCGCCAGCGGCAAGTAACGGCCAGGCGTGGTAAACCCGGCGGCCTCGGCATCCTGGAAAAAGCGAGTGTCAGTGTAATAAAGCCGGTCGCAGAAATCCGCCCGCTCCCGGCCATCCATC
Organism: Candidatus Competibacteraceae bacterium; assembly: GCA_046347555.1. Taxonomy (GTDB): domain Bacteria; phylum Pseudomonadota; class Gammaproteobacteria; order Competibacterales; family Competibacteraceae; genus Contendibacter. The sequence continues at coordinate 105,783 of JAXMFY010000007.1, read as the reverse complement.
GGAAAGCGGTCGCCCACCAGTCCGGCGATCCGTGGCCGCCAGGGCAAGCCGTGCAGAATCCGGTAATAATCCAGCGGCACGCCGAACACGCCCGTCACGACCACCAGGTCCGGGCGAAAATCCATCAGCGTCCGCTCGAACCGGGCCAGCATCCAGCCGGTGGTCGCTGCGTCGCGGCCTTGCCACTTGGCGCGCAGACGCGTTCTCAGGGTATCTCCGTTAATCGCGAAAACGCGCGTGACGGCCTGATCCAAGTGGGCGCAGGCGCGATGCAGGTTCTCCAGCCACAGTACCAGGCTGCCGCGCTTGCCCAGCAACAGAATGCGGGTGGATGGCTGTATGTCGGTCACCATGGCGTCACTGCCCGTCCAGCCACGGCACGTGAGCGATTCCACTCACGGGCATCGTTCGGATTCATTGCGCTCCCGCTATATTTTTTTGCCATAGTCCGGTAATACTAAAACAGCCCTATCCACCTTTATCGAGGAGATCCACATGAATCCGCTCAAAACCTTCGCCACCGCCACCGCCCTGCTGCTGACCGCGTCCGGCGCCGCCCACGCCGGCGCCACCCTCGACGCCATCAAGAAGAATGGCTTCATCAAATGCGGCGTCAGCGACGGCCTGCCGGGTTTTTCCTTCGCCGACGAAAAAGGCAACTATAGCGGCATCGACGTGGATGTGTGTCGCGCCGTCGCCGCCGCCGTGTTCGGCGACCCCGCGAAGGTCAAATTCACCCCGCTGACCGCCAAGGAGCGTTTCACCGCCCTGCAATCGGGCGAGATCGACGTGCTGTCCCGCAACACCACCTGGACCTCCAGCCGCGACTCCGCCATGGGCATGCACTTCACCGGCGTCACCTATTACGACGGTCAGGGGTTCCTGGTCAACAAAAAGCTGGGTGTCAAGAGCGCCAAGCAACTGGACGGCGCCACCGTGTGCGTGCAGGCCGGCACCACCACCGAATTGAACCTGAGCGATTACTTCCGCGCCAACAAGATGCAGTTCAAGAACATCTCCTACGATAAATCCGACGAAAGCGCCAAATCGCTGGAAGCGGGGCGTTGCGACGTGCTGACCTCCGATCAGTCCCAGCTCTACGCCCAGCGCATCAAACTGGCCAAACCGGACGAGTATGTCGTGTTGCCGGAAGTCATCTCCAAGGAACCTCTTGGACCCATGGTCCGCCATGGCGATGAAGAGTGGTTCGACATCGTCAAGTGGACGCTCTTCATCATGGTCAATGCCGAAGAATTGGGTGTCAACTCGAAGAACGTCGAGGAGATGAAAAAATCTACCAATCCCGACGTGAAGCGATTGCTCAGCGTCGAGGGCGACAAGGGCAAGGATTTCGGCCTGGCCAACGACTGGATGGCGGTCGTGATCAAGCAGGTCGGCAATTACGGCGAAATTTTCGAGCGCAACGTCGGCCAGGGCAGCCCCTTGAAGATCCAACGGGGTTTGAACGCGTTGTGGAGTCAGGGAGGATTGCAATTCGCTCCACCAGTCCGCTGAGCGCCACGAACACCTTCACCTCCCCTCGTCCGCGAGGGGAATTTGCATGTAAGCCGCCACTGAATCAACGAGAACCCCATGACCGAGCCGATCTCCACTCCGGTCAAACCCCCATTCTGGAACAACCCCGAGGTTCGGGCCATGCTGTTCCAGACCATCGCCCTCGTGGCTACCGTCGCCTTCGGGTTGTATATTTTCGATAATACCCAAACCAACCTGCGCCGGCTCGGCATCGCCTCCGGTTTCGACTTTCTCTCTTCGCCATCCGGTTTCGACATCCTCCAAAGCCTGATTCCCTATTCTCCCACTTCCAGCTACGGCCGGGTGTTCTGGGTAGCGTTGCTGAACACCTTGCTGGTATCGGCCCTGGGTATTGTCCTGGCGACCCTGCTCGGCTTCATTGTCGGCATTGCCCGGTTGTCCAAAAACTGGCTGATTTCCCGGCTGGCGCTGGTCTACATCGAAACCTTTCGCAATATCCCCCTCCTGCTGCAAATCTTCTTCTGGTACTTCGCCGTGCTGCGGGCGATGCCGACCCCCCGGCAAAGCTTGAACCTGGGGGACATGGTGTTCCTGAATATCCGCGGGCTCTACCTGCCAGCGCCCGAATTCCAAACCGGTTTCGGCTGGGTGCTAGCGGCGTTCGGGATCGCGATCGCGCTGACCGTGCTGCTGGCGCGCTGGGCGCAGCGCCGACAGAGGGCGACCGGCCAGCAGTTCCCCATTTTCTCGATTTCGCTGGCGTTGCTGCTGGGCCCGCCGCTGGTGACGTTCTGGCTGGCAGGATCGCCACTGGTCTGGCAAGTCCCGGAATTGCAGGGCTTCAACTTTCGAGGCGGCTGGGTGCTCATCCCGGAAATGGCGTCGCTGCTGCTGGCGCTGACCATCTACACCGCCACCTTCATCGCCGAGATCGTCCGCGCCGGCATCCAGGCGGTCAGCCACGGTCAGACCGAAGCGTCGCTCTCGCTGGGGCTCACCTCCAGCCTGACCCTGCGCCTGATCATCTTGCCGCAGGCGCTGCGGGTGATCATCCCGCCGCTGACCAATCAGTATCTCAACCTGACCAAGAATTCCTCGCTGGCCGCCGCCATCGGTTATCCCGACCTGGTCTCGGCCTTCGCCGGTACCGTGCTCAATCAGACCGGCCAGGCCATCGAGTGCATCGCCATCACCATGGCGGTTTACCTGACCATCAGCCTGCTGATCTCCCTGATGATGAACTGGTACAACCGGCGGGTCGCTTTGGTGGAGCGCTGACCGATGACCGAACCCCGCGTTCCACATTCCAATCTCCCGCCGCCGGCCAGTACGACCGGCGTCGTCGGCTGGCTGCGCCGCAGCCTGTTCTCCTCGCCGCTCAACGCCGTTCTGACCCTCCTGGCGGTTTACTTGATCCTCGTCACCCTGCCGCCGCTGCTGCGTTGGGCGTTCCTGGATGCATCCTGGCGCGGCGACAACCGCGAAGCTTGCCGTTCCGGGGGGGCCTGCTGGGTCTTCATCCGGGTCCACTTCGATCAATTCCTGTACGGCTTTTACCCGGACGATCAGCGTTGGCGCGTGAACGCCACCGTTTTTCTGCTGATCCTTGGCGCGGCGCCGCTGTTCGTACGCGCCGTATCCAGCAAATTCAAGGTCCGTCTGGGTCTGGGGCTGCTGATCGGTTATCCCTTCGTCGCCTTCGTACTGCTCAAGGGCGGCATGATTGGCTTGCCGGCGGTGGACACCAGTCAATGGGGCGGGCTGCTGCTGACCCTGGTGATCGCGGGCGTCGGCATGACCGCCGCCCTGCCGCTGGGCGTGTTGCTGGCGCTGGGCCGGCGCTCGCGGTTGCCGGCCATCCAGACCCTGTGCGTGACCTTCATCGAGCTTTGGCGCGGCGTGCCGCTGATCACCGTGCTGTTCATGTCCTCGGTGATGTTGCCGCTGTTTCTACCGGCCGGAATGAATTTCGACAAGCTGTTGCGGGCGCTGGTCGGCGTCACTCTGTTTCAGGCCGCCTATATGGCCGAGGTGGTGCGCGGCGGCCTGCAAGCCATCCCCAAGGGTCAGTCTGAGGCCGCCGCCGCCCTGGGGCTGGGCTATTGGAAAACCATGGGACTGATCGTGTTGCCACAGGCGTTGAAGCTGGTGATCCCCGGCATCGTCAACACCTTCATCGCCCTGTTCAAGGACACCTCGCTGGTGCTGATCATTGGCTTATTCGACCTGATGAACATCGTCCACAACGCCACCACCAATCCGGCCTGGCTGGGTTTCTCCACCGAGGGCTACGTCTTCGCCGCCCTCGTCTACTGGCTGTTCTGCTTCGGCATGTCGCGCTACAGCCAGAACCTGGAAAAACATCTGCACACCGGCCACAAGCGCTAGGGAACCATTCCGATGACCGAACCCTCCACCCCTCCCCCCTTCAAGCCGCTCTCCGATCAGATCATGATCCGGATGGAAGCCATTCATAAATGGTATGGCGCCTTTCATGTCCTCAAGGATATCAATCTGACCGTTCGCAAGGGCGAGCGCATCGTGGTCTGCGGTCCATCCGGCTCGGGCAAATCGACCACCATCCGCTGCATCAACCGCCTGGAGGAGTACCAGAGTGGCCGAATCGTGGTGGACGGCCAGGAATTGAGCAACGATATCAAACTGATCGAGCGCATCCGTCGCGAGGTTGGCATGGTGTTCCAGCACTTCAATCTGTTTCCACACCTGACCGTGCTGGAAAACTGCACCTTGGGGCCGATCTGGGTACGCAAGCTGCCGCGCCGGCAGGCGGAGGAAATCGCCATGCGCTACCTGGAACGGGTCAGGATTCCCGAGCAGGCCAACAAGTATCCGGGTCAACTTTCGGGCGGCCAGCAACAACGGGTCGCCATCGCCCGCAGCCTGTGCATGAACCCCAAGATCATGCTGTTCGACGAACCAACCTCGGCGCTGGACCCGGAGATGATCAAGGAAGTGCTGGATACCATGGTCGCCCTGGCCGAGGACGGCATGACCATGATCTGCGTCACCCACGAAATGGGTTTCGCCAAGACCGTCGCGCATCGCGTCATCTTCATGGATGGCGGCGAGATCATCGAGGAAAAACCGCCGGAGGAATTTTTCACCCACCCCGAGTCCGAGCGGACTAAGCTGTTTCTCAGCCAGATTCTGCATCACTAACCGCGCCATTCACCGCCGCGCTATTCCCATCCCGTTCGGAGACCCACGCGGCGAGAGCGCTGTACCCCGTCCCGACTCCAAGCGCGGCTTGCAAATATTAGAGTTTTCTAATATATCATCGGCATCGCTTCAGGTTCGGGAGAACCCGCCATGCCACTGTTCGCTCGTTCGCTCCTTTGGGGGTGGCTGCTGGCCATCGCGCCAGCGCTCCCCGCCGCCGAGCTTCCATTCCCAGTCGCCACGACTCAACAGCAAACCCTGCCCGACGAACAAGTTCTCGACGGCGTGGTCGAGGCGGTCAACCAAAGCACCGTCTCCGCCCAGACCGCCGGCCGGGTCGAGGAAATCCTGGTCGACGTCAACGACTTCGTAACCCAGGGCACACCGATCATCCGTATCCGCAACGTCGAACAGCGCGCCGGGCTGGAGCAGGCTCAGGCGAGCCTGCGCGAAGCCGAGGCCCGCTTTCTGGAAGCCCAGGCCGAGTACAACCGGATGCGTGGCATCTACGAAAAGCAACTGGTGTCCAAGGCGCAGATGGACACCGCCACCGCTGGCTTCAACGCCGCCAAAGCCAAGCTCGACGCCGCGCAAGCCGGTGTCGCCCGCGCCAGGGAATCGCTGGGTTACACCACCATCAATGCCCCTTACAGCGGCATCGTGCTTGAACGTCACGTCCAGTTGGGCGAATCGGTCCAGCCCGGCAAACCGCTGATGACCGGCTTCTCGCTCGACGAACTGCGCGTCGTCGCCAACGTGCCGCAACGACTGATCGTGCCGGTGCGCCAGCACCAGCGGGCGCGGGTGCTGCCGCCGAACGGAGGCAAGAGCATCGCCGCCGAACGGCTGACGTTCTTCCCCTACGCGGACCCCCAAAGCAACGTGTTCAAGGTTCGCGTTGATCTACCCAAAAAGACCGAGGGACTCTATCCCGGCATGTTCGTCAAAACCGCCTTCCAGGTCGGCGAGACCAAGCGGCTGACCGTGCCCCGGCAGGCCGTGGTTCAGCGCGGCGAGGTCAGCGGCGTCTACGTGGTCAAGGACGGCGGGGTTAGCCTGCGCCAGGTGCGGCCGGGTCGGATCGAGGGCGAAACCATCGAGATTCTGGCCGGGCTGGGACCAGGCGAGCAGGTGGCACTGGACCCGATCCAGGCCGGCGTCTACCTCAAGGGCCCGCGACAACGAACCGCGGAGAAGTGAGATGAGCGACGCCACCGAACCGCGTCTCGGCCTGTCCGGAGCCATCGCGAAAAAATTCCTGCTCAGCGAAATCACGCCCCTGCTGGCGCTGGTCGGCCTGTTGATGGGCGTGTTCGCGGTGTTGGTCACCCCGCGCGAGGAAGAACCCCAGATCAACGTTACCTTCGCCAACGTCTTCATCCCCTTTCCCGGCGCCACCGCCCAGGAAGTGGAAAAACTGGTCAGCGGTCCGGCCGAACAGAGGCTAGCGGAAATCGAGGGCGTCGAGCATGTCTATTCGGTTTCCCACCCCGGTCTGGCAGTGTTGACCGTGCAATTTCTGGTCGGCCAGCCCCGCACCGACGCCATCGTCCGGCTGTACAACAAGCTGTATTCCAACGCGGACTGGCTGCCATCCAATCTCGGGGTCGGTCAGCCGATCGTGAAGCCCAAGGGCATCGACGACGTGCCCATCGTCAGCCTGACCTTGTGGACGGAGGACCTCCAGCGCGGCGCCGACGATCTGGCGCGGGTGGCGCATACCCTGGAAACCGAGTTGAAGCGCGTTCCTGGCACCCGCGAGATTTACACCCTCGGCGCCCCCGACCGGGTGGTGCGAGTACGATTCGATCCCGCCAAGTTGTCGGGTTACGGGCTGGGGCTGGCTGATCTACGCCGCGCGCTGCAAGCCGCCAATGCCTCGGCCGACGCCGGAGCGCTGGTCGGCGACAACCGGGAAATTCCGGTGCAGGCCGGGAGCTTCCTGGTGGACCCCAAGGAAATCGGGGCGCTGGTGGTCGGCCTGCATCAGGGAGCGCCGGTGTACCTGGCCGACGTCGCCGAGATCGGCCTCGGCCCCGACACCCCGGAACGCTATGTCTGGTTGGGGACGGGCCCAGCCGCTGGGGCGAGTGGCGCCCCGGTCAAGGGCGAATTCCCCGCCGTGACCCTGGCCATCGCCAAGAAACCGGGCGTGGCATCTACGAAAAGCAACTGGTGTCCGAAGCAGATGGACACCGCCACCGTAGCCTGGCGCCGCCGAGCAAGCTCGACGCCGCGCAAGCCGGTATGTCGCCCGCGCCAAGGAATCGCTGAGTTACACCACCATCAATGCCCTTACAGCGGCATCGATGGCGAACGTCACGTCCAGTTGGGCGAATCGGTCCAGCCCGGCAAACCGCTGATGACCGGCTTCTCGCTCGACGAACTGCGCGTCGTCGCCAACGTGCCGCAACGACTGATCGTGCCGGTGCGCCAGCACCAGCGGGCGCGGGTGCTGCCGCCGAACGGAGGCAAGAGCATCGCCGCCGAACGGCTGACGCGTTCTTCCCCTACGCGGACCCCCAAGAAACAACGTGTTCAAGGTTCGCGTTGATCTACCCAAAAAGACCGAGGGGACTCTATCGGCATGTTCGTCGAAACCTGCACGCCTTCCAGGTCGGCGAGACCAGGCGCGGCCGTGCCCGGCAGGCCGTGGTTCAGCGCGGCGAGGTCAGCGCGTCCGTGGTCGGGTGGCAGGGTTAGCCTGCGCCAGGTGCGGCCGGGTCGGATCGAGGGCGAAACCATCGAGATTCCTGGCCGGGCCAGGACCAGGCAGGCAGGGTAGCACTGGACGTCCAGGCCGGCGTCTACAAGGGCCCGCGACAACGAACCGCGGAGAAGTGAGATGAGCGACGCCACCGAACCGCGTCTCGGCCTGTCCAAAAGACCATCGCGAAAAAATTTCGCAACTCCCAGCGAAATCCGCCCCCTGCTATGCTAGTCGGCCTGTTGTGATGTGGGCGTGTTCGCGGTGTTAGTCACCCCGCGCGAGGAAGAACCCCGGTCAACGTTACCTTCGCCAACGTCTTCATCCCGCCTTTCCCGGCGCCACCGCCCAGGGAGAGTGGAAAAACTGGTCAGCGGTCCGGCCGAACAGAGGCTAGCGGAAATCGAGGGCGTCGAGCATGTCTATTCGGTTTCCCAGCCCCGGTCTGGCGGTGTTGACCGTGCAATTTCTGGTCGGCCAGCCCCGCACCGACGCCATCGTCCGGCTGTACAACAAGCTGTATTCCAACGCGGACTGGCTGCCATCCCATCTCGGGGTCGGTCAGCCAATCGTCAAGCCCAAGGGCATCGACGACGTGCCTATCGTCAGCCTGACCTTGTGGACGGAGGACCTCCAGCGCGGCGCCGACGACCTGGCGCGGGTGGCGCATACCCTGGAAACCGAGTTGAAGCGCGTTCCTGGCACCCGCGAGATTTACACCCTCGGCGCCCCCGGCCGGGTGGTGCGAGTACGATTCGATCCCGCCAAGTTGTCGGGTTACGGGCTGGGGCTGGCTGATCTACGCCGCGCGCTGCAAGCCGCCAATGTCTCGGCCGACGCGGGGGCACTGGTCAGAGACAACCGGGAAATTCCGGTGCAGGCTGGGAGCTTCCTGGTGGACCCCAAGGAAATCGGGACGCTGGTGGTTGGCCTGCATCAGGGAGCGCCGGTGTACCTGGCCGATGTCGCCGAGATCGGCCTCGGCCCCGACACCCCGGAACGCTATGTCTGGTTGGGGACGGGCCCGGCCGCTGGGGCGAGTGGCATCCTGGTCAAGGGCGAATTCCCCGCCGTGACCCTGGCCATCGCCAAGAAACCGGGCGAGAACGCGGTCAAGATCGCCGATCAAATTCTGGAGCGGGTCGAACAACTCAAGGGCACCTTCATTCCCGAGGGGGTCAACATTACCGTGACCCGCAACTACGGCGTCACCGCCAACGACAAGGCGATGACCCTGATTGCCAAGCTGATCTTCGCCACCGGCCTGGTCATCGCGCTGGTGTGGCTGGCGCTGGGCTGGCGCGAGGCGCTCATCGTCGGCGCAGCGGTGATTCTGACCTTGACCATCACGCTGTTCGCCTCCTGGGCCTGGGGCTTCACCCTCAACCGGGTGTCGTTGTTCGCGTTGATCTTCTCCATCGGCATCCTGGTGGACGACGCCATCGTGGTGGTGGAAAACATCCACCGCCATATCCAGTTGGGCGGGCGCAACCTGGTCGAGGCGATTCCGCTGGCGGTGGACGAGGTCGGCGGTCCGACGATTTTGGCCACTTTTACCGTGATCGCCGCCCTGCTGCCGATGGCCTTCGTCTCCGGGCTAATGGGACCGTACATGAGCCCGATCCCGATCAACTCCAGCATGGGCATGTTGATTTCACTAGCGGTCGCCTTCGTGTTCACGCCGTGGCTGACCTACAAAGTGCTGCGGCCGGTGGTGGAGCAACACACCCCCTCACCCCCAACCCCTCTCCCAGAGGGCGAGGGGGGAGAAGACTTTTCCCACCGACTGTTTCGGCGCGTGGTCGGGCCATTCCTGCGTAGAAGCGAAGGTCGGCCCTGGCGCTGGGCGCTGGGCATCGGCGTGCTGCTGCTGATCGGCGGCTCGGTCAGCCTGGCGTATTTCCAACTCGTCGTGCTCAAGATGCTGCCCTTCGACAACAAGTCGGAATTCCAGGTGATCGTGGACATGCCGGAGGGAACAACGCTGGAACAGACCGCGCGGGTGCTGGGCGAACTGGGCCGTTACCTGGCCACGGTCGAGGAAGTGACCGACTATCAGGTCTACGCCGGCACCGCCGCGCCGATCAACTTCAATGGCCTGGTGCGCCAATACTACCTGCGGGCCGGCGCCAACGTCGGCGACATTCAGGTCAATCTGGTGGGCAAAAAACACCGCCATCGCAAGAGCCACGACATCGCCCTGGCGGTGCGCGGCCCGTTGCAGGAAATCGGACAGAAGTACGACGCCAACGTCAAGGTCGTCGAAGTACCGCCCGGCCCGCCCGTCATGGCGCCGCTGGTCGCCGAGGTCTACGGCCTGGATTACGCCGGCCAGATCGCCGCCGCCCAGCAAGTCCGCGCGGCGTTCGCCGCCACGCCGGACATCGTCGACATCGACGACACGGTGGAAGCGTCTTCCGAACGGCTGATTACCCACGTGGATCGGGCAAAGGCGGCGTTGCTCGGCGTGTCGCAACAGGCGGTCGTCGCCGATCTCGCCACCGCCTTGCGCGGCGAGGATGTCAGTTTCCTGCACTCCGGGACCGCCAAGTATCCGATCCCGTTGCGGCTCCAACTGCCGACCGCCGATCAGGCCGACATCGCCAGCGTGCTGGCGCTGAAAACCCGAAGTCAGGGCGGCCAGTTGGTGCCGTTGTCGGAAATCGCCGAAGTCGAGAAAACCCAGCGCGAGAACGCCATCTATCACAAGGACCTGCTGCCCGTCGTCTTCGTATTCGGCGACATGGCCGGCAAGCTGGACAGCCCGCTGTACGGCATGTTCGAGATCTTCGGCGCCCTGCGCAACCAACGCATCGCTGGCGGCAAGCTGGAGCAATTCTTCATCCGCCAGCCGGACAATCCCTACGGTTACAGCCTGAAGTGGGACGGCGAGTGGCAAATCACCTACGAAACCTTCCGCGACATGGGCATTGCCTACGGCGTGGGCATGATCCTAATTTACCTGCTGGTGGTGGCGCAGTTCCGCTCCTACCTGGCGCCCCTGATCATCATGGCCCCGATTCCGCTGACCATCATCGGGGTGATGCCCGGCCACGCCCTGCTGCACGCCCAATTCACCGCCACCTCGATGATCGGCATGATCGCGCTGGCCGGCATCATCGTCCGCAACTCGATCCTGCTGGTGGATTTCATCAATCTGGAAACCGCCAACGGCGTGCCGTTTCAGGAGGCGGTGATCCGTTCCAGCGCGGTGCGGGCCAAGCCGATCATTTTGACCGCGCTGGCGGCCATGCTGGGGGCGCTGTTCATCCTGGACGATCCGATCTTTCGCGGCTTGGCGATTTCGCTGATCTTCGGCATCCTGGTTTCCACCCTGCTGACGCTGATATTCATCCCGGTGCTGTATTACGCCGCGTTCCGGCGGCGGTTGGAGGTCCCCACGCCCTGATCGGGCGAAGTCAAAACTTGCGACGGACTTGCCCGCGATCCGGGACTTGCAATCGCGGGCAGGCGGTCTATTTCCACGCGCCGGTATCAGGTTTGAACGCCCCAGGCGCTTTTATGAGCGCAATGCGCCAAAATATCTTGCAAACAGGCAAGAGCTTTAGGGGCATTCACCAGGAACATGGACCTTCTTGTGAAGATGGCGATCCGTGCGGGGGCTGTAGACCTCGTGCGGTTTCATCTCCGGCGCGACCAGCGCGTCGACCGGCAGGATGACAGCGGCAATTCGCTTCTGATGTATGCGGCCGGGCGGGGCCAGGCGGAAATCTGCCAGATTTTGCTGGATGCCGGAGCCGATCCAGCTCTGAAGAACCACCAGGGCCAGGATGCGCTTTCCCTGGCCCGCGCCACCGGCCATGATGCGGTGCAAGCTGTGCTGCTGGCCGCAATCCCCGCGAGCGTGCGCGAACCCGGCAACGAAGCTGCTGACAGTCAGGTCGCTGTTGCCGACGTTGCCGATGGCCAGGCAGTTATGGCAAAGAATCTGTCCGGCGATACGGTCGATACAGCGTTCATCGCCGCCCAGGCTGAATTCGGACCTGAAGACTCGACCGATCTGCTTCCGGGCATGGAGGAATTTGATGCCCTGGCTTGGAAAGCGGAGGTCGAAACCCCGCCGCCGGAAGGTGATCCCGACTGCCTTGACCGTGCTCGCGCGCTTCATCTGACCCTGTCCCATTACATTCCGGTGGACACCGATGCAGACTGGTCGGAGGTCGAGATCGATCTTCCAGACCTGCCCGCCCGCCGACGCGGTTCAGCGGATGCCGAACGCGGGATGCGGATCACGCAGCTTTTGATCCGGGGTTTGCAGGCTGGCCGGGTTTCCCGCGCGGACCTCAGATGCACCCTCCTCCACGATGAACCCGATCTGGACACGCAGGAATCGCTGCTGGAGCGTGTTCTGGGGGATCTGGGTGTTCAGATCGACGACTGGGTCGACGAGGAACAGGACTCCGGGTTCACCAGCCCCATTGATCCCGAAGAGGAGCAGCCGGAGGAGCAGGTTGCCAATGAAGCGCTGCGCTTTATCGAGGACGTGCTGGAACAGCGGATGGAGCCGGCCAAGTGCTATCAGCGCGATCTGAATGCCTTCAGTTTGCTCACGAAAGAGGAGGAAATTCGGCTGGCCCAGGGCATGGAAGCCGGCATGGATCGGATGCTGTCAGCGCTGGCCGGCTATCCGCCGGCGATCGACGAGTTGCTGCGGTACTACGATGCCATTTGCGACCATGGCGCGCGCCTGACCGAGGTGGTCAGCGGTTTTCAGGATGTCGAGGAAACTTTGCCGCCGCCGGCGGATATGGAGCGATTGCTGGCTGCGGACGATCCGGACATGGCGGTAGACGCCCGCGAGTCGGTCATAGACGACGCAAACGAGGAGCAGGCGGAAGAAACGCTGGACGATACTGAAACCGGCCCCGATCCCGAGACAGCCGCCCGTCATTTTGCCGGGTTGCGCGTCTTGCACCAGCAAACGCTGGCCAGCCTGGATGCCTTCGGTCTGAAAGATTCCCGGACACAAACCCTGCGCCAGCGGCTTGGCGATTACGTCCAGCAGTTCCGACTGGCGCCCGGGGTTCTGGATGCATTGACCGCCGGGCTGAACGAAACCGCCCGGCGGCTTGATGCCCTGGAAAACCGACACCTCGACCCGGAGGATGAGCAGCTCGCTCGGGAACTCCGCGCCATCGAACGGGAAACCCATTTGCCGATCCAGGCGATCGGCGAGCTTCACCACCGCCTGTCAAGCGGCGCGGCCAAAGCCCGCCGCGCCCGCGTCGGAATGATTGAAGCCAACCTCCGGCTGGTGATTTCCATCGCCAAAAAGTACTCTCACAGAGGTCTGCCATTCCTCGATCTGGTTCAGGAAGGCAACATCGGCCTGATGAAGGCGGTGGACAAGTTCGAATACCGGCGCGGCTACAAGTTCTCAACCTACGCCACCTGGTGGATTCGCCAGGCGATTACCCGCGCCATCGCCGATCAGGCCCGCACGATTCGCATTCCGGTTCACATGATCGAGACCCTCAACAAGATGAATTACCTCCAAAGAAAGTTGGAACGCGAAATGGGCCGGGTGCCGAAGCCCAGCGAATTGGCCGGCCGGATGGAATTACCGGTGGAAAGAATTCACAAACTGCTCCAAGTTTTGGAAGAACCGGTTTCGATGGATACGCCCGTGGGTGACGAAGGCGATGAGCGCCTCGCCGATTTTCTGGAGGAACGTCAAATTCTCCTGCCTGAAACGGTCGCGGTGAACCGCGATCTGTATGAAACCGTGCAAAAACTGCTGGGGGATATCAAGCCCAGAGAGGCGGAAATTATCCGCCGGCGCTTTGGCATCGATCAGCTTTCGGAACAGACTCTGGAAGAAATCGGCCAGCAGTTCGACGTAACCCGCGAGCGCATCCGCCAGATCGAGGCCAAGGCACTGAAGAAGCTGGCCCATCCCGGCCGTGCCAGCATACTGAGCGATTTTCTGCCTCCGAGCGGCTGATCGCCATGATCCGATCCCGACATGCTCCACCGAAAGCCAGCGCGATGCTGGAAGCCCTGCGCGGATTGGGCTACTCCACGGCTACCGCTCTGGCCGACCTGATCGACAACAGCATCGCCGCCGGGGCTGAGACCGTCCATCTTCAATTTGTATGGGTGGGGCTGGCCAGTTTCATTCGCATTCTCGACGATGGCGGGGGTATGGACGCCGGCGAACTGGACCGGGCCATGCGGCTGGGTGAACGCAGTCCACTGGAGGCGCGCGCCGCTCATGATCTGGGCCGCTTCGGGCTCGGTCTGAAAACCGCCTCGCTGTCGCAGTGCCGGCGGCTGACCGTCGCCAGCCGCAAGTCCAGTCAGACCCACTGCCTGCGCTGGGATTTGGACGAGATCGCCCGCCGCCCGGACGATGGCTGGTATCTGCTGGAGGACGCCGCTGAAGGATCGGCGGTGCATCTGCATACCCTGGAGAAGCAACCGCAGGGCACGCTGGTGCTCTGGGAGGTATTGGACCGGATCGTCACGCCCGAATTTCACGAGCAGGACTTTCTCAACCTCATTGACCGGGTCGAACAGCACTTGGCGATGGTGTTTCACCGCTACCTGCAGGGACCGAATCCGCGCCTGCACATTCTGATCAACGAGCGTGCCGTCGCCCCCTGGAATCCGTTCCTGATCAACCATCCCGCCACCTGGTCTTCACCCGTACAGCGTTACCCAAGCGCAGCAGGACTGGTTAAAGCTCAGGGCCATGTGCTGCCACACCGTGATCGGCTCGAACCCGGCGACTACGAGCGGGCGGGCGGGCCGGAGGGCTGGACAGCGCAGCAGGGATTCTACGTCTACCGCAACGAGCGGCTCCTGGTGGCTGGTGGCTGGCTGGGGCTGGGCCAGGGGCGTAGCTGGACGCGGGAGGAAGCTCACCGGCTGGCGCGAATCCGCATCGATATCCCCAACAGCGCCGACGCGGAATGGAAAATCGACATCCGCAAGTCTACCGCCCGCCCACCGGTCGAACTGCGTGGCCGGCTGCTCCGCCTTGCGGAAGACATCCGCCAGCGGGCGCGGCGTGTTTTTGCCCATCGGGGGCAGATTGTCACGGTGGACGGGAAGGAGTCGCTCGTTGAAGCGTGGCAGGCCGAAAGCGGCAGTGGGGGAATGCGCTACCGAATCAACCAGGATCATCCGGCAGTACAGAGCGTTCTGGAAGAGGCCGGGCCGCTGCTGCCCCGAATTCATGCCATGCTGCGGGTGATTGAAGCAACGGTGCCAGTGCAACGCATCTGGCTGGATACTACCGAGGGCAAGGAAGTCCCGCGTACCGGTTTCGTGGGCGAAGCGCCAGCCGAGGTTGTAGCCGTTCTGGAAGTGATGTTCAGAAACATGATTCAGAAAAAGGGCCTTTCGCCACAGATGGCCCGCGAACAATTGATTCAAAGAGAATCATTTATAGGAATGGCCTCATGCCAGCTATCCGAAAGCCTTGGAATCGCACAGAACTCCTTTTGGCAATTAATCTATATTGCTGTATCCCATTCGGGCGCCAACATAGCCACGCGCCTGAAGTAATTAAACTTGCTCAAGTGCTAGGGCGCACTCCTAGCAGTGTTGCGATGAAACTTAACAATTTCACATCGCTTGATCCTGAAGAAAAGGCGCGTGGTATTAAAGGCTTATCAGGAGCTAGCAGGCTAGACCGGCAAATATGGGATCATTTTCACACAGATTGGGAAGAAATGGCGGCGGAAAGTGAGTTGCTTTGGAAGCAACTTGTTGAAAAACCAGTTATTGAGAATCAAGATTCGCCGCCATCGCTAGAAAAACCAGTAGAGGTTCCTCAGGAACAAACATTTTCAAACGATATTCTCAAGCTGCCGATAGGGCCAACTGAAAGTATCCGTACACAAAAAGTACGTCTCGCGCAAGGATTTTTTCGGCGCACAGTTCTCGCAGCTTATCTCGGACGATGCTGCATATCAGATATACCCATTCCAGAACTTTTGATTGCAAGCCATATACTTCCATGGGCATTATTTCCTGAGCAACGCATTAATCCTTGCAATGGACTTTGTCTTTCTAGACTCCATGATACTGCATTTGATGAGGGGTTAATTACTTTCGATCAAGATTATCGTTTGGTTTTGAGTCGGAGACTTAAAGATTATCTTCCGAATGAATCTTTACAAGTAAATTTTTCTTCCTACGAAGGCAAGTCACTCCGTATGCCCGAAAAGTTTTTTCCCGAAATAAAATTTCTTGCCCACCACCGAGAGCATATTTTTCAGAAATGACGGTGTGCCAGTCAGCTACTCAGACCACAAACCGTATTCTCACCTGATTTATGCGTCTGATTGCCCTCGAAGAAATAGCTGTCCGGGAAGGTTTGCAGGCGGGCGGCCTCGCGCACCGTAAGGCTGCGACACTGGACCGGGTCATAGTGGATGAAGTAGTGGCCATCCTTAGCCATGTGGCTCATCACCGTCGTGGCCGGCTGCTCGGCGACCTGCACCCGGAACCGATCGTCGAACTTGCCGGTTTCCCAGTTCTGGTGGCGCGGCGCCAGCGCGGCGGGAAACTGGGCCGCCTTGGGTGAAACACCCTTCAGCCGGGCATACACGGCACAGAACAGATAGCGCGCCAAGTCCTCCGGCATGTGGTTGCGGGTTTCGTGGTTCAGCACCAGCGGCGAGTCGGAATCGTGATACCAGGCTGCAAGTCCGGCTGGCAAGGCCACCTGGTCTGCGGCCGGCACGCTGCGCCCTCCTGTCGGCAGGTCTGCGGCGGCAGCCTGCAGCGCCGCCTGCTTGAAAGCGGCTCGCAGTTCCGGATCGCCGATCACCGGCCCGAAATCCGCCGCCAGAGCGGTCAGCGTTTGACGCCAGTCACCGGCCGGATACGCGGTCTGGAGCCAGGACAGCCCGCTGCGCAGCGGCGGTAGCCCGGCCAGCACCTGGCGGGCGGTCACGTTCAACAGGCGGCTGTCCGGACCGGTCGACGGACTGAGGCGCGGGAACACACCGCCCTGGCGGTCAAAGACATCTGCCAATTCTTCAAGCAATCCAAACAGGATCACGCGATGCCGGGTCTGGGGAATACCGTAGTACTCGGCCTGAATGATGAACCGCCCGGGCTGGATCGAGTCGGGATTCTGGTCATACCGGTACGAACAGCGATCGACCAGCGAGTAAATGCGATAACGGGGATGGACCCGCCGGCCATCTCGACCTTCCGCAGCCGCCGGGCGGGTCAGGTCCTGGAGAATACGGGGAAACAGCGGCCGGCCCCCGATGCGGGATGAGAGCATACCCTTGACGTTTTCCATCACGAACGCCACCGGCTGGTAGTCGCGCAGCAGATCCAGATAGACCCGGTAAAGAAAATGGCGGCCATCCTGCTCGGGCTGGTAGCCGGCCGTACCGGCATTGCGGGCGCGGCCGACCGTGGAATAGGCCTGACAGGGCGGGCCGCCGATCAGTACCAGCGGCGTTTTGCGACTGACCCCAGCCCGGCCAATGGCCTTTTGCAGCACCGGGCCGGTGTCGGGCTCACCCAGGGTCTGTTCCAGAACCTCCTCGCTGGCCTGCTGCCAGGCGGTCCGGGCCACCTCGCTGTCGGATTCGACCGGCGATTCCCGGTCACCGCGCACGTAGGCGTAGTAGGCGTCCAATGCGGATCGGTCGCCGGCCTGTGCCAGCCGGCGATAGAAACCGCGCAGCCGCAACGTCCGGCAGGCGGCGGGATCCTTCTCCACCGACGCGATGATTCGAAACGGCCGCTGGCCGGACAGCAACTCAAAGGTCGCAAAGCCTTCGCCCAGACCACCAGGGCCGGCAAACAGGTCCATGACCCGGATCTGCGTATCCTGGTCGCGGATGGTGTTGCGGACAGGGGTTTTCGATCCCCCACCTTGTCCAGGAGCACGGGAGTGTAGTCGGCGCTCAGGCGTCCAGCATGATCCTGCAGGCGTTCATCATGACGGGACGGGCCGCTTCATGAACGCCATCGCTCAGCGCGGCGAACAGCGTATCGACCACAAAATGTGCTTCCTGGACTTCCCGGTCGCCAAACATCCTGTCCCCGTTCCGAATCACAATGATGTCCGCTGGATCGTCGTCTGGGTGGAAAAATAGTCCACGGCACTGCATTTCGGCGAACCATTGTAATGCACCATCAGACGTAACTGCCTTCAGTTCTGGAATGCGAGACTCGGAATTCATGCGACGCTCCGGCGATCAGGGGCAAACCTGGTGGACAGGATAGCGCAGACTGTCAATTTTTGATTTGAAGATGAAAAAAACCTGCCATTCACGCCTCGGACTTCAAAAGTCACGGCTTTGACTGGGAAACCACCCCGCTGCACGCCACCGCAGACCCTCACGCTTTTATCTGCTGGTGATGGCGCGGTTCCGCTCCTGCCTCGCCCCGCTGGTCATCATGGCTCCGATCCCGCTTACCATCATCGGCGTCATGCCGGGTCACGCACGGCTCAACCAAACTCCAGCCGTAATCCCGCTTTTTTCAAATACCGCGCCTCTGCCTCCAGATCGGCGCGGGTCAGCGGGTGCTCCTCCAACCAGCCGGGGGGAAACCGCAGATCCAGACGCTGCCGGTTCGCGACCAGCGTCAGCGGCGGCAACGGTTGCCGGCTGCGGCCACGGTGCAACACCACCGCCAAGCGCAACAGGACGCACAGCCGCCGGGCCGGCTGCGCCCATTCCCTAGGCAGGTGAACGAAGGCATCCGCTGGAAAGGATCGGCGATGGCGCCGCACCAGGGCCGCCAGCACCCGTTGATCGCCGCGCGAGAAACCCGGCAGATCGGCGTGCTCCAGGATATAGGCGCCGTGCTTCTGATAATCGCCGTGGGACAGCAACAGGCCGATCTCGTACAGCCGGGCCGCCCATTCCAGGATCCGGCCACAGTCATCCGTCGTCAGCCGCCAACTCTCCCGAACCTGGCCCAGCAACTCCAGCGCCGTCGCGTTGACCCGTTCGGCCTGGGTTTCATCCAACCCATAGCGGCGGATCACGGTGGCGATGGTGCGATCGCGCACGTCCTCGTGGCGGATGCGTCCCAGCAGATCGTAGATCACGCCTTCCCGCAACGCGCCGTCCGACACCTCCATCCGCTGGACGTTCAGCGCCTCGCACAGCCCATGCAGGACCACGAAGCCGCCGGTGAACACCCGCGCGCGCGCCGGTTCCAGTTGCCAACGGGTAGCGACCGCTCGGGTACTGCCCGCCTCCAGCAAAGCGCTCCGCAACCGCCGCAACGCTTCCAGGCTAATGCCGTCGCGACACCACCCCTCCCGCGTCACGACTTCCTGGATGGCCTTGATCGAACCCGAGGCACCGGTCGCCCGCTCCCAGCCTCGTTCCAGATACTCCTCGCGCATCGGCTCCATCCGCAGTTGCACGATCAATTCCGCCTGGCGCATCCGAGCCTCGGTGATCCGGCCACCGTCGAAACAGGCCCGGCTCAGGCTGACGCAACCCATCTTCAGGCTGGTCAGGTGCAAAGGATCAAATTTTTCCCCAATGATGAATTCGGTGCTGCCGCCGCCGATGTCCACCACCAGGCGCCGGCCTGGTGTGTCGGCCACGCTATGCGCGACGCCCAGATAGATCAACCGCGCTTCTTCCTGGCCGCTGATGATCTCAACGTTATGCCCCAGTACCTCCTCGGCCCGGGCCAGGAATTCGGCGCTGTTGCGCGCCTGGCGCAGGGTGTTGGTGCCGACGATGCGCAATTGCTCCGGCGGAATATGCCGCAGGCGCTGGCCAAATCGGGCCAGACAGTCCAGCGCGCGTTGCTGCGCGTCCTCGGCCAGCCGATTCCGGGCATCCAGCCCCGCGGCCAGTTGCACCATCTCCCGGATCCGATCCAATACCTGAACATGGTCGTTGGCGATCCGGGCCACGATCATGTGAAAACTGTTGGAGCCCAGGTCAATCGCGGCGACGACATCGGAAGACATGACAACCTCCTTGGCTTTCAATCCTGCTTCAAACCGCGCAACTGTCCGGCGGTCAGCGCCCAGTGCAGCACGCCCATGCCCGCTTCCGCCTGCTCCGGAAATTCGATCATGGCCACTCCCCCCTTGCGGAACGCCATCAGCGGACGCGACTCGCCGGTCACCAGCAAACCCGCCAGCAAGCCCAGTTGTGGCTCGTGACCCACCACCACCACCAGATAATCGGCCGGATATTGCGCCAGCCAGTCCGCGACCGCCTCGGGCGGATAGCGGTAGTCCAGGCTGACGCATTCCACCAGCGGTGGATCGCCGCAGGCGCGGGCGATGATCTCGGCGGTCTCGCGGGCGCGCAGCAGCGGACTGTGCGCCAGCACGTCGATCCGTCCCAACTGCGTGCGCAGGCGGTTGGCGCCCTTGCGCATCTTCTTGCGTCCAACCTCGGTCAGCGGCCGCCGCGCATCGGTACCACCCGCGGCGATGAAAGCCTCCGCCTCCTCGGCGATGGCATGGCGAACCAGCAATAATTTCATGGGCAATCCCCTCGACGGCGATGGTCGCAGTTTACCACCGGTGATCGGTCACGGTTCGGGCCACCACCGCCGTCGGCGCCACGCGGGTCCCGGCGGGAAAATCGCAGGTAAACACGCTGCCGACCCCCAGTTCGCTGGTGATCCGCAAGTGGCCACCGTGATGGTTCAACACATGCTTGACGATGGACAAACCCAACCCGGTGCCACCACTACCTCGCGAGCGGTCACGGTTGACCCGATAGAACCGTTCGGTCAATCGCGGAATATGCTGGGGCGCGATACCCTCACCGTCGTCTTCCACCGCCAGATGCACCCCCGCCTCATCCGCATACCAGCGAATCTCGATCCTCCCGCCCGCTGGGGTATAGCGCACCGCGTTGAACGCCAGATTGGCGAAGGCACTGCGCAAGTCCTTTTCGCAACCCAGAATCCACAGCGTCGGCTCGGCGTTCACCTTGATCTGGTGCCCCTGCTCGCCGCTGAGCGCGAGGGCGTCGTCAGCGATATCCTCCAGTAGCGCCGGGACGTTCACCGGCTGGCGCGGCGACGGTTCCTTGCGCGCTTCCAACCGGGCCAGCAGCAATAAATCCTCGATGATATGCAGCATCCGGCGCGTCTGCTCCTGCATCCGATGCAGCGGTTGCCGCCAAGCCTCAAGGGCTGGATCCTCACTATCGAGCAGGGTTTCCAGATAGCCGCTGATCACCGTCAGGGGGGTGCGCAGCTCATGCGAGACGTTGGCGACGAAATCGCGCCGCATCTGCTCTAGTCGCCGGAGTTGGGAAACATCGGCCGCCAATAGCAAGCGCTGTTTCTTGCCGTAGGGCACGAGTCGGGCGCCCAGCAGCAGGGCGTCATCCACCGGCGAGGGAAACTCCACGCCATCGCCCGCACGTCGCTGGGTCAGAAACGCCACGAAACCCGGATGGCGCACCAGATGGACAAGGGGTCGACCCACATCCCGCGTCGGCGACAGACCCAGCAGGCGTTGGGCCGCGCCGTTGCACCATGCGATCCGGTCGTCCTCGCCGAGCACCACGGCGGCGTCCGGCAGCGCGGCAGTGGCCTGCTGAAACTGCCGGAACAGTTTGCTGAGTTTGCGCTTGCGCTTGCGGCTCTGGCGGCGCAACCGGGCAAGGTGGTCGGCGATGTCGTCCCAAATCCACCCCAACCGGGGCGGACTGGCGTTCCGGTCGCCACGCAGCCAGCGATCCAGCCGGTACAGTTGGCCCAACTGCCAGGCCAGGCACCCGAGGGTAGCCAGCAGCAACGTCAGCGTTGGATGACCGACCAGCCAGCCTAGCAACGCCGCGCCGAGCAACAGCGATATCAACCGCCGCCCTAGCGCCAGCCAAGAGGGCGTCACGGTTAGAACCGGGTCGAAAATCGGTAGCCGGCGCCGCGCACCGTTTGAATCAGCGCGTCGTGGCCGTGCGGCTCCAGAACCTTGCGCAGCCGACGGATATGCACGTCCACGGTGCGTTCCTCAACATAGACGTTGCTACCCCAGACCCGATCCAGCAACTGGCCCCGGCTGTAAACCCGTTCCGGGTGCGACATGAAGAATTCCAGCAGCCGATACTCGGTCGGTCCCATGTCCAGCAAGGTTTCGTCGGCGCTGACCCGATGGCTGGCCAGATCCAGGGACAGGCCATTGGCGCGCAGGATTTCGTCTTCCGTCGCTGGCCCACCGCGCCGTAGCACCGCCCGAATGCGCGCCACCAGTTCGCGCGGCGAAAACGGCTTGGTGATGTAATCGTCGGCGCCGCTTTCCAAGCCCTGGACCTTGTCCTCCTCCTCGGCGCGAGCGGTCAGCATGATGATCGGTACCTCGCGCGTCAGGTCTTCTCTTTTCAGCCGGCGGGCCAGGTCGATGCCGCTGATACCGGGCAGCATCCAGTCGAGCAGGATCAGATCGGGCAGGCGCTCGGCGATCAGAGTCTGGGCCTGCCGGGCATCGGCGGCTTCCCGCGCCTCGTAACCGGCGCTGGCCAGGGCAAACGTCACCATCTCTCGAATCGGCCGTTCGTCCTCCACGATCAAAATGCGTTTCGCGTTCATAACCCCCCTTGATATTGACTCCAACCATCCCCAAGTCGGGCCGGAGTTTTGCATCCTCTTCATTAAGGCAATTTGATGACAGGGAGATGACAAGACCGGCGATTTGGATAGCCAATGGCTATCGGCCTGTTTGGATGATTCAAATTCCAAAGACAGGGAACCCTCGCTAAGCTGCAAGCCCTGTGAACCATTGACTGCCACCCACTCACCCGAGGAGAGAAACCCATGAGCGTTTTGGTCACCCAGCCCGCCCCTGACTTCACCGCCGCCGCCGTTCTGCCCGACGGTTCGATCAAGGAAAATTTCAAGCTGTCCGACCTGCGCGGCAAGTACGTGGTGCTGTTTTTCTATCCCCTGGACTTCACCTTCGTTTGCCCCTCCGAAATCATCGCTCACGACCATCGCGTCGCCAAGTTCAAGGAACTGGGCGTGGAAGTGGTCGGCGTGTCCATCGACTCGCAGTTCTCCCATTACGCCTGGCGCAACACGCCGGTCGAAAAGGGCGGCATCGGTCCGGTCCAGTTCCCGCTGGTGGCCGATGTCAAGCACGAAATCACCAAAGCCTACGGCATCGAGCATCCGGCCGGCGTCGCTCTGCGCGGCTCTTTCCTGATCGACAAGGCCGGCATCGTGCAGGCCCAGATCGTCAATAACCTGCCGCTGGGCCGCGAGGTGGACGAGATGGTGCGGCTGGTCGAAGCTCTGCAATTCACCGAGCAATATGGCGAGGTTTGCCCGGCCGGTTGGAAGAAGGGCCAGAAGGGCATGAAGCCCACCGCCGAGGGCGTGGCCGCTTACCTGGCCGAGAATTCCGCCGCCCTGTAAGGAGCCGAGTTGTTCCCCCCTCGATCGAGGGGGGAGCGAACCGAACCAATCCCCAGCGTCCACGCGCCAGCGTCTTCCCCAACGGATGCTTGCGCCTTGGCGTTGTCCGCCAACCTTGGAAAAATCAGGAGACTCACCGATGAGCAGTAAACACGCCCACCTGTTGATTCTTGGCTCCGGTCCCGCCGGCTACACCGCCGCCGTCTACGCCGCCCGCGCCAATCTCAAGCCGGTGCTGATCACCGGTTTGCAAATGGGCGGGCAGTTGACCACCACCACCGAGGTGGATAACTGGCCGGGCGATGTCGAAGGCTTGATGGGACCGGATCTGATGGAGCGGATGCGCAAGCACGCCGAGCGCTTCCACACCGAGATCATTTTCGATCAAATCCACACCGCCCAGCTTCAGGAACACCCGTTCCGGCTGATCGGCGACGCGGGCGAATACACCTGCGACGCTCTGATCATCGCCACCGGGGCTAGCGCCCAGTATCTCGGCCTGCCGTCGGAACAGGCCTTCATGGGCAAGGGCGTGTCCGGCTGCGCCACTTGCGACGGCTTTTTCTACCGCAATCAGAAGGTCGCGGTGATCGGCGGCGGCAACACGGCGGTCGAGGAGGCGCTGTATTTGGCCAACATCGCCAGCGAAGTGACGTTGGTGCATCGCCGCCAGCAGTTCCGCGCCGAGAAGATTCTGCTGGACAAGCTGATGGAAAAGGTGGACAGCGGCAAAGTCCGGCTGGAACTGGACAGCGTGCTGGACGAGGTGCTAGGCGACAACAGCGGCGTAACCGGTATTCGCGTTCACAACGTGAAAAATGACGAACGCCGGGAAATTCCGCTGCAAGGGGTATTCATCGCCATCGGCCATAAACCGAACACCGATCTTTTCACCGGCCAGTTGGAGATGCGCAACGGCTATATCCTGGTCAAGGGCGGCAGCGAGGGTGGCGCGACGGCCACCAGCATTCCCGGTGTGTTCGCCGCCGGCGACGTGGCTGACCACGTTTATCGCCAGGCCATCACTTCCGCCGGCAGCGGCTGCATGGCGGCGCTGGACGCCGACAAGTTCCTGACCCAGGCGGGGTAGCGGCGGATCGAGGGCGGCGTTCGCCGAGGGCCAACAAGGCTGTAGGGCTTGAATCGAATCTTGTTGCGAACCCGGTCGAGTGCCTTGGGCGGCGGCGTTAGGGCAGGAGGGGCGCCGCCGTCTGTGAATAGGGGAAGCTTTTCGCGGAAGTGATTGACAACCTTAAAGAGTAAATGTAACTTATTTGATTATACATCTATTGGGTGTAAAGCAAGGCCCCATTGGAGGGTCTACTGTACGTTGGGCGTGGTCATTCATCCAGGGAGCGAGAAATGGCAAACTTACTTTATGTCGATAACTCAAACGTCTGGATTGAGGGTATGCATGTCGCAGCATACAAATCTGGAATGGCACCAGATGTTTGGTCTACCGTAAAAGGCAACATTTTTGATCACAATTGGAAACTAGACTTTGGAAAACTTTTTTCGTTCGCGGGAGGTGATAAGACTGACGTGAAAAGGGCAGCGCTTTTCGGTTCTCGCCCGCCAAAAAATGACTCCCTATGGGATGCAGCAAAGAGAAAAGGCTTTGAAGTGATTGTTTATGACCGCAACGTCATCAATCAGGAGAAGAAAATTAATACAGATATCGTGGCGACGATGATTACGGATTCATTCGAAATCCTAACTATCGGCGAAGACGAAATTACCCTTGTGGCCGGAGACTCGGACTATGTTCCTGCCATAGAGAAGCTTCGGAAACGCAATATCCCAGTCCATGTGGTTTTCTGGAAGCATGCAGCTAGAGAGCTAAAGGATGCGGCTACGAAGTTCATAGCACTAGATGATTACCTCGATCACCTGCGTCGTTTTTAACGCCCAACTAGGCGCTCAACCCGAACTCGCCTTCGGCGAGCCGGTCAGCGCGGTAAAGCAAGTTAGCAAAGCGTAACCCGCCTAACTGGTGCCGCACCGGAGACCGCGCCATAATCTGTTTTCAATAACCGATTGAAAATGAGGTATTTTTTATGAATATACAGGCCGCTGTCGATCAAAAAAGAGAACAAACTTTGATCAAAATCATGCGCGCTTTGCCCCCTTCCAGGATAGAGGAACTACTGGACTTTGCGCGTTTCCTAGAAGCACAAATTCTTACTGAAAGATTAATCCAAGAAGAAGATATAGCTGAAATTGAAGCTGATAATGATCGATGGGATGCACTGCTTTCAACCGATGAGGCGCAAAAATTACTCGAACGCTTGGCGGAAGAAGCATTAGCTGAACATCGACTAGCTAAGACAAAGCCAATGATATTTAGTAATGAGGGGCGGATCATGCCAGGATGAACTCAATAACGACTTCACAGTTCTGGAAGCTCTATGATGGATTACCCGAAGATGTAAAAAGCCGGGCGGATAGCACCTATGAGCTATGGCAAATCAATCCTCATGCACAAGGTCTATATTTCAAGCGAGTAGGAAAGAAAAAACCTGTTTATTCAGTTCGTATTGGCAGTGGCTACCGGGCGCTTGGCATACTTGAGGGGGATACCGTTCTATGGTTTTGGATTGGCGCCCATGACGAATATGAACGAATATTAAAGCATCTATAGCTATAAGCGCGGTAGCCCGTGTAGCGCGGAACGTGATAGCGGTTATACAGTCCCCTGCTGAATCGGCGATAATGGCAACCTTAACTTTCTCCACTATGGAACGCCGCCATGACCAGACCCGCCCTCGAAAACCAAGTTCTCAATGAACTTCGTCATCTGCCCCTGGAACAAGCTCAAGAAGCTTTGGACTTCGTGATATTCCTGCGATCTCGCACTCGGAAACAAAACCAACCTCGGACCCGCCCGCTAGGCCTTATGCAAGGCAAAGCCTCCTGCAAAATCGCGGAAGATTTCAAGATTTCGGACGAGGAATTGTTGCGGTTATGAGTGATTATCTTCTGGACACCCACAGTTTTCTTTGGAGCGCGTTTGAGCCAGAAAAGCTAAGTCGGCCAGTTCACGCTGAGCTTACCAATAGCGACAATTCGGATTACGTCAGCAGCGTGACCTTCTGGGAAATCTCGCTTAAAGCGGGCATAGGCAAATTAACGCTTACGGACTGTCTGCTTGATGAACTGCCGGGAATCGCGGATCGTTTGGGATATTCGCCATTACTTCTGGAACCCGACGAAGCCGCCAGCTTCTACCGCCTGCCGAGATACACTCATAAAGACCCTTTCGACAGGATGCTGATTTGGCAAGCAATCCAGCGGAAGCTTATCCTGATTTCCAAAGACAGTGCATTCGATGAATATCGCTCAATGGGGCTGCAAACCTTTTGGTAGTCCACAATGCGCATCCGCAATCTACCGACTGAAGACTTCTCAAAGCTTCAAGACTGGTTTCTTCAGCTTGAAGATGCACTGTGGGATCAAAAAATCAGCGCGGACTTTAAAGCCGGAAAATTCGATAGACTGATCGAAAAGGCAAGGGCAGAATTCGCTCAAGGCAAGACTCGTGAACTGTGAAACACTATTGATACGATGGCCTGAAATACTCCCAGGCTCCAAAACCACCGCCAAGCCCGATCCTACGGCGGGGGCGGCGCCAGCACCTCGCGACTGCCGTTGGTTTGGACCGGCCCCACCACCCCCGCGCTTTCCATCTCCTCGACCAGCCGCGCCGCCCGGTTATAACCGATGCGCAACCGGCGCTGCACCCCGGACACCGAGGCTCGCCGCGATTCGGTGACGATGCGCACCGCCTCGTCGTATAGCGGATCGCTTTCCCCTCCGCGCCCGCCGTTGTCGACATCCTCCCCGCCGTCGGTCTCATCGCGGGGTTCGGCCAGCACATCGTCGATGTAGTCCGGGGCGCCGGTCTGCCGTAGATAATCCACCACGCGCGGAACCTCGTGATCGTCCACGAACGCGCCATGCACCCGCTGCGGCAAGCCGGTGCCCGGCGGTAGATAGAGCATGTCGCCATGGCCCAGCAATTGTTCCGCGCCCATTTGGTCGAGAATGGTGCGGGAATCCACCCGCGACGACACCTGAAACGCGATCCGGGTCGGAATATTGGCCTTGATCAGCCCGGTGATCACGTCTACCGACGGTCGCTGGGTGGCCAGAATCAGGTGAATGCCGGAGGCGCGCGCCTTCTGCGCCAGCCGCGCGATCAGTTCCTCCACCTTCTTGCCGACGATCATCATCATGTCGGCCAGTTCGTCGATCACCACCACGATGAACGGCAGCGGCTCCAGCACCGGGACTTCGCCCGCGACCCCACCACCCTCCCCCGGTTTCCAAAAGGGGTCGGTGATGGGCTCGCCCGCCGCTTGCGCATCAGCAAGCCGACGGTTGTAGCCGGCGATGTTGCGCACCTTCAGCGCCGCCATCAGCCGGTAGCGGCGATCCATTTCGCCCACGCACCAGCGCAGGGCGTTGGCTGCTTCCTTCATGTCGGTCACCACCGGGGTCAGCAGATGCGGGATGTCCTCGTACATCGACAGCTCCAGCATCTTCGGGTCCACCAGGATCAAGCGGACCTCGCGGGGCGCGGCCTTGTACAGCAGACTCAACAGCATGGCGTTGATGGCCACCGACTTACCGGAGCCGGTGGTGCCAGCCACCAGCAGATGCGGCATCTTGGCCAGATTGGCCACCACCGGGTTGCCGCCGATGTCCTTGCCCAGCGCCAGGGTCAGGGGAGAGATCGCCTGCTGATAAACCGGCGTCTCCAAGACCGCCCGCAGATAGACGATCTCGCGTTGCTGGTTGGGGATTTCCAGCCCGACCACGGATTTACCGGGGATGATCTCCACCACCCGCACGCTGATCACCGACAGGCCGCGCGCCAGATCCTTGGCCAGGTTGCTGATCTGACTGACCTTGACCCCCGGCGCCGGCTCAATCTCGAACCGGGTGATCACCGGTCCCGGCTCGACGGCCACCACCTTGACCGCGATGCCAAAATGCCGGAGCAAGATTTCCACCCGCCGTGACATCTCGTCCAATGTTTCCGGGGAATAGCCGGCGACGCCGGCGGTGGGCGGGTCGAGCAAGTCCAGCGGCGGCAGGGGATATGGCGCGACCGGCGGCGGCGAAGCCACCCGGCGCACCATGAACACAGGTTTGGCCAAGGTGGCGGGCGTGGCGGGTTCCGAGCGCGGAATAGTGGCTAGATTGGGCGAAACTTCTGGCGAGGACGGTTCGTCGTCCTCCAAATCATCCCCCTCGTCGGCCAGATCCGGCGTCGAACCTACCCAGGGCACTGAAGCAACCCTTGGTGATGATGGCGGCACGGGCGCAACCATTGCCAGCGCATCGTTCGAAGCCGTCGCGGCTAATTCCACGCCATGCGCCCGCAACGGTTCGACCAATCGCGAGACCGCCGGCTGGGCAGCCATCACGACGGGCGCGCTTGTGGGCACCAGGGTGAGCATATCCGACCCGGCCGAAGGCTCCCAATCCATGGCCAGCGGCGCGGCCGGAACCGCAGCCGGCACTTTCGAGGACAGCGGTTTTTCCAGCGGCAGGTTCAACACCGGTTCGATGCGCGCCGCATGGCGGCCAGCGGGCGCGGCGGTCGGCGGCTCGTCGCTCTCAGTCGGTACGAGTGGCGACGTGGGTGGCGCGGGCGAAACCGCCGGCGCGGCGGGCGCGACAACCTCCCTGGACGCCCGCCATTTGGCCAGCCACTTTCCGACAGCCTGACCAAATCCCTGCTCCAGCGTTGGGAACAGCCGGACGGGGGACCTGGCGGGCGTCGCCTCCGGCGAGTCCGCCACCGGCGCGGTCTCGGTCGTGGACTCGTTGTCGTCGCCCGTCGTCCTCGGCCGCATCCAGCGCAACGGCGCCATCACCACACCACCGACCCAGTCGACCGTTTTCAGCACCGCCAGCCCCATCCAGTCCAGCACGGTCAACCAGGATAATCCCGTCGTCAGCACCACCCCGGCCAGCAACAGCACCAACATGAACAGATTGCCGCCCACGCCATCGAAAGCCTGAATCAGGAACTGACTGACATGCGTCCCCACCAGACCGCCAGACGAACCGGCATTGGGGAGAGTTCCAGGCATCGCACGCAGATGCAAAGCCACCAGGCCGCAGGTCGTCGCCAGCGTCACCACAAATCCCAGAACCCGGAACAGCACAATTTCGCCGTCCAGTTCCAACCAGGCGCCGCGTTTGAACAACCGCCAGCCCGCGAACGCCACGCCCAATGGCAACAGATAGGCGGCATAGCCAAAGAAATACAAGGTGACATCGGCGAACCAGGCGCCGACCACACCGCCCAGGTTATGCAACCGGGTCGCCGTGGCGGTATGGGTCCAGGCCGGGTCCTCGGGGTGGAAAGTCGCCAACGCACCGATCATCCCCAGCGCAATCACCACCAGCGACCAAAAACAAAGTTCCCGCAACAACCCATGGACGAAACGGAAGATGCCTACCCGAACCGCGGGTGTTTCGGGCTTGATTCGATGTGCCTGCGCCAAAATTCAATCCTGTCGTGAATAGAGTGAAAGCGCGCCGCGTGCCGCCATCGGACGCCATGGATACGGCCGCCAACGAGGCCGTCGGGGAAATGGAACGGAATCATTGTCCCATTCCGGGGCAATGAGGTGAAGGGCGCGGGCGAATCGATCCAGGCCATCACGCCATGCCGGCCATCGGGGGACCGGGTCGCCGCCCTGCTCAAAAATCGTGTGCGCTCGATCCGAGAGAAATCGATCAGGAATCACGTTCAACTTTCGAGAGTGATATTGCGACAACGGGTTTCGTGAAAAAACAGCGAGGCTCCGATGGCCAGCGCCACGCAGCCCAGCATCAGGAAAAAACCCGTCCGGTAATCGGCGGCGCCGTATACCCGCACGCCGTTCGCCAGCGTGCCGCTCCAGGTCAAGTCCATGATCCAGCCGAACAACGGTTGGAGGATAGCCGCCCCCAGGAAGACCCCCGTATTCACCAGGGCGATGGCCATGCCCGACAGCGCGGGAACGACGACCTCCTTCGCCCCAGCGTAGGTCAGGGCAAAAGACCCGCAACCGAAACCCATCAGGACGAACCAGGCCATTCCCAGCACGCCCGGTTTCCAACTCGCGTGGACGATACCCAGCCAGGCCAGCCCATACAGCAGGGTCCCGATGACCAACAGGGGTTTGCGGCGGCCCAGCCGGTCGGAAAACCAGCCGCAGAACAAGGTACTACCAGCAAAGCTGGCCAGCGCGACGGTGGTGTACAGGGAAGCCCCTGACCGCTCCAGGCCGTGCAGGTCGCGCAGGAAGGGAATCGCCCACAGGCCGAGAAACGCCAGTAGGCTGGCCGGCATCCCCAGATTGACCCAGAACCCCGGCCAGACCCGGCGGGTGGCCAAAACTCCCAGCAGATCATGCCACCAGTGCTGCTCACGGCCCGCGTGCCGGGCTTGACCCTCCATCTCCCGTATCGAGGGGAAGCCAGCATCTTCTGGGGTATTGCGCACCCAAAGCCATGACAATACCGCCAGGATCAGGGCCATCATGCCAAAGGCCACGAATACCGCGCGCCACGACCAGATCGTCAGCACGCCGGCCAGGGGACCCGCTGCCAGGATGGCGCCGACATTGCCCAGCAACAGGGTCAGGCCGCTGATGAACCCGTAATCCCGGTCCCGGAACCAGAGGGTATTGCTTTTCATCAGCCCCACGAACACCACCGACACCCCCAGCCCCACCAGCGCCCGTCCCGCCGACGCCTCCCAAAAGGTGGCCGCCAAACCAAACAGGATGGAGCCGACCCCGGACACGAGATTGCCCAGCGTCACCGAAATCCGCGCGCCCAGGGTATCCGCCAGCACTCCCGCCGGAATCTGCATGGCGGTGTAGATGTAGTAATACACCGCCGCCAGCGATCCCAATGTGGCGCCCGTGGTGCCGAAGGCCCGCATCAGATCGGCCGACACCACGGCTGGAGCGATCCGATGGAAAAACACCAGGATGTAGGACGCCGCCAGAATGGCGTAAATCGACCAGCACACGCGCGTGAATCGCGCGCGGTCGAACGTTTGAATCGAAGTCTCCGTCGCCGATGCCGTCATCTCCACTTCCTTTCCCAAGCGAATAAATCCTCGTGTCCGACCCGCAGGCGCGACGCTCCCTGTTCGATCCAACGCCGCCGTCGCGCCAGCCAATCGGCCCAATCGTCCTCCGCTTCAGGCGCGATTTGGCGGGCCGCGTTCACCCAACCTTCCAGCAACGCCGTCTGCATCCCCCGCTGCTCCGGCCCCAACCGCCAGGGGCTGGGCCGGGTCATCACCTCATAACCCAGCTCTCGCAACCGAACCGTCAACGCCCCGGTTGCGTCGGGACCGAGCGCCGGCCCGAATCCCTTGTCGGTGCGCTGATGCCGGTTCACCTGCTCGCCCACCACTTCGTCGCCGGCCAGCGCCGGTTCCCAGGCGATGGAACCGTCATAGCTCAAAACCACGAACACCGCCGCCCGCGCGTCCCGACAGCGTTGAGCCAACCGTTCCAGCCAGTCCGCCGAGACCAGATCGAGCAGGGCGGAAGCCGTCACCAAGTCCATGCCGCGAAAATCCAGCCGCTCCCAGTCAAGAACCAAATTCAGCCGCCGCCAGTTCAGCGTCAGGTTGATCTCCCGTTTCGCCGCCCACGCGCCGCACTGTTCCTCGCCCCGCGCCAGCAGGACCGGATCGTGATCCACCAGCCGCCAATGCTGTTCGCCGCCGAGCAACGGCGCCAGAAACCGAAGGTTCGCGCCCGCGCCGCTGCCCAAATCCAGCACGGTCAGCGGCCCCCTCCTCCACCGCCAATCTTGTAAACGCCCGGTCAGTTCCGGGTTGCGCGCCGCCGCGTCCACCGGCTCGCGCAGTGCCAGCCAGTCGGCGGAAAATCCACTCATGTCGAGACCGCTTCCAGCGCGGTGGCAAACCGGGCGCAAGCCGTCGGCCAGTCCGGTAAGTTCCGTCGGGCCGCGCGAGCCCCCGCCGCCAGCCGCTCGCGCAAATCGGGTTCGGTCATCACCCGCACCAGCGCCCCGGCCAGCGCCGCCTCGTCGCCGGGCGGAACCAGCAGACCGGCGTCCGCCGGCACGGTGTCGGGAATCGCGCCGGCGGTCGTGCTGATGATTGGCAGGCCGCGCGCCAGCGCCTCGGCCAGTGCCATGCCATAACCCTCGTAATACGACGGCAACACGAGCAAATCCGCCCCTCGGTATTCAATCGCCAATGCCGCTGCTTCCAACTGCCCTGGAAATTCGATGCGCCCGGCCAGTCCTAATTCCGCCGCCAGGGTTCGCAAGTCGGCGGCAGTGACGGGATCGAGGTCGGCGCTGCCCACGCACCGCAGCCGCCACGGCAACGATTCCAGCCGCGCCAATGCCCGGAACAGGACGGCGTGACCCTTGCGCGGCGTCAGCGAGGCCACGCACAACAGTACCCATGCCTCCTCGCCCGACCCCTCGGCCAGCGGCACTGGATCGGTTCCGGGCAACACCACCGTGCATTGCTCCGACGTGATGGCGTAATCGGCCAGCGCCCGCGCCGTGCTGGGACTGGTGACGATCACCCGCCGGACGTGGCGCAGCGACTCGCGCTCGCTGGCGTACAAACGCCGACTCGTTGCCTCATCCAACCCGGTTTCCAGCGCCAGCGGGTGATGCACCAGCGCCACCAGCCGCAGCCGGTCCCGATGTCGGGCGGCCACCTCGGGCATTGCCCCCAGCGCCAGCCCGTCCACCACAACCAGCATCCGGTCTGGCAGCGCGGCCAGTATCGCGTCGGCCTCGGTCAGCGCCGCCGGGGTGGGCGTCGGAAAGCTGGCGTCGAGACGATGCAAATCCACCCGCCAGCCCAGCGTCGCCAGGCCAGCCATAATCCGGCGGTCGTAGAGATAGCCACCGGTGCGGGTCTCCAGGTCGCCAGGAATCAGGAAATGGACGTGATTCACGGCAGCGGACCTTCGTAGGCGGCCCAGGCGACATGGGATTCACGCAAAACGACCCGCATCGCGCTCAGGCCGGTCGCATGCAGACCCAGTTGACCCTCCTCGATCCGCACGGCGATGCGATTGAAGATGGCCTGGGCCAGAAACTCGGTGGTGGTATTGCGGCCGGTGAATTCCGCCATGTCGTCAAGGTTGCGGTAGTTCCATTCATCCAGCACCTCCCGCAGGCAGGCGCTGGCCTTGCCGATATCCACCACCACCCCGTCGGGGTCCAGATCGGGACGGCGCAGCTCCAAATCGACGACGTAGGTCGCGCCATGCAGGCGTTGGGCGGGACCGAAGGTCTCGCCCCGGAAGCTGTGGGCAATCATGAAATGGTCGCGGACGCAGACAGTGTACATGGCTAAACCTCGGGTTGTGCCCGCGCGCCGGCCAGCACCAGCCAGTCGCGCGGTTGCAGGAAAACATCGTAAAGACGCGCCTCGGCGCTGCCCGGTTCGGGTCGCCAGTCGTATTCCCAACGCACCCGTGGTGGCAGTGACATCAGGATGGACTCGGTACGCCCGCCCGATTGCAAGCCGAACAGGGTGCCCCGGTCGTAAACCAGGTTGAACTCAACGTAGCGCCCGCGCCGGTAAAGCTGAAATTCCCGCTCGCGCTCGCCGTAGGGCATCGCCCGTCGTCGTTCGACCAGCGGCAAATAGGCCGGCAGGTAATGATCCCCGACGCTGCGCAGGAAGGCGAAGCAGCGTTCGAACCCGCCTTCGTTCAGATCGTCGAAGAACAGTCCGCCGACGCCGCGCGGTTCGTTGCGATGCTTGAGGAAGAAATAATCGTCGCACCACTGCTTGTAGCGCGGATGGACCTCGGGACCAAACGGCGCGCAGGCGGCCTGGGCCGTGCAATGCCAATGGACGCAGTCTTCCTCGAAACCATAATACGGCGTGAGGTCGAAGCCGCCGCCGAACCACCAAGTCGATTCCGCTTCATCCCCGGCGGCGCGAAAAAAACGGACGTTGGCGTGCGAGGTCGGCACGTAGGGGTTGCGGGGATGAACCACCAGCGACACCCCCATGGCTTCGAAACCGCGTCCGGCCAGTTCGGGCCGCCGCGCCGTGGCCGAGGGCGGCAGACGTTCGCCGACCACGTGGGAAAAATTGATGCCCGCCTGCTCGAACACCGCGCCCTCGCGCAGCATCCGGGTGCGTCCAACGCCACGCAGGCCACGCTCACCGCCGCGATCCCAGGCGTCCTCCCGAAACCGGGCGCCACCATCGGCGGCTTCCAGCGCCTGGCTCAGTCGGTCTTGCAACTCGCGCAGCCAGACCCGCACCTTTTCAGCGGGGGCGGGGCAATTCGTATCGGTCATCGTGGAACTGGTCGGACTCTTGGCGCTCATGCGAACTCAGGGACGGCGACTACGGACTCGACCGCAATGGTATTAGACTATCGCGCCCGAATGCCCGCTATTTTTTCCGTCAACTCATCTTTCCAGGCATCCCACGCCCCGCTCCACCATGAATCCTGAGCGTTTCGTCCATTGGTTCCGCCAAGCCGGCCCCTACATCAACGCCCATCGCCACCGAACCTTCGTGGTGTTGTTCGGCGGCGAAGCGGTCGAAGCCGATCATTTCTCCAGTCTGATTCATGACTTGGCCTTGCTGGATAGCCTCGGCGTTCGCCTGGTGCTGGCGCACGGCGCGCGACCGCAGGTCGAGGAGCGTCTGCGCGAAGCCGGCCGCGAACTGCGCTACGTCAATGACCTGCGGCTGACCAACGCCGAGGATCTGCGCTACGTCAAACAGGCGGTGGGGCGAGTACGCATCCGGATCGAGGCGCGGCTTTCCATGGGTCTGGCCAACTCGCCGATGCACGGTGCGCGCCTGCGGGTGGCGTCGGGCAACCTGATCACCGCCCGGCCGCTGGGGGTGCGCGAGGGGGTGGATTACGGCTTCACCGGCGAGGTGCGGCGGATCGACGACCGCGCCATCCGTTCGTGGCTGGATCAGGACGCCATCGTCCTGCTGTCGCCGCTGGGCTACTCGCCGACCGGCGAAATCTTCAACCTGAGCGCCGAGGACGTGGCCGCCGCCGCCGCCATCGCCCTGCGCGCCGACAAATTGCTGGTGCTGACCGAAAGCCCCCCGTTGCGCGATCCCGCCGGGCAACCGATCCGCGAGCTCAGCCCCAGCGACGCCGCGCGCCTGCTGGCCGAGCACCCCGCGCTGACCGAGGAAACCGCCCGCCATCTGCGGCTGGCGCTGCGCGCCTGTCAGGCCGGAGTGCGCCGCGTTCACCTGCTCAGCCGACAGATGGACGGAGCGCTACTGCTGGAACTGTTCACCCGCGACGGCGTGGGCGTCCTGATCACCGCCGATATCTACGAAGGATTGCGTCCCGCCGCCATCGACGACATCGGCGGAATGCTGGCGTTGATCCAGCCCCTGGAAGAGGACGGCGCGCTGGTGCGACGGTCACGGGAGCGGCTGGAAATGGAAATCGAACGTTTTTCCGTGCTGGAGCGCGACGGCGCGATCATCGGCTGCGCCGCGCTGTATCCCTTCGCCGAAGAGCAATTGGCGGAACTAGCCTGCGTCGCGGTGCACTCGGACTACCGCAACCGCGGCCGGGCCGATACGCTGCTGCACTTCATCGAGCGCCAGGCCCGCGCCCAAGGTCTGCTTCGGCTGTTCGTGCTGACCACCCGCGCCGAACACTGGTTTCGCGAGCGCGGCTTCGAACCCGCCGAGGTCACCGATCTGCCGGTGCGCAAACAGGCGCTCTACAACTGGCAACGCCGTTCGAAAGTGTTCATCAAAACCCTGTAAGCTGTTCGCGTCACCCTTCTTCGAGGACCTTGCGCCATGCCGACCACCGCCCCGCTCCGCGTCGTCCAGATCAGCGACCTCCATCTTAAAACCACCCCCGGCAACCAGCTTTGGGGCGCCGACGTGGACGCCGGCCTGAACGCGGTGCTGGCGCATATCCGGGAACGACAACCCGCGCCCGACCTCATCCTCGCCACCGGCGATCTGGTCGGCGACGAGCCGGACGCCTATCCCCGTCTGCGCCAGGCGCTGGAACCGCTGGACCTGCCGGTCTATTGCCTGCCGGGCAATCACGACTTTCCAGCGGTCATGAGCCGAACGCTGCGCGGCGACCGCGTGCGCTGGGCGCGATACTTCGTGGCCGGCCACTGGCAGTTCGTGCTGCTGGATTCCAGTTTTCCCGGCACGCCCGACGGCCATCTGGCCACCGGCGAACTGGCGCTGCTTGACACCGTCCTGGCGACCGACCCCGAACGGCCCACCCTGGTCTGCCTGCACCACAACCCGCTGCCGGTCGGCACGGGCTGGCTCGACACCATGACGGTCAGCAATGGCGCGGCGCTGTTCGCGGTGCTGGATCGCTATCCACAAGTCCGGGCGGTGGCGTGGGGCCATATCCACGGCGAGTTCGTCGGCTGGCGGGGCAACGTGCAACTGCTGGCCACCCCCGCGACCTCGGTGCAATTCAGGCCCGACGCCCCAGAACCGCGCGTGGACGATCTCCCGCCCGGCTACCGCTGGTTCGAGCTGTATCCCGACGGCACGCTGCGGACTGGTGTGGAGCGGGTCGCGTCGCCCGTCCGCGCGAACGGTCCAACGCGGCGGGTTCCGGCCTAACCGCCATCCCGCTATAATCGCCGCCATGAACATCAAAGACGATCTGGTTCGACACTATCGCTGGCTGCGCCAGTACGGCCTCAACGACTCACACAGCGGCAACGCCTCGGCCCGTGACGGCGACGCCTTCTGGATCACGCCCACCGGCTGCTGCGCCGATACCCTCAGCAGTGGCGATCTGGTCGAGTGCCGCCTCGACGGCGTCATCAGCAAGGGGGCATCGATGGACGCCCGTCTCCATCTGGCGGTCTACCAGGCCAATCCCAAGGTCCGCGCCCTGCTGCACAGCCACGGCCCCTATTCCGTGGCGATGACCATGGACAACGAGGAATTCCTTCCGGCCGATTTCGAGGGGCAGTTGTACTTCAGTCGGGTGCCGGTCCTGACCATCCCCTACGACCAGTACGAAGCCCGTTCGCCGCGCATGGTCGGCGAAATCCTGGCGGACTATCCCATCGCCGTGGTGCGCGGCCATGGCGTCTACGCCGGCGCCGACAGCCTCAATCTCGCCTACAAATGGACCTGTTCGCTGGAACTGTCGGCCAAGACCGCCTTCATCGCTCAGCAGGCGGGCAAGATCTGACGGTAATGCTCAAACCGCTCATCCCCGAGGGCGAGGCGTTGCGCCACGCCTTTCAGTGGCTGGCCGAACAGGGACGTTGCACCCTCAAAACCGTCGAGCAGGCCAGCCTGCGATTCGATCTGACGCCGCGCGACGAGGAGTTTCTACTGCGGCAGTTCGTCCATCACCGGAGCGCGGCCAGCGACACACCGGATTCACAGTGACAGCGGGTTACCGGTCAGCCGCCGGGCGAAATTGACCAGCATGGCGGCGGTCGCGCCCCAGATAAAACGATCCTGATACGGAATCACGTAATAACGCCGCGGCTGGCCCTTGTAGAATACACTGCGCTGTTCGTGATGGCGCGGATCGAGGATGAATTCCAGCGGCACCTCGAACGCCTCGGCGACTTCGAAATCATCCAGCGTCAACTCGAACGGCGGGGTCACGAAACCCACCACCGGCGTGACTAGAAACCCGGTGATGGTTTGATACAAATCGAGAAAGCCGGCGATTTCCACCACGTGTCGGCGATGCAGGCCGATCTCTTCCTCCGCCTCGCGCAACGCGGTCTCGACCGGACTGGTGTCCTCCGCTTCAGCCCGACCACCGGGAAAGCTGATCTGACCAGCATGATGCTCCAGATGGGCGGTGCGCTGGGTCAACAACACCGTGTAGCCTTCGGTCCGCTCGACCAGCGGCACCAGCACCGCCGCTGGGGTCAGAGGCCGTTCCTCGCGCTCCATCCCGGCCACCGCGTGATCGCCGGTCAGAATTTCCACCTGATGGGTCGAATGCAAGCAGTGGCGAACCCGGTCGCGCATTTCCGCGTGATTCACGCTACCTCCGCGGATACGCCGAACAGCCGCAAGTAGTTGGTGGTGGTGATCTCGGCGACCCGTTCCAGCGTCTCGCCCCGCAACCGGGCGACGAACTCCGCCACATGCCGTACCCAGGCCGGATGATTGGGTTTGCCCCGGTGTGGGACCGGCGCCAGGTAAGGCGCGTCGGTCTCCACCAGCAACCGGTCGGCGGGCACGCGCCGCGCGGCGTCCTGAATGGATTGAGCGTTCTTGAAGGTCACGATCCCGGAAAACGAGATGTGGAAATTCAGCTCCAGCGCTCGCTCCGCCATCGCCCAATCCTCGGTGAAACAATGCAATACTCCACCCACCTCGGCCGCACCCTCCTCGGCCAGAATTCGCAAGGTATCCTCGCGGGCGTCGCGGGTGTGGACGATCAACGGCTTGCCCAATTCCCGGGCGGCGGCGACGTGAATGCGGAACCAGTCCCGCTGGCGGTCGGCGCGGTCGGCCCCGTGGTAGTAATCCAGTCCGGTCTCCCCGATGGCCACCACACGCGGCTCGCGGCCCAAGGTCGTCAACTCCGCCACGGTCGGCGCGCGACCACCCTCCTCGCTTGGATGCACGCCCACCGACAACGCGACTTGGGGATAAGGTTCGGTCAGCCGGGCCAAGGCCGGCCAGCTTTCCAAGTCCACCGCCACGCTCAACAACCGTGTGACGCCGCTCGCCGCCGCCGCGTCCAGCACCCCCGCCAGACTACCGCCGAAAGGCGTTAGTTTGATCCGGTCCAGATGGCAATGGGAATCGACCAGCATCGTCGATCGGCGCCTACATCGTGTTGGTCGGCTGTTCGGTGCGAACGTAACCGGCCAATTGCGCCTCGATCTTCTTTTGCAGGTTGGCACCCTCCATGCCGCCAAACTGAATGCCGACGCCCATCTGCCGTCCGCCCGGGGTGGTTCGGTAGTTGATCCAGACGACCTTGCCGGTGATGGCGAACCGCTCCGGGTCGTCCAGGACCGTCAGCAGCAGAAACACCTCGTCCTCCAGTTCGAAGGTTTTTTCGGTCGGAATGAAGATGCCCCCGCCCTTGACAAAGGGCATGTAGCTGGAGTGGAGCATCGCCTTGTCCTTGATGGCGAGGGAAATGACGCCTTGTCGTGGAACCGCCATGGTGTTCAACCCTTTGAAAATAGATCAGAACCTAGAGAAGCGCGTCGCCAAGGAACGCTTCCAGCAGCAGGGACGCGTTGACCTGGGTGGTCATGCAGAGCGCACGCAGCCGCATCGCGGCGTCCAGTCGTTCGAACAGAACGCGCGGCGCGCCCCGATTGGCCCAGCGTCGCAGCGCGGGACCCAGATCGGGGTTGCCCAAGCGGGGGGGTTGGGCGTCCATCTTAAGCCGAATCAGGTCGGTATGCCAGCCGACCAGCCAGCGCAGATTCTCGCTCAAATCGCCTTGCGTCCAGCATTCCGCCGCCCGGATCGGGTCGATTCGCCCGGCCAGCACCTGCTCGTAGCATTCGAACAATGCCCGACGACGGCGCCAGCATTCGCCGTCGGCCTGGGCCAGCGCGGCGAGCGGCGCGCCGCCGGCGATGTCCAACAGCGTCGCCGGCTCCAGTCCGTCCGCGATGCGGGCCGCCAGCCAGGGAACGGCGACCACCGCCGCGGGCGGGTCGAAATCGACCCTTTGACAGCGGCTGCGCACCGTGGCCGGCAAGCGCGCCGGCTGGGCGGACACCAGCAGCAACAAACCGTTACCTGGCGGCTCCTCCAGCGTCTTCAACAGGGCGTTGGCGGCATTGACGTTGAGCTGGTCGGCGGGTTCCAGCAACGCGATCTTGTAGCCGCCATATTGGGCGGTATAGCCGAGGAAGGCGCACACCTCGCGGACTTGATCCACCTTGAGGACCTTGCCCTCTTCTTCCGGCCGCGCCAGGCTGTAGTCGGGATGGCTGCCGGCCCGAAACAGCCGGCAACTCCGACATTGACCACAGGCTTCGCCCTCGGCGTCGGGATGGGCGCACAGCAGCGCCCGCGCCAGCCGACGGGCGAACCGCCCCTTGCCCAGCCCGGCCGGGCCGGACAACAACAGCGCGTGCGGCAGGCGCCCGGCGACCCGCCGCCGTTGCCACTGTCGCCAAAGGTCCTGATGCCAGGGCAGGCGTTCGTCGTCCATCAGTACCGCTCCAGCCAGCCCGCGAGGATGGTTTCCACCTCGGCCCGAACCACCGCGACCGGCCGATCGGCATTCACGATCTGGCAGCGGTCGGGATCGTGCCGCGCCCGGTCGAGATAAGCCGCGCGGATCCGCTCAAAAAAGGCGGTTTCCTCCCGCTCAAAGCGATCCGCCGCGCCGCGCCGCGCCGCCCGCTCCAACCCCACCGCGACCGGCGCATCGAACACCAGGGTCAAATCAGGCCGAAAGCCGCCTTGCACCCAGTCTTCCAGCATCGCAATCCTCTCCGGCGGCAAACCTCGCCCGCTCCCCTGATAGGCGTAGGTGGCGTCGGTGAACCGGTCGCACAAGACCCAATGACCGGCGGCTAGCGCCGGCCGGATCACCCGTTCCAAATGCTCGGCGCGGGCGGCGAACACCAGCAGCGTCTCGGTCGCCAGCGCCATGCCGTCGTGGCGGTGGCCGAGCAGCAGGGAACGGATTTCCTCGCCCAGCGCCGTGCCGCCTGGTTCGCGGGTCAACGTCACCTGATGACCCCTCTGCTCCAAATACTCGCGCATGAACGCAAGCTGGGTGGTCTTGCCAGCGCCCTCGCCGCCCTCGACGGTAATGAACTGGCCGGACACGTTACTTACCCTTCAACTGATACTGCCTGACCGCCCGGTTATGTTCGTCAAGCGTCCGGGAAAAGACATGCCCACCCTGGCCGGTCGCCACGAAATACAGCACGTCGCCGGGGGCCGGATTGACGGCGGCGGCCAGCGCGTCC
Organism: Candidatus Competibacteraceae bacterium; assembly: GCA_046347555.1. GTDB lineage: Bacteria > Pseudomonadota > Gammaproteobacteria > Competibacterales > Competibacteraceae > Contendibacter. The sequence continues at coordinate 65,093 of JAXMFY010000007.1, read as the reverse complement.
GCGCCGGGCAAGGCAATCGGCGTCGGTGGCAAACCTTTACGAGTATAGGTGTTATAGGGGTTGTCGCGCGCCAGATCGGCGCGGCGCAGGTTGCCGTCGAACGTCTCGCCCAAGCCGTAGATCACGGTCGGATCGGTCTGCAACGGCATCCCCCGCCGCAGTCGGCGCGCGAACACGCCAGCGATCTCTGGCCGTTCCGCCGGCACCGCCGTTTCTTTTTCCACGATCGAGGCCAGAACCAGCGCCTGGTAGGGATCGGTCAGCGGCGAATCCGGGGAACGGTGACTCCATACCATATTCAACTGGCGGTCCATCGCCGCCAGCGCCCGCCGCAGGAACGCCTCATCGGTGAAGCCGGCTGGGAAACGGTAGGTATCCGGCAAAAATCGTCCCTCGGGATGCTCGCCCGGCCGACCCAGCCGCGCCATGATTTCGGCGTCGCTCGCGTCCCGCAGAGACTGGCCGATCCTGGGATGTTCCGCCAGCGCCCGGCGCAGTTGCTTGAAGGTCCAGCCTTCCACCACCGTCAGCGAATGTTGGATGACCCGACCGGCCACGATCTGGTCGAGCAACCCGCGCGGCGTGAGGCCCGGCGCGAGGGCGTATTCGCCGGCCTTGAGCCGGGACGCCAGCCGATTGGATCGGGCGTAGGCTTCCAGGTACGGCCCCGACCGCAGCAGGCCCGGTTGTCGCCGCAATTCCCGAACAAGATCGGACATGCCCATTCCGGGTTTCAGCTCCAGCGTCAGGCCGCCGGTCGGCACGCCAAGGGGGGTATCCAGAAATACGCGATAATCGGCGTAAACGATATACAGCGCCGGCCCCAGAATCAGCGCCAGCGCCGCCAGGACCAGCAGCAACCGTCGAGGCCAGTGGGGGAAAACCATGCCCTCACCCTCCTCCGCTCCTTTCCCGCCAGCGGATGAGGGAAACGAACGGGAACACCAGGCTTACTCCAAAGCGCGGAAAATCACCGTGCCGTTGGTGCCGCCGAAGCCAAAGGAATTCGACAGCGCGACCTTGATACGCCGTTCCTGGGCGGTGTGCGGCACGTAGTTCAGATCGCACTCCGGTTCCGGATGATCCAGATTGATGGTGGGCGGCGCGACCTGATCGCGAATCGCCAGCACCGAAAAAATCGCCTCGACCCCGCCGGCCGCGCCCAGCAGATGGCCGGTCATGGATTTGGTCGAACTCATCGCCAGCCGATAGGCGTGATCGCCGAACACCGCCTTGGCCGCGTCGCTTTCGATCTTGTCGCCCGCTGGAGTGGACGTGCCGTGGGCGTTGATGTAATCCACCGCCTCGGGCGCGATACTCGCGTCGCGCAGGGCGTTGGCCATCGCCCGCCGCGCGCCGCCGCCATCCGGCGGCGGCAGGGTCATGTGATAGGCGTCGCCGCTCATGCCGAAACCGATCAGTTCGGCATGAATCCGCGCGCCGCGCCGCCGGGCGTGTTCGTATTCTTCCAGCACCATCACCCCGGCGCCGTCGCTGAGCACGAAGCCGTCGCGATCCTTGTCCCAGGGCCGGCTGGCTTTCTCCGGCTCGTCGTTGCGGGTGGACAGCGCCCGCGCCGCCGCGAAGCCGCACAGTCCGGTAGGCGTGGTGGCCATTTCCGCGCCGCCGGCGATCATCACGTCGGCGTCGCCGTAAACGATCAGTCGGCCCGCTAGGCCGATGCTATGGGTGCCGGTGGTGCAGGCCGTCACCACCGCCAGGTTCGGGCCCTTGATGCCGTATAGGACGGACAAATTACCCGACACCATGTTGATGATGCTGCGCGGCACGAAGAACGGGGTCAACTTGCGCGGTCCGCCCTTCAAGAACGCGGCGTGACCTTCCTCGATGCCTGGTAGACCGCCGATGCCGGAACCGATATAAGTGCCGATCCGCTCGGCGTTCGCCTCGGTGATCTCCAGTCCCGCGTCCCGAATCGCCTGCGCCGCCGCGCCGATGCCATAGTGGATGAAGGTGTCCATCTTCTTGGCTTCCTTGGTATTCAGGTACTGCTCCACATGAAAATCCTTCACCGCGCCGCCGATGCGCACTGGAAAACTGCTCACGTCGAAGGCGGTGACCAGCCCGATCCCACTGCGACCGGCCAGGATGTTGGTCCAGGCGGTCTCCACAGCGCTGCCGACCGGGGACACGATGCCCATGCCCGTCACTACCACTCGCCGCTCGGTCACGAAACACCCCTCACTACGTCAGGCTGACAAAACAAGGCCGCGACCTCTGGCGGGCGGTCGCGGCGGGTTGGGATTCGCGGGGGACGGACACCTTCAGCCCAGATGCGTTGCGATATAGTCAATCGCTTGCTGCACCGTGGTGATTTTCTCGGCGTCCTCGTCGGGAATCTCCAGTTCGAACTCTTCTTCCAGGGCCATCACCAGTTCGACGGTATCCAGGGAGTCGGCGCCAAGGTCCTCGACAAAAGAGGCCTCGTTGGTGACCTGCTCCTCCTTCACCCCCAACTGCTCGATGATGATTTTCTTGACGCGGGCTTCAATGTTGCTGATGTCGATCATGATCGCTTGCTTCCTCGTTGTGTTTCAATCCGCGCCCACTTTATCACGGCGGGCGAAATTTCAGTGACAGTACCACAAACTGGGCGCGGTTTCCGGCCCCCCCTCGTCAACCACCGGCACGGCGACGTGGCCCCCCTTCCAGTCGGCCATCAAGCCATGTACATCCCACCGTTGACATGCAGGGTCTCGCCGGTGATGTAAGCCGCTTCCGGCGAAGCCAGGAACGCTACGGCATTGGCGATGTCCTGGGGTTCGCCCAACCGTTGCAGCGGAATGCTGGTCAGCAGCGCCTGGCGCTGCGTTTCCGGCATGTCCCGGGTCATGTCGGTAGCGATGGCGCCCGGCGCGACCGCGTTGACGGTGATGTTGCGCGAGCCGATCTCGCGCGCCAGCGATTTGGTGAAACCGATGATCCCCGCTTTGGCCGCCGCATAGTTGGCTTGGCCCGGATTACCGGTGGCGCCCACGATCGAGGTGATGCTGATGATACGCCCGCGCTGGGCTTTCATCATCCCGCGCAGCACCGCCTTGCTCATCCGGTAGACCGACGTCAGGTTGGCGTCGAGAATCGCCGCCCATTCCTCGTCTTTCATCCGCAGGAGCAAATTATCCCGAGCAACGCCAGCGTTGTTGACCAGGATGCTCGGCGGACCAAATTCCTGGGTCACCGCTTTCATCGTGGCGTCGACCGAGGCCGGATCGGTCACGTCCAGCCGCAAGCCACGCCCCTTGATTTCGTGCTCGCGCAAACTTCGGGTGATCGCCTCCGCGCCGGCCTCGGTGGTCGCGGTGCCGATCACGGTCGCGCCACGCCGACCCAATTCGCGGGCGATGGCTTGGCCAATGCCGCGGCTAGCCCCGGTCACCAGGGCGATTTCGCCGTCCAGCGTCGTCATCGTGAACTCTCCCTCGCGCTCAATAGGTCAGCAACACCGCACCCCAGGTAAAGCCGCCGCCGAACCCCTCCAGCAGCAACGTGTCGCCGCGCTGGATACGGCCGTCGCGCACCGCCACGTCCAGGGCCAACGGCACCGAGGCCGCCGAGGTATTACCGTGAGTCCGCACGCAGTCTACCATCCGCCCTTCCGGCAACCCGAGCCGCTTGGCGGTGGCGGCCAGAATCCGGCGGTTGGCCTGATGCGGGACCAGCCAGTCCACGTCGGCGACGGTCATCCGGTTCGCGGTCAAAATCCGCTCGGCGATATCCTTCAGCGTGGTGACCGCCACCTTGAACACTTCACTGCCATGCATTTTGACGAAGGCGACGTTCTGGCGGGTTTGATCATAGCCGCTGGACACGCCGGCCGGCACCCACAGCAGCTCCTTGTAACGGCCATCGGCGCCCAGCCGGCTGTCAATGATGCCAGGTTGGTCCGCCGCTTCCAGCACCACCGCGCCAGCGCCATCGCCAAACAGGATGCAGGTGCCGCGGTCCGTCCAGTCGATGATGCGCGTGAAGGTGTCCGCCCCCACCACCAGCGCCCGTCGCGTCGCGCCGGTGCGAATGAACCGGTAGGCAACGTCCAGAGCGTAGACGAAACCGGTGCATACCGCCTGCACGTCGAAGGCGGGACCCCCAGGGCAGCCCAGCCGGTGCTGCAACTGGGTGGCGACACTGGGGAAGACGTGATCGGGCGTGGTGGTGCCCAGCACGATCAAGTCGATGTCGCCCGGCTCGACGCCGGCCGCCGCCAGCGCCCGTCGGGAGGCGTGCTCGGCCAGATCGCAAGTGGTCTCTCCCGGCGCGGCGATGTGGCGCTCCTCGACCCCGGTGCGTTCGACGATCCATTGCGCCGTGGTCTCGATCCGTTGCTCAAGATCGGCGTTGGTCAGCACGGTTTCCGGCAGATAACCGCCGGTTCCAATGATTCGGGCGTGATTCAAAGCGCTTGCCTCGCGGCGTGAAGGGCGGCCAGATGGGCGTCGATGCGTTGGGGCACCGCTTGTTGGGCTTCCAATATCGCGACCTGGATGGCATTGGCGAACGCCAGGGCGTCGGCGCCGCCATGGCTCTTGACCACGATGCCCTGCAAACCCAGCAAGCTGGCGCCGTTGTAACGGCGAGGATCAATGCGACGACTGAAGGCGCGCAAGACCGGCAGGGCGATCAGACCGGCCAGGCGGGTCAATGGGTTTCGCTTGAATTCCTGGGTCATGAATTGGCGGATGAGCTTGGCCACGCCCTCGCTGCTTTTGAGCGCGACGTTGCCGACGAAGCCATCGCAGACCACCACATCCACCTCATCCAGATAAACACCATCACCCTCGATGAACCCGATGTAATTCAGATCGCTGGCGGCCAACAACCGGGCGGCGTCCTTAACCTGCTCATTGCCCTTGATGTCTTCCTCGCCGATGTTTAGCAAACCCACGCGCGGCTGTTGGATGCCGTTCACCTCGGCCAGCACCGAGCCCATGACCGCGAATTGCAGCAGGTGTTCGGCCTTGCTGTCCACATTCGCGCCCAGGTCCAGCATCCGGGTATGGCCGCGAACGGTCGGCAGAGTGGTGCAGATGGCGGGGCGGTCGATGCCGGGCAGGGTTTTGAGCACGAAGCGGGCGGTCGCCATCAATGCGCCCGTGTTGCCGGCGCTAACGCAGGCGTTGGCCTCGCCCTGCTTGACCAGGTTGATCGCCACCCGCATCGAGGAATCCTTCTTGACCCGCAGCGCCTGCGCGGGCGATTCGTCCATGTTGACCAATTGTGAGGCATGGCGAATGACGATGTCGGGATGACCCTTGGCCTTGAGCTGCGTCAGTCGGGCCGACAGGATATCCTCCTGGCCCACCAGAATCAGGCGCATCGCGTCACGGGTGGTTTTCAGCACGCGGAGAGCAGCCGGCACGACCACATCGGGACCGATATCGCCGCCCATGCCATCCAGGGCGATGGTGAGCGGCCGGGTCATGGGAACGAAACAGGCGTCATAGGGGGTCAGAAAAACAGGGGAATCCGGGCGTGGGGGGCGACAATCAATCCTCGCTCTCGTCGACCACCGGCTGAGTGATGACTTGGCGACCCCGATAATAACCGTTTGGAGTGACGTGGTGGCGGCGATGCAATTCCCCGGAGGTACGATCCGTTGACAGGGTGGGGGCGGTCAGGGCGTCGTGGGAGCGGCGCATGCCACGCTTGGAAGGGCTCTTGCGGCTTTTCTGTACAGCCATGCTCAATGACTCCTTTGAGAATCTCGTAATAGGGAGGCCAGCGTCGCCAAGGGAGGGGTATCCTCCATCCCACCGGGCATCCGATAACCGTTGGCCTCGCAGTCGCGCCCATCCTCATGCCGGGGAATCTGGGGCAAGGCCAGCAACAATTCATCTTCCACCAGATCGGCGACGCCGATGCCGCCCGCGGCGACCAACAGTGGTTCGTAGTCCTTGGGCAACCGGTCGGCTTCGGCCTCATCCCGCGCCAAACCCAGGCTGACGGTTGCCTCCAGGGGCAACCGCAGCACGCCCAGGCAGCGTTGGCACACCAGTTCGACCTCGGTGGTTCGCACGACACCCTGGATGAAGTGGACGCCCCGCCGGTCAACGCCAGCCGTCAGCGCCACGCTCGCCATGCCATCGACCCGATGCAGCGCGGCGGCCAGGCGCGGCAGCGCCGTCAGCGCCAACGAGCCTGCCAATCGCCCGCCCTCGGCGACCAAACGCCAAGGATCGATTTTGTTGGGAAGCGATGGGGTCCGCATAAGACGCGGAATGATATAGACGCGCTGGATCACTGTCAAAATAAAGCCAAATTTCGCACAATTACCGCAACTTCCATCACTCCGTCGAGTGCCCGCCATGTCCGAAACCCTCCCTGATGGCCGCCGCCTGATTCTGGCTTCCACCTCGCCATTTCGTCGCGAGCTGCTGGCGCGGCTGGGACTTCCCTTTTCCACGCAAGCGCCCGCCGCCGACGAATCTCCATGGCCCGGCGAGGACGCGCCAACATTGACCGCCCGGCTGGCGGAACTGAAGGCCCGGGCGGTCGCCCGCCACGAACCGACGGCGCTGATCATCGGTTCGGATCAAGTGGCGGTGCTCGATGACGCGATCATCGGCAAACCCGGCAATCACGAAGAGGCGACGAGGCAGTTGCGACGCGCCTCGGGCCGGACCGTGACGTTTTATACCGGTCTATGCTTGCTCGATGGCCGCAGCGGCCAGTGCCAGACGGCGGTCGAACCGTTCCAGGTGGTGTTCCGACCGCTGACGGCGGGCATGATCGACCGTTACCTGCGGCGGGAGCAGCCTTATGAATGCGCGGGCGGTTTCAAATCCGAGGGACTAGGCATCGCCCTGTTCGAACGGTTGGAGGGTGATGATCCCACCAGCCTGATCGGTCTGCCGTTGATCCGGCTGACCCGGCTGCTGGAAGCGGTGGGAGTGGCGGTATTGTGACAGCCGGCGCGCATCCCTTCGCGCCGGCGAGTCCAGAGGATGCGGATGCAAAACAAATCCTTCCCGACATCTTCCGCACACCTTGAATTACGCTACATTCCTTACCAATACTTCATCCAGCGGGGGAAATCCGGCCATGACCAGCCTTCAGCCAAAAAGCATCGGCGTCCTGACCAGCGGGGGCGACGCCCAGGGCATGAACGCCGCCGTGCGCGCCGTCGTGCGCGCCGCGCTGCATCGGGGCGCTACTGTTTATGCCGTCTACGAAGGTTATCAGGGCATGGTGGACGGCGGCGACCGCATCCGCCCGCTGTCCTGGGACGATGTCGGCAGCATCCTGCACCGGGGCGGCACCGTCATCGGCACCGCCCGCTGCCCGGCTTTCCGCGAACGAGACGGCCGCCGGCGGGCCGCACGCAACCTGCTGCAACACGGGATCGACCGGTTGGTGGTCATCGGCGGCGACGGCAGCCTGACCGGCGCCGACACCTTTCGCCGGGAATGGCCGGAGCTGCTGGCGGAACTGGTTCAGCGCGACGAAATCGATGAACCCACCGCCCAGCGGCATCCAGCGCTGATGATCGCCGGTCTGGTCGGATCGATCGACAACGACATGGTCGGCACCGACATGACCATCGGCGCCGATTCCGCCCTGCACCGCATCGTCGAGGCCATCGACGCGATTACCAGCACCGCCGCCAGCCACCAGCGCAGCTTCGTGGTCGAGGTCATGGGCCGCCACTGTGGCTATCTGGCGCTGATGAGCGCCATCGCCGGTGGAACCGATTACGTGCTGATTCCGGAGAATCCGCCGTCCGACGGTTGGGAGGAACGGATGTGCGAGCTGTTGCGCAACGGGCGAGCCGCCGGTCGCCGCGACAGTATCGTGGTGGTCGCCGAAGGCGCTCAGGACCGCGCTGGAAATCCCATCGGTTGCGACTACGTGCGCCAGGTTTTGGAGGAACGGCTCGGCGAGGACACCCGCGTGACCATCCTCGGCCACGTGCAGCGTGGCGGAACCCCCAGCGCTTTCGACCGCTGGATGAGCACGCTGCTGGGCTACGCCGCCGTCGAGGAGGTGTTGGCGGCGACGCCGGACAGCGAGCCGCAATTGATCGGCATCCGCTACAACCGCATCCAGCGCGCCCCGTTGATGCAGTGCGTCGAGCAAACCCGCGCTGTCGCCCGCATGATCGCCGAGCGCGACTACGCCGGAGCGATGACGCTGCGGGGCGGCAGCTTTACCGAAATGTTCCATGTATTCAAACGGATGGCCGAGGCGCTGCCCAGCGTCACCCCGCCTGTCCGTCCCCGGCGACTGGCGATCATCCACGCGGGCGGCCTGGCGCCGGGCATGAACACCGCCGCCCGCGCCGCCGTGCGCCTTGGACTGGACCAAGGTCACGCCATGCTGGGAGTGCGCGGCAGTTTCCAGGGACTGATTGATGGCCGGATCGAGGAATTGGGCTGGGGTGATGTCGAGGGCTGGACCGGCCTGGGCGGCGCCGAGCTGGGCACCAGCCGGCAGATTCCCACAGTCGAGCAACTTTACGCCGTGGGTCGGGCGCTGGAAAATCACCGTATCGACGGTCTGTTGATCATCGGCGGCTGGATGGCCTACCGGGCGGCGCACTATCTGCTCAGCGAGCGCGACCGCTATCCGGCATTCAAGATGCCCATGATCTGCCTGCCGGCGACCATCGACAACAACGTGCCCGGCTCGGAGCTGAGCATCGGCGCCGACACCGCCCTCAACGTGAGCGTTGAGGCGCTCGACCGCATTAAGCAGTCGGCCATGGCGGCGCGGCGCTGCTTCGTGGTCGAAACCATGGGTCGCTATTGCGGTTATCTGGCGTTGATGAGCGGTCTGGCCGGCGGCGCCGAACGAGTCTACCTGCACGAGGAAGGCATCACGCTCAAGGACCTGCAAGCCGACGTGGAACGCATGGTCGAAAGCTTTCGCGGCGGCCGGCGGCTTTATCTAACGATCCGCGGCGAATACGCCAACCCGCGCTACACCACCGATTTCCTGTGCCGGTTGTTCGAGGAAGAGGGTCACGAAGTATTCGACGTGCGCCAGGCGGTGCTGGGGCATACCCAGCAGGGCGGCAACCCCTCGCCCTACGACCGTATCCTGGCGACCCGACTGGCCGCGCGCTCCATCGATTTTCTGACCCAGCAATTGGAACGCGGCTCGGCGGAAGGCGTCTTCATCGGCCTGGTCGAGGGCAAGGTTACCCTCGTTCCGCTCAAACAGATGTCGGACATGGTCGATTGGACGTTCCGGCGCCCCAAGGAACAATGGTGGCTGGCGCTGCGCCCGATCGTGCATACCATGGCCCGGCAACCGAGGGGGGATACCGGCGGTTCGATTTAAGCGACGAGACGGCATCCGATCCAACAGAATAGACAGTTGATTTGTTATGGAGACAATCCTTTCTTGAAACCCTTCCCTGGCAAAAATATAATGGGAAAGATCGGTTAACAAAGTTGAGGAATGACTAATGGCTTCAGCACCCACTGGGCATGATAAACGCGATTACCCCCGGCTTCCCAAGGAAGCTGGCGTGGCACTCGCCAAGCTTGAATATCCCCCCTCGACGGAAACGGCGGAATTTGGCGCCTTGAAAAACATAGCCAAAGGTGGAATTGGCCTTATCGTCGCCAACGCCTACGAACCCGGAACCCGGTTGAGTTTGAAAATAAACCTGAAGGGGTGGCGACGGTATGTCAAGAGTGTTACCTCGATCATCGACGACTCGGCCGGGACCGTCGCGGCCACTCCCCTGACCGCGATTGCCGAAGTCGTTTGGACTACTCCATCGCCTGACGGTGACGGTCATGAAATCGGCGTGAAATTCCTGGACATCTACGAGGATGAATACAACGCCCTCAAAAAGTATTTGGAAAACATGGCAGATTACCTGACAAGATAATTGGAGTCATTTCAATCCAGCCGGTCGGAGTATGCTCTCGACATCGGTCACTTCATTCAGATCGGCCGCTTTCGCAAATCGATCTTCCACCAGGCCGGTAATATCGCCACTGGTCAGCAAACCAAAATGCACCATCAAATCGGCCATCCGTTGCATCTCGTCCTGCCTGGGAACGAATTGGTCGTAGCGAATTCGGCTGGGGGGGGTCGAGAGAGCATACTCAACCAATTCAGGGGGTTGATTCCAGTATTGCCCGGCAATCCTGGCGACTGTCTGGGTGTTCTTCCCCGCCCAGACGCCAGAACGGGCGGCGCCTTCGACCAGTAACTTTACAACAGCCGGCTCTTCTTGAATCAGCTTTTGCTTGACCAAGGTCAGATTGCAAATAAAGTTTGGCCATACCTCCTCGACATAATAAATCCGGCTGGCGTCGCCACTTTTCAGGGTCTTGGCCGCGAATGGCTCCCCCACGAAATAGGCGTCCAAAGAACCGGCGGTCAGGGACGCCGCCATATCCGGTGGATTCATTTCAACCACCTTGATTTTATCGGTCAGTCCGCGCTCCTCCATCAATCGCCGGACGCCGAGATTATGCCCCGAATAACGCATGGGAACCGCGACGGTTTTACCAACCAGATCGTTCAGCGTGGTGGCGTGTAAATCCTTTCTGGCGACCAGCGTGCTTTCGTGGCGGTTACCGATATAAACCAGCTTGACATCCGCTCCCTGCTGCCGGAGCACGATGGCCAGGGGCGCGATCATGAAGGCGGCTTCAATCTGGTCGTTGCGCAGCGCTTCCCCCAATTCCGCGAAGGAAGAAAACTTCAGTGCTTGAAACTGCACCGCTCCCTGATTCCGACTGGCGTAATCCAGCAACGGCGCCGCCAGATTGCTGATCACCGGCATATAACCCAGCCGCACCACCTTTCTACTACCCCGCTCCACGTTAAGCCAATGATGCAAGGCGGCAATGAGGATCAACCAGCCAGCGGCGACGATGGCAACGCGCCAAGTTAAAGGCAGATGACGCCAGCGATGGGTCCACTCATACGGCATAGCTCACTCCAAGCATCAGGAACAATTCATCCCGCAGATCGTCTAGAGCGGCGTTCTTCTTGGGGTCGCGCGGGTGCGGAAAATCAAGCTGGCGATTCAGTTTGACTTGGGCGGGTCTGCCACCCATGACCACAATCCGGTCTCCCATCAGCAGGGCATCATCGATATCATGGGTGACCACCAGCGTGGTCTTGCGCAACAACTCGTGCATGTTGACGATTTCCTCGCGGATTTTCATGTGGCTGAGGAAATCGAGGCCGTTGAAAGGCTCATCCATGATCAGCACATCCGGATTGGCGGCCAGCGCCCTGGCCAGTTCCGCGCGGCGTTTCATCCCTCCCGACAACTGGTAGGGATAATGCTGCTCAAAATCCGTCAAATCGACCATATCGATGTTTTCCTGGATTTTTTCTCGCCTGGCTTCCGCATCCTCGACATTGCGCACGCCAAGTTCGACGTTTTGCCAGACCGTCATCCAGGGGAGTAGGCCACTGTGCTGAAAAACAAAGATATGATTCGGACTGGGGCCGATCACTTTCTTACCGTCAATGGTTACCTCACCGAAGGTGGCCTTGTCGAAACCCGCGATCAGGCGCAGCAAGGTCGATTTCCCACAACCGGAGGGTCCCAGCAGGCACACCATCTCGCCTTCAAGAAATTCGAGACTGATATGATCCAGAATCCGCATGATTTCACCGGGATCATACGGATCACGTGGTCCACGCCGCGCGATTCGCCGGTTACCATACGATTTGCATAAATCTTGAATCAGGATATGCCCCACGGCACCACTCGCCACTCTGCAAGCTTTTGGGAAAAACGGAACAATCAAGGAACTGTTTTCGTCAGTAGGCCCTTTGCAACGCAGGATGCAGGTACGCCAACCGCCGCATCAGATGATCGAGCACGATTCCAATCAGGCCGATCATCATCATACCCACCATCACGTAATCCATTCGCAGGGCATTCCTGGAATCCAGGATCAGATACCCCAGGCCGGAGCGGACCGCGAGCATTTCCGCAGCCACGACGACCAACCAGCCGATCCCCACCGTCAGGCGCAAGGCTGTCAACACCTCTGGCAGGATGGCGGGAAAAATAATTTTGGTAATGGTTTCCCAGCGATTGAATTTAAAATTGGCGGCGACCTGGAAAAATACCGGATTGATGGCGCGGGCCGCTACCGCCGTGGCCACCGCGAGGGGAAAGAAACAGGCCAGGAAAATCAGAAAAACGGCGGGTTTATCCCCGATTCCAAACCATAGCACCGCCAATGGAATCCATGCCAGCGGCGATATGGGGCGCAGAAACTGAATCACCGGATTCAGCATCAGATTGAGCGTCTCCATCCGCCCCAGCAAGATGCCCAGCGGGATGGCGAAGATAATCGCCAAATAGAACCCCGCCGTCACCCGAAATAGGCTGGCTATCGAGTGCCGCAAAAGCGTGCCGTTGGCGATCAATTCGCCCATGCCATTCATCACCTTCGAGGGGCTTGGAAAAACCTGCGCGCTCCAGCCGCTATGGCGGGCTGTCAACTCCCAAGCCAGGAGGATCATCGCCAAGGAAACCAGGGGCAACACGACACGCTGCTTCCCACGATACCATCCCATCATAATGGGCGCCCCTTGGATTTCACATCTCGACATGGGCAGCATTTTCCATCAACGCCGCTATCGTGGCGGGAAGTTCATTTTCACTTACCACCAGATCAACGACGCCCCGTTCGATGGCGCACTGGATTAGATTAGGATAAACGCAAGTTTCCACTTCCTGGGCGATGGTGACGCCCGATTTCCTCTTGATCCTGGCAAACCCTTCCGTGCCGTCATTGCCAATTCCCGTCAACAACAAACCGATGGCATGGCGCTCAAAGATCTCAGCGGCGGATCCGAAGAGTACATCCAAGGGTTTGTCCGAGGTTTCACCGACTCGCAAGCAAACTTCCCGATTGGAATTCGCTTGAAACGTGATCGTATTCTCATAGGAACTGACATAACAGACGCCCTGTTCCAAAACCACTCCGTCGCGCGCCGCTTCTACTTTCCATGGAACAAACTCGTCGAATTTTTTCACGAAGGCCGGCAGGATTTTCGGAGAAATTTCCTGAACGACGACCGCTGCGGCGGGTAGTTTTGGCGACAGGCTGGAAAACAGGCGCAAGGAGGTATTCGGCCCGCCCAGCGTGGTGCCTATCGCCAAGAGATAATCCAACGACTGAAATCCATAACGCTCGGCCAACAGTTCCCGGCTATTCCAGCGGTTCAACTTGACCCGGCGAATGTTTTGCAGATTCACCACCGCCGCCAGTTTGACGCGATCGATGAGTTGCTGCTTGGCACGATGGATATCGTGGGAAATGGCGCCGGACGGCTTGGGCAGAAAGTCCACCACGCCTAGTCGCAAGGCTTCAAAGGTAATGCCGCCATCGCTGAACAGGGAACTCAACACGACCACCGGAACCGGCGCCTCGATCATGATATGACGGATCGTCGTTACCCCATCCATCACCGGCATATCCATGTCCAGCGTAATCACGTCGGGATGCAGCGCCTTTATTTTTTCTAACCCCTCTAAACCGTTTCTCGCGTTGCCGACGATCTTGATGCCCGGATCGGATTCCAGCAACTCGCTGACCGCCTTGACCATGAACGCGGCATCATCCACCACCAGGACTTTTATTTTTTCGACCATATCGGAACTCTCCACCGGTTGAAAGCGAGCTAGGCCAGGCGCGAACGCAACGGCATCCAACGAAGAGGTTGGATTTTGCCGGCTTAATTCAACTTGCCCGCCGCTGGGTAACCGGTTTTTTCACTGACCGCCTTCCTTCTTCCGAGGCTCAATTCCTGATAACGGGCAACCTGCCGATTCATGGCGATATTGGCCAGTTCGTAAACATCCAGGATCAGGGAAACCCGGCCGTCGCCGATGATCGTGGCGCCGGACAAACCGCTTTTTTCCTGTAAATAATCCACCAGTGGCTTGATCACCACTTCCTCCTGGCCCAGCAATTCATCCACCACCAGGCCAATTTTCCTCAGCCCGGCATTGACGATCACCACAAAGAACTTGTCAGTCTCCTGTTGGCTGGAGGGGATGTCGAACAAGACGGAAAGCCGAAAGATCGGCGTGGTCTTGCCACGCAGATGAATCACCTCGGTTCCTTCCACCGTCGTGATGTCCTTGGCAAAAATTCGCAATGTTTCTTCCACGTTGGCCAATGGCACGGTAAACAGGTTATCGCCAACCCGCACCATCAGCGCCGAGATGATCGCCAGGGTCAGCGGAATTTTCAGCCGGATTCGCGTCTGAAGACCGACGATGGATTCAACGTCGATCGTGCCGTTCAGTTTCTCGATATTCTTCTTCACCACATCCATGCCAACGCCGCGACCGGAGGTGCTAGTCACTTCCGCCGCTGTGGAAAAACCGGGCGTCATGATCAACCGAAGCAGTTCACGAGCCGACATCCGTTCCAATTCCTCCCTGGAAAACAATCCCTTTTCCAATGCCTTCGATTTGATCAACTCGGGATCCATGCCCCGACCGTCATCAGTGATCTCGATAACGATGTGGTTGCTCTCATGGTAGGCTTCCAAAAGCAACGTGCCGGTCGGGGGTTTATTCACACGCTTGCGTTCCGCCACGGTTTCGAACCCATGATCGACCGCGTTGCGAATCAGGTGAATCAGCGGATCGGAGATCTCCTCGATAATCATCCGGTCCAGTTCCGTTTCCTCGCCCCGGATTTCCAGTTGCACCTGCTTGGTGGTGCCGCGCGTGAGATCGTGGATCAGGCGGGGATAGCGATTGAAAAGCTGGGCGATGGGCAACATCCGCACCTTCATCACCCCTTCCTGAAGTTCGTTGGAAGTCCGGCTCAGGGAAACGATGGCCTCGCCCAGCCGATAAGTGAAGGCCCGGATCAGCTTCATATCCTTCGGATCGAGTCCGGCATTGACCTTCAGATGCTGCTGAAGATTCCGCATCTCGTTGAACAACTGGAAGAAATAGGACCGGTCAACGATCAGTTCCCCCACCTGATTCATCAGCACGTCGATCTTGTGCGCATCCACCCGCACGCTCTTCTTCACGACCCGCTCGCCGGCATCCTGGGATGGCTCCGTTTTCTGACGCTCGCCCTCGGTTTCCGAAGTTGGCTCGGCGGCAGATTCCTCCCGCCGCCCGGCGACCGCCGGCTCCGGCTGAGCCAGGATCGGTTCCATGGTGGAAGTTGGGGGCTTGCCCAATGGAGCCAACGGCGCCTCGTCCTCCCGCCATTCCTTCGCCAAGGGCCCTTCGGCGATTACCGGCGCGGGCATCCTGGCGACCGGCCGCGCCACCAGCGGTTTGCCGCCTTGCAGCAAGCGGTCGCCGTGTTGCGGGAAGAGCTTGATCACCCTATCAACGTAGGTTTCCATGAAGCCCATGGAAACTTCCTGTTCCAGCGCCACGGCCTGCTGGGCGGCGAGAATCTCGTCGCACCACTGTTCGTACAGCAGCGAGAGCGCCTGGTAGCCCATGTAATTGGCCGAGGAATCAAGGCCTTTGATGCTGTCAAGACACTGCTCCAGCACCGCGAATTTATCGGGCGCGGTGGAAAACCGCTGGGCTTGCGCGCTCAGAAAAGCCAGCTTCTCCCGTAATTGCTCGATGAAAATGGTAAACAGTTCCTTGTCGTATTCTTCCTCATAGGTTTCCGTTTCCAGCGCGGGTGGAACAGCAGGTAGCGATTCCGATGCGTCGACGCGGACGGTCCCCGGTTCCACCGGTTCCATCGGTTTCGCTGGTCCCACGGCTTCCTCCATTTCCTCCCGCCCCTGGATGATCCGTTCAAGCCGGGCGATCAGATGGTCGACCGGGGTTTCCTCCGTCTGGGAACGCGCCAGATCAGCCACCAGCATGGCGAGGTGATCGCGCGCGACGATCAGGGTTTCCACGATACCCAAGTTCGACGGCTTCTTTCCCTGACGGAGCAAATCCAGCAAGTCTTCCAACTTGTGGGAAAGCGCGGCAATCCGGACCAGGCCCATGAATTGCGAAGCGCCCTTGATGGTGTGAACCGGTCTGAAGATGGCGTTGAACAGATCCCGATTAGCCGGATCCTCCGCCAACCGCAGCAACATCGATTCCATTTCTTCGAGATGCTCGCCAGCCTCGATAACAAAATCATTAATCAGCGATGGATCAAGCTCGATCATGGGATGTTCTTCCGTCAAAAGCGGTGTTTGGATCGAAGTCGGACGATCCGGCTAGCTCCCGGTTCCGGCTTTTTCGGTTCTTTCCAGGTTCTCAATCAGCTTGAGAACTTCCTCGGATTTATGCTTGTTGATAAAGCCAATGGCCCGCAGCCGCTGGACATCGTCGCGGTATTTCTCCTCGTCCAGATTCGAGAGAAACAAAATCCGGGCGGCGCTGTCGTAGCGCAGGATTTCCCGGGCGGCGCTCAAACCGTCCATCCCATCCATGGTGATATCCATGGTCACCAGATCCGGTCGCAACGACTTGTAAAGCTCCAGGGCTTCGATACCGTTTCGGGCTTCCCCGACAATCAGATGACCCGGCGGTTTCAAAACCTTCGCCAGCAATTTCCTCATCATGGAGGAATCGTCAACGACCAGGATGCGTATGCTCATCGTCCTACTCCGCGTCTCTCGTTCCGCCCGATCATCCCACCGAACCGCTCAATCGCTGCCCACCCATATTGGCTTCCTTAAGTCGCTTGATTTCCTCGACCAGCAAGATGCGGTTGAAATCGAGCAGGATGAGCAAACGTTCGCCAATATCGCAAACGCCTTGCACGTATTGGCTCTCCAATCCCGCCACGACGATCTCGGGCGGCGGTTCGATGGCATCCCGCTCGATCTTGAGGACCTCGGTCACCGCGTCCACGATGAACCCGGTGACCCGGCCGGCGATATCCAGAATCAACACCCAGTTCTTGCCCGCGCCTTGTCGGTCGGTCGGCAAATTGAGCCGCTTGCGCAAGTCGATCACCGGAATGATGTTGCCCCGCAAGTTGGTGACCCCCTCGACGAAGGCCGGGGCGTTCGGCACGGCGGTGATCGGCGCGCCGCGAATGATTTCCTGCACCATCAGGATATCCACGCCGAACATTTCCCTGCCGTTCATGAAGCCCACCAATTGCATGAGGTGGTCTTTTTCCTCGGCATCTTCCATTCGCCGGGTTGTATATACATCAGCCATTTTCGCGCTCCTTATAGGTCCGCGCCCGGAGATCGGGCCAGCCGGGCGGCGATCCCTTATACGATCGGCCGGCCCGTCGTGTCCCGAATCGGCGCCGCTTCAACCGGCCTGCCATTGCATGGGTGCCATCGGCGTAATCGGGCCCTCGTTTCTGACGATCCTGAACTGCCGCACCTGCTCGGTCAGTTGACGGGAACCGTCCTGCAACTCCTGGCTGAGTTTGACCACGCCGCCGGCGCGTTCCACCGTCTGGCGCGCGCCCTCGGCGGATGCCTGGGCGATTTCCATGACCTTCTTCGAGCGTTGCGCTTGCAGGCCCGTCAAACTGGTCATGTGGGCGGTGCGCTCCACGATGCCCTTCATTTCATCGCCGATGGCGCTGGCGCCCTGATTGGCTTCGGTCACCAGTTGACCGATGCGCCGCGACTGCTCCAGCAACACGGCCAGCGCCTTCTGGGCGGCTTCGCGGCGGGAGCCCTGTTCGCCGGCCATGCCGCCGATCTGCTGCGCCAGGGCATTGAGGTCGCTCACCAGGTTGCGCACCTGCTGGGTATTGGCGACCAGCAGGCCGGCGGTCTTGGCGATGCCCTCGATGGCCTGCATGTTGATCTTGCCGCTTTCGTCGATCTTGACCAGCGCCTGCCGCGCCTCGTCGCTGAGCTTGGTGCCTTCGTTGACGCGGGCGGTGGAATCCTTGATCAACCGGGTGATTTCCTTGGCGGCCTCTGAGGCCCGCTGCGCCAGCTTGCCGACTTCGTCAGCCACCACCGCGAAACCCTTGCCGTGCGCGCCGGCGCGGGCGGCCTCGATGGCGGCGTTCAGCGCCAGCAAATTGGTCTGCTCAGCGATTTCCGTGATCACGCCGATGATTTCGGAAATCTGCTCCGAGGACTCGGCGATGGAGCGCATGCCGCTCACGGTGGAAGCCACTGACCGGCTACCCGCTTCAGCGGCTTGCGCCACCGACCGGCCAAACTCGGTGGCCTGCGCCACCGCCTTGTTCATTTCCTCCACCGCCTGGGCGATCTGATTGACGGACTGGGTCACGTCCACCACCTTCTCGCCCTGTTGCCGCGCGGTTTCCACCACCTTGGCGCCGGTCTGGCCCATTTCGGCGACACGATCCATGGTGGCGTTCACCTCCTGGTTCTGCGCGGTGGCGGACGCCGCCACGTCCTGCATGGCCTTCAACAGCGAGACGACCGTGACGTTGGAACGATCCGCCGCTTCCTTTTGCGCGACCGACGCCTGCGACACCTCGCCGGCGGTGGCGCCCATCTCGGCAATGATCTTGGCGGCGGTTTCGGACTGCTCCGCCTCAACCTGGGCGCGTTCGCGGTTGGCGCTCGCGCGTTTGGCCACTTCGTTGGCGCTGGTATCCACGGTGGTCGCCGTGCTGCTCACCACCCCGAAGGCGTTGCGGATGACCTGCATCATCTGGTTGAACGCCTCGGACATGCGGCCGATTTCGTCCCGACTTTCCACCGGCACGGCCAGCGTCAGGTCGCGGGTGGTGGCGATCTGGGTCACCGTATTCACCATGCGGGTCACCGGACGGGTCACGCCGCGGGCGATGAGCCAGCCCGCCAGAATGGCGAATCCCACACCGACGACCACGGCGATGAGCGACCAGATTTGCAGTCGAGTCGCCGCCGCCCGATCCTCCGCGATCAATTCATTGGTATTTTCGGTGTTGTTCTCGGTCATTTCGTCGAAGGTTTGCCCCATGCGATCCGAGATGGGCACCACACTGCTTATCACCCGCCGAAACTCGGCGTATAACGGGGCCCGCTGGTTGGGATCGGCGGTGGCGGCGATCCGAGTCATGAGGGTGTCCAGCTCCACGTAAGCCGTCCGCCACGCTTGATACTCTCCCTTAAGCTGCTCCTGCAAGGCCCGCCCCTTTTGGCTGGTTCGCGGAACGCTTAGAAGCTGTTCCCAAGCCTTGTCGACTGCTTTCCAGCTTTGCCGGCGTTCGTCCTGGACGCGTCGCATTTCATCCTTGATGTCATCCTGTGTCTGGTAGCTCAAGGCGAGAAAAGTCTGGGAGCGAACCGCCATGCGCTGGCGGTTGAGTTCGGCCAATGCCTGCAAGGCGGGAATCCGGTTACCACCGATGACCTCCAAGTCGCTGGAAAGGTTACGAATTCCAACCATCGCCAGGAGGCCAAGCAGCAGCGCGATCACGGCCATGATGCCAAAGCCGATGCCCAAGCGTTTGCCAATGCTGAGATTTTTGATATTCACAGTCGCGTTTCCCCAGTTTTCGATGAGTGACCCCCGGACCTGCCCGGCCATTTGGCGGGTATCTTCCGTCCCAAGTTTTTCATTGATTGATTAACCTCTCTAACAGCTTGAATAGACAAAAACCCGTGGACGCGGCGGTGGCGGCGATCTCATCGCAGACTGTTAAGAGTCACGGCGATTTTGACATCGGAAAGCACAACGTCCGGATGACAGCGGGCCAGGGCGGCGTGCGCCATGCCCTTGTGCAGGCAGCTTTGCGGGCTCTGAACGATGGCAATACCGCCCACGCGATGAATCTCCTCCAGTCCCTCGCTGCCATCCTCTCCGGAACCGGACAGGACGACGCCCACCGCTTGCCCTTTCAACGCCTCGGCCACTGAAAACATCAACCGGTCGATGGAACCGCGGCGCGAGGCGAATGGCGCGGGATGAATCTGCAAGACCAGCCGGCCGTTACGGGTAACGACGGTGAGGTACTCCACGCCGGCGCCGAGATAGCAAACACCGGCCTCGACCGGTTCGCCATCGACCGCCCGCTTGACCCGCACGCCACTGTAATCGTTCAGGTAACGAGCGAAGGCCTCGACGTGCGACGGGGCCGCGTACAGGACGGCCAGATAGGCGGCCGGCAACTCCGGGCGCAATCGCGGAATGATCTTCAATAGCGCGCCGTAGCCACCCTCGGCCGCCCCGAGCACCACTACTCGGTCGCAACAGCGGGGGGCGGTTGGCGCCGCAGCCCTGTCGCGCGGCGTGGCGCGGATGTAGCACACGGATTCAAGCGCCACAGCGGCGGCGAGATTCACCTTCGCGATGATATCCTGGGCCTGCGCTTCCAACTCGCCACCCTCCAACCGGGTCGGCTTGGCGATGAAATCGACCGCTCCATAGCGCAGGGCGTCGAACGTCGTCCGTTCGCCCTCCCGAGTCAGGTTGCTGAGCATCACGGTGGGCCTGGGACTGCGAATCATCAGATGTTTCAGGGTAGTCAGACCATCCATGCCCGGCATGGTGATATCCAGCGTAATCACATCGGGGGCAAGCCGGGAAATACTGTTCAACGCTTCGATACCGTCGGTGGCCTCTCCGACAACTTCAATCTTGTCGTCCGAGTCGAAAACCTCGACAATTAACCGGCGCATGATTTTCGAATCATCGACCACCAGCAATTTACATGGCGCGATCATTCAGCCTCCTCTCCTCCTATCAGGGAAGCAAAACTGGGTCGATGGGATAACTTCCTGAATTCATGCTTCTCACTCACAACCTTTCCCCACTAGATGGGAGAGGGGAACGAACGACCACTATACGGCCAGCTCATAAATCAATTTGCTGGTTTGATGAAAAAAACTACTTAGCTTCTCCAACAATTGACCGGATGTGAAGGGCTTGGCCAGATATTCGATGGAACCGTCCATCTTGCCCCGCAACCGGTCAAGAAGACTGACCTTCGAAGTCATCATGATGATGGGCAGGTTCTTGAATTTTTCATGCTTCCTGACCATGGAAAGCACCTTGTAACCATCGATGCCGGGCATGACAATATCAAGCAGCATCAGGTCCGGGCTCTCCTCGTTCAACCGGGCAAAGGCCGCCAAGCCATCCTCGGCTTCCACCACGGCATATCCAAGCTGAGTCAGAATCTTTGCAATCAGCTTTCGGGTTGTGTCGCTGTCTTCCACCACCAGAATTTTTTTGGCCGGCGCCGGGGCATCGTTCTTGATCGGTCGAACCGCCGCTACCGCGACTGGTGGAGAAACCGCCACCGGTACGGGAACAGGATTGGCCGGAAATTCCAAGTCGGCGCCCAGCAGCCATAAAATCTCAGGCGTTCCGGGTAGTGACACCGTGTTTGACTCGGAATAGGATAAAAAAACGCTTTTGCCGGCGAATGTATAGTGCCCACCCGTTATACTTTTAATAAACGGTATGGCATCGGAACCGTGTTTAGTTCTGTAAGTAATGCCGACGATAGTGCCTTCCTGAAGGACAAACCTGGCCGAGTGATTTTCTTCAGTGGTAATAAATAGAGTACCACTATGCTTTTCCTGGCATAGCCGTCGTAATTCTTGCATGAGATTATCAAAGAAGGACGGTCGATTTTCTTGCCACATGGCGGTTCCTTTCAAATATTTTGAGTGCGCCCATGGGGGACCATGCCAGTCCCATTTAAACCATGCTGCCAAACCGCAACCCCTTTCCCTTCCATGGTGATTGACGCCCAATCCATGTATCAATATTGCGATGCTTAGTATATTACACGACTGGGTATAGGTATCGATATCAGGGAAACCCTGATTTTTGAGGAGCAAAAACCCTGATTTCGCAAGTTTGAAACTTTTGGACATAATTTTAACCTTTCTAACTTAAGTATTTATATTTAAAAAGGATTTATTTGAACCAGATCAGACACCCTCGCCCGAAATGCTTCGCGGCGAATTACGCCACCACCTTAAAGAGCGCGGCGCCTGAAGACAGTGGTTTGCACCACGGCCGCCACTCGTGTGGCTAAAGTACAGGCTAAAGTCAAAGGTATTGAACTCAAATACTTGCCAGCTTCTCCAACAATTGACCGGATGTGAAGGGCTTGGCCAGATATTCGATGGAACCGTCCATCTTGCCCCGCAACCGGTCAAGAAGACTGACCTTCGAAGTCATCATGATGATGGGCAGGTTCTTGAATTTTTCATGCTTCCTGACCATGGAAAGCACCTTGTAACCATCGATGCCGGGCATGACAATATCAAGCAGCATCAGGTCCGGGCTCTCCTCGTTCAACCGGGCAAAGGCCGCCAAGCCATCCTCGGCTTCCACCACGGCATATCCAAGCTGAGTCAGAATCTTTGCAATCAGCTTTCGGGTTGTGTCGCTGTCTTCCACCACCAGAATTTTTTTGGCCGGCGCCGGGGCATCGTTCTTGATCGGTCGAACCGCCGCTACCGCGGCTGGTGGAGAAACCGCCACCGGTACGGGAACAGGATTGGCCGCCCTGCCCATCGACGCCATGGCCACCGAGGGAACCGCCACAGACGCCGAAACAGGATTGGCCAATCTGGCCAGTGGAGCGACCGCCTTTGCCGAAACCGTCACCGGCGCGGGAGCAGAATTGGCCGCCCTGCCCATCGGCGCCATGGTCGCTGAGGGAACCGCCACCGGTGCGGAAACAAGACTGGCCGGTCTGGTCAGTGGGGCAACCGCCTTTGCCGAAACCGCCACCGGCGCGGAAACAAGACTGGCCGGTCTGGTCAGTGGGGTAACCGCCTTTGCCGAAACCGCCACCGGCGCGGGAACAGAATTGGCTGGAATCTCCAAATCGATACCCAGCAGTTGTAAGATTTCAGGCGTTCCGGGTAGTGGCCTCGCGGTTGACTCAGCGTAGGATAAAAAAGCACGGTTTCCCGAGAAGGTATAGTGTCCTTCCTTTATATTTTTAACCAGCGGTATAGCCTCGGGACCATGTTTATCGCCATAGGTCACGCCGATGACAGTGCCGTCACGAATTACGAACCTGGCCGAGCGATCTTCCTTGGTAGTGATAAACAAAGTACCACTCTGTTTTTCCTTGCACAGCCGTCGTAATTCCAAAACAAGCCTATCAAAAAAGAATTGTTGTTGTTCTTGCATCATAACCCCTCCAGATCACCATCGTTCCAGTCGTCTTGCAAGGGCATTGTCAATACTTTGGAAATCCACCCCTGGGCGATTCGCTGGGTCTCCAGCATTGACACGCAACCCCAAGAGTTAAGCAAATATGGGACCAACCTTATTGACGCACGCTAAGACCCTCTTTCAATTCAAGATTCAGGGCAGTCAATTGAAATTCATTTGCCACCCCAAAGTCCCGTTCTGAAATTTCCTGTTTCATTCTGAAATCTCCACCACCCCCACTGATAAGGCGCGGTAGGGAAGATGGGCCCTGTTGTTGCGCAAAAAACCAACTTATTGATCCTAAATTAATTTTATTAAAAACTGATTACGAAAATCTGAAAAAATTATGTCAACCATACGGTTCATATTTATACATTAAATATATAGAAATGTCAAATCGTTACCGCGCTCCTGGCAAGGCCATGAGTTTTCACGGGATTGGACAAACCTATCGTTTTCCCGCACCGCCAGCCCGCCGCAGGATCGCATCCAGGGCGCGGGTCGGCAATATTCGTCGCAGCGCGGCGAACAGATAAGTGGGGACGGTCACCGGATAGCGGGCGCGGGGGCGGGGGCTTTCCAGGGCGTGAATTACCCGTTTCAGCACCGCCTCCGGCGGCAGGGTGAACGGCGCGGCCGGTCCTTGTTTCAGCAATCGCGCCTCCATCGCCGCGTATGGCTCCCGATGCGGGCTGGCCTCGGCGCGGATGTGCCGCCGGTAAGCCGCGTGGGCGTTGTCGCGGAACCGGCTGAGGATCGGCCCCGGCTCGATCAGGCAGACGTGGATGCCAGCGCCGATCAATTCCAACCGCAGGGTGTCGGCCAGCCCCTCCAGCGCGAACTTGCTGGCGACGTAGGCACCGCGATAGGGAAACGCCACCAGACCGAGCACGGAACTGTTGTAGAGAATCCGTCCCCCACCCTGCCGACGCATCACCGGAATGATGTGGTTAGTCAATTCCTGCGTGCCGAACAGGTTGGTCTCGAACTGCTCCCGCAGCGCCGCGCGGGTCAAATCCTCCACCGCGCCGGGCTGGCCGTAGGCGCCGTTGTTGAACAGCGCGTCCAACCGGCCGCCGGTGCGAGCCAAAATTTCCATCACCGCCGCTCGAATGGAATTGGAATCGCACAAGTCGAGTGGTAGGCTCTCCAGCCCTTCGGCTTGCAAGCGGGCCACGTCCACCGGCTGTCGGGCCGTGGCGAACACCCGCCAGCCCCGCGCCTTCAGGCCATGGGCGGCGCACGCGCCGATACCGGAGGAACAGCCCGTGATCAGAATGACTTTACCGTCCATCGCCGTCTCCAACACTCATCGAACGATCCAGAAACCTTTCCGCACAGCCGCCCCTGGCGAGTTAACCGATTGAAAAACGATCTCCATCCCTGCTCCAGCGCCACGGCCATTCCGCATTGCAATAAAACTGACATAAATATGAAATATAAAGGCCGCCATTCCGTAGTAATTTCCATCTAGGGTCATCACCGGTCCTCAGGGAGGAGGCGATCTCTAGCACTTTACCGACTCATAACAAAAGGTTATCGGAGGTTTTTCATGATCAGGCAAAAACTCGCCCTCGCCGTGGCGACGACGCTCCTGTTGGCCGGAGCCGCCCACGCCCAGTCCGCGCGTGACTATATCAGCATCGTGGGCTCGTCCACGGTCTATCCATTTACCACGGCCGTCGCCGAGCAGTTCGGCAAGGGCAGCCGTTTCAAGACCCCGAAGGTCGAATCCACCGGCACCGGCGGCGGTTTCAAGCTGTTCTGCGCCGGCGTCGGCGTCCAGCATCCCGACATCAGCAACGCCTCCCGCAAGATCAAGGCCTCCGAGGTCGAAACCTGCGCCAAGAACGGCGTCACCGAAATCGTCGAGATCAACATCGGCTTCGATGGGATCGTGGTCGCGTCCTCCAAGAAGACCAAGCCGATGCCGCTGACCATCAAGGATCTCTGGCTGGCCCTGGCCAAGGAAATTCCCGACCCCGGCACCGGCAAGTTGGTGACCAACAACGTGAAAACCTGGAAGGACGTCAACCCCACCCTGCCCGCCAACAAGATCGAGGTGCTGGGTCCGCCGCCAACCTCCGGCACCCGCGACGCCTTCGTCGAACTGGTCATGGATAAGGGCTGCAAGGAATTCGACGCGATCAAGGAACTGGAAAAATCCGACGAGAAGAAGGCCAAGGCGGTATGCCAAACCATCCGCGAGGATGGCGCCTACATCGAGGCTGGCGAGAACGACAACCTGATCGTGCAGAAGCTGGTCGCCAACCCCAACGCCCTGGGCATCTTCGGCTACAGCTTCATGGAGGAAAATCTCGACAAGATCCAGGGCGAGACCATCAACGGCGTCGCGCCGACCTTCGAAACCATCGCCGACGGCAAGTATCCCATCTCGCGTCCCCTGTTCATCTACATCAAGAAGGCCCATGTCGGCGTGATTCCGGGCATCAAGGAGTTCATCGTCGAATTCACCAGCGAGAAAGCGGTGGGTGACGAAGGCTATCTCAGCAAGAAAGGCTTGATTCCGCTGCCAAGCGCCAAGCGCAAGCAGGTTGCGGCCGACGCCAACAGCCTCAAGACCCTGGCCCCGTAACGGGATGTCCTCCAAAACGCCGCCCTCGGCTAGACTGTGTTTAGCCGTGGGTGGCGTTTCGGCGTTCTGTCGGTGACATCATGCAGTCCTTTCTCCTGTTGACGTTGCTCCTGTTGAGCATCGGCGGTTATTACCTGGGCCGCAAGCGAGCCTTCGCGGTCGCTGGCGGCCATATCCGCAACCTGCATTCCCTGCCCAGCTTCTACGGTTCCTACGCGGCGCTGTGGTGCGGGCTGCCAGCGCTGATCGTGTTCGCGCTTTGGGCCACGCTGCAACCGAGCGTCATCATCGATCTGGTGGTGGCCGGCCTGCCGCCGGAATTGCGGAATCTGCCGCCGGACCGGCTAAACCTGATCATCAACGACCTGAAAAATCTGGTCGGCGGCAACATCGTCTCCAGCACGCCCGACCCGGCCATGCTGGAAGCCGCCAACCACTATCGCAACCTGCGGGTGATCGGCAATGCGTCGCTCTGGGTCGTGGTCATGACCCTTGCCATCGGTGGCATCGCTCATGCCTGGCGGACGATTTCGCCGACGCTGCGCGCCCGCAATCGGGTCGAACAGGTCGTCAACCTGTTCCTGATCGTCAGTTCGACCGTCGCCATTTTCACCACCGTCGGCATCGTGCTGTCGGTCGTGTTCGAATCCCTCCGGTTTTTCGGCCAGATTCCCATCACCGAATTCCTGTTCGGCTTGCAGTGGAGCCCGCAAACCGCCCTACGCGCCGACCAGGTCGGTTCTTCCGGCGCGTTCGGCGCGGTGCCGCTGTTCGCCGGCACCCTGCTGATTTCCGGCATCGCCATGCTGGTCGCCGTGCCCATCGGCCTGATGTCGGCGCTGTACCTGTCCGAATACGCCACTCCCAAATTCCGCGCCGTCGCCAAGCCGGCCCTGGAAATCCTGGCTGGCATCCCCACCGTGGTTTACGGCTTCTTCGCCGCCCTGACCGTGGCGCCGCTGATCCGCGAACTCGGCGCGACCCTGGGTTTGCATGTCGCCTCGGAGAGCGCCCTGGCCGCTGGGCTGGTGATGGGCATCATGATCATTCCCTTCGTCTCCTCGCTGTCGGACGACGTGATCAACGCCGTGCCGCAGTCGATGCGCGACGGCTCCTACGCCCTGGGCGCCACCAAGTCGGAAACCATCACGCGGGTGCTGCTACCCGCCGCCCTGCCCGGCATCGTCGGCAGCATCCTGCTGGCCGTGTCTCGCGCCATCGGCGAAACCATGATCGTGGTGATGGCCGCCGGGCTGTCGGCCAACCTGACCGCCAATCCCCTGGCGGCGGTGACCACGGTCACGGTGCAGATCGTCACCCTGCTGACCGGCGATCAGGAGTTCGACAGCCCCAAGACCCTGGCGGCCTTCGCCCTCGGCCTGGTGCTGTTCGTGGTCACCTTGATCCTCAACATCATTGCCCTGCGCGTGGTGCGCAAGTATCGGGAGCAGTATGAATAAGCCCCCCGCCGCCTCCCCGCCGAAGCTCCCCAGCCGGGACATCAAGACCATCGTCAACGCCGGCCTCGCGCGCCGGCACGCCGCCGAGCGGCGTTTTCGCTGGTACGGCCTGATCGCCATCAGTCTTGGACTGGCCTTCGTGGTGCTGATGTTCGCCAACATCATCGGCAAGGGCTATCCCGCCTTCTGGCAGACCTACATCCAGGTGCCGATCACCTTCGACGCCACCGTGATCGATCCCCAGGGCAACCGCGACCCCCAGGCCATCGAGACCGCCGATTATGCCGGGCTGGTGCGCGCCGGGATGCGTCAACTGTTCCCCAACGTGCAGGGCCGGCTGGAACTGCGGGCCTTATACGGCCTGGTCAGTTCCGACGCGGCGCACGAACTGCAAGACCGAGTCCTTCAAAATCCGGCCCTGATCGGCGCCAGCCAGGAAGTCTGGCTGCTCGCCTCGGCCTCGGTGGACACTTTGCTCAAGGGCAACATCGACCGCAAGCTGGACGAGTCGGAACGGCCGATCAAGGACAACCAGATCGAATGGTTCGACAAGCTGCAAGCCGCCGGCAAGATCGAGAAGCAATTCAACACCATCCTGTTCACCAGTGGCGATTCCCGCGAGCCGGAACAGGCCGGCATTCGCGGCGCGCTGATGGGATCGTTCTTCACCCTGCTGGTCACCTTCCTGCTGTCGTTCCCGATCGGCGTGGCCACGGCGGTGTACCTTGAAGAATTCGCCCCAAAAAACCGCTGGACCGATCTGATCGAGGTCAACATCAATAACCTGGCGGCGGTGCCGTCCATCGTGTTCGGCCTGCTGGGGCTGGCGGTGTTCATCAACTTTTTCGGCCTGCCCCGCTCCGCGCCACTGGTCGGCGGTCTGGTGCTGAGCCTGATGACCCTGCCGGTCATCATCATCGCCGGCCGCGCCGCCCTGACCTCGGTGCCGCCTTCCATCCGCGAAGCGGCGCTCGGCATGGGCGCGTCCAAGCTGCAAATGGTGGGGCATCACGTGCTGCCGCTGGCCATGCCCGGCATGTTGACCGGCTCGATCATCGGCATGGCCCGCGCCCTGGGCGAATCGGCGCCGCTGCTGATGATCGGCATGGTCGCCTTCATCGTGGACGTGCCCAAGGGCTTGATGGACCCATCGACGGTGCTGCCGGTGCAGATTTATCTGTGGTCCGACCTGCCGGAGCGCGCGTTCGTGGAGCGAACCTCGGCCGCGATCCTGGTGCTGCTGGCGTTCATGATTCTGATGAATGGCCTGGCGATTCTGCTGCGCAAGCGCTTCGAGCGGCGCTGGTAGGCGCGCTGGCCGACCCGCCCCCACACCCTAAATCAAAAAATCCAAGGACTATCGCCCATGAGCACGACCGCACTCGAAACCCAAACTGTTTTGGGCCAGGTGCTGAACAGCGGCGTCGAAGCGCGCAAGCAGTCCAGCGTCGAGGTGACCGACTACGACAACCGGCAAACCGTCGGCAAGATCACGGTGGACCATCCGAAAATGGTCTGTCGCGGCGTCAACGTTTATTACGGCGAGAAGCACGCGATCAAGAATGTGGGTCTCGACATCGGCGCCAATGAGGTGATCGCCTTCATCGGCCCGTCCGGCTGTGGCAAGTCCACCTTCTTGCGCTGTCTGAATCGCATGAACGACACCATTACCATCTGCCGCATCACCGGGCAGATCAAATTGGACGAGGACGACATCTACGACAAGAGCATCGACGTGGTGCAATTGCGTGCCCGGGTCGGCATGGTGTTCCAAAAACCCAACCCGTTTCCCAAATCCATCTACGAAAACGTCGCCTACGGGCCGCGCATCCACGGCATGGTCAACACCAAGGCCGAACTGGACGACCTGGTACGCGACAGCCTGGAACGGGCGGGCCTGATCAAGGAGGTGGAGAAGCGGATGAACGAGCCGGGCACCAGCCTGTCCGGCGGCCAGCAACAGCGGCTGTGCATCGCGCGGGCCATCGCGGTCAATCCCGAAGTGATCCTGATGGACGAACCCTGTTCGGCGCTCGACCCCATCGCCACCGCCAAGATCGAGGAATTGATCGACGAACTGCGGGAGAACTACACCATCATCATCGTCACCCATTCGATGCAGCAAGCGGCCCGCGTGTCCCAGCGCACCGCTTATTTCCATCTGGGCGATCTGATCGAGGTTGGGGAAACCGATCAGATTTTCACCAATCCCAAGCATAAGCTGACCGAGGATTACATCACCGGTCGCTTCGGTTGATTCCGCCCTCCACTTGCGATCCGCCGGGAGCATTCCACCCATGGCCATCAGTCAGGACGCCCACACCGTCAAGCAGTTCGATATACAACTCGCCAATCTGCGCAATCTGGTTCTGAAAATGGGCGGGCTGGCCGAGGATCAGATCAAGCGCGCCATCGCGGCGCTGGACGAGGAAGACATGGCCGCCGCGCGCGAGGTCATTGCCCGCGACCGATTGATCAACGGCCTGCAACTCAAGGCCGACGAAGATTGCGTGAGCATCATCGCCTTGCGCCAGCCGGTCGGCGGCGACCTGCGGCTGGTCATCTCACTGGCCAACACCGTGGCCGATCTGGAGCGGATCGGCGATGGCGCCAAGAAAATCGCCCGCATGGCCATTCAAATCTACGACGGCGTCAGCAGCCCACCCAGCGCCAAGCTGTTGCGCGACGTGACGCCGATGGCCGAACTGGCGACCGAAATGCTGCACGACAGCCTCGATGCCCTCGCCCGGCTGGACGTGGAGAAGGCGCTGACCATCATTCACAACGACGACGACCTGGATCAGGAATTCCAGTCGGCGCTGCGGCGGCTGATCACCTACATGATGGAGGATTCGCGCACCATCGGGCACGCGATCAACGTGGTCTTCATCGTCAAGGCGCTGGAGCGGGTCGGTGACCACTGCAAGAACATCGCCGAGCACATCGTTTATCTGGTCGAGGGCAAGAACATCCAGCGGCGCCGCAACATCGACATGAACATGAACGGGTCGGCACCAGCGGCGTCGGAAGAGTAAGCGGTCGACGCGCCGCAACGGACACCTTGTCGCGCAAAGCCGTACTCAGCGCAATATCCAAATCAATAGCAGCACGAACAGCGCCACCAGTCCCAGCGGAACCAGCGCCGCCGGCCAATCCTTCTTGGCGGCGCGACTTCGTTCGGCCGCCGCCTTGAGGCCCGGCCGAAACCACAGAATCACCAGCACCGCCATCAATCCGCCCAGCAGGATTTCCCACCACGCCGCTGTTTCCATCACCGTATCCCCCGAAAAATCGCCAACCCGACCGCTCAATCCTTGCCACGCCCGCCGCCGGATGGAAACGCCGGTTGCGGAAACGGCGTCACGTTGTCGCTACCCTCCACTGGCCGGACCTTGCTGACGCCTTCCCGCTCCACCTCATCGATCCGCACCACGGAGTGCAGGGGAACGAACGTGCGCTTCACCCCGGCAAACTCATTTTGTAGCTTCTCCTCGGCCGGATTGATCAGCACCCCCGAACGTTCGCCGAAGATCAATTCCTCAACTTCGATAAAGCCATACAGATCGCCCTGATAGATCTCCCGGGCATAAAGTTCGTACAGCTTGCCCTGGTTGACGAACAGAACGCGGTAAATGCTCTTGGTGATTTTGGACATTGACGGTCGAGCCATGGTCGGAAAGGCGCCAATCTAATCCCGTTCGGCGCGGCGGGCAAATTCCCGCAACCGCCAATTTCCCTAAAAACCCAGCATTCGCCTCAACAAAACCAGCTCTTACAAGCCAAGCCGACCACGGTCCGGCTATATCGGCCCGCATCGCCATCCCCATCCGTTCGCCGAGGACGCCCCATGAGCACGCCCCAGACTTTCGATCTCCGCCAGACCGTCTGCGTCAATCCCGCCACCGGCGACATCGTCGGCTATTCGCGGATGAATACCCCCGAGGAAGCCTGCGAGGCCCTCCGCCGCGCCCGCGCCGCGCAACCGGCCTGGGCGGCGCTACCGCTGGAGGAGCGGGTGCGCTACATCCTGCGAATCCGGGATTATCTGATCGACCACGCCGACGCGGTCAGCGAAACCATCGCCAACGATGTTGGCAAGACCCGGGTCGAGGCGCTGGCCACCGAGGTGTTGCCCAGCGCCATGGCCATTGATTACTACGCCAGGAACACTAAACACTTTCTCAAGCCGCGCAAGGTCCGCGCTGGGTCGCTGCTGTTCCTGAACAAACGCAGCCGGATTTTCCGCATTCCGTTCGGCGTGATCGGCATCATCGCCCCATGGAACTATCCACTCGGCATTCCGATGCACGAGATCGTGCCGGCATTGCTGGCCGGCAATACGGTGATTTTCAAAACCGCGCCGGAAACCCAAATGGTCGGGCGCAAGATCGAGGAGATGATTCAGACCGCCGGGTTGCCGGCGGACGTGTTCGTCCATCTCAACATTCCCGGCGCCATCATCGGCCAGCTTCTGCTGGAGCCGGACAACCATGTGGACAAACTGTTCTTCACCGGTTCGGTGCCGGTCGGCAAGATTCTCATGGCCAAGGCCGCCGAAAGTCTGGTTCCCGTTTCGCTGGAACTGGGCGGCAACGACCCGATGCTAGTCTGCCCGGACGCCCATCTGGAGCGGGCGGTCAACGGCGCAATGTGGGCCGGCCTGCAAAACAGCGGTCAATCCTGCGGCGGGGTCGAACGCATCTACGTCCACCGCGACGTGTATGAACCGTTCATCAATCTGCTCAAGCAAAAGGTGGAAGCGCTGCGGCAGGGCCCCAACACTCACCACAACGTCGACGTGGGCGCCATGTGCACCGAGCGCCAACTCAAGACCATCCAGCGCCAGGTGGACGACGCCCTGGCCAAGGGCGCGACCCTCCTGGCCCAAGTCAAGATCGATCCCGCTCACGCTCACGCCAATTTCTATCCAGTCACGGTCCTCACCCACGTCGATCACACCATGGAACTGATGCGCGAGGAAACCTTCGGGCCGGTGCTGGGCATCATGAGAGTGGATCACATGGACCAGGCCATCGAACTGGCCAACGACTCCAGCCTGGGCCTGACCGGCTCGGTGTGGTCCAGCAATACCCGCGAAGCCGTGGCGCTGGGCCGGCGCATCCATGCCGGGGTCATCACCATCAACGATCATCTGCTGACCCACGGCATGGCCGAAACGCCGTGGGGCGGGGTCAAGGAATCGGGCATTGGCCGTAGTCACGGGGAACTGGGTTTCGACGAGATGACCCACCCCCAGGTGGTCACCACCGAATTGTTGCCCTTCGCCAAGCGCAACCTGTTCTGGCATCCTTACGACGCGCAACTGTACGATGGCCTGAAAGGCGCGCTGCACCTATTGCACGGTCGCGGGTTCGGCGACCGCTTGCGCGGCTTCCTCCATTTCGTCAAGCTGCTTCCCCGCATGTTCAGAGACTGAGGTTGCTCCCGATGCCCTCCCCCGCCTTCGATCCCGCTACATTGTCCGACTATGCCACCGACCGGTCGATCCGCCGGGGCGAGGAGTATTTCAGGAGCGGCGCGGTCGAGACGCTGGTGCTGCGCGGCGACGAACTGGAGGCGGACGTCCAGGGCAACGCGCCCCGGCCCTATCGAGTGTGGATCGAATTCGGCGCCGGGGGCGTGGCCGACGCCACCTGCACCTGCCCTTATGAGTACGGGGGTTGGTGCAAGCATATTGTCGCCACCCTGCTGGCCTACGCCAAACAACCGGACGAAGTAGAAATCCGCTCGCCGCTGGCGGAAAAGCTGGCGGCGCTGGATCGCTCGCAACTCCAGGCGCTGGTACTGGAACTGGCGGATCGAATTCCGCGCCTGAGCGACATGATCGAGGCCACCCTGCCCTACGTCACCTTCACCGGGCCGACGGGAGCCGCCGCGCCAACGGCCGCCTCGGTGGACACTCGCGCGCTGAGGCAAAGCGTCCGCGGCGCCCTGCGCTCGCGCGGCGACTGGGACGAGGACTACAGCGAAGACGGTTACGGCGTGGTGGATGATGTTGTCGAACTGACGGAGCAGGCCCGGCCCGCACTGGAGGCCGGCAATGGTCGCGCCGCCCTGGCGATTCTGGAAGCCATCACCGATGAATTCAGCAAGCATTGGGAAATGCTGGAAGAGACCGGCGAGGAAACCAGCGTCTTTTTCGATGGAACCGCCTCACTCTGGATCGAGGCGTTGCTTGAGCCCAGCCTGGACGCCGACGAACGCGAACAGTGGGCGAGCCGCCTGGCGGACTGGGTGGAAGACTTCGACGAATCCGCCGCCGAACCCCTGGAAAACCTGCAAACCGTCGTTCGACAGGGCTGGGACGATCCCGGCCTGTGCGCCATCCTGTGCGGCGAAGAGCCGCCGGGCGGCCTGTGGGGAGCCGATCCGCCACCCTTCCACTGGCGAGTGCAGGTCACCCAGGCGCGACTGCGGATTCTGGCGCGCACCGGCCAGGACGAGGCGTACCTCCATCTGGCCAAGGCCGAGAAGCAACACGATCTTTACGCGCTGCATCTGCTGCAATTGGGCCGGGTCGGGGACGCCGTGCGCGCCGGGCTGGAACAGCCGCTGTCCGACGCCGGCGCGCTGGAACTGGTCAAGGGGTTGTATGAGCACGGCGAGATCGAGCCGGCGTTCCAGGTGGCCGAGCACAACCTGCAACGGCTGGATGCGAGAGCGCGGCAAGACGAAGAATTTTCGACGGTCGCGGAACGGATGACGGAGTTTGGCCTGTACGATTCGCATCCCCAAAGCGAACTGGCGGCCTGGCTGCGCGACCGGGCGGCTGAACAGGGCCAAACCGAGCGGGCGCGGGCGGCGGGCGTCATCGCGTTTCGCATCGCGCCTCGCCTCGCCGCTTACCAGTCGGTCAAGAAGCTGGCTGGAGCGGGCTGGCCTGATCTCCGCAAGGAATTGCTGGACTTTCTGCGGCGGGAAGCCCGCGTCAGCAATGAAACCAAGATTGAGATTTTCCTGTACGAGAATCTGGTCGACGACGCCATCCAGGCCACCGAACGCTATACCTCGCCCCGAACCCTGGCGCGGGTCATGGACGCCGCCGTGAACCGCCAGCCGCAATGGGTGATCGCCCAAGCCCGCCGGCAGGCGGAGCCGATCATGGACGGCGCCCAGTCCGCCCACTACGAAGACGCGGCTATGTGGCTGCGCAAGGTCAAGCAGGCGTATGAAGCGCTCGGACAGAAAGCGGAATGGCGCGATTATCTAGCTGCGCTGCGCGAGAAGCACCAGCGCAAATACAAGCTGATGCCCCTGCTCAAGACGCTGTGAGCCGCGGACTGCCTAGCGGCGCATAACCCGCCGAAACCGGCTGGGCCGATTGCGGATACGGTTGTGACCGATGGGTTAGGACTGTCTCGAAAGCTAGACCGAAACCTTGATCCAGGCGAACGAGTGTTCTACATTTGTTAGCCATCCAGCCTGCTCAAAACCGGACCTTCACCGCTACGCCTATCGGTGAAAGTCCTGTGAACGCAATGCAAGATGATCTGTTGTCAGAATACGATTTTGACTATTCGCAGGCGCAACCCAATCGCTTTGGGGGGCGTGCGGCGGTTGTCGTTACGCTACGTCCCGAGGTACCGACTTATCTTGAGGCGCGAGCGACCGCGAAAGGACTACCGCTGGGCGACATGGTCAACGATATGCTTAAAAAGGACATCGAACTGATCGAGGCGGTGAAATAGCCGGGTAGCCCGGTAGGTTGGGGACCGATCGGCGGCGGACCATTCCTTGCGAACCGGATACGGTGGCTCTGTTGCGGGAAGCATTCGCCACCGTCAACCGACGGCATCCGTTCCATATCAACGCGGTGGGGATTCCACCCGCTCGCTGGCGCGCCTTCAATGCGGGCTTTCCGGCGGCAAGGCCACCAGCCAGGCGGTCAAATCAGCGGCGGTTTGGAAGTCCAGGACCGCCTCGGCCAACGCTTCGGTCCGCTCCAGCGAAAGCTGGCGAATCCAATGCTCCTGAGCGGCGGGCAGCGGCCCCAGGCGTCGCCGCAACAGGCGCAGCGCCAGCGTCACGCTCTCTTCCTGGCGGCCTTCCTCGGTGACCTCCTGATAAAAGCGGCTCCGCTTCAAGTCGGCGTGGGTGAGTCCGAGCATGGCTTGAATCTCCTGACGGGTGAGGCGCGGGATGCGGTAGACCAGAATCGTCTCCAGCAGGTCCAGGCAGTCCAGGGGCGGCAGCGGCAGGGGAATGGCGCCGGCGTGGACCCGGTCGGCCAGCGCCCGCGCGTGCGGCTCGGCCACCGCCGGGGCTTCGACGATCAGTTGTAGCAATTCTAGCCCGAAGCCCGGCTCGGACACAGTGGCTAAATCTTCCAAGTACACCCGCCGCACCGACGGCAGGGCCAGCAGATCGGCGTAGCGGGGGTCCGGGCGCTCCACGCTACGGCGGGGGTAGAGCACCAGCGCCCGCCACGGCCGGGGCGGGGCGTGCCGGTGCAGATACAGAAACAGTTCGGCGAAGAACCGCCCGTAAAACGCCTCGTCGGGCTGGGCCTGGGCTTCGAGAACGACCAGCGGCGCGTCGGGAGGGTCGGCGGGCGGCATCAGCAAGCCGTCCAGCCGGAATGCGGTCTGTTTCACCTCCTCGGCCCGGAACGCGTAGCCAGCGCGGCGGTCGGGGGGAATCCCGGCCAACTGCAAGGCCAGTTCCGGAAGGGTCCGAAACAGGCGGTAGAACAGGGTGTCGGTTTTCATCGCGGGTGTGGGGGAGGAGGAGCATGGAGCGCGGATTGTACTGTCGCCTCGCCGACCCCCGCCACTCACCCCCACGACTCCAAGATGCCCATCTCACCATTTGCGGGCGCTGGCGGGCCCGGACCAGGCCCGTGCCGCGTTCGGACGCGATGGGCAGACGAACGACTGGGCGAGCGTCGAGCCCCTGGCGACCGATCCCCAGGGCGTAGGGCGGGCTAGCGCAGCGTAACCCGCCGCTTCCGTGGGAATCCCCCCAAGGCGGGTCACGGGCTGACGCCCTAACGCCGCATGGTACACTTCCTGACAATATCCTACGGGGGGTTGTCACCATGGGCCGAATCGTCGTCGAAACTACTCTCGAAAATGCGCTGGATCCCAGCCACACCATTCATTGCGACGCCTTGGTCGATACGGGCGCCGCCTACCTGACATTGCCGAATGCCTGGCGTGAGCGGCTTGGAAAGCTCACTGAGCTCGACACGGTTGAAGTCGAAACAGCCAACCAAAGTGTCATTCAAGGGCTAATCTGTGGTCCAGTGTTGTTGCGTATGGCGCGCTTCCGTCCGATTTTAACCGAGGTATTGTTCATTGATATGCAACCCGAAGATGGAACTTACGAACCATTGATCGGTTACATTCCTTTGGAGCAGGCGCAGGCGGCGGTTGATATGGTGGGTCATCGCCTGATCAAGGTCAGCCGGGTCGATTTGAAGCGCGTAGCCCGGGGGGTTCTCCAGCCGCTGCGCGGAGGGCCAAGCCACGTCGACGAAGCGCACGAAGCCGCCGCCGCTTGCTTCGGGCTCCAGCACGGCGGGATAACCAATGTCCATCGAGCGTCCTCTATTTAAGCTTGACCCCGGTTTGTCGCGCGATGCCGGCGATCAAGCTGATGCCCCTGCTCAAGACGCTGTGAAACGCAACCTCACCCCTCCTGACCTCGGCCGCTCGACAACGGCGGAAATTCGGGATGGGAAGAATCCTGCTGCCGCACGGCGGGGTTGTAGCGGAGGCAGTTGGGCACGCAGGCGCACTCGAAGGCGATTTTCATCAACGCGATCCGGCCCTCGTTCTTGAGTTGGAACAGCCTCGGCACCACTCGGTCGCGCAAGCTCTCAGGATCGATGGTATTGACATAAATCTTGGTGCCACCCTCGAACCCGGCCGGCGTTGAGACCCGCCACTTGAGCAGTACCCGCCACGGCATGGGCACATCTACGTCCGGCGGTTTGTAGTACCACTCTTCGTTGCAAGGAATCTCGGACCCGCTGGCGGCGTGGCAGGCATGAACCAGATCGGACATACCGCGCAGTTCGTCCGCGGAGTGATTCCAGGGCTGGCTGCGCTCGCTCTTGGAAAAGATTTCCAGGGTGGGAAACCGATGGCCGAACCCGGCGAAAGCGATGGCGTAATCGTTCTCGGCCACCACCAGGTTGCGATAGCCGGCGAAGTTGACCGCCGCTTCGTTGTAGAAATTGGGATTGGCCCGAACCCGCTCCAACTCCACCTCGTTCTGCACCCCGCGCTCGTCGATGGCCACCAATTGCTTGTGCAGGTGATCGAAGGACGCGCCGGCCGGCTTCAACCAGTTCTGGAACACCGCCACGTAGCGGATATAGCGGTTGTTGATGTAGAGATCGCGCATGGCGTCGATGGTGAAGCGCAGATACTGATAATGCTCTTCCGGGGTCAGGGCGCCGGAGGACGCCAGTTGATGATCGTGGGTGGCGCCGTCGACGAAATGACGCCGGGCCACGATCACTTCGTGGCCGCCGCCAAAGAAGGCGTTGGCAAACTGAAGCCGCTCGTCCAGGGACATCCGGTCCCAGACGGCCTCGTCCACTCCGGCGGCCTTCAACCGTTGTTCCACCACCTTGAGGACATGGTAGCGGCCCGCCTCCGAGGCCAGATAGTTACGCTTGTGCGCTTCGAGCGCGTCCGGCAGCTTATAGCCGAAATTCTTCTGCCAATAATCGAAGGAGACGATCTCGAACAGGTTGGGGATGCGGCGAAATTCGGCCACCGTGTCGAACAGCGCATCGAAGGGGAGATGGCGCAACGTGGTGAATTTATCGTCGATCCTGACCAGCCGCGCCTTCTCGGGCGGCGTCTCCAGATAACGCCGGGCGCAAAACGCGCAATGCGCGTCATGCCGGGCCGGGTCGAGGGGAAGGGGAGCGTGCGAGCTGACCCCCAGCGGCCGGTTGCCCCGGCCCGGAACGGTCCACACTTCCGTGCCGGTGAACGGATTGACCTGCTTGATGGTCCCATCGGCCATGCGCATCAGATAACTGGATTCGGGAATGGTCCGCAGCGACATGTCGAAGTTCACCTCGATTCACAAACGAAGATTAGGCGGAGCGATAGGCCATGGCTTCCGGGCATACCGCGGGTCTGTCGAACACAGCGAACGGTGGTTCGTCTCTTGGAAATAGAGTATCGTCAAAAAAACGGCAAAGGTGAAATACCCCTCACCGCGTCGCGCCGCCGGCCTTCGCTTTCCACTGCTTTCTTTTTTCTTTGACACCGTATTGGATCAGGATCGTACCGATGAACCATCCCTCCGTCTCCCGCGCGCTGTTCGATCAAATCATGGTGCCCAACTACGCTCCGGCGGCGATCATCCCGGTGCGCGGCGAAGGCTCGCGCCTGTGGGATCAGGACGGACGCGAGTACATCGACTTCGCTGGCGGCATCGCCGTCACCGGCCTAGGTCACGCCCATCCCAAACTGGTCGCGGCGTTGACCGAACAGGCGCGGAAACTCTGGCATGTCAGCAACGTGTTGACCAACGAGCCGGCATTGAAACTGGCCCACCGGCTGTGCGAGCTGACCTTTGCCGAGCGGGTGTTCTTCGCCAACTCCGGGGCCGAAGCCAACGAAGCCGCGCTCAAGCTGGCGCGTAAATATTCCGCCGACCATTTCGGCCCGGACAAGCGCGAAATCATCGCCTTCACCCCCTCGTTCCACGGTCGCACGCTATTCACCGTCACCGTCGGCGGCCAGCCCAAATACACCGAGGGTTTCGAGCCGCTGCCGGCGGGCATTACTCACGTTCCGTTCAACGATCTGGCCGCCTTCGCCGAGGCGATTTCCGACCGGACCTGCGCGGTAATCGTGGAACCGGTGTTGGGCGAGAGCGGCGTGATCAGCGCCACCCCGACATTCCTGCAAGGGGTGCGCGAATTGTGCGACCGCCACAAGGCGCTGCTGATCTTCGACGAAGTGCAATGCGGCAACGGTCGCTCCGGACATCTCTACGCCTACATGAATTACGGCGTCACCCCTGACATCCTGACCACCGCCAAGGGCCTTGGGGGTGGCTTCCCGATCAGCGCCATGCTGACTACCGCCGCGATTGCCGCCAGCCTCAACGTCGGCAGTCACGGCACGACCTACGGCGGCAATCCGCTGGGCTGCGCGGTTGCCAACGCGGCGCTGGAACTATTCAGCGATCCCGAACTGCTGGCGGGCGTGCGCCGCAAGCACGACATATTCATGGCCGGTCTGCGTCGGATCAACCAGCGGCTCGGCGCGTTCCACGAGCTACGCGGCATGGGCTTACTGCTCGGCTGCGAATTGACTAAACCCTGGCATGGCCGCAGCCGGGATTTTATCAAGGCCGCCCTGGACGAGGGCCTGCTGGTGCTGGTGGCCGGGCCGGACGTGATCCGGCTGGCCCCGGCGCTGATCATCCCCGACGAACTGATCGAGGAGGGTCTAAGCCGGTTCGAACGGGCCATCGCCCGGCTCTGTGCCCAACCCACCCCCTAGGCGAGGAATTGGCTGATGAAACGCGACAAGGCGGAACCCGTGCAGGTCGAATGCCCGAAGTGCCGGCATACCGAGATCATCTACATCCCCATCGAAGAGATGCCGCGCTGCCCCAAGTGTGGCATCCGCATGGTGATCCGGGAACTGTTGGACGAAGGGAAATCCACCTGAGCAGCGCCAACAACCAACACTCACACAACAACGATAACCCGCCCTAACCAGCCACCAGGATCGCGCGAAAATCGTTGACGTTGGTCAGGGTCGGCCCGGTGATCACCGAATCGCCCAGGGCTTGAAAAAAACCGTGACCGTCGTTGTTCGCCAAACTCTCGCGTGGCTTGATGCCTTGGGCCCAGGCGCGAGCCAGGGTGTCGGGCGCCAGATAAGCGCCGGCGATGTCTTCCTGACCGTCCACACCGTCGGTATCGCCGGCCAAGGCATGAATACCGGGCTGGCCGTTCAAGGCGATGCCGAGCGCGAGCAGGAACTCCACGTTCCGCCCGCCGCGTCCCTGACCGCGCACCGTCACGGTGGTCTCGCCGCCGGAAAGCAGCACGCAAGGCGGCGGGAACGGCTGGCCGCGCAACGCCACCTGCCGGGCAATGCCGGCCATGACCGTCCCCACGTCGCGGGCTTCGCCTTCGAGGCTGTCGCCCAGAATGTGCGCGGCGAGACCCGCCCGGCGGGCCGCCGCGGCGGCGGCTTCCAGCGCCATCCACGGGGTCGCGACGAGGTGCGTTTCGATACCAGCCAGGCGCGGATCGCCCGGCTTGACCGTTTCGCCCTGGCCGCTCTCCAGCAACACCCGGGCCGCTGTCGGCGCGGCGATCCCGTAACGGTCGAGAATCGCCAAGGCGTCGGCGCAGGTGGTGGGATCGGGCACGGTCGGCCCGGAGGCAATATCCATCGGACGGTCGCCGGGCACGTCGGAGATCAGCAGGGTGATGACGCGGGCGGGGTGACAAGCCGCCGCCAGCCGGCCGCCCTTGATGCCCGACAGATGGCGACGCACGCAATTCATTTCGGAAATCGTCGCGCCGCTGTGGAGCAGCGCCCGATTGACCGCCTGCTTGTCCGCCAGGGTCAGCCCTTCCCCAGGCAGCGGCAGCAGGGCCGAACCACCGCCGGAGATCAGGCACAAGACCAGGTCGTCAGCGCTCAGCCCCCGCACCCGATCCAAAATGCGCCAGGCGGCGTCGAGACCGGCGGCGTCCGGCACCGGATGAGCGGCCTCCACGATCTCGATCCGCCGGCAGGGCACGGCGTAGCCGTAGCGGGTGACGACCAGACCGGACATCTTGCTCGGCCAGTGCTCTTCCACCGCCCGTGCCATGGCCGCCGACGCCTTGCCAGCGCCGATCACGATCAACCGGCCTTTGGGCGGTTCCGGCAACCAGGGCGGCACACATCGCGCCGGTTGGGCGGCGGCGATGGCGGCCTCAAACATTTCCCGCAACAACGCCTTGGCGTCGACGGTCTTTGGGGTGTTCATAATTCCTTCCTCCAGAAATGGCGGATTGCCCTCAACCCCTGGCGAAAGCCTGATAGGCAGTGAAAAAGCCGCTATCCTATGAATAATGAAATTGTAATATGATGCCCGCGATATTCAGGCCACCCGCGCGGTAGCCGAAGTTTCCTGCCAATCCATATTCCAGGCGCCGACATCCATACCTTGCCCCAGAGGAGAATCCCCGCATGAAAACTCGTCTGATCGCGCTCGCCGCTCTCGCTCTGTTCGGTCTGAATCTGTCACCCGCCTGGGCGGGCAAGCTGGAGCAAATCAAGAAGGATGGTCTGCGGGTTTGCCTGGAGCCGGCCTACATGCCGTTTGAAATGACCGACAAGCGCGGACAAATCATCGGCTTCGACCCGGACCTGGCCGCGCTGATGCAAAAGGACCTGGGCGCCCCCAAGCTGGAATTGGTCAGCACGGCGTGGGATGGCATCATCCCCGCCCTGCTCACCAACAAGTGCGACATCATCATGAGCGGCATGACCATCACCGACGAACGCAAGCAGACGGTGGATTTCTCCGAGCCTTACATGCTGGTGGGCCAGACGATCCTGCTGCGCAAGGACCTGGCCGGCAAGGTCAAATCCTACAAGGATCTCAACAAGCCGGAGTACAAGGTCGCCTCCAAGCTGGGCACCACTGGGGAAATCGCCGCCAAGAAATACATCCCCAAGGCGCAATATTTCTCCTATGAAACCGAGGCCGAGGGAGTGATGGAAACGGTCAACGGCAAGGTGGACGCCTTCGTTTACGATGGTCCCTACAACCTGGTCGCCAATGTCCAGCGCGGCGAGGGCAAGCTGGTCTTTCTGGACCAACCTTTTACCGATGAGCCCATCGGCTGGGCCATCGTCAAGGGCGATCCCGCATTTTTGAAGGCGCTCAACGGCTTCCTGGCCAAGATCAAGAAAGACGGTACCCACGACAAACTGCATCAGAAATGGTTTAAGAACACCGACTGGCTGAAAGACGTACAGTAGCCGTGCCGCTGAAACGACATACCGCCCAGTGGCCCTGGCATGGGCTGCTGGTCGTGATCCTGCTGGCGCTGGCGGTCGGTCTGTGGGTCGCCACCCAGCGGATTCATTACGAATGGCGCTGGGAGCGGGTACCCCAATACTTCGCCTATCGAGCGGAGGTCTCGCAAGACACTTCGGTCGCTGGTCGGGTCAGCGCGATTACCCCCGATGGCGGCATCAGCCGCATCGTGATCACGCCCGAGGGCGGCCAGCCAGTCACGGTCACGGTGGAACAAGCCCAAGTCAAGGTCGGTGATGCCGTTGCCGACAACGACACCGTTGGCGTCAATTTCCAGTGGCGCGTCGGGCCGCTGACCCAAGGACTGTGGGTCACAATCTGGATTTCCTTCGTTTCCGGCTTCATCGGGCTGGCCATCGGCCTGATCACCGGCCTGTGTCGCATCTCGAAAAACCCCACCCTGCGCGGCCTGGCGATCATTTACATCGAACTGATCCGGGGCACGCCGCTGCTGGTGCAGATATTCATCTTCTACTTCTTCATCGGCACCGTGTTGAACCTGGATCGCATCGTGGCCGGCGTCGGCGCGCTGGCGTTGTTCGTCGGGGCCTACACCGCCGAGATCATCCGTGCCGGCATTCAGTCCATCGCCAAAGGCCAGACCGAGGCGGCCCGATCACTGGGGATGAACGCCACGCAGACCATGATTTACATCGTGCTGCCACAGGCGTTCAAACGGGTGCTGCCGCCGTTGGCCGGGCAGTTCATCAGCCTGATCAAGGATTCCTCGCTGGTATCGGTCATCGCCATCACCGATCTGACCAAGAGCGGGCGGGAGATCATTACCTCCAGTTTCGCCACCTTTGAAATCTGGTTCACGGTCGCCCTGCTCTATCTACTGGTCACCGCCGTGCTGTCGCAACTGCTGTTTTGGCTGGAACGGAGGTTTGCTCGCAGTGATTGAGGTCAGAAATCTGATCAAGACGTTCGAGGGCCGTGGTCAGGTCGTGCGGGCGGTGGACGATGTCTCCACCCAGGTCGCCAAGGGCGAGGTGGTGGTGATCATCGGCCCGTCGGGCTCCGGCAAGTCCACCTTCCTGCGCTGTCTGAACGGCCTGGAGGAATTCAACGACGGTCAGGTCATCATCGACGGCATCGACCTGACGGGGAGCAAGACCAACCTCAACGCGGTACGCCGCGAGGTCGGGATGGTGTTCCAACACTTCAATCTCTTTCCCCACAAGACCGTGCTGGAGAACGTGACGCTGGCGCAGCGGGTGGTGCGCAAGCGCGGACCCACCGAGGCCAACGAGAAGGCAATGAAGCTGCTGACCAAGGTCGGCATCGCCGAGAAGGCGAACGAATACCCGTCCCGGTTGTCCGGCGGCCAGCAACAGCGGGTGGCCATCGCTCGCGCCCTGGCGATGGACCCGAAGGTGATGCTATTCGACGAGCCGACCAGCGCGCTGGACCCGGAGATGGTCGGCGAAGTGCTGGATGTGATGAAGCAACTGGCGCGGGAAGGGATGACCATGGCGGTGGTCACTC
Source organism: Candidatus Competibacteraceae bacterium (assembly GCA_046347555.1). Taxonomy (GTDB): domain Bacteria; phylum Pseudomonadota; class Gammaproteobacteria; order Competibacterales; family Competibacteraceae; genus Contendibacter. The sequence goes on along the minus strand of JAXMFY010000007.1, from coordinate 21,478 downwards.
ACGAGATGGGCTTCGCCCGCGAAGTCGCCGACCGAGTGATGTTCATGGACGCCGGGCGGATTCTCGAAGACGCTCCGCCCGCTCGGTTCTTCACCGCGCCCAAGGAACCGCGGGCGCAGGCGTTTCTCAAGCAGGTGCTTTGACACCCGGCGGTTCACACTGAATCGGGATCGATGCCCAGCCGCCGCAACTGCTCCGCCAACCGCGCCGCGCGTTCCGTGGCCAAGGTGGCTTCCTGTTCAGCGATGTCCGCCTTGCGTTGCGCGTCATCCGCCTTGCGTTGCGCGTCATCCGCCTTGCGTTGCGCGTCATCCGCCTTGCGTTGCGCGTCATCCGCCTTGCGTTGCGCGTCATCCGCCTTGCGTTGTGCGTCATCCGCCTTGCGTTGTGCGTCATCCGCCTTGCGCTCGGCAATCTCGTCCTTGTTGGGCAACATTTCTCCTTCCGGCGTGAACCAACGCAACCAGGTCGTTTCGACCTCCAGATAAACCCCTTCCCAACAGCCCAGGCACAGTTGCAAGGCCGGACTCAAAATCCGCCCGCGCGCGTCAGGGCGCAGCGGTTGGTATACCTCGCCAACCAGCTTGAAACCAGCAAAATCCACCGGATTGAAGGGATCGAACCAATAGTATTCCGGCACTCGCACCCGCTGGGCGTACAGATCCTTCTTGCCAGTCTTGTCGTAGCGGGCGGTGCTGCCCGAAAGCAGTTCCACCACCAGGTCGGGAGTCCGGCCCTGTTCCCAGACCACCCAGCTTTTGCGCTCGCCGAGCGGCACGTCCAGGGCCACGAAGAAATCTGGCCCGATGAAATCCCGGTGGCGGATTTGCTCCAGACTGTAGTACAGAAACATATTGCCGCCAGCGAAACCATTGCCCCGCGCCTTGAGCCAGCCCTGCAGGGCATCGATCAGTAACCACATCTGAAAACCGTGGCGGGGAGTTTCCATGGGCATTCCGTCGTCGCAGGGCAGGTCGTCTTGGGTTGGGAGGCGAGTGGAAAAATCCGCGTCGGGCGGCGGCAAGGGCTGCAAGGTGATCGCATTGCTCATCATCGTCTCCTCCCGGTGGGCGGTAGTTCGCCGAACGAAGGTTAATCTGACAAAATTATAGGGACTTCCGCTCACAACCGTCACCTTCGACCCTTACCCATGACCCCGAGACTCATCACCCATGTCAAGGCCAGTCCAATCACGCTAGCAGCCGACGCCACCAGCGAGGACGCCTTCGTTGCCATCATCGGCGCGTGCCTGCGCCACGCCGAGGCGAACCGACCGGCGGTGCTGGACGGGCAAATGGAAGGCGTCCATCAGATGCGGGTGGCGTTCCGCCGACTGCGGTCCGGCCTCAAGATCTTCCGTCCGCTGATTCCCCGCGAGGTCAGCGCCGCCTTGGTGGAAGACATCCGCTGGCTGAACGGCTTCCTGGGGCCGGCTCGCGACTGGGATGTATTTCTGGAAGAAGGCATGGCGCCGATCCTGGCCCGCTTCCCGCGCAAACGCGGCCTGGCTCTGTTTCGAGCCAGGGCCGAGACCATCCGCCAGACCCACCATCGCACCCTGCGCGAGGCGCTGGCCGATCTCCACTATCGGCAACTGACGCGGGCGCTCGCCGCCTGGCTGGACGACCGCGCCTGGCGGGAGAAGCTGGACGACAAACGGCGGGAACGCCTGGCGCAACCGGCGGTGGATTTCGCCATCTCATTACTCGGTCGCGACCATCGGCGGGTCGAGAAACAAGGCGAGGCATTCGCCGAGCTTTCCGCCGTGGAGCGACACAGGTTGCGGATTCGGATCAAGGAATTGCGCTACGCTCTGGATTTCTTCGCCAGCCTGTACCCCGCGCCGACAGTCAAGGCCTATCTCGGCGCACTGGCCCGGCTGCAAGACAGCCTGGGCATCATGAACGACATCGCGATCGCGCGCCGGTTGCTGGACGAGGCGCGGCTGCGAACCGTTTCCGCCGCCCGCCAGGTTATCGAGGGCTGGTACGGCTGCCGGCTGGATGTCCAGGAACACGCCTTCCATGATCTCTGGCAGGGTTTCATGGCGTGCGAGCGGCCCTGGAAGGATTGATCGACAACCCCTCAACGCGCCGCTCGGCTACACTTGCGATCATTCCATCGCGCGCCAAGCGCGTTCTTCCAATGCCCCGCTCCGCCCCCAAGGAGAACCGCATGAGCGATCCAACCCTGACCCAGCGGTTGACCGAACTGATCACCACCAAACCCATCGCGCCCGCCGATTTGGAGCACGCGGCGTTGCTGGTGCTGGATGCGATGGCGAACGCGCTGGCGGGACGGGTAAGCGAGCCGGGGGTCATTTTATCGCGCTGGGCCGAGGCCACCGCGCCAACTGACGCCGCGCGCCGCGCTTTTCTGCTGGGAACGCTGACCCACATCCTGGAAACCGACGATTTGCATCGGGCCTCGGTGGTCCATCCCGGCTGCGTCGTGGTTCCAGCGGCCTGGGCGGTGGCGAGCCGGGAGGGCATTCGCGGCCACGCTATGCTGCGGGCGGTGCTGTGGGGGTTCGAGGCGGCGACCCGGGTCGGGATGGCGGTTGGACCGTCCCACTATCGCCTGTGGCACAACACCGCGACCTGCGGTCCCTACGGCTCGGCCATGGCGACAGCGGCGTTGCTGCGCCTCGATGCGTCGGCGACAGTCAACGCTCTGGGCAACGCGGGCGCGCAATCCGCTGGACTCTGGCAATTCCTGGAAGCCGGCACGATGACCAAGCACTTGCACGCCGGGCGGGCGGCGGAAGCGGGCGTGCTGGCGGCGGATTTGGCCCGACATGGCTTCACCGGACCGCCGACGATGCTGGAAGGCGCGAAGGGCTGGTTCGCCGCCACCTGTCCCGATCCCGATCCCGAGGCGATCACGCGCGATCCCGATGGCCCGTGGCAATTGTTGCTGACCTCGGTCAAGCCCTGGCCCTCCTGTCGCCACACCCATCCGGCCATCGACGCCGCGCAGGAACTGCGCCGCCGCGTGGTGGCCGGCGTGATCGAACAGGTCGAGGTGGAAACCTATCCGGCGGCGCTGGAGGTCTGCGACCGACCCGCGCCGCGGAGCGACTACGAGGCCAAGTTCTCCCTGCAACATTGCGTGGCGGCGGCATTGAGCCGGGAAACGGTGGATTTCGCCGCGTTCGCCGAACCGGCGCGGCGGGAGTTGGCGGGGCTGCGGGAACAGGTGACCGCGCGGGTCGTCGAGCCCTACGCCTCGGCCTACCCGAAGGCCTGGGGTAGCGCGGTGACCGTCACAGTGCGCGGCGGCCAACGCCTGACAGTGCGGCGAACTCACGCCAAGGGCGATCCCGAGGCGCCGCTGACGCCAATTGAATTGATCACCAAGGCGCGGATGTTGATGACGCACGGCGGAGTCAGCAAAACCGATCGGCTCATTGACGCCATTCTGGCCCTATCCGACGACGAGGCGCTACCGGAATTGCCCTGAGCGCCTTCGACCAAATTTTGAGTCGACCGGTTGCTTTTAAAACAAACTGTTTCTTTTTTGTCCAAAAACAACAGAAAGTAGTATGTTTACTCTAAATTTCCTGTTAAGATAGGTGGTGTGTGGCAGGCGTTTTTTCTCCTCTGTCTGCCGCACATCCTCCTTTGGTGGTTTTTGGCCGGGCGCTTCGCCCGGCCTTTTTTGCTTCAGGCGTCCGGTTGGGACGCCACACGCCGATGTCGCAGCAACACCAGCGACCGGCCTTGCACCGGATAAGGATCCTCGGAAGGATGCTGAAAACCCTCGGTCGGCTGACCCTGGGGCAACGCGGTATCCAGCACCACTTCAAACAGCGTTTCATCGCCCGGCACCGGCAATACAAACGAAATTTCCTCGTGATGGGCGTTGCACAGCAGCAGAAAATCGTCGTCCACCAATGGATGGCCGCGCTCGTCCCGTTCCTGCAAACCGGCGCCCGGCAGGTACAGCCCCAGGCAACGGGCGTAGTCGTGGGTCCATTCTTCGTCGTTGATCTCGCAGCCGTCGGGATTGAACCAGAGAACGTCGCGGACGCCGTCGCCGTGAATACCTCGAAAGAAGTGTCGGCGCCGGAAGGTCGGATGTCGCCGGCGGATCTGGACCAGGCGTTGCGTGAACGCCAGCAGTTCACGATTTTCTTGCAGCCAGGCGATATCCCAGTCCAGCCAGCTCAGTGCGTTATCCTGGCAATAGGCGTTGTTGTTGCCGCGCTGGGTGCGACCTATTTCATCGCCGGCCAGCAACATCGGCACGCCCTGCGACAACAACAGAGTCGCCAGCAGATTACGCCGCTGGCGCAAGCGCAGGGCGAGAATTTTCGGATCCCCGGTGTCGCCCTCCACGCCGCAATTCCAGCTTCGGTTGTGCGACTCGCCGTCGCGATTGTCTTCCCCGTTGGCCTCGTTGTGGCGTTCGTTGTAACTGACCAGATCGTAGAGGGTAAACCCGTCGTGGGCGGTAACGAAGTTGATGCTGGCGTGGGGTCGGCGACCATTGTGCTCGTACAGATCGGCGGAACCGGTCAACCGGTAGGCCAGTTCGCCAATCAGGCCGCCCTCACCGCGCCAGTAGTCGCGCACCACGTCGCGGTATTTACCGTTCCACTCGCTCCAGCCCGGCGGAAACCGGCCCACCTGATACCCCCCCTCGCCCACGTCCCACGGCTCGGCGATTAGCTTGATCTGGGACAGCACCGGGTCCTGCTGGACGATAGCCATGAACGCGCCCGCCTGCTCCACCGCCTGCTGGCCCCGCGCCAGCGCGGCGGCCAGATCAAAGCGGAATCCGTCCACGTGCATCTCGGTCACCCAGTAACGCAAGCTGTCGGCAATCAGTTGCAGCACTCTCGGCTCGGCGGTGTTCAGGGTGTTGCCGCAGCCGGTATAGTCCATGGTGTAGCGCGGATGATCGGGAGCCAGTCGATAGTACGTGGCGTTGTCCAGGCCGCGAAAACACAGGGTCGGGCCGAACTGATTGCCCTCGGCGGTGTGGTTGTAGACCACGTCGAGAATCACCTCGATGCCGGCCGAGTGCAGGGTTCGCACCATGCTCTTGAATTCGTTCACCGGATGGTCGGTGGACGCATAGCGTGGGTCCGGGGCGAAATAGCCGATGGGGCTATAGCCCCAGTAATTGCGCAAACTCCGGTCCAGCAGGTGACGCTCGTCCACGAAATAATGGATCGGCAACAACTCCACCGCCGTCACGCCCAGCGCCTTGAGATAATCGACCACCGGCCCGCAGGCCAAGCCCGCGTAAGTACCACGCAGATGGGCCGGTACGTCGGGGTGGCACAGGGTAAAGCCGCGCACGTGCAATTCGTAGATCAGCGTGTCGTGCCACGGCACGCGCGGCGGGCGGTCGTCGCCCCACATGAAGGCGGTATCCACCACCTGACATTTAGGCATCCCCGGCGCGCTGTTGCGGGTGTTGAAGCTCAGGTCCTCGCCGCGACCGCCGATTCGGTAGCCGAACTGGGCATCGCTCCAGTGAATCTGACCAACGATGCTCTTGGCGTAGGGATCAAGCAACAGCTTGTGCGCATTGAAGCGGTCGCCCTCCTCCGGTTGGTAGGGGCCATGGACCCGGTAGCCATATAGCAGATCGGGCCGGGCTTCCGGCAGATAGGCGTGCCAGACGCCGCCGGTGCGCTCAAGCAGCGGAATTTGCGCGACCTCGTGCTTGCCCTTGGCGTCGAACAGGCAGAGCACCACTTGCTCGGCGTGCTGCGAAAACAGGGCGAAATTGACGCCCTCCCCGTCCCAGGTCGCCCCCAGCGGATACGGTCGGCCAGGCCAGATGGTCGTGGTGGATTTATTCATCGGCGCTCATCCTAAAATCAGGGCGCTTACCAAATTACGCCGCCACACCCAGAATCAAAACCGGAATATCGATATTGCAAACGCCGCGTTGCTCCAAATCCCAGACAAATTGCTCGAAATAGGAAACGCCCGATGACATTTCTGCGGCAAACTCCTTGACGGGGACAATTCCAATACCTACATCAATTAAGTTCAGTTTATTAAATATCGTCATTTTGGCGGATATGCTACAGATCATCGAAGTTTTCCTTTTAAAATTGACATCAACGCCAACCCGGTTCCTGACAAAATCCATATCATGAAAAGCGTCAGAGGTTAATGGCGATGGTTGATACTCGTCTGTATAATATCGAACCGGGTATTGACACATCACGCGACGATTATGCCAATCCAGATTCTCAAAAAATATTTTGAAGGCTTTATTGATTGCTAGTGGGCTATATAACCACCTGCCTGGTATGTTTTTCTCACGACTAGTTTTCGCTTTATGCTGGCGACTATCCACCGCCATGATAATTCGTTTTACCTGATCTAATTCATCACCATATTTTGATTCAAGAGTTTCCCTACCACCATTGAACGAATAGACGCCTGCGATCATCATGGATAATTTATCTCCAATTCATTGCTTCTGAAAGAGACGATTATGCCAATTAAAGACATTTGCATAATCCAGAAAGCTGGTTAGTTCATTCAAACCGCTACGCTCGAACGTTGGACGTTGTATCTGCCGGGAGAAAAGATCACGGCGTGTCTCGTTCGATACAACAAAAAACCTTGAAACCCCTGGACAAGTTAATAAAACATCATTAAATCTGAGCAACCCTGAATAAATCGGTGTGGAGTACTCAACCTCAAATGCCGCCGCGATGAAATTACGCTTCTGCTCGATCCAAATCACATCAATTTCCGAAGCAAACCGTGTCCTTTCTTCAATATAACCAGGCAGTGAAGAAATGATCTGATAACGATCAGTAAGGGCCCAGTCGAGAAGTTCAATATTATTCGGCGGAATATAAACTGTATATCCTTTTAAATTACCAATGCTTCCTATGAGAGTCTGAGCTTGGGAATGTGAAAATTCAGTCGTAAATTTCTGTTTATCCATTCGGATTAAAAAAGCCAGATAATTAACTCCACTATAAGCATCAACATTGAAATAACCTACCCGAGGCAGGTATAGATTACAGGAGTCTTCGCTATAGATTATTTGGGCTTTAATCTGACCATCAATAGCTAGAGGAGATTGACGGATTACAGCTTCAAAATCCTCATAAGGAATAAAAATTGGAGCAGTTTTATTATTAAAAAAGCAGATAAATGAAGGATGCCCATCTAAGGAATTCAAGTCCACCAGCCTTAAACCAAAAAAAGTCACTCCTCTTGCGTGCATTTTGGAATACCGGAGATAGACTCGTTCCCCCGTTACAAATTCAATAAGAGATTGGCTACCAGGCAGTCTTTTGAAACTACCGCACAGTGATTCAAGTTCCGTCAAAAGCAGGCGCTTGAAGTCATTAGCCATTGTCGGATCAATAGAAGTCGGTGCAACCGAACGTAATCCACTCCCCCGCCACCCATGGCGGCGGGGGAATCCTCAACGCGGACTCATTCGCTAAACGCCCGCATGGCGGTCGTCACCTCGCCCGGTCCGACCGCCGTGATACCGCCAGCGGTGACCGTATAACGGCGCCGATCCAGCTCGGGGTCATAGCCGATGCGAGCGCCCGCCTCGATGACATTGTAGCCGCCGATGATGACGCGCCGCAGCCGAGCGCCGCGTTTGATATGGACATAGTCCTGAATAATGCAATCCTCGATCTCCACATCGTCCTCAATGATGACCTCGCGACGAATGATGGAGTTGCGGATGGACGCGCCATGCACCAGCGAACCAGCAGCGATCACGCCATTCTCGACCCGGGCGTTGATCAGGCGAGCGACCGGCCCCTGATAGTTACTGGAAAAGATCCGCCATTGTGGGTTGAACACATCGAAGCGCGGCGTCAGCCCCAACATATCCTGATGAGCGGCGAAATAGGCGTCCAGGGTCCCCACGTCCCGCCAGTAGGCCGGTTCCTCGTAGGATTTGGAGCCGGGAACCTTGTTGCTGGCAAAGTCGTAAGCAAACAGCCGATGGGTTTCTTTCAAATGGGGTAACACATTCTGACCAAAGTCATGTTCCCCCCGGCTATGAGCCGCCTTGAGCGCTTCGACCAACACGTCGGTGTTGAAAAGGTAATTGCCCATCGAAGCATAGGCGCGAGTGGGATCGCCCGGCATCGGCGCCGGATTGGCGGGTTTTTCCTGAAACTCCCGCACCCGGCCATCACCATCGGCGGCGATGACGCCAAACCCCTTGGCGTCCGCGAGGGGCACCGGTAACGCCGCCACCGAGACATCCGCTTCGCGCTCGCGGTGGAAATCCACCATCTGCTGCAGATCCATCCGGTAGACGTGGTCGGCGCCGAACACCAGCACCAAGTCCGGATCGTGCAACTGGATCAGATTGAGATTCTGGTACACCGCATCGGCGGTGCCCATGAACCAGTCGCCGCCGCGCATCATCTGGGGTGGCACCACCGTCACGAACTCCTCGTTACGCATCGGCGACACCACCCAGGCCTTGCGGACATGCTCGATCAGCGACTGGGATTTGTATTGCACCAGCAGATAGATGGACTGAATTCCGGAGTTGAGCAGATTGCTCAACACGAAATCCACGATCCGATAGCGGCTGCCAAAGGGGAGCGAGGGCTTGGAATTTTGCGTGGTCAACGGACTCAGGCGGGAGCCTTCACCGCCCGCCATCACGAACGCCAGAATTTTGGGTTGTTTCATCGTGGCACATCCTTCGTTGGTAGTGATAGTTCGCATAATCCCCGAGGGGGACGATGGCTTCTTGGAGTGGTGATTCGGTTCATCATGCCATTCGCAACAGGTATTCCCGGTGAGGGACCTTAACCGTCAAAGGTATCGAAATCCCGCTCCGTGTGTAGGTGATTGCGGATGCGGAATACATGCGCCGGCATCCGGTTCGGATTCAACTCCACGTAGTTGCGCGGCCCGTTCCACAGGTAGTGAGCGCCGGTCAGCAGGTCGTGAACCTGGAACGGCTGATGCGGGTCCACGCCCAGCGCCGCCAAATCCAACTGGGTCATGCCGGCCTGGGTGTAGTTCGGATCCAGGTTCACCACCACTAGAATGACGTTGGCGCCGTTGTCGGTCGCCTTGCTGTAGCAGATGATCTGCTCGTTGTCGACGCCATGAACGTGAGCGTTGGCGTTCGATTGCAAGGCTGGATTGCGCTTGCGGATACGGTTCACCAGAGCGATGAAATCGCGCAGGCTGTTGGGACCGTCCAAATCCTGGAAACCGCGATAGCGCACCTGGTATTTCTCGGAGTCGAGATACTCCTCGCTGCCGTGCTTGACCGCGACATGCTCCATCATTTCGTAGGCCGGGCCGTAAATGCCGTAATTGGCGGTCATGGTCGCCGCCATCACCAGCCGGGACATGAACATCGGCCGGCCGCCGAATTGCAGGGCCTCGGTCAGAATATCCGGGGTGTTGGGCCAGAAATTGGGACGGAAATATTCCCGACCCGGCCCCTGACAAACCTCGGTCAAGTACTCGCTCAGTTCCCACTTGGCGTTGCGCCAGGCGTAATAGGTGTAGGACTGGGTATAGCCGAGCTTGGCCAGCCGGTGCATCACCTTGGGCCGGGTGAACGCCTCGGCCAGGAAAATCGCGTTCGGGGTATGCTTCTTGACTTCGCCGATCAGCCATTCCCACATCGCAAACGGCTTGGTGTGGGGATTATCGACCCGGAAGATGCGCACGCCCTGCTCGATCCAGAACTCGAAGATGCTCTTGATCTCCTCCCACAGCGCCTTCCAATCGCTGGTTTCAAAATTGAACGGATAGATATCCTGGTACTTCTTCGGTGGATTCTCGGCGTATTGCACCGTGCCGTCCGGCCGCCAGCGGAACCAGTCGGGGTGCTGCTTGACGTAGGGATGATCCGGCGCGCATTGCAGGGCGATGTCCAGGGCGATCTCGATGCCCTGCTCCTTCGCCTTGCGCGCCAGTCGGCGGAAATCCTCCAGCGTGCCCAGTTCCGGCAGGATGTCCTTGTGGCCGCCTTCCGCCGCGCCGATGGCCCATGGGCTGCCGACATCGTCCGGGCCAGGCGTGAGCGTGTTGTTCTTACCCTTGCGGTTGACCCGGCCAACCGGATGAATCGGCGGGAAATACAACACGTCGAAACCCATGGCGGCGATGCGCGGCAACCAGGCCTCGCAGTCCTTGAAGGTGCCGTGCTTGCCCGGAACCGGACTGCATGAACGCGGGAACATCTCGTACCAGGTGCTGAACCGGGCGCGCTCGTCGTCCACCACCACGCCGAGTTCCTTGCCGTAGCTCAATGCCAGCCGGCGGTCGGCGTTGCGTTCCATGAGCCGGGTAAATTCCTCGTCCAGCCCCAACTGACGGCGGTATTCCAGATCGTGCGAACCGGCCAGTTCCCTGGCGCGTTTGGCCAGCCATTTGGCGTCCTCGCCATTGGCGCGCTGGCTGGCTTTCTCGGCCAGTTCCGCGCCTATCCGCAGTGAGAGCGCGATATCCTCGGCCTGCACCCAGCGCGTCAAATCGTGATGCCAGGACTTGAAGGCGTCCACCCAGGCAATCACCGTGTATTCATACCGTCCCAGCTCCAATACCTGAAACTCGCCGCGCCAACGGTCATTGACCAGAAACCGCATTGGGGCTTCCCGCCAAGCGGTCTCGCCCGCCTGGCGATACTGCAAAACGCAGGACAGCGAATCGTGGCCATCGGTGAACACATCCGCCTCGACCGTCACAGTATCCCCCACGGTGCGCTTGACCGGGAAGCGACCACCGTCGATCTCCGGGGTCACGCCTTCGATGATCACCCGCTTGCGGCCATCCATCCCCGCTGGGCCGCCTTCTGGCTTGGGTGGCGCGGCCGGCTCGGCGATAGTCGCTTTCGGAACATCCGGGGCCGTCTGTTTCTCAGACTGTTTGGACTGATCCCGCTTGGCGGGATCCGCCGGCGAATTTTTCGACATACCGAATACCCTCGTTGTGTTTTATTTCATCGGGTTGATCCGCGCGCCCATCGTCATCGCGACTGCTAGCCTGCTGCCGTTCGGGGGCCTGGGATGGTAAAGTTTCCATTGGGATTCGAGCCGCCCGCTCGGCGGCCCGCCAGCTTGGTCCTTATCCCCCCTTATTATGACGGTTTTTGCGGCCGCGCCCAAACTTGACTGACAGGCACGCCGCCCCTGCCGAGGATGTTCCCTGATGAGTGAATTGCAACGGACGATTGAAGAAGCGTTCGAGCGTCGCGCCGAACTGGACGCCGCCAGCGCCCCGGCCGCGCTGCGCGAGGCGGTGGAGGACGCGCTAGGCCTGTTGGAACTGGGTCGGGTTCGGGTCGCCGAGCCGCGCGATGGCGTTTGGGTGGTCAACACCTGGCTGAAGAAAGCGGTGCTGCTCAGCTTCCGTCTGAACGAGAGCGTCATTATCCGCGATGGTTATACCAATTATTTCGACAAGCTGCCGCCCAAGTACGCCCAGTACGGCGAAAACGACTTTCTGGCCGCCGGCGTGCGGGTGGTGCCGCCCGCCGCCGCCCGCCGGGGTTGCCATATCGCGCCTGGCGTGGTGCTGATGCCATCCTTCGTCAACGTCGGCGCTTACGTGGATTCGGGCACGATGGTGGACACCTGGGCCACGGTCGGTTCCTGCGCCCAGATCGGCAAGAACGTGCATTTGTCCGGCGGCGTCGGCATCGGCGGCGTGCTGGAACCGTTGCAGGCCAGCCCCACCATCATTGAGGACGACTGTTTCATCGGCGCCCGTTCCGAGGTGGTCGAGGGCGTGATCGTCGAGCGCGGCTCGGTGGTTTCGATGGGGGTCTACATCGGCCAGAGCACCAAGATTTACAACCGGCTGACCGGTGAAGTGACTTACGGTCGGATACCGGCCGGGTCGGTGGTGGTGCCCGGCGCCCTGCCCGCTCCCGATGGCAGCCACAGCCTGTACTGCGCGGTGATCATCAAGCAGGTGGATGAAAAGACTCGCGGCCGGGTCAGCTTGAATGAGTTGCTACGGGATTGACAGGCTGGATTGAGTCTCCAAAGCTGTCTACACTTTGGGCAATGCGCCTCTGCGGAGGCGCGGACCTTTAAACAGAGGACAGTACGGCAAAGGTAACCATGTGATAAGGCATGATTTCCACCCAGCACTATTACAGCCTGTTCTGCCTATTGCGATATTAGCCTATTCTGCCTAACCAACTGTTGGGTGCTTCGTTCAATCCGAATGACAGATGTGACAGATTAGCTCAGTATGGCTACCTACCTTTTTACGTGGAATCCCGCACGATGGGATTGGACATATCTGCAAGACAGCATCGCCAAAGTAAAAGAGAACGGCTATTGTAGTGAAAGTTGGAGTTGTGGCGTCACGAAGAAGATACGCACCGGCGACCGGGCTTTTCTCATGAAGTTGGGGGTAGAGCCGCGCGGGATAGTCGCATCGGGTTGGGTAACCAGTGACGTATATGAAGGAAGGCATTGGGACAGGGACAAAAAGGCAAAGGGCAAAACCGCCCTATACGTTAACATTGATTGGGACACACTGCTCGACCCCGAAATCGACATCTTTCTCCGTGATCGTCTTGATAGCGGCGCTGACTCAAGGATGCATTGGGAACCGCGGGCGTCCGGCGTGAGAATTCCTGATGAGATTGCTGCGCAACACGAAAAAGACTGGGCCAATTTCCTCAAACGCCCCCCTACAATCGTAAAGATGGTATTCCCAGAGGAAATCGATACAACCAGAACTTATCCCGAGGGCACGACTCGGCAAGTGACCGTTAATGTATACGAGCGTAGTGCGGAAGCCCGAGCAATCTGCGTCATCCGCTACGGGCCAAACTGCTCGGTTTGCGGCTTCAATTTTGGCAGGACTTACGGTGAGACTGGCGAGGGTTTTATTCACGTTCATCATCTCAAGCCTTTAGCCGAAGCTGGGAAAGGATACAAACTCAACCCGATTAAAGACTTGCGTCCGGTCTGTCCGAATTGTCACGCCATGCTTCACCAGAGAAAGCCAGCATACTCTATTGAAGAACTCAAGACCATCATAAAGCGAGCAGCGCAGTGATTTTTCTGCGCACCCATCAGCCAGGAGAACGAAATGCTTGAACTTAGGCCAAGCTGCGAGTGCTGCGATAAGGGCTTGCCGCCCGAATCCACCGAGGCGCGCATTTGTTCGTTCGAGTGCACCTTCTGCGCGTCGTGCGCCGATACGGTCCTCGGCGGCAAGTGCCCAAACTGTGGAGGTGACTTGGTGGTCCGTCCGCGTCGCCCAACCGACAAGCTCGCCAACAATCCGCCCTCGACAAAGCGCATCTATAACCCCGCCGGTTGTAAGAAGGCGGCGTAGAAATGTCATTGCCTCCGTGTGGGCGAAGTAACGCTACCGCTCCTTTAAGGCTCCAGGATTTGAAGTATCCGCAAAAAGAACCCAGGCTGAAGTCGCTGCTGCATTAGGTGTAGCGGGCACTGCCCGATTTGAAAACCGTCCATTACAAATATCTCCAACCAATTGATTATTTTAGTATTAAAAACCAGGGAATCCCCTCCCCCCGCAAGGGGGAGGGAGACTTGTGTAATCGACAGCGGCAGAGTTGGGGGTTTACTCAAGCCGTGCCATTGAATCAGTAAATTGAAGGCGGTGACGGTGAACGCCAAGCGGGCCAAGACGTAGTCCATCACGCGATGACCGATCTTCTTGAAATGACTGATCAGGGTCAGCATCGAAAACACGGTTTCGATCAGCATCCGGTCGTTCCAAACGCCGCGCGGGCAGAGTTTCAAGTTGGGTGGATCACCCTCATGAGCGTGGAAGCCGGTATCGGCCAGGATGATCATGCGGTCCTCGAATCCCTGGATCAGGGGCTGAAACCAAGTATCGTGGGCGTGGGCCGATGCCCCCAGCCAACCGACGACTTCACCCCATTGATTGATCAACAGACAGAGCTTGCAGCCGACGATCCACCGATGATTAGAGAGTCCCTTGCCACCGATCTGGGCCGGGCTTCGTCCTTCGCGAATCGGATGGATCAGTTCGATACCGTAGCTGTCCACGATGCCCAACAGGGTTGGCGGTGCCAGGAACAGCAAGGTCCACTGCCGATGGGTCTTGAACGGACGAAACAACCGGGTTCGCTCGGGCAGGTGGGGAACAAGGGGTGGTAGTCCCGCGTCAGCCAGCGGTAGAACGCGCGATTACCTACCCCCTTCAAGGCATGCAAAACGCCCAAGGTCACCACTTCGCTGGGCCACAGCGTCGCTTGGGGATGCTTGGGCAAGGACCGCATCCGATCATCGATCCGGCAAAACAGGTCCGTGATAAAGTCCATGGTGGTCATGACCGCTCTCCTGTGATTGTCAACTTGGAGTGTATATATAAGATGACATGGGGACGGTCGTGGCCGCTTCAACTCAGCCTAAAAACTAGCACCAATGGTTACAAATATCTCCAACCAATTGATTATTTTAGTATTAAAAACCAGGGAATCCCCTCCCCCCGCAAGGGGGAGGGAGACTTGTGTAATCGACAGCGGCAGAGTTGGGGGTTTACTCAATATAATTATTTATGGACAACTCTATTATTTCCGTGCTTGAGCTTATCTATTTCATTCATAGCCATGAGGGTTGATGCATATGAAGAACAGAAGCACTCTTGTCGGAAGTCGGTTAGCGTTTGTAGCAATTGCCTTAGCTTCCTCTATGGCGGGCCCCAATGCTAACGCAGATGCAGCAAATCAATGGATTGTTGGAACTTGGCAGTTGGCTGAGGACAAAAAGAATCCGGGCACCACAGACGACTTCATGGACTTTGACTCAAATGGGTCTGTCGTACTTCGCGACTCAAAGAAGACATACGCCAATTGCACCTATGTTTTTAGTGATAGCGTTGTCGTGTTAAATTGCATTATCGGCAGTAAAGAAAAGCCATTGACCATGCGTGTATCCAGTGACAAGAAATCTCTAGTTAATCCGCAGGGTGATGTCTATAGAAAGCCGCGTTGATACCCAACATTTCGTTCCACGCAACCACCTACGGCGGCGCGTGAACTGGGCGTTAGCCGTCTTAAGAGATATGATTTATTCGCGACAGAAAGTATGTTATTGGCAACCTACCATGCTCAAAACGTAACCAGGTTTGAGAAAATTCACAGATTATCTTGAAGATACCGGAGTGAGGTTTGTGACCACATTAATAAAACCCGTCAAAAGCAATAACGTAGCCTGCGTAAAAGAACTTATCCAACAAGGGGTTAATGTCAAGTGGTGAGCGGCAGAGTCGCCTCGGCGCCCACGAAGAGGGGTACTCAGTGTTCCGTATCAGTAACCGTTCGATGAAAGCCTTCGAACGAGAGTCAAGCCACTCGTCCCAACTGGCTATGGTCGCGCACTACCGCGACTTCTTTCCTTGGCACACCCGGGCTTGGGGACCGGAGACAACGGCCAAGGTGATCGAACACGGCCGCGAACGGGCCGCGCGGTACGACTTCGAGACTCGCCGCGATGTTTGCCTGTATCTCACCCTGCTGCCGCTGCTTGGCAGTTGGTTCGACGAGGACGCACAGATCCCGTGGGCCGGCCAAATCCTCATGCACAAGGACCGGAGCCCGCGAATCGACCACTTAGCTTCAAGGGCATTAAGCTATGTCGTGAGGGTGCAAGGCTCGGACTACGGCGAATTTCTGGCCGCCCTGATGACGGCCCGCAAAGAACTCGTTGGATTTCTGGAGGATCGGACCATTGCCGATGGCCGGACCCACGTCAGGGTGATGCTCCGCCGCCTCTGGCCGCGAAAGTATGAGGCTCATAAGGTATCGACGCTCATCCAGGAGGGACTTGTTCGAGCCAACGAGCACCGCCTGAACAACCGGCGGGGGCAGCTCCTCGTAATCGCGTTGATGTTCCTGTTCGGAACCGGTTTTGACCGCGACCCACAATTTCCGACGTTTGCGGAATCGGTGAAAATTGGGCCGGACGCGCTCCAGCTTGCGACGCTGGAGGTGCTTGAACGATGGCTCGCCGCATCCCACGAAGGAGGCAATCATGCCGAATGGTGATCCGCCCAAGCCCACCCGGCCGGTCCCGCAACCGCCTTCGCAGGATGATCCGCCCAAGCCCACCCGGCCGGTCCCGCAACCGCCTTCGCAGGATGATCCGCCCAAGCCCACCCGGCCGGTCCCGCAGCCGCTGCCACCGTGGCCGGCTCCTGATACCCAGCCGCCACCGCCGGCCCCTGGCACAGGCCGACGCCGTCCGCGTCCACCGCCGCCCGCCACGCCGCCCCCGGCGGACGCAATCCAGGCGGCCCTCAACCAACCCGCCGTGGCTGGCCCCGTGACGGTCTGCCCGCAATCCTTGCCAATCCTACCGCCACCCGCACCAGTTCCCAGGCCCGGTCCCTATGCCCACTACGTGAATGAGCAAGGCGATCATGCCGCAGTCTGGGGGCCATCGGATAACCTGTATTTGGAGCTTCAGTTCTCAAAAGGGGTCCCGGAAGACCGGAGCCCAGGCCATCCCGGTGACGAAGCTATCGCCCGGGATCTCGCGTTGGCGGCCGTTCGGCAGGCCCGGAGCCTGCTACCGAACGGCCCCTACAACAATCGGGCCGGCCTGCCGGAAAAGATCCGCAATCGCGCCGAACACCCCCTGACCGAGGACGGGCGGGGGGACTTCATCTGGCAAGACGGCATGGACCTGCTTGAAGAGAAACCAGGCGATCCGAATCGACTGTTCGACCAAACCCGTATGGCGAAGCTGCCCGACGGGTTGGTGCGGGCGCTGTCGCTGATGGCGGCCAGCACCATCAAAATGGAAGGCGGGGTCTGCGAGAAATTCTCCTCGGTGGTCCTGGGCATCCTGTCCACGACGGCCCCGCCGGGGACGGAAGCCCTCAAGGTGGCCTGGAGCGGCGACCATCATTACGTCGTCGTCCGGTACGGAACCTCACAGTGGTATGTCGCCGACCCGTGGCCGCACAACGCTTATGTTCAACCCTGGGCGGATAACTACTTTGAAAGGGCAAGTACGGAAAATTACACCAGGCTCACCGTCCACGCGCCGGTCGAGGACATGTACGGGGTGGTATTCGACCACAACGAACTCGAAAACTCGAAGAAGGCCGCGAGCCGAGAAGTGCCGTACACCCGCACGGACGGACAGTTCGACCACAACTGGGGTCAACGAGACAATCTTCCCAGGGGGGTGGCGGTACCGCCCCGAGGGATTCTCGCGGCTGGGGAAGAAGACTGGGGGTAAACGACCGGTAGCCGGTGGCGTGAGGACAAGGTGGGGGAAAGCAGGCCCGGTTCGCCCCCTGACTCGTGATTTCACAAACTCTTTCCAGATTCAGCAGCAGTTAATCGCGCTCTTCGCCAATATGCCGAAGAGCGTTCCATAGCGTTGACCTAACCACGGCTTGCGGCGGAGTGATCCCTGCGGAGGTATGTTTATGAAAAACACGGCTATCCCATGCTTGATCTTACCACCAGTGTGTCATCTCGTCTCCCGGTTGAGCATTTCCTTGGCGATGCTTTTCACATTTGGCAATTATCTATATGCCAGCGATATTGAAAACGTTAAAGAAGCATCTCTGGGCGCAAATAGCAGCAGCTATGGTCAACGATATAGCACTTCAATCCTGCGCGGTGTGAAACTCAGTGATGTCTACACCTTTAATGATACAAAAACCACGCTCTTCGGACCCGCCTATGCGAATGTCTGGACGAGCCCGCCTAATTTTCTGCAATGCATGCCACCAACCGGCAGGAAGTTCTCTTATGCGCTTTGTTATTATTCCGGACCTAATGGCCCAACAGGGAATAATCCAGACAATCCCTCCTTGCCATGCACGCTTTCCCCCAACGGCGTAGTGGCTAACTGTTCCTGCTACGAAATATCAACCGACGGAATATCCCCAAAGATACCCTACTTCGTTGATATTCACGCCATTTCCAATCTGGATATATATCAGGAAACTGTCGAGGCATGTGGGAAGGAGGGAGAAAAGTGTGCCGCTACCGATAGAGACCCACCTGTCTGTGATGCGATTAATACCAACCTGCTGGTTCCCGGCGCCGACCTGATATCCGTTTTTTCGCCGATCTATATACGCAATTACTTTAACCAAGGGGGAGGCAACTCGACGGAGTGTCGCGACAAGGACGCGGGTATCTATGCGGGCTGCATGACGGCGCCTTGCTACCGCACGGGGGAAAAGGATGCCCAAGGCCGTAATCTTGTGGAGTGCAAATGCCCGGTCTTTAACGGACCTTACCAAATTGGTCAAGCGAACCAAAACTGCAATGCCAACGAACCTCCTCCCAGCATCGCAACCTCGCGTGGCGAAGAAAGCCTGGCTCGGGGGGGTAACAACGTATGGTCGGCGGCGTTCAACCCTGCGGGTGGCCCCATTGAAATCCCCGCCGGTGCGTGTGTACCCGACCTGCCGGGGGATAAAGGTTGCGGCCTTTTTGACCCCCATAAGGACTACGGAAAAATTATTGACCCTGCCGGGGCGCTCTGTACAAATGTCTGCGCTGCCTATGGAGCAAGCAACGTGAATAATTCCGACACCCAGGTCGGATATGCCTGCGATGCGACGCTTTGTACAACATTGGGTATCGGACAGGAAAGCAACCCCAATTTCCCCCCGCCACGAAGCGATCAAGTCGATTTATTAGGGGCGGCATGCGGCGGTATCCAGAATATAAATGGAATGAAAGAAATCATGTTGGTTGAAGCACTGGCAAAGTGCAGTTGCTGTGCCAGCCAGGTATGTGGGTGTGGTAATATCAACCAACCGACTAATCAAGCGATCTTGGGCCTGAACCAGCAACAGCGGGCTGTTGGTATTCAACCTCAATGTGACCTTAACGGCACACTCTGTGGAAGTAATCCGTAACAGGCTGATAAATTACGAGGCAAAACAGTTAAGCGAGCGTAGCCTGGTGCAAAGGGGACGAGGTCAATCGAGGCCATGATCAGAAAAATGGTCAGTCTCCACAAATGCACCCAGCGTCACCCGAACCAGGGGCACGCTCGACTGGGTTACGCCCGATTCATTGATCGCCGGCTCCCGGGGGTTAATTGGCCTTTCCCGATCCCGAATTGCGCTGCTGGCTCAACGCGTTGTCCTTGCCTGGATCAACCCACCAGGCGTCCAGTTGCACCCCATGCAGCGGCGTCACCGCCGGATAGCCAAATTTGTCCCAGAAGGCGACTCGGTCGTAAGGAATATGCCAGTGCGGGACGACCAGGAAATTCCACTGGAGCGCCCGGTCCAGCGCCCGTGCCCGGGTCACCAGGCTGGCGCGGTCAGGCGCGGCGATCAGTTGATCCACCAACTTGTCCACGGCCAAATTCTTCAGACCCACCAGATTGCGGCTGCCCGGCTGATCAGCGGCGGCGCTGCTCCAAAACTCGCGCTGCTCGTTGCCGGGCGACAGCGACTGACCCCAGACGTTCACCACCATGTCAAAATCGAAATCGCGCAGCCGGTTTTCGTACTGGGCGGAATCCACCGAACGCACGCTCATCTCGATGCCCAGTCGTTCCAGATTGCGGGCGAAGGGCAGCGCGATCCGCTCCCAGGTCGGTTCGGCGATCAGCAACTCGAAACGGAACGGCTCGCCGGTCTTGGCGTTGACCAGCTTGCGGTCGCGGAAGGTCCAACCCGCATCCTGTAGCAATTGCAGGGCTTTTTGCAAATTCCCGCGCAACTGGGCATCATCGTTCGCGACCGGCGGCGCGTAGGCGGCGGTGAAAACCTCCGGCGGCAACTCCTTGCGCAGCGGCTCCAATAGCGTCAATTCTTCCGGTGACGGTAAACCCCGCGCCGCCAGTTCCGAATTATCGAAATAGCTGCGGGTTCGTGTGTACTGGTTATAAAACAGGTTCCGATTGCTCCACTCGAAATCAAAGGCGTAGGCCAGCGCCTGGCGGACGCGCGGATCCTGAAACAGAGGCCGGCGCAGATTGAACGCGAACCCCTGCATCCCAGCCGGCAACTGCCGGGAAAAGGTTTCCTTCTTGACCAGGCCCTTGGCCAAGGCCGGGAAATCGTAACCAGTCGCCCACTGCTTGGCGGAATTTTCGAGGCGCAAGTCATACGCGCCCGCCTTGAACGCCTCCAACGCAACAACGACATCACGGTAGTAGTCGTAGCGCAGCCGGTCGATATTGTGCAACCCCCGGTTCACCGGCAGATCCTTGCCCCAATAATTCCCGTCGCGCTGATAGACGATGAAGCGGCCCGGCTCGAACCGTTCGACCCGATGGGGACCGCTGCCCATGGGGATATCCAGCGTGGTCGCGGCAAAATCGCGGCTCTCCCAGTACTTTTTCGACAGTACCGGCATCTGACCCATGATCAGCGGCAATTCCCGGTTCTCACCCGGCACGAAGGTAAACTTCACCTGGCGCTCGCCCAGCTTCTCGGCCTTGGCGACATTGGCGTAATAGAGCCGATAGAAGGGACTGCCCTTAGCCTTCAGCACCTCGAAGGAAAACAGCACATCATCGGCGGTGATCGGACTGCCATCGTGAAACCTGGCCTGTGGTCGAATGACGAACGTGACCGATCCCCGGTCCTCGGGGACCTCGATGCTCTCGGCGATCAATCCGTAGGCACTGAACGGCTCATCCTTGCTTTCGGTCAGGAGCGTCTCAAACAACTGGCCGATGCCCGCGGCGGCCTCGCCCTTGATATTGAAGGGATTGAAGGTATCGAAGCCGCCGATGGCGGCGAAACGCGCCTCGCCGCCCCGAGGAGCATTGGGATTGACATAAGCGAAGTGCTGAAAGTCCGGCCCATACTTCGGCTGGCCGTACAGGGCGATGCCGTGCAGCGGAGCACCCAGCCCGACGGTTGCGGCCAGAAGGCCAACCAGTCCCAGCAAACCCATGGCCAGCAACCGGGGAAAACGGTTTTTTGCGCGCCTCATGCACTATCCTTTACAGTTCGCCAATTCAGTGACCCGTCTAAACGATACCTAAAACGCATAGGAGTTCATTATGGGCTTTCTCGCCGGCAAACGCGCCTTGATCCTGGGAGTCGCCAGCAACCGTTCCATCGCCTGGGGCATCGCCCAGGCCATGCGTCGGGAAGGCGCCGAACTCGCCTTCACTTACCAGAACGACAAGCTGAAACCCCGCATCGAGAAAATGGGCGCGGAACTGGGTAGTTCCATCGCGCTATCCTGCGACGTGGAAAGCGACGCCGACATCGCGGCGGTGTTCGAGGGGCTCCAGCAACACTGGGACGGATTGGACATCGTGGTGCACTCGGTGGCCTACGCGCCGCGCGAAGCACTGGAGGGCGATTTTCTGGAAGGCATCAGCCGCGAGAATTTTCGGGTCGCCCACGACATCAGTTCCTACAGCTTTGCGGCGCTGGCCAAGGCGGCGCGGCCCATGATGCGCGGGCGGCGGGGCGCCCTGATCACCATGACCTATCTGGGCGGCGCGCGCGCGGTGCCCAACTACAACGTCATGGGCCTGGCCAAGGCCAGCCTGGACGCCAACGTTCGCTACCTA
>JAXMFY010000067.1:0-3989 GCA_046347555.1 Candidatus Competibacteraceae bacterium | reverse complement strand
CCCTCCCACGGTGGGGAGGGGGAGTCTATGAAAGCTCCCTCCCCCCTTGTGGGGGAGGGTTGGGGTGGGGGGTATGAACTCGAAGAACTGGACACCGGCTTTGCGCCACCGGGCGACGGCGCGACGGAAGCTAAAAACGCCGAAGCCTATCTCGATCAGATGCTGCGGCTCCTCAGAATGGACGGCGTCCGTTTCCCCAACAACCGGCAGATGACGTTCACCCGCCTGGAGCCCATCACCGGCAAATCCGACGCGCTGCACGCCGAGGGACGATGGACGCCCGCCGGGGAAGAAGACGCCGACCCGGACGGACCCGCCACGGTCTGCGTCGCTTTCGGCCCGCAATACGGACCCGTTACGGCCCGGCAGGTCGAGATGCTCATCCGGACGGCTTCGCGCCGGGGCTACGACGACCTGGTGATCGCCGGATTCAACTTCGATGGTCCCGCCCAGGCGGTGATCGAGGAAGATGCCAATCCGAACGTGCGCATTCACATGGCCCACATCCGGCCCGACGTGAATCCCGGCATGACCGGCCTGCTCAAGGAGCAACCCGGATCCCAGTTGTTCACGGTCTTCGGCCAGCCGCGCACCCGCCTCGACGGCCCGGATCGCCAGGGTGAATACACCGTGACCATGGAAGGCGTCGATATCTACAACCCGGTCGATAACACCGTGACGCCGACGCGCGCCGACAAGGTGGCGGCGTGGTTCCTCGACAGCGACTACGACGGGCGCACCTTCTGTATCACCCAGGCGTTTTTCCCGGACAAGAGCGCCTGGGATAAACTCGCCAGGGCTTTGGGGAACGTCATCGACGCCGAGCGCTTCGCCGCCCTGTCCGGAACGGAATCCCTGCCATTCCCGCCCGGCGAAAACAGGTCCGTGGCGGTCAAGGTGATCGATCCGCGCGGCAATGAAGTCATGCGGGTGCATCGGCTGGTTTGAATTAAAGGGGTTGACCATGTTTACTTCGCTGCTTATCGAAAATTTTCGGGGATTTCGGCGACTGTCCCTTGAGTCTCTGAAACGAGTCAATCTTTTCTCTGGAATGAACAATGCAGGCAAGACCGCGCTGCTGGAGGCGATTTTTCTACACCTTGGCTGCAATAACCCTGAACTGGCCCTGAGAGTTAATACCTTCCGGGGCATGGAACGGTTTGGATTGGAGGCGGAGCAAGTATGGGGGTGGTTGTTCCATGAGAAAAATTTAAGATCAGCGATTACGCTCAATAGTATTGCCGTTAATGCAATCGAGCGGCGTCTGAAAATTACCGTCCAGCAAGAACCCGGCGCACTGACGCCATCCTCCAGGGAAGAGGAAATCCTGAAAACGTACGCACCCGTTTCGACGCAAATGGGTTTTCCGTCGCTGGTGTTGGAATACTCCGACTCGACCGGCGTTCAAAGCGTGTCAAAAGGTATATTGATGCCCAGCAGCCTCCGTTTTGAACCCAGTGACGTGGCTATAAAATCGATCCCCGGTGTATTCCTGGCATCCCGGCTATTGACGCTGCGGGAAGATGCCGAGAGATTCAGCAAACTGACGGAACTGGGTTTGGAAGGCGAAATTCTTCCCACTCTAAGGCTGCTCGAACCCCGCCTCAAACGGCTGGCGTTGTTGGTGAGCGGCGGCGCGCCGATCATCCATGGCGATATCGGAATCGGCCGCCTCATCCCGGTCAACATGATGGGCGAAGGGCTGGTCCGACTACTTTCGCTGCTCCTTACGGTTTACACCACCAACAACGGTTGCGTATTGATCGACGAAATCGAAAACGGATTGCACTATTCAGTGATGCAGAGGGTCTGGAAGGCGCTGATCGGTGCGGCTGAAACAGCCGATACCCAGATTTTCTCGACCACCCACAGCCGGGAGTGCATCATGGCCGCACACCGGGCCATCGGGCAATTCGATCAGTATGATTTCAATTTGCAGCGTTTGGAACGAATCGACGGTGATGTCGCGGTGATCGGCTATGACAGGGAAATGCTGGACACATCTGATGAATTCGCCATGGAGGTTCGCTGATGCGGGACAGGGATCAAGTCATAATGATCGAAAAAGCACTTCAACTGCTTGTCGAAGGGCAGAGCGCCAAGGTTTTTGTGACCGCTTTATTACGGCATTTGAATATCGATGGCGTTCAAGTTCAGGATTTTGGTGGAATTCATGATTTATCTCGGTTTCTCAAAGCATTCAAAGCCGTATCCGGGTTCCAGCAAAATGTCGTCAC
The DNA here is from genome assembly GCA_046347555.1 of Candidatus Competibacteraceae bacterium. GTDB lineage: Bacteria > Pseudomonadota > Gammaproteobacteria > Competibacterales > Competibacteraceae > Contendibacter. The sequence continues at coordinate 1,752 of JAXMFY010000067.1, read as the reverse complement.
GGTAGGGATTATCCGCGATGCCGAGCGATTAGGCGCCGACTCCGCCCGGCAAAGCATTCTTTCTGCCTTGCGGTCAGCTTCCCTGCCCTTACCAGGGGAACCCGGTTTTCCACGTAGTAGTCGTTCACCCCCCTAGTTGTGGCAGGGGTGTGAGGGGGCGGCCGGCGCGCCGGTCGGCGATAGCCGCTGCAATGTAGGGCCAGGGCGAGTGGCCACGTTGCCGGCAGGTGTCGATGACGCTGGCCAGCAGGGCAAAGACCCGCGAGCCGGTGGCGGTGCGGGTGCCGTGGCTGATCTTGCGGGCGATCACCCAATGCCGCAGCGCCCGCTCCGCGGCGTTGTTGGTCAGCGGGAGTGCGGGATGGTGCAACACCTGGAAGATGGCGTCCCAGTCGTTGAGCAGTTCCACTGCCAGGGCATGGGTCTTGGCGTGCGCATGGCCCTGGTGCTGCTCGCAGGCCGCACGCAGCTCGGCCAAGCGGTGAGCGTGTTGGGTCGGGAGGTCGGCGGGGACTTCCCGCGCGGCGTACACCGCCGCCATCAGCGCACGCAACGCGTCGAGCACCTGGCGGCCGAAGGCCCGCACGTCGCGCTGATAGCTTTCGGCCAGGCCTTGCGCCTTACGCAGCAGGTGCGCCCAGCACCGCAGCCGGCGCGGGTAGTGGCGGTAAGAGCCCCAGCCGTCGCTCATCAGCCAGCCGGTGAAACCCTCCAGCACGTTCTCAACCAGCTCCTTGCCCCGGCCAGCGACGTAGTACAGGGTGACGGTGGCGGCGGTGAACACCCACAGCCACAGCGGCTGGCCCTGTTCCGGCCACGCGGTTTCGTCGGCGTGCAGCAGGCCGCTGGCCAGCACCGCCTCAACCAATTCTTCTTCCGCCGGGGCCAGGGCGGCGGCGGCTTCGTAGAGCGTCTGGTGAATCGTCCCGATGCTCGGCTCCAGACCCAGCCACTCGGCCAGGAACTCCTGAATCCGCGCCCGCGACAGCCGGAACCGCAGGCTCAGGGCGACGATCAACCCGGCCAAGCTGGGACCAACCACCCGCCATTCGCTCAGATCCACCCCGGCCAGCAGCCGATCCACGGCTCCCCGACCCGCCACCGCCCGGGTGTGATGTCCGCAGGCGCAGGGCACCTCGTAATACCGGCGGTCCACTACCCACAGCCGGATGCCCGGGACGTCCGGTTCCCCGCACCGCAGGTCCACCGCCTGAAAGCCGGTATAGGCTACCGCTCCAACCGGGTCGGTCAGCGCCCGCCCGCAGCCGGCGCAAATCTCGGGATAGTGCGCGGTCGTCTCGTGCGCCGCGAACACCTGGGTCCGGCCCACCCCCGGCGCCCCCGGCTGTTTGCCCGCCTTCCGCGCCCCCGGCACCGGCTTGATCGCGGCCGGCGCCCCCGTAGCCGCTGGGGCCTCGGCCGGTTCCGCCGCCATCGGCAACGCTTCCGCCACCTCATCGGGTTCGACCGCCGTCTCGCCCCGCTCCCACGGCGCCCGACTGCTCGGCGGGCGCGAACTGTTGGTCGGCCCCTGGTTCAGCCGCTCCCGCGCCTCCTTGAGGTCCGCCAGCAATCGCACCGACAGCCCACACAACGCCTCCGCGTCCAAGGACCGGAGGTAGGCGTCGTCGATCTGGCGCAGGCTGTGATCGCTCAGGTGCATAGAAGCGGTAAACTCAACTCGTTAACAGGGTTCTCAGTCCCCATGCTGCCCCGTCAAATTCAGGAAAGTCAAGGGGGGAGTGAACGACT
>JAXMFY010000066.1:0-4869 GCA_046347555.1 Candidatus Competibacteraceae bacterium | reverse complement strand
TTCCCGTTTCCGCAACACGAGCCCGTCATCCCGTTTCGGGTTCACCGCTTCAGTCCGATGCCAACTCAGTCCTCCTGCTTGTAAAAGGTCGTAATACGATTGCTTCGATTGATAGACCACTCCAAATTGATCCTCGATATAATCTCTTAGTTCTTCGACACTACAATGCGGCTTATTTTTCAGATGAACGAGTACTTGAATGCGCTGCCGTTCCGTCAGAAACCCGGTACCACCTCGGTAGTTGACTCGCAGAGCACCCGCGCCTTCGTTTTCATAAATGATTTTCCACTTGCTGACAAACGAGTCCGACACATTTAACAACTTACAGATGGCATCGGTTTTGAAACCAACGATAAACATTTTGACCGCCAGCGCTCGCTTGACTTCCAGATTTTCCAGTGAATCAATAATATCCTCTAAAGTTGACATGGCAGGTTCTCCTTAGACAAATCTCATGAATTAATTATAGCACATTTGTTTGTTAATTTAAATAATGGTAACTGCCCAGGTGCCTCGTCGGTGATCAGGCCATACGGAGTTTGCTGAGGAGGACCGTTGGGGATTGGGTCAGGGTATCGATGATGTTCCAGCCCTGCTTTTTCGCGGTCGCGATGAGGGAGCGGATGACGGCGAAGTCGCGGGCGCCCTGTTCGGAGCGGAATCCACCGGAGATTTTCTGTCTGAGCTTCATCATGCGGGCGGCTTGCTCGGCCAGATTGTTGGTGAAGGGTACGCGGGGATCGGTCAGGAACCGCAACACGTCGTCCTTGCGGGTACTCAAGCGCAGCAGCAGGTTGTGGCCGGTGCGGCGCCGTGGACGACCCCGACGCCCGGTGACGGGCAGCGGCGGTTGGGCCTCATGAAAGGCGAGCCCTGCGGCGACGATGGCGTCGTATCGGCGCTGGAACCGATTCACGAGGTTGGGTTTCAGCGGCCCGTCGCGTTCGCGGGCCAGATGGGTGGCATGGCAGGCCCGACGCAACAGGCGTTGCATCCGCAGCGCCCAGGGTTCCTGCTCGATCTCGATCAAGGCCTTGAGCTCGCGCAGATGATGCGCGTTGCACAAGGCATGCAACACCCCCTTCAGGGTGTAGTAGGGCTTCCAGTGGTCATGGACGACGATGCCGATGATCCCTTCCCACAGACTGCCCCGCTGGGGGGACACGCGGTAGACGCTCAGCCCGGTGGTCACCGCGATATGAAGCCATTGCGTCTTGCCGCCGATGCGAAAGCCGGTTTCATCCAGATGCTTGACCGCCGCGGTCTTGACGAGCTGACCCACCGCCGCCACGAACTCTTGGCAAGGCTCGACCGCCTTCGTGCTCATCCGGGCGATCGTGGCCGCGGCCAGCCTCACCCCGAACAGGTCGGCCATCAGGTCGGCCAGCCGATCCTCGGGAATGAATTGGTAGTTGAGGAGATAGACCACGAAGGCCCCGATCCGCGCGCCGTACCGCACCGGCGCCGTGACCTCCGCCGGAAACGCCGCCCGGGTCGCCTCACCACACTGGCCACAGCAGCAGGTGTGGGCGCGATGCTCGGTCACGACCAGCGGTGGTGGCTCGGGCAGGTCAAAGACCTGCCGGGCGCTGTACCCCGCAGCCAGGTCTCGGGTCAGGGTCGCACCACAGTTCGGGCAGCGGTTGGGGTAGTGGTCGAGAATAACGTCCGGTTCGGCCACTTGACACAGCGTGTCGCCGGGGTGGCCCGGTTGCCCACCCGGTTTCTTATCCGAAGACTCCCGCAAACTCATCGTCCGGGGTGGCTTCTTCAGTCCATCGCTGGAGGGGGGCTTCCCGCTATTCCCACTGTTCAGCCCCAGCCGGCGCTCGAGTTCCGCGATGCGCGCCAGAAGCACGGCATTCGTCTCCCGCAACGCCGCGTTCTCGGCCTGCAAGCGCGCGATCTCCTCCGCGACCGCTGTTGGGATGGCAGCAGCCATGAGATCGGCATCGCTGAGCAGCGTGTCAGTCACGGAGGTCATGGGGCGATTTACCATCCATTCATGCCCGGCTTGTCAAGCTGTTTTTTCCACCGGTACCTGGGCAGTTACAAATAAACTAATGCCATTGACCGATAAAATTCTTCTAAGAAAACGAGCCCTGATTGAAACGGTCAACGATCAATTAAAAAATATTTCACAAATAGAGCACACTCGTCATCGTAGCCTTACCGGATTTATGCTGAATTTGCTGGGTGGCCTCGTCGCCTACACCTATCAAGACAAAAAACCGTCTCTAAATTTGAACACAACGACAGATCGGATGTTGCCTGTCGTGGCATAAAAAATAACTTGTTGTTTTTAAAAACATAACTCACGTTAATACAGGGTCGCGGTGGCCGCGACAAACACCCAGAGCCACCGGGTCTCCTTCGCTTCCGGCCAGGAGGTTTCGTCGGCGTGCAGCAGGGCGCTGTCCAGGACCGCCCGGACGAGCTCGTCTTCCGCCGGGGCCACCGCCGCGCTGGTTTCGTGGATCGTTTGATGGATCGTGCCGATGCTGAGTGCCAATCCCAGCCACTCGCCCAGGAATTCCTGAATCCGCGCCCGCGACAGTCGAAACCGCAGGGCTAGCGCCACGATCAGCGCCGCCAGCCCCGGCCCCACCAGCCGCCATTCGCTCAGCTCGATCCCCGCCAGCAACGGGTCCACCCTCCCCTGGCCCGCCGTGGCCCGGGTGCGATGGCCGCAGGGGCAGGGCACTTCGTAGTGGTGATGGTCCACCACCCACACGGTCAGCCCCGGTCGCGCCGGATCGTCCCAGCGCAGATCGACCGCCTGAAAGCCGGTGTAGGCCACCGCCCCCGTCCGCTCCAGCGGTCGGCCACAGCCCGCGCACGTGTCCGGGTAGTGGGGCTGTTCCTCATGCGCTTGGAACACCTGCGTCCGGCCGTTCCCCGGCGCCCCCGGTTGCTTGCCGGGTTTGCGGGCCGGTTGCGTCGCCGTCGGTTGCGTCCCCACCGGTTTGGCTGCCGCCGACTGCGGTTCCGCCGGCTCCGGATCGAGTTCACCGTCCGCCGGAGCCTCGGCCGATTCTTGCCCGCCGCCCGACCGGTCCCACGGCGCCCGGCTGCTCGGCGGCCGCGAACTGTTCTCCGGCCCCTGGTTCAGCCGGTCCCACGCTTCCTTCAAATCGTCCAGCAGCTTGCCCGACAACGCGCGCACCTCCACCTCCCCCAGTGAATCCAGGTAGGCGTGGTCTAGTTGGCGTAGGCTATGTGGGCTCAGGTGCATGGCGGTCGATCACGGGGCTCGGCTCTCGGCTATAGTGTTCCATACCCGCCCCGTGCGGGGAAGCCAGCCGTCACCGAGCGGGGGAGGTGAACGCTTACCCCGCCACTATCTTAATTTCTTGATATTTTGGTCTTGACAATGGGGAGTACCTTAATTACAAGAACATCGACGAACTGAAACTCCACTTCAACCAGCAACTGGACAAACTGGCCGCCGGTGGATTCATCGAGTTCGAACCGGACAAGGGCGAAACCGCCGCCAGGGGTACCACCTATCAGGCGAACCTCACCGGCAGCGGCGCCATCGCGCAAGGGCCGGGCGCGACGGCGGTCGGCGCGGGGGGTGTGGTTGTCCGCGGCAAGAATATCGGCAACATCAATACCGGGACGCAAACGAACATCGACACCGGAGGTGGCGCCTTCGTCGGCGGCAGCGTCAACACGGGCGGCGGCGCCTTCGTCGGGCGGGACAAGCGCTGATCGTCCCGCATGGTCCCCGAACGCAACGATCCGAACGGCATCGAGGTACCCCCCCTACGCCACCTTGACCGCCGTGCTCAACCGCCATTCCACCGCCTCCCAGGGCACGGACACGCCGTCCGGCGTTCTGGCGATCAAGCCGAGTTCCAGCAGAGCGCTGACATCGGCGTGGACGTTGCTGTAATTGCGTCCCAGCGCCTTGGTCAGAGCGTAGATGCTGACCGTGCCCAGCCGCTGCAGGGCTTCCAACAACCGGAACCGTTCCGGGGTGATGTCGCGGTAGGCGGCGGTCGCATCGACGTAGTTGAGGATGTAGTCGGCCTCGGGCAAGTCTTCGCCGGCATCGGCGCGCCGAGCGATGTCCATGGCGTGGGCGTGCATTTCGGCGTGGCTCCAGTTGGTGATGATCGCTTTGGACATGGCTCAGTCTTCCGTCAAGTAGGGCTGAATCGCTGCTTCAAAATCCGTCAACAGTCGCGCCAGCGTGGTGAAGGTATAGGGCTGCTCGGTTTCGCCGAGATGGACGTGATCGCCTTTGCCGGTTTCGTTATCGAAGCGCACCAGGGTTTGGCCGGTCCGTGTCCCGCAATGGAGCTGGTAAACGTAGCCATGCGGCGCGGCGGCGGTCGATTCCGTCAGCCGGTGAATCCGCTGGGCAATGATGACGCCGTTGGGCAGGTCATCCCGCTCGTTCAGAATCAGGGTTGCTTGGGGCATATATAGCATTATAACCATATATGGTTAAAACGCCGCGCGGGAACCACTCCGGTCCGATTTGACCCGGCCACCGTGACCAGTATCGGTCGCCGGATCGCCATTTTCCACGCCCGATTTCGGGAAAAATCCTGCGACAAACAGGCAGTTTGATCCTTCCTCCCACTCGAAAAGCCCAATATTCATGCTTGGCACGGCGCGTGCTCCGACTGGCCGGACTCCCCCACCGGGGCGATCCGGTTCCAGTTCAACACTCTCAATGGAGACGAAGCGATGGCGATTCCAACAACAAAGCGGTCGATGGCTCTGGCGCTCGGTTTGATTCTGGGCGGTACCGGCCAGGTCGCGCTGGCCCAGGACGGCGCCTGGATCTCGTCCTCCACCGCCGCCTACACGGAAGTCGCCGGCGCGCTGCTGGCGTCCAATGGCGCCGACGAGGAC
>JAXMFY010000065.1:0-5455 GCA_046347555.1 Candidatus Competibacteraceae bacterium | reverse complement strand
AACTCGCTGGCCGCCAATTTCCTGTCCGCCTTGGTCGGCGCGTTCATGTACTTCGCCACCCTAACGGAAGTGCCGATCGTGCAAGGTTTGATCGGCGCGGGCATGGGCAAGGGGCCGGCGCTGGCGCTGTTGCTGGCGGGGCCGGCCTTGTCGCTGCCGAGCATGTTAGCGATTCGCGGCTTTCTCGGCACGCAAAAAACTGTGGTTTACTGTGCGCTGGTGGTGGTCATGGCGACCTTGACTGGTTGGTTGTTCGGCATGTTTTATCCGTGAGGAGCAAAAGTCATGAAGCTGCAAATTCTCGGCAAGGGTTGCGCGCGATGCGTCACGCTCGGCGAACACGCCGCGACTGCCGCCAAGGAACTGGGATTGGAATATGAGTTGGAGAAGGTCACCGACATCAACGCCATCATCGACGCGGGGATAACCCACACCCCGGCATTGGTGGTGGACGGTGAAATAAAAAGTACCGGGAAGGTATTGTCGGTCGAGGAGATCAAAAAGCTGTTGCACGCCTGACGCCACCTTGGCGCGGGTACTGTTGACCGGCCGGTCGCGGCCCGTGACCGAACCACCTCGGCAGGTAGCATGAATATCAGCCCCGACCAGACCATCCTGCTTGATCTGGGTGTCGTGAAGATCAGCGCCACGCTGGTCTACACCTGGCTGACCCTTGCCCTGCTGGCCGGGCTGGCGCGCTGGATCACCCGCCAACTGTCCACCACCGGCGAACTGTCGCCCTGGCAAAACCTGCTGGAAGTGCTGGTCGAAGGCGTCCAGCGCCAGATTCGGGACATCGCCCGCCAAGACCCCGGCCCGTTCCTGCCCTTCATCGCCACCCTGTTCCTCTTCATCGCCGCCTGCAACCTGCTGGCCATCGTCCCCGGTTACGAACCGCCCACCGGCTCGCTATCCACCACCACCGCGCTGGCGCTCTGCGTGTTTTTGGCGGTCCCGTTTTATGGTGTCCGTCGCCACGGTTTACGCGGCTTCCTGCATCTGTATCTGGAGCCGACGCCGTTAATGTTGCCGCTCAACCTCATCGGCGAACTCGCCCGCACGGTGGCGCTGGCGGTGCGGCTGTACGGCAACGTGATGAGCGGCAGCCTGGCGGCGGCGATCCTGCTGCTGGTGACGCCCCTGGCGTTTCCGGCGCTGATGCACGCGCTGGAACTGCTGACCGGCCTGATTCAGGCGTATATTTTCGCGGTGCTGGCGACCGTGTTCATCGCTGCCGCCACGGCCGCCCAGGAACAGACCGTCAACCCTTCCCAACCCCGCGCGTGAGACCGACGCTCATGGACCCCACCCTCGTGATCGGCATCGTTTCCATCGTCACCGCCGGCCTGACGATTTGTCTCGGCATCGTCGCCCCGGCCCTGGCCGAGGGCCGCGCCGTCACTCAAGCCCTGTTGGCCATCGCCCAGCAACCGGACGAGGCCGCCACCCTTAGCCGCACCCTGTTCGTCGGCCTGGCGATGATCGAATCCACCGCGATTTACTGCTTCGTGGTGTCGCTGATCCTGATCTTCGCCAATCCGTTCTGGAATCACTTCATCGCCACGACCGCCCGCTAGGCATGAAACTGGACTGGTTCACCGTCGCCGCCCAGATCGGCAATTTTCTGCTGCTGTTGTGGCTGCTCAAACGGTTCCTGTATCGCCCCATCCTCGCCGCGATGGCCGCCCGCCAGCAACGGATCGCCGATGCCCTGGCCACCGCCCAAGCCCAGGCGGCGGCCGCCGAAGCCCTGCAAAAAGACTATGCGGCGCGACAACAGGAACTGGTGACCCATCGTGAATCCGAATTGGCGCGGGCGCGGGAGGAAATCGCCGCGCAACGGCAAACCTGGCTGGCGCAGGCGCGGGTCGAAGTGGATGAGTTGCGGGAACGCTGGCGGGCGGAACTGGAACGGGAACAACGGGAGCATCGGCAAGCGCTGCAACGCGAGGCCAGCCAGCGATTGCTGGCGCTGGCCCGACGGGCGCTGCGCGACCTGGGCAACGCCGAACTGGAAGCGCACATGGCTTCGGCTCTGTTGGCGCGACTGCGCGCGCTGGACGACGAAACCCGGCAAACGCTGGCCCAGGCCGCGCGGGATGGTTGCGCGATCTTTACCGTCTTTCCACTGTCCGAATCCCAGCAGCGGACGCTGACCGCCGGGTTGCGACAGGTTTTCGGCCCCGAATTGAACCCGAATTTCCGAACCGATCCCATCGCATCATTCGGCATCACTCTGGAAACGCCTAGCCAGCGGCTGGCCTGGACGCTGGACAGCTACCTCAATGGGTTCGCCACCGAGTTACAGGCATTGATTCCGCCCGGAAATCTACAACCCTCACCCCCAGCCCCTTGTATGTTTGGAATCGGTTAAAGTTTTGGTGAACGTGGTAGCGCGATACCCCTCTGGGACGCCAGAGCCCGTGGGAGAGCCTGAAGCGCCACGTTGGTTTTCTGGTGAGCCCAAAGCCCGGACAGTTGCCGGGGTCAGAACCCGCATCGTGCAAGGTCGGGATAAGGAACACCTCATGATGAAAAACGCTGTCGCTGCGACGGTCCACGCCGCACTCAACGCCGAACACCCGGCGAGGGTGGATAACCCCGCGTTGGCGGAGGAACCCCGCCCCCGCCCGGCACCGACCACCGAGGCGGTCCCGCTCCCTGCCGAGTGCTGGGTCGGGATCGACGTGGCCAAGGCCCATCTGGATGGGGCGACGTGGCCGGCGATCGAACGGCTGCGGGTCGCCCGCGACGACGCGGGGTTGGGGGCCTTGACCGCGTGGCTGCGCGCCCGCGCCCCGCGGCTGATCGTGTTGGAAGCGACGGGCGGTTTGGAGGTGCCGGTCGTGACGGCGCTGGTGGAAGCCGGCTTGCCGGTGGCGGTGATCAACCCGCGCCAGGCCCGGGATTTTGCCAAGGCTACTGGGCGGTTGGCCAAAACCGACGCGCTCGATGCCGCGGTGCTGGCCCACTTCGGCCACGCGATCCGCCCCGAACCGCGCCCGTGGAAGGACGCCGAAGCGCAGGCCCTGACCGCCGTGATCCAGCGCCGCCGGCAGGTGGTGGAGATGCTGACCGCCGAGAAGAACCGCCTGGCCAGCGCTCATCCCCACGTCAAACCCGATCTCGAAGCGACCATTGCCTGGCTGGAACAACGCCTCAAGGATCACGACCGCGACCTCCAGCAACGGCTGCGCGCCAGTCCGGTCTGGCGCGAACGGGACGACCTCCTGCGCGGCGTGCCCGGCATTGGCCCGGTGACGGCGGCGACCTTCCTGGCCGCCTTGCCGGAACTGGGGACTCTGGATCGGCGCCAAATCAGCGCGCTCGTCGGCGTCTGCCCGTTCAACCGCGATTCCGGCCAGAGCCGGGGCCGCCGGATGATCTTCGGCGGCCGGGCCGGGGTTCGGGCGGTGCTGTACATGGCCACGGTCACGGCCAGCCGCTGTAATCCGGTCATCAAAGCGTTTTACCAGCGCTTGCGGCAAGCCGGCAAACCGGCCAAGGTCGCCCTGACCGCCTGCATGCGCAAATTGTTGACGATCCTGAACGCGATGCTCAAGGCCAAGACCCCCTGGCAGCCGCCCGCGGAGTGCAAGCCTTGAGTCGCTTCAACACAGTTGCTCTCCCGCAAGCGGGAGAGGGGAGCTATTCATGATCCTGCCAGACTGGTTTGCCCATTTCGACGCCGCCCTGAGCGGCTACCGTCCGCCCGCCCACCCGGTGGAGATCGGGACCGTCGCCACGGTCGGTCAGGGCGTGGCGCGGGTGCGTGGCCTGCCGGGCGTCGCGGCGATGGAACGGGTCCGTTTCGCCGACGATTCCACTGGTATTGCCTTCGACCTGGACGTGACCGAAACAGGGATCGTGCTGTTGCGCGATCAGGGTGGCTTGCGGGCGGGCGCGACCGTGGAGCGCACCGGACGGGTATTGGATACGCCGGTCGGCATGGAGTTGCTGGGGCGAGTCGTGAACGCGCTCGGCGAATCGCTGGACGGCGGCGGTCCGATCACGGCCGGCGAACGCTGGCCGGTGGAACGGCCCGCGCCGCCGATTCTGGCCCGCGCGCCGGTCAGCGTACCGTTGGCGACCGGGATCAAGGCGGTGGATGCCGCCATCCCCATCGGGCGTGGCCAGCGGGAACTGATTCTGGGAGACCGCCAGACCGGCAAGACCGCCCTGGCGGTGGACGCCATCCTCAATCAGGCCGATCAGAACGTGATCTGCGTCTACTGCGCCATCGGACAGCGCGGCGCGGCGGTGGCGCAGGTGATCGCCGCCTTGCGCGAGCGGGGGGCGCTGGCCTACAGCGTGGTCGTGGTCGCCGCCGGCGAAGATCCGCCGGGTTTGCAGGCGTTCACGCCCTACGCCGCGACCAGCATCGCCGAGTGGTTCATGACCCAGGGGCGCGACGTGCTGATCGTGTACGACGATCTGACTCGTCATGCCCAGGCCTACCGGGAACTGTGCCTGCTGCTGCGCCGGCCGCCGGGCCGGGAGGCGTTTCCCGGCGATATTTTCTACCTGCATTCCCGCCTGCTGGAGCGCGCCGCCCGCCTGCGCCCGGAACACGGCGGCGGCTCGCTGGCGGCGCTGCCCATCGTGGAAACCGAGGCGCAAAACCTCGCCGCCTACATTCCCACCAATCTGATTTCGATCACCGACGGGCAGATTTATCTTTCGCCGATGCTGGCCCGCAAGGGTATCTGGCCGGCGGTGGACATCGGCAAGTCGGTGTCGCGGGTCGGCGGCAAGGCCCAGTTACCGGCCTACCGGGCGGTGGCCGGAGAATTGCGGCTGGCCTACGCCCAGTTCGAGGAAATGGAAGCCTTCGCCCGCTTCGGCACCCGGCTCGACGACGCCACCCGCCGCGCCATCGACCGGGGACAACGCCTGCGGGAGGTCCTGAAACAGCCGCAATATCAACCGCTGCCGGCAGCGGAACAAATCGCGGTGTTGCTGGCTGTCACCCAGGGCCTGTTCGACGCCGTGCCGCTGGAGCAGATCGGCGAGGCGGCGCGGGCGGCGCGAGCGGCGGTGACCACTCGCTGCGCGGAGATCGGCCAGCGGATCGCGGCCGGCGCCAACCTGAACGAGGAGGATCGGGAGGTTCTGCTAGCGGCGGTACGGGTGGCGGTCGCCAGCTTCACCGCCAACGCCAGCATTCAATCTCCCTCTCCCCCTGCCAAGGGGGAGAGGGTCGGGGTGAGGGGGTAAGCGCCATGTCGACCCTGGACAGCCTGCGCCGCACCGTCGCCACCGTGGAAAACCTGCAAGGCATCGTTCGCACCATGAAAACCCTGGCGGCGGTGAGTATCCGCCAGTACGAACAAGCGGTCGCGGCGGTCGCCGATTACGAGCGAGCGGTGCGGCTGGGACTGGCGGCGCTTCGGAGCGACGAAGCGGTCCATGTCCATCCCTCATCCGATTTTTCCGTATCCAGAAGCGAGAAATC
>JAXMFY010000064.1:0-9705 GCA_046347555.1 Candidatus Competibacteraceae bacterium | reverse complement strand
CGAGATGATCCCGCAGCCATTCCGCCTGGGCCGCGCGCACCCAGGCGGCAATGCCACGCAGCGCCTCGCCGAGCAGCAGCAACCCCGCTATCAGCGCCACCCACAGCAGGGTTTGCCGCAGCGCCGACCCGTCGTCCGGCGCTTGCACCGCGACAACCAGGCTGTCCACCAGGGTGCGGGTCAGCAACACGACGGCAACGGGTAGTAGACCCTGGACGATCACCAGCGCCGCCCAGGCCAGCGTCCAGCCATGGGTCGCGCGCCAGATCAATCCCAGCGCCCACGGCAGGTACGGCAACTGCGCCAGCGCCTTGCGGAATCGTTCGGCCAGATAGGTGGTGTGGGTGGACATCCGTTTAGTCACCGAGGCCGGATTGGTCTTGGTTAGAGGACCGCACCCCTTGATTCCCGACCGCTACGCTGGTTCAAGCAACCCGCTGGCGAGCATCTCGTCCGCAAGCCGCAACAGGTCAGTCTCCAGTTGGGCTTCGGTCACCTCGAATTCCTCCAGCATCCGGGCAATGACCGCCGCCAATGCGCCTTCCGTCTGGAGCAATTCGAGAAACCGGCTACCGACTGGATCGAGGCCGAAGTAGGTTCCGAATTCGAGGTTGAGGAGGACGGTTTCGTCGCCGACCTGGCGAGTGACTACCTGTTCTGGAATTTTCAAGCGAGCATCACAAGTCAACATACCATCTGGCATCCATCGTTGGGGGGCGGAAAATCCTCTTATCCCGCCCGAGGCGCGACATTTTCAAAGATTTCGTCGAATGGGATCGAGACGTTCACCGCCGGGAACCTACATTCCCCACAACCGGGAAGATATTCATGCAATAGCCAATCATTTTCTGGTGTGCGCTGGAACGTTTCCACCCGGCGCGCTTCGATGTCCACCAACACATATTCCCGCAGCGATGGCAGCGTGCGGTAAGCCGCGAACTTGTTGCCTCGGTCGAAGGCGGCGGTGGACTCCGACAATACCTCCACGATCAGGGTCGGATGGGCGATGAACTGGTCCGCCGCGTGATCGCGCGGATCGCAGGAGATCACGACATCCGGGTAGAAAAAGGCATCCGCCGTTTCCACTCGCACTTTCAAATCGGCGATATACGCCTGGCACGACCCGCCACGCAGCCGTTGCTTGAAGGCGGCGGCCAGATTGCCAGACACCACCACATGCTCGCGTCGTGCCCCGACCCTAGCGAACACCTCGCCGGCGATAAATTCATGCTTTTCCACCTGCCGCTCTTCCCAGGCAAGATAAGCCTCGGCATCGAAAGCGATTTGGGCAGCCAGATTCGTCATGGCGCTCTCCTGAAAGTCATATAGAGACTTCACACGTTATCACCCCCGGACCGCGCGTGCTCCACAATCACCGCCCGGACGCGCGCCAGCTCCTCGAACCGTCGTGGGTAATCGAGGCGGTAATGAATCGGCTGGTTCGCCAGGTCCGCCACCTGATCAAAATGGGCAGCCAGCCGGGGCTTTTCCTCGATATCCAGCAGGAAGGAGTGTTTCACCCATTCGATCATGGTCTCGGCGGGGGTCAGGCGTTGCAATTCCAGCGTCGTGGCGCGGCCGTCGCCGAGAAAATACACCCGCCGCAAAAGTCGGGGCTGTTCACAGAATACCAAGTCCTCGTCCGCCAGAAACCGCGCCTTGGAGGTGTAATGCACCGGGGGTGCGCGCCGGGCGGTCGGCGGGACCAGCGCCGCTTCGCTGTCCTCCCACAGGCGGATGGACGGATGGCTGGGTAGGGCCTTGAAGCCGTGAACGCCCGGTTCGACCACCAGACCGTCGTCGGTCAGGAACCGAAATCCGTTGACCGCGAAACTCGCCGCCAGCGTGGACTTACCCCGACCCGATTCGGCGACGAAGGCAACCGCGCCCTCACCGACCTCGACCGCGCTGGCGTGAAACACCAGCTTGCCGAGCTTGCTCAACACCAGCGGCAGGACCTGGTTGAGATAGAGATGCTGCATCGTGGCTTCCGACACGTCGGGCGCGGGGCAGCCGGTGACGAGGAGCGCGTCCGCCGAGACCTGGAAATCCGCCAGGTCGGGAAAGCGCAGCAGATACCCCCCGTTGGTGCGATGGAACTCGGTCCACAGCGCGCCGTCCGGGAACGTCCAGGTGTGGAACGGGGGATGGGCGGCCGGCGGTTGAAGCCGCGCTGATTGTAGGCGAAGTTCGACCATTATTCGGTATCCCGGCCCAGCGCCCGCGCCACGAAACGGGAGATTTCGTCCGTGGAGGGGAACAGATTCGGATGCTCGCGCAGCACCGCCTCTTCGATCTCCCGCGCGGTGCGCTGACCATCGCAATACCCCAGCACGGCGATGCGCGCCTGTCCTTCGCGGCTCAAACGCGGCGCGCGGTTTGGCTGAGATCGCAACAAATATTCGCCCAACGCCACCACGACCTGTTCCAATTCCGCCGGTCCCCGGCTGTTTTCCAGCCGAAACAACGCCGCGCTTAGATTGCGTAATGGCGCCAATCGTGAACGAAACCGGCTAGCAAATCGGCCACCATCGCTGGATGCGAAAACAACAACTTGTAGCTGGCGTCGTGCGGTTGGAAACCCTCGCGCCGCTCCTCATGGTGGAACCCAATGGACAGTATCGAAAGGCGCGAAATCCCGGCCGATATCCGCCCGGTCGTTCAGTATCACGCCCTGGCGTTCCACCCAGGCATGCGCCTCGAACCGCCCCTGTTCCAGGCGGACCCCGATCCGCAATTCGCCAGCGATACCCCGCCGCCGGAGCAGCCACCACAAAGTCAGGGAACGATGCAGGCAAGTGGGGCGGCACAAACTCCACGCCGCCGCGCCTTGCACCAGGCGAGCCATCGTCCGAGTCCGCGTTAAAATTCGTTCCTCATCATCCAACGCCCGCCCCGCTCCCAACGACCCGCGCTCCAGCCAACCGTACACCTGCTGAAAACCCGCCCAGCGCAACGCCAGCGCCACGCCATGCAGGATTAGCCACGCCTGCATCAGCCACCCGCGCTCGGCCCACGACAACCGCCACAGGATCGCCCCCTGCCGCCGTAGCCGCAACCACCGATCACGCATCGCGCCAGCCTCTATCAACTCTCCGCATCTCTCACTCGGGTAGCTGCCTTTTTAACCACAACGGCTTATCTCTGCCGCAGCTACCACGTCACCGTGCGCTGCGCCGCCTGGAGCTTTTTCTCCCCCCACGCCTTGACGGGAGTTGGCGCCTGACCAGGACCTTTCACCATGGTCCCCTCCCCGGCCTGCTTCAACTCCACCCGTTTCCCCGTTGCCGCACTCTCAACATACACCCCCTTACCCGCCAGCATCACCACGTCCAGCGTACGCGGGCCGGCGTCAAGCAAATTGAAACCACCCCATAACTCGGTGCCGCGAATGCCGATGGTCGCCACCGGCGTTTCCACCCGATCCGGTTCCCTGGGTTGCGATTTTTCCTCGGTATGGGCGGTAACGGACCGGAATACCCCCTTGGCCAGTTCGAAGACCGAATTGTTTTTGTCCGGGGTCACGCCCGCGACCTGTTGAATCACAAACTCGGTCTTCTCGCCCAGGGTGATGACCATGCCATCCCGCATTCGGGCCTCCAGCCGAGCGTCAGCCCCGGTCACGATGCGGTCGCCGAGATACAGGACACGGCCCAGCGCCAGCGGTTGCCGACCCGTCGCGGCTTCGCAGACCACCTCGCCCCGCACCCGGGTGACGTAACCGGCCACTTCGGCTTTGGGCGCCGCATACCCCACCACGGCGAACAGCCAGATAACAAGCCCCGCGATCAACCTGATTTTGCAACGTAACATGACAATCATCCTCCAAGATAACCCTCGCCAACGGACAAGGGGAGTGCATGGTCATTTTTGACCGAGCGTGAAAACGCCATCCCAGGCGGCGGGTGAATCAGCGCGCAGTACGGCAATCCGTTCCAGGTACAGTGTATACAAGGACTGCTCCGGCTGTCGGACTCGCAACGCCTCGAACCGGGCGGTGGCCAACTCCCAATCGCCGGCGCGATAGGCAATCAGCGCTTGCTCATGCAGCGCCAGTTCTTCCCGCAGCGCATCGGTCAGTGCATCCACCGGTCCCAGCGGCTCGAACAAAGTCACAGGCTGGGCGCGGCCCTTGACCCGCACCCGATCCAGCTCCCGGCAGGCCAGTTCGGGAACCGCCGCGCGGGTGGTTTCGCTCAGCACGAGCGACACCCCGTATTGCTTGGCGGCGCTTTCCAGCCGCGCCGCCAGGTTGACCGCGTCGCCCAGCACGGTGTAGGCCATGCGAAATTCCGAACCCATGTTGCCGACGCTCATCACCCCACTGTTGACGCCGATGCGGATCCGCAGAGCCGGCCAGCCACGGGCCGCCAGTTCCGGCGCCAGCGCCTCCAGCCGCGCCCGCATCGCCAGCGCCGCGCGCACGGCATGGCGGGCATGGTCGGGATCGGACAGCGGCGCCCCCCAGAACGCCATGATGGCGTCGCCGATGTACTTGTCCACTGTACCGCGCTGTTCGTGAATCGCCTGGGTCAACGGCGTCAGGATGAACTGCATGAGTTGCGTCAACTGGCGTGGCTCCAGCGCTTCCGAAACCGTGGTGAAATCCTGAATGTCGCTGAACAGCACCGTCATTTCCCGGCTTTCCCCGCCCAGCCCGTAGCCGCCCGGCCGTCGGCTCATCTCCGTCACCAGTTCGCGCGGCACGTACTGGCCGAACAGCCGCGCCAACCGCTGCTCGCGGCGGGTCTGGGTAAAATAGCCATAGCTACTTTGCAACAGATACAACAGCGCGAGCAACACCAGCGCCGGGGCGAGCGGAATCACCCAGTTCAACCGTTGCCAGGCATACAGATTCAGACCGACCGTGACGGCGGCCAACGCCGCCGTGCCCAGCAGGGCGCGTAGCGGCGGCAAAAACCCCAGCCCGATCCCCACTCCGCCCAGCAACGCCAGCAGCAGGCTTTCCAGTCCCCGGACGAACACCGGTTGGTACTTGAGGCTTTGGTCGAGAATCCCCGCCACCAGATTGGCGTTGACCTCGACGCCCGGATAGATGTCTTGCACCGGGGTGGCCCGCAAATCGCTCAGGCCGGCGGCGGTGGCTCCCACCAGCACGATAGCGCCGTCCAACCGTTGCGGATCCGCCTGCCGATGGAGCACCGCGCTGGCGGACAGATAGGGAAAACTGCCGCGTGGCCCTCGGTAGGGCACCCACACCGCGCCCTGGGCGTCCACCGGAACGTCGAAGACACCGCCGATCCGTACCGCCTCCACCCGCCGACCGCCGGGGACATCGCGATAGCCGACGCCGGTCACGAACTCCAGCGGCGGTCCGCCCAGCAGGGTCCGGACCGCCGCCAGCGCGAAATGCTCGTAAAGCCGGTCGTCATGACTCAGCAACAGGGGCAACCGGCGAAACCGGCCATCCGCATCCACCAGCGGACTGTTGAAAAATCCGCCGCTTTGGGCGCTGGCTTGTAGCAACGGCAAACTGGCGCTGTAGCCGGTGGCGACGGCAAAGGGGTTAGGAGCGTCCGCCAGATCGGCCATCGGTGCGGTGGCGGCGGGGAGTTGCCCGAGGCGAAGGTCGTGGCCCCGTTGCCCCGGCAGTGTAAAGTAATAGCCCAGCACCACCGGCCGATCCCGCAGACTGGCGGCAAACTGAGCGTCGCCGGCCAGCGCCGGTTGCAACCGCGTCCATTCCCGCTGAAAGGCGGCGTCCTCGCGCAGCGCGCCCTGGGCCAGGGTCTCCAGCACGGCCGCCGCCGAATCGCGCTCGGTCTCGGCGAACACGATGTCGAACGCCAGCAACTGGATGCGATAGTCAGTGAACAGAATTTCCACCAGCCGCGCCAACCGTTGCCGCGACCAGGGCCACTGTCCCTCCTGCCGCAAGCTGATTTCGTCGATGTCCACGATGACGATGCGTGGGTCCACCCCGCCGGGCACCGTCAATCGCAACCGGGTATCGTAGGCGAACAGTTCCAACTGATCGACCAGGGCCAGCGAATGGAATCCATTGACGTGCAAAATCAGCGTCAGGACGACGCCCAGACCCAGCCCCACGCGGAGCAGATTATGAATCAGGCGCGGCATGGTCGCCGCCGTCGGGTCGACGCCTCATCCCACCGCTCGCCCCGGCAGTTCCAGCAGCCACCGTCCGGCGTTCGCCAGTTGCCGACGCAGCAGCGTCCAATTTTCCGCCCGCTTTCGTTCCTCCAGACAGCGCAGGAACCGAACCTTGTTCGCCTCGTCCTGGTGTTCCAGGATCGCCACCCACAGCACGTCCACGTTGTAAATTCGCCCTTCGGCCAGACAGACCGGAATGACCTCGGCCACGGGAACCGCCAGGTCCTCGGCCACGGTTGCCACCGCCGCGCGGATATTGGCCGCTTTCCCGCCTTGTGGGTCGCGCAGATCGTAAGGCGGTTGCCACTCGCGCGGCGGGCGCAATTGGTCGATATGACTGACCGCGACCAGCAACGGCGGCGGGCGACGATCCCGCCGTTCGGTCCACCAGTCGCGCACCGCATCCAGGGTTTTACGCTCCAGGTCCCGGTCCGGGCGATGGGCGGCGCAGACCCACAGGAGCAAGTCCGCGCCCAGCACCGCTTTTTTCAGGGCTTTGTCGCCCAGCAACTCGGTATCGCAGCCCGGCGTATCGAAAATCAGCGCCGCCTCCAACCCATCGCGCTCCAGTCGGTAGGGCGTTAATCCGGTCGTGGTGTCCGGCAGCGCGTCGGTCGCGGCGGTCAATCGGCCGAACAGGGCGTTGATCAAACTTGACTTGCCGGCGTTGGCCCGACCCAGCACCACGATGCGCAAGGGCTCGGTCAACGGGTTTTCAGCCACGATTGGTTCGGGCAACGGCGTATCGGTCAAGGTCAGCCGCCCGCTGTACAGCTCGATGGCGTAATAGCCCACCTTGCGGACGTATTCGCGCAACAGCCAGCAGTGCAGTTCGGTCCAGGCCGCGCCATAGGCCCGGCCGCGCAAATGGCCCCAAACCTCGCTGAGCAACGCATCGGCGGGATTGATCACCAGTCGTCCAGCTCGATAAACGTTCAACCATCGTTCGGCCGCATCCTTCCAGCCCCAGGCGCGCGCCAAATCGCCGAGAGTCAGGCGGTTGCTCAGGGGAATGTGATCGGTGATCGTGGCGCGCAGGTCGCGGCTGGCCCGCTCGATGATCAGCAGGGTATGCGGCACGGTCAATTCCAGCAGCGGCCGCTCCTGTTTCGGGTGATAGTGACGAGCAACGGCGTCCAGGGTGTTCCGGCCCAGCGTCCACAGCCGCCCGCCCTCGTCCAGCGGCCAATCCTCCGGCTTCGCTTCCTCCGCTAGTCGCTCGACCACGACCCAGGCTCCCTCCTCCTTCGGCGGCCAGCCCGGATCGGGACTGGTCATCGCGCCGGCCAGTAATTGGCGGTCGCGTTGCCGCAGCCAGCGTTGCAAGCCATAACCGGCCCCGCTGCACAGCACCAGGGCCAGCAACCACCAGGGCAAAGCCTCCACCCGCCACAGCCAGAACAGCCCGAGCGGCAACAGCGCCACAACCGGCAGGACCCACAGCAGCAGCGCCGCCACGCGCAGGCGGTCCAGCCGACTGAAAAGGGCTTTCAAGGCTGATTTTCCCCCGGCGGCTTCTTGAAAAGGTTCGCGCCGCTGGCCAGCGCCTCGGCGTAAATCCGGCGCAGCGCCTCGGCATCCACCAGGCGGTGTTGCCGCCGGCTGGCGAAATAGTAGCCGGCGGCCTTGCCGAGGGCGTAGGTGGTCGCGCCGCTGGCGGTCGCGCCCCAGACCGCGCCGACCGTCTGCCCCAACCAAGGCACGAACTTGATCAACTCCCGGCCGGCCGTTCGCGCCACGTAGCCGACGCCGATACCCGCGCCGAGTAAGCTGAGAAATTCGGACGCCATCCGTGCATTCCAGTCCTGCTTATACAATTTGGCGAGCACGCGCAGCAGGTTAGCCTGTACCGCCGGCACGCCCACCAGGTCCACCAGCGGCAGCGCCCCTACGCCGGCGGCGGCCAGGGCATGGCCGACGATATGGGGGTGGGCGGCGCGGTCGTAGAGATCGCGAATCCCGGCGTCGCCCCGCAGCATCGCTTGCAAGCCCAGGGTCGAGATGGCTTCAATCGCGGTCCAGAGCGCGTCCAGGCCGTAATTCACCGGTTCGTAGCCGTCCTCCGGCACGGTCAGATCGATGGGAACCCAGCGCACCGGGGCCGAACCGGGCAGCGCCTCCAGTCGGTCGCGTTGCGCGCGCAGGGCGCGGCTCAGATCGACGGGAACCCGAGGCGGCCACGGCTCACGATCATAGGGATACGGCAGCAGGTGCCCGCCACTGGATGGATACGCCTCGTGCAAACCGGTCTGGGCGATCAGCACCGGCCATTCGGGATGGCGGCGACGCACCGCGCGCAGCACGTTGAACACGGCGTCCTGGCGAATATCGGTCGCTTTCATCACCCCCAGCAGCAGATGCGCCTGCGATTCGCAATAGTGGATGTCGTCGGTGGGATCGTAGGCCACCTCGCCCAGGCCGCGCGTGTCGATAAACCGCACCACCGGGGCCTCGGCTGGGAAATCGTGGAACCGGGCGGTGCGGGTGCAGGGCTGGAAGCCATTGCCGATTTCGGCGGTTTCGCTGCCGGTCAGGGCGCGGATGATCGAGGTTTTGCCAGCTTGGGTCTTGCCAATCAACCACACGACCGGCAATGGCTGTCGCGCACGCGCCTCGCGCAGCGCCGCCTCCAGCGCCTGGTCATCCACGCGCGGATCGAGCAGCGCCTCGCGCAGCCGGCGCCAGTAGTCGGGAAAATTGCGCCAAGCGCGGGGCATAGCTGGACGGTCCTTGGGAAAAGGCTGTTAGCGTGCGCGGCGATTGCCCCGGCGGTCCATCCGCTCACCGCTCTTTCCTTGGAATTTCCGCCTAGGGCAATTGGGTAATGGCAGCGACCTGTTCCGGTGAAAAGTTCATCGCCAGGAGCGTTTCGGCCACTGCCAACGCCTTGCGATGCGCGCCTTCTTCCATGCCCTTTTCCATGCCCTTTTCCATGCCCATCTGATAGCTGGCTAGATGTTCGACGTTAATTTGCAGCATGGCGTAAACCTCCTGAATAGGGGCGGTGAGATGACGGTTGTCCGCCAAAACCTCCAGCATGGACAAGACCCTGAATCCTCATGCGGGCCGGGTGGTCGGAACGGCGGGGTTACTTTGCCGGTCCAGTCCATCGCGGGTGGATGCGGCGCGGAGTGCCTTATCCACCCTACCCCCTACGCAGCGTGGGATTGCCGCTTTCCCCAGTTCCTGGGCTAGGACCCAACGTCAAGCTGCGTATTTCCCCGTAGCAGGTCAGCGCCGGAGGACGGTACTGTTTCCGGGTTCTGGTTGCGGTTTGCGCTTCGGCTGGCTCAACCAAAACACCCGTCTGGTTTTGCACCGGTCTGGAAAGATCACTACTCGTTTTCATCACCCACCTCACAAGAAGAAATCTATTTTATTCATAAAGTTGTGTTATCAAATAACCCAATGGCGGTTCAACCAGAGTTCAAGGCTCAGGCACAGCCATAAAAACAAAACCTCACCGTCGGACAGCGCCGCGGTCGGCGGGCGCTTGGCGAACCACGCTCCGTCCACATAACCCAACGCGACCATGCGCGGGTTGTTCAAAAGCTCGGCCACCGTCGCGCATTC
>JAXMFY010000063.1:0-10975 GCA_046347555.1 Candidatus Competibacteraceae bacterium | reverse complement strand
TATGCCCACGAACTGATTCTGGCGATCACCGGTCACGAAACTCCAGCGGGCAAGCGCACGGCCGAGATCGGCGCGGTCGCCTACAACGTCAACACCGCCCGCGCCGTGCATCAGGCGGTGCGGCTGGGTCGCCCGCTGATCTCGCGCGTGGTGACCGCCAGCGGCGGCGCGCTGCGCCATCCCGCCAACCTCTCGGCGCCCATCGGCGCCCGCGTGGCGGATTTGATCGAGTACTGCGGCGGTTTCACCAAACCCCCGGCGCGTCTGGTCATCGGGGGTCCCATGATGGGCCAGCCCCTTCCCAACCTGGAAACCCCCGTGGTCAAGGGCACTTCGGGCATCCTGGCGCTCTCCGCCGCCGAGGTGGGCGAACGACCGCAAAGTCCCTGCATCCGCTGCGGGGCCTGCATCGAGGCCTGTCCGGTCGGCCTGGTGCCGCTGGAGATGGCCGCGCTGATCCGCAAGGACAACCTGGATGGGGCCGCGCGCCTGGGGGTGGCCGACTGCATCGGTTGCGGCGGTTGCTCCTGGATCTGCCCGTCGCACATTCCCCTGGTCCAGTATTTCCATTATGCCAACGGCATGTTGAACCATCAGGAACAGGAGCGGCGCCGGAACGAGCGCACCAAGACCCTGGTCGAGGCGCATCACCTGCGCCTGGAGAAAATCGCCGCCGCCAAGCAGGCCACCCAGGCGGGGCGCAAGCCGGCGGCGTCCAGGGCCCAAACCGACCAATCCAACGCATGAGCACGACCGGGGCTGGACCCAGCGCCCCCTTCACCCACTCGCCCGCGAGCGTCGGGCAGACCATGCGGCTGGTGCTGCTGGCGCTGGCGCCGGCCACCGCCTTCAACCTCTACCTGTTCGGCTGGCCGGCGATCTTCCTGTTCGCCGAGACCCTGGGCGCCTGCCTGGCGGCGGAGGCCCTTTGCCTGGTCCTCGCCGACCGGCCGGTGGGTCCCACCCTGGCGGATGGTTCCGCTCTGGTCACCGGCTGGCTGCTCGCCATGAGCCTGCCGCCCTGGGCGCCCTGGTGGACGGGCGTGCTCGGGGCCGTGTTCGCCATCCCGCTGGCCAAGCATGCCTTCGGCGGCCTCGGCCAAAATCCCTTCAACCCGGCCATGGTCGCCCGGGTGGCCCTGCTGGTCTCGTTTCCGGTGGTGATGACCGCCTGGGTCCCCCCCCACCCCTTGTTTGCGGTTAACTCCCCCGGGCTTTTGGAAGGGTTGGGGATTACTTTCGGCTTCGGGGCGCCGGACACGATCAGCGCGGCCACCGCCCTCGGCCATGTCAAGACCGAACTGTCCCGGGGCATCCCGGTGTCCCAGTCCATTCTTCAGGTGCCCGACCTGTTCGACATGGCCCTGGGTTTGAAGGCCGGCAGTCTCGGCGAAACCTCGCTGCTGCTGATCCTGGGCGGCGGCCTGTTCCTGCTGGTTCGCGGCGTCATTTCCTGGCATATCCCGGTGGGCCTGACGGGGGCATTGTTCGCCATCGCCACCCTGTTTCACGCCATCAACCCCGACCGCTTCGCCGGAGGCGCCTTCCATGTCGCGTCCGGCGCCACCGTCCTGGGAGCGTTCTTCATCGCCACGGATTACGTCACCTCGCCGGTCTCGAAGCCGGGTCAGTTGCTGTATGGCATCGGCTGCGGCCTGCTGACCTGGGTTATCCGCACCTTCGCCGGCTATCCCGAGGGCATGGCTTTCGCGGTGCTGCTGATGAACGCCGTAACGCCGATCATCGACCAGTACACCCGCCCCCGGCGCTTCGGGCGGACCCGCGATGGCGAACCGCTCCCGGCGAAGAGGGAACCATGAACGGGCGCTTTTTGACCCATGGTCTGATCCTCGGCGCGTTCTGTCTGGGGTTTGGCATCCTGCTCGCCGTTACCAACCGACTCACCGCCGGCGACATCGCCGCCCGCGCCCTGGAGGACCGCCGGGCCTCCCTGAGCCAGGTGATTCCCGACCCGATCCACGACAACAACCCGGTCACGGATACCCACACCCTGAAGGATGCCGAGGGGAAGCCCCTCACCGTCTATCGCGCCCGCGTCCGGGGCAAAGTGACCGGCGTGGCCTACGAAATTCACGGACCGGGCTATGCCGGACAGATTCGCCTGATGCTGGGCGTCGGCGCCGACGGTCGGGTCCTCGGCGTGAGCGTCCTGGCCCACAAGGAAACGCCTGGCCTGGGCGACAAGATCGAGGCCAGGAAAAGTGACTGGATTCAGCGCTTCACCGGTCTCACCTTGGGTCATCCGCCACTGGAAAAGTGGAAGGTGAAGAAGGACGGGGGCGAGTTCGACCAATTCACCGGCGCCACCATCACGCCCCGGGCGGTGGTCGGCGCCGTTCGCGACGGACTGGAGTTGTTTGCGGCCCACCGCGCCGAGATGCTGGAGGAACGCTGAGATGAGCACGCGATACGGCACGATCGTGCGGGACGGGCTGTGGGACAACAATGGCGTGTTGTGCATGCTGCTGGGGATGTGTCCCACCATGGCGATGACCGCCACGGCCACCAACGGCCTGGGGATGGGGCTGGCGACGGCGGTGGTGATGGCGGCCTCCAACCTGCTGGTGTCGCTGTTCCGCAACCACATCACCCAGGAAGTGCGCATCCCCGTCTACATTCTGATCGTCGCGGCGATGGTGACTCTGGTGGACCTGTGCATGAACGCCTGGATGCACGAGCTGTACAAGGTGCTCGGTCTGTTCATTCCCCTGATCGTGTCCAACTGCCTGCCCCTGGCTCGCCTGGAAGCCTTCGCCGCCAAGGAGCCGGTGCTGCCTTCCCTGCTGGACGGCATCTTCATGGGCCTGGGATTTACCCTGGCCCTCACCGCCATCGGCGCCGTGCGCGAAATCCTGGGCTCGGGCACTCTGTTTGCCGATGCCGCTCTTCTGCTGGGACCGGCGTTCAAGTTCATGGAGTTGCGCCTGTTGCCGGAGCAGATGGGGGTGATGATGATGATCCTGCCACCCGGCGGGTTCCTCGTCACCGGCCTGCTGGTGGTGGTCAAGCGCATGATCGATGTCCGCGCCGGCAAGTCCATCCAAATGGCCGGCGCCCACTCCGCCGGCTGAGGCCGCGACGGTCGTGAAGGTCTCCATCGTCTACGCCACGCCCAGCCGCCAATTCTGGATGCCGCTGGACCTGCCCGAGGGTAGCCGGGTCCGGGATTTGATCGAGCGCTCCGGGGTTCTCAACCGCTTTCCCGAAATCGACCTGGAACGCCAGAAGATCGGCATCTTCAGCAAGCTCACGACCCTGGACGCGGTGCTCGAAGACGGCGACCGGGTCGAGATTTACCGCCCCATTACGGCGGACCCCAAGCTGCTGAAACAGAAAAGCAAGGCTGCCGCCGCGAAGTCCGCCGGTGAAGCGCCGCCTGACTCGACCGCTTGACTGGTCACCGGTTTCTCCACGAAAGATCATCAGAAATTTAATGCCTGCTTTCGCGCTGCTTTATAAAACCGATGCGGCGCGACTGGAAACCGCTTGCGTGATCGGTCGGGCCGTTCAGGAATAGAGATCGATCAAGCGGCCGCGGATACGCAGCGCCAGGTCGCGCAACTCACCCGGCTCGCGAAATGCCGCCAGCGCGGTGTCCGCTTCCTGCCAATCTTCGTCGTAGACACAACACCGCGTAGCCAAGGCGAACCGCTCGTAGGCGGTTCCCGCAGCGAGGTTTAGCAACTGGTCGATATCGGCCCGCGTCTTTTCCAGCACGGCTTGATCGATTGAAAAATTTTAAGAAGTGCCAGCGAATTGTTGTTTAAACACGACTGTTCATTTCTCCAAGATGGTCACCCGATTTTTTGTCGGACATTAAACAAACTTATCGCAAAAAGTAGGAAATCATGCATTTTTCTGTAATTGTTAAAATATAAGATATTATTTTTAATAATATTAATGATTGGCACAAAATATGAATTTGTAAATCCCGACCCCAACGGCCAGGACATTATCGCGTTTTATGGAAGCGGTAAATCCCTATTTGCAGGCATAGGCGAATGCTCACGGGAAAGTCTATTATGAACAGCCATAGCCAAGGCGCCAAGCAAATAACCAACTTGGCGGATCGAATACAAAAGGCGACCAGCGTTGCGCTGCATCGCTGTTATCAGTGTGGAAAATGCGCGGCGGGTTGCCCAGTGGCGGACGCCATGGATGTCCCGTCCTGTCAGGTTCTGCGATTGTTGCAGTACGAAACTCCTGACTTTGACCGGCAGGTTCTGCAAAGTGAAGCCATTTGGCTTTGCCTGTCCTGCGATACCTGCCACACCCGTTGTCCTCAAACCATCGATACGCCGAAGGTGATGAATTTCCTGCGCGGGGAGGCCATGCGTCGAGGGCTGGCGCATCCCAAGAGCAAGGAGATACAAGCGTTTCATCACACTTTTCTCGGGTCGGTTGGTCGGCACGGCCGCCTGTACGAGGTCGGCATGCTGATGGGCTACAAGCTGCGTACCGGCCACCTGTTCAAGGACATGAAACTCGGCGCAAAGCTCCAGCGGAAAGGCAAGCTCGAACTGCTCCCTCATGCCATCGAGGATCGGGCTGCCCTGAAACGGCTGTTCGAGCGCACGCACGGCGACGAGGTGTGAAGCCATGCGCATCGGCTACTATCCCGGCTGTTCCCTGAAAAGCTCCGCTCGCGAATACGACGAATCGGTGCGCGCCGTCTGCGAAGCGCTCGACCTGACGCTGGTGGAAATCCCCGACTGGAACTGCTGCGGGGCGTCTTCGGCCCATGTGCTGAGTGCGGAACTGGCCCTGGGGTTGCGCGCCCGCAATCTGGCGCTGGCGGAAGCGGCCGGCCTGGAGGAAATCCTTACCCCATGCGCGGCCTGCTTCAACCGACTGGCGTCGGCCAGCGTGGAGTTGGCCGACCATCCCGACAAACGGCGGGAGGTGGTCGAGGTCATCGGCCTTCCTTACAGCGGCCGGGTTCGGGTGCTGAACGTTTTGGCGGTGCTCGACCGTTATCGGGACCGGATCGCGGCGCAGGCCGGCCAATCCTTCCGGCATAAAGTGGCTTGCTACTACGGCTGCCTGCTGGTGCGCCCGGCGAAAGTTGCCCGGTTCGATCGCCCGGAAAATCCACAAAGCATGGATCAATTGATGGCGGCCACCGGCGCCAAGCCGATTAGCTGGGCCTGCAAGACCGAGTGCTGCGGCGCGGGGTTCTCGGTTACGCGCACCGATCTGGTGGCGGATCTGAGCGGCCGCATCGTCGCCGACGCGGCGAAGCGCTCCGCCGCCGCCATCGTCACCGCCTGCCCCATGTGCCAATCCAATCTCGACATGCGCCGCCCCGAGATTAACCATCAACTGGGAGAAGAACAGCGCATCCCGGTGTTGTACATCACTCAGGCGTTGGGTCTGGCCATGGGCATCGATCCGCAACGGCTGGGTTTGCAGCGGCACCTGGTGCCGGTCGAGTTGCCGGAACCGGAACCCGAGGTCGTCACCGCCGATGACGACGATGATGAGGATTGAGGGGAATCGCCATGTCACGAGTTGGAGTTTTTGTCTGTCACTGCGGCGAAAACATCGGCGCGACAGTGGATTGCACCGAGGTCGCGGCCCGCTGCAAACAGATATCGGGCGTCGTCCACACCGAGGATTACAAGTATCTGTGCTCCAATCCAGGTCAAAGCAAGATCAAGCAGGCGATTCGGGAACACAAGCTGGAGGGCGTGGTGGTGGCGGCTTGCTCGCCGCGCATGCACGAGCCGACCTTTCGCCGGGCCGTGACCGAAGCCGGCTTGAACGCCTATCTGTGCGAAATGGCCAACCTGCGCGAGCACTGCTCCTGGGTGCATGAAGAGGCGGACAGCACCACCGAAAAAGCCATCGATCTGGTGCGGCTGCAACTGGAAAAGGTGAAGCGTAACCAGCCGCTGCAACCGATCCAGGTACCCATCACCCGGACGGCGCTGGTCATCGGCGGCGGGGTGGCCGGCATTCAAGCCGCGCTCGATATCGCCGATGCCGGCCATAAGGTCATTTTGGTGGAGCGGTCGCCGGCGCTCGGCGGCCACATGGCGCAGTTGTCGGAAACCTTCCCGACCCTGGATTGTTCGCAGTGCATCCTGACGCCCCGAATGGTGGACGTTTCCCGCCATCCCAACATCACCCTGATGACCTATGCCGAAGTGGAGCACCTGGACGGCTTCATCGGCAACTTCAAGGTCACCATCCGCAAGCGCGCCCGCAAGATCGACGAACAACTCTGCACCGGCTGCGGCGAATGCCTGCAAAAGTGCCCCACCAAAAACATCGCCGACAGCTTCAACGAGGGACTGGCCATGCGCCGGGCGATTTACGTGCCCTTCGCCCAGGCGGTGCCCAATATCCCGGTGATCGATATCGAACACTGCCGGCGCTATCAAAAGAAAAAATGCGACCGCTGCGCCAAGGCGTGTCCCACCAAGGCGATCCAGTTCGATCAGCAGGACGAACGGATCACCGTGGAGGTGGGGGCCATCGTGCTGGCGACCGGCTATAAGGTGATGGGCGCCGAACAATTTCCCGAATACGGTTACGGCGCCTACCCGGACGTCATTACCGGCTTGCAGTTCGAGCGCTACGCCTCCGCTTCCGGCCCCACCCAGGGCGTCATCAAGCGCCCCAGCGACGGCAAGGCACCGGAAACGGTGGTGTTCATCGCCTGCTCCGGCAGCCGCGACGCCGCCAAGGGCGTCAAGTATTGCAGCAAGATTTGCTGCATGTACACGGCGAAACACGCGATGCTGCTCAAGCACAAGAACCACAACGCCAAAGCGTATGTGTTCTACATGGACATTCGCGCCGCTGGCAAAAACTACGACGAGTTCGTGCGCCGGGCCATTGAGGAAGACGGCGTCAAGTACATCCGGGGCCGGGTTTCCCGCGTCTACGAGGAAGACGGCAGGTTGATCGTCAAGGGCGCGGACACGCTGCTGGGTGGTCGCCCGGTCGAAATCAAGGCCGATCTGGTCGTGCTGGCTACCGCCGCGCTGCCCAACGACGGCCAGAGCGAACTGGCGCGCAAGCTCCACGTCGGCTGCGACGAGTACGGTTTCCTCGCCGAAGCGCATCCCAAGCTGAAGCCGGTTGAGACTAATACCGCCGGCATCTACCTGGCTGGTGCCTGCCAGGCGCCGCGTGACATCCCGGAAACCGTGGCCCAGGCCAGCGCCGCCGCCGCCAAAGTGGCGGCCTTGCTCAGCCGCAGCCATCTCACCCGCGAGCCGCTGGTGGCCGAGGTCAACCGCCGCCCGGCGCCGCTGCACAGCGATTGCACCGGCTGTTTCCTGTGCGAAAGCGCCTGCGCTTATCGGGCCATCGGCCGCGAGGACATCGTCGGTCGCGACGGCGCGGTGCTCAAAACCATCGCCAAGATCAATCCCGGCTTGTGCCAAGGTTGCGGCACCTGCGTCGCCACTTGCCGCACCAAGGCCATCGATCTGCACGGCTATTCCAACGAGCAGATCTTCGCCGAAATCATGAGCCTGTGAGGGAGTGTCCGATGGTCACCAAAACAGCGACCCGATTTGAACCCAAAATCACCGCGTTCGTGTGCAACTGGTGTACTTACGCCGGCGCCGACCTGACCGGCACCAGCCGCACCAAATACCAATCCAACATCCGCATCATCCGCCTGCCCTGCACCGGGCGGGTGGACTTCATGCTGATCCAGAAAGCTTTTGCGCGCGGCTCGGACGGCGTCATCGTCTCCGGCTGTCATCCGAACGACTGTCACTACACCAGCGGCAACTATCACGCCCGGCGGCGCTGGATGGTGTTCACCGATCTGATGGATTTCATGGGTCTGGATGTTCGCCGTGTGACCTTCTCGTGGGTGTCGGCGGCGGAAGGCGCCAAGTGGGCCACGCTGGTCAACGAAGTGACCGACACCATCCGCCAGTTGGGACCCTACACCGAATACCAGCGTCTGATCGGCGCCGGTGTTGCCTGAGGAGAATCCGCGCCGTGGAAGTCTTACGCGACAAAGCGCGCGACCTGCTTGCCCGAAATCAGGTCCAGATCATCATCGGCTACGAAGCAGGCACCGGCGGCGGTCGCCGCCCCAGTTTCGCCCGCACGGCGGCCGACGTCGCCCGACTGGTGTGGGACGAAGCCTGCGTCGGCAATCTCGCCGGCTATCTGACCCGTCCCGACCTCAAGCGGCTGGGCAAACCGGCCATCGTCGCCAATGCCGCGACGCTGCGCGCCCTGCTGCAACTGACCGCCGAGCGGCAGTTGGCGGAAAACACGGTTCTCGCTCTGGCCGTGACCGAAGAGGGCGCGGTGCTGGAGTTGGTGACCGCCCAAGCCGTAACGGAGCATGTCGCCACCTTGCCCGGCAGCCTGTCCCTCGCCGACCGGGAGAAGCTGGACCAGTTGGCGAACCTGTCCCGCGAGGAGCGTCGGGCGTTCTGGGAACAGGAACTGGAACGCTGCATCAAGTGCTACGCCTGCCGCGGTTCCTGCCCGCTGTGCTATTGCGGGCAATGCACGATGGATTGCAACCGGCCCCAGTGGGTGCCGGTGTCCAGCCACGCGCTCGGCAATCTGGAATATCACACCGTACGCGCCATGCATCTGGCCGGCCGCTGCGTGCAATGCGGCGAATGCGGGCGGGCCTGTCCGGTCGGGATTCCGGTGCATCTGCTGACCTGTTACGCGGAAGAGAGCGTCCGGCGGCAGTTCGGCCAGCAGGCCGGCACCAGCGCCACGCTGGATTACGCGCTGGGTACCTTCCGATCCGACGACAAAGAATCCTTTATCCGCTAGGTGGCCGTCATGGCAACAACGACGCTGAAAATTTCCCCAGGATCGCTGGAGGCGCTGTTCGCCGCGCTGGGCCATAGCGGCCAGCGCATTGTGGGGCCGACCGAAACCGCTGGCCGAGTCGAACTGCGGGAGGTGCAGACCCCCGCCCAAGTCGTCAGCCATCATCCGCAACCGACGTCGAGCGCCAAGGAGGCGGTTTTCCCCAGGGTGGAGCGTCTGTTGAGCTACCGGCTGGCGCCCGGTCAAGTGGAATTGAAGGATCACGATCCCGAGGTTCGACCGACGGTGTTGTTTGGCCTGCGACCCTGCGAAGCGGCGGGTTTTGGTCCGCTGGATGCGGTGTTCAACTGGGATTCCCGCGACAAGCTGTTCAACGCCCGCAGAGGGCAGGTCACCGTCGTCGGCTTGAGTTGCACCCAGGCCGACGAAGCCTGTTTCTGCACTTCGGTGGGCGGTAGTCCCGGTTCCACCCAAGGCAGCGACCTGTTGCTCACGCCGCTGCCGGATGGCGACTATCTGGCGGAGGTTCTTACCCCCAAAGGCGAAGCGATCCAGATGCTGGCTCCCGCCCTGTTCCAGCCTGCCGCCGGCGAAGACAAGGCGGCCCTGCTCGCCAAACTGGAACCCGTTTTCGACCGGCCGGCCCTGACCGCCAAATTGCCGGGGCTGTTCGACAGCGAACTTTGGGCGGAGCAGAGCCTGCGTTGCGTCGGTTGTGGCGCCTGCGCCTACGTCTGTCCCACCTGCGCCTGTTTCGACATCCAGGAAGAGGCGGATACCCAACAGGGACAACGCCTGCGGTGCTGGGATTCCTGCGGTTTGCGCCAGTTCACCTTGCACGCTTCGGGACACAACCCGCGCAGCGTCCAGAGCGAGCGCTGGCGCCAGCGCATTTACCACAAGTTCAGCTACTTCCCGCAGCGTTTCGGCGAGGCCATGTGCGTGGGTTGCGGCAAATGCACGCGGGCCTGTCCGGTGGACATGAATCTAAAAGAACACCTGATTCAAGTGAGCGGGGCATGACGATGGCCGAAAGAAATCCCTATCTGCCGTATCTGATGCGGATCGCCAAGGTTACGGCCGAAGCACCCGCCGTCAAAACCTTCCGGCTGGAGTTCGTGAATCCGGAAGAGGCCGCCAACTTCGAGTTCCACACCGGCCAGTTCGGCTTGTACAGCGCCTTCGGCGAGGGTGAAAGCACCTTTTGCATCGCTTCCAGCCCGACCCGCAAGGGTTATATCGAATGCACGTTCCGGTCGGTCGGTCGGGTCACTCACGCCTTGGCGAGCAAGGAAGAAGGCGACGTCATCGGCTTTCGCGGTCCTTACGGGAATTTGTTCCCGATTGACGACTGGCGAGGGAAAAACCTGCTGTTCGTAGCCGGCGGCATCGCGCTACCGCCGCTGCGCAGCGTCATTTGGAACTGCCTCGACCGGCGGGACTGGTTCGAAAAAATCACGGTCGTTTACGGCGCCCGCGGCGTGGCGGATTTGGTGTACAAACACGAACTGCGGGACTGGGAGGAACGAACCGACGTCGATCTGGTCGTGACCGTGGACCCGGGCGGCGAAACGCCGGACTGGACCGGCCAGGTGGGCTACGTTCCCCACGTCGTCGAGCAACTCGCGCCCCGGAGCGAAAACACCGTCGCCATCGTCTGCGGCCCGCCCATCATGATCAAATACACGTTGCCCTTGCTGGAAACGCTGGGCTTTGCGCCGGAATCCATTATTACGACGCTCGAAAACCGGATGAAGTGCGGGCACGGCAAGTGCGGCCGCTGCAACACGGGCGAGAGCTTCGTGTGCAAGGACGGCCCAGTTTACACCCTAGCACAATTGCGGCAGTTACCAGCGGAGTACTGAAACGGGAGGGGTTGGGCATGACTCCTCGCTCTCCGCTTGATTTTTGACGGGTGTCAATTCGGGCAGAACCGGTAACCGATCCCGGTTTCGGTGAGGAGGTGTCGCGGCCGCGTCGGGTCGGCTTCCAGTTTCTGGCGGAGATGACCCATGTAGATGCGCAGGTAGTGACTGCGCTCCACGTAGGCGGGTCCCCAAACCTCGCGCAGCAGTTGGCGGTGCGTCAGTACCTTGTCCGGCTTGGCGATCAACGCGGCCAGCAACCGGAACTCGATGGGCGTGATATGGACCGGCTGACCGTCGCGCGCCACCTGCCGGCG
>JAXMFY010000062.1:0-15318 GCA_046347555.1 Candidatus Competibacteraceae bacterium | reverse complement strand
TTGGGTGATGGGCGCGTGACCGGGCGCCAGGTCGGGATGGGTTTCGATCACCTGCCGCACGGTGCGGTACACCTGCTGGCGGTAGGCGTGAACCTCCTGGATGCGGGGCCAGAGCATTTCGTTCTTGGACAGGTCGTCCCAGCGCATCTCGTCCACGCCGGTTTCGAACAGCCGCTCGAAATAGGGATTCAGCGGCTTTTCGATCAAGCCGGCGACCCGCAGCTTGTTGATGTACAACGCCGGCGGATGACCGAAGTAGAAGATCATCGGATGGCGCAAG
Organism: Candidatus Competibacteraceae bacterium; assembly: GCA_046347555.1. Taxonomy (GTDB): domain Bacteria; phylum Pseudomonadota; class Gammaproteobacteria; order Competibacterales; family Competibacteraceae; genus Contendibacter. Next base: position 15,038 of record JAXMFY010000062.1, on the reverse strand, counting down.
TGATGGTAGGGCGGGCGGAAAAAGGCTTCCTCGCCTTGGAGGCCGGAAAACAATATCTCGGTCAGCGTCCAGGTATTGTCGAAATAATCCGACACCTGTTGGCGGGTACAGGTCGCCAGATTCGGCAGCGGCAGCGAGGTCAACGTACCGTCCGGTTGCAAGCCGGGGCAAGCCTGGGGCGGTCGGCTCGTCCACCACCAGGCGGGACGGGGGCCGGTGAGTTCGGCGTCGAGTTCGCCGCGCAGGTTGTCGCGCCAGGCTTCGGTGGTAGTATCCGGGGTATCGGCGGCAAGCGGCATAGTGATTTCTCCTGTTAGGCCGGCGGACGACGGGCCGGCGGCAAATCGAAGCTTGGAGCGTCCTTCCAGGCGCCGAACCGCGCCTTGAGTTCCTGCCCACGCCAGAACATAGCCCCCTTCGCGGAATAGTAAAGGGCAGGATTTTCCCGGTCGAACGAAACGACTAGACTCAAGGCAGTGCAAAAAGGTCGGCTTCCACGCCGCTGGATTCCCGCCGCCGGCCTTGGGCCGTGGAGTCGTGAACCACCAGAATCTGGCGGGCCGCGCCGCCGGTCGGGGTGAACAGCGTGATCCCCTCGGCCTGGTCTTGGCTCGCTGGCGAGCCCGCATCGCTGGGAAGTTCCAGCACGGTCAATAAATCTTTGCCGAAAACCAGCGATTCCCGAGGCGGACGCGCCCCGCCCGACCAGCGGAAGACCTTTTGCGGTCCGGCTACCGTCATGGTCGGACCCGCCAGAACCAGCAAATCGTCGCCTTGCGCGCACAAGTCCCGAACGCCCAGGCCCTCCAGGTCCAGAAAGTGCTTGCGGTAGGGCCGGCCGTCCGGTCCGATGTCCTTCAAAGTCAGCGTGGAAGCATTCTGCTCCTTCAGGGCCAGTTCCAGAATGACCGCCCAGCCGCGCAGCACCGGACCGCGCAGTCCGACGAAAACGCGGTCGCCGACGACGGCCAACCCTTCGATATCGAAGCCGTTGTCCTTGCTGGGGATGGCCAAGAATGGTCCCAGGTGTTCATCGCCCGCCAATGCCCTCGTCAGGGCGTTGCTTTTCTGGTTACCGGCCAAGCGCGCGGCGGTGCGCGTATGACCGTTCTCCTCGACTGTCTTTTTCAACGATTGCGTGGAGTTCACGGGAATGCGCGCCAGCAGAAAACGGTTGCCGTCGCGGCTGACCTTGGCCAAACGTTCGGCGTTCTTTTCGATGGAGTTTTCCTGCTTCGGCTTGTCGCGTTTCAGGCTATGCGAGCCGACCAGCCAGAGATAGCCGCCGTCGTGGTCAAGTCCCTCGATGTCGGCTTCCTCGATCTTTCCGTCCGCCTCGGGCGGCGCCGGCAGTTCAAGAAAATCACTCAACGGGAATTGCCGATGGTTGGCGTAGCGAATTTCGCCATTGCTGGTTTCATCCCGCCGGAAGAGCTGTTCCAGGCGCAAGGTTTCGTCGTTGGCGACCCAGAGCGTGTCGCCGACTTGCATCACGGCGGATAGCCCATCCCACAGCTTCTTATCCTTGCGCAACTGGTTCAGGTTGGGGTCGAATTCCAGCAACACGGTTCCGATTCGGTTCACAGTGATGTCTCCATAAGTCGACGAAGATGCCCTATTCTTAAATTTTCGCAGAGATTTTGAAAAGCGGGATGGTATGGAAATTCCATAACCTGCGTAGTAGCGTCATGGCGGTTCCCGATGGACTTGCCCCGTCCAAGTAGCAACTTGATTTAATCGATCACTTTCCCGCCCAAATTCCATGCAAGCCTTGAATACCGACATTCAGATCGAACTTGAAGACCGGTTGCGGTTCGAGACCCTGCTGGCCGATCTTTCGGCGCGCTTCGCCAACCTCTCTCCCGAAGAAGTTGATCGGGAAATCGAGAATGCCTTGCGCTGCCTCGCCGAAGCGTTGCAGGCGGATCGGGCGACTCTGGGACGTTTGACCGAAGACGGTCGGGATCTCGTCGTGACCCACGCCTTCGCCGTACCCGGAGTGGAGACGTTCCCCCTTGTCCCTTCTCTGGCCACCGAGGCGCCGCTGCTGTCCCGGACGCTGTTGGGCGGCCGACCGTTCGTGATGGCCCGCCTATCCGACTTACCCCCGGAGGCCGAAAAGGAGCGAAAACTCTTTGCGAACCGACAGATCTTGTCGGGCATGGTGGTTCCCTTGATGGTGGGCGGCCGCGTCATCGGCGGAGTCGGTTGCAGCCTGGCGCGCGGCGAGCGCGAGTGGCCGAAACCCGTGGTGCGCGGCCTGCGCCTGATCGCCGACGTGTTCGCCAATGCCCTGGCCCGCCAGGATGTCGGCCGGGCGCTGCAAGCCAGCGAGAAACGCATCCGATTGTCCACGACGACGGCGAACGTCGGTCTGTGGCTGTGGGACGTTCCCCGTGACGAGGTCTGGGCTTCCGATCAGGCCCGCGTCCTGTACGGCGTCGGACCCGACGAACCGTTGAATTTCGGGCGGTTCATGGCTTGCTTACATCCCGACGACCGGATTCCGATGGACGGCGCCGTGCGGAGCGTGCTGCGTTGCGGTGGCGAGTATCGTGGGCAATACCGGGTCGTGCATTCCGACGGCGTCGTTCGCTGGCTCCATATCATCGGTTTCTGTCAACTCGACGCCCAAGGCCAGCCGACGCGGCTGATGAGCGCTTCCCTTGACATCACCGAGCGCTGGAACGACGAAATCCTTCTCCGGAACGCCCTGGAGAAAGCGGGGCGCTTGCAGGCGCAACTTCAACAGGAGAATCTCTATCTCCAAAAAGAAGTGAAGTCCAGGCAGGGCCACGGCCGCATTGTCGGCCAAAGTCCGGCCATTCTGCGGGTGCTGGCGCAGGTCGAACCGGTTGCTTCCACCGCTTCCTCCGTGCTGCTGCTGGGTGAAACCGGCACCGGCAAGGAACTGCTCGCGACGGCGATCCATGAACTGAGCCCTCGCCGCGACCGCGCCATGGTGCGAGTGAATTGCGCGGCCATTCCAGCGGCGCTGATCGAGAGTGAGTTATTCGGGCGTGAGAAGGGCGCCTATACCGGCGCGCTGGCCCGGCAGATCGGCCGCTTCGAGATGGCGAATGGCTCGACGATCTTCCTCGACGAAATCAGCGAATTGCCGCCCGAATCCCAAGTCAAGCTGCTCCGGGTCTTGCAGGAAAAAGAGATCGAACGGCTGGGCAGCCCGAAACGCATCAAGGTGGATGTTCGAATCATCGCCGCCACCAACCGGGATTTGGTCAAAGCGGTCGCCGAGGGCCATTTTCGCGAGGATTTGTACTACCGCCTGAACGTGTTCCCGATCACGGCGCCGCCGTTGCGCGAACGGCGGGAGGACATTCCGTTGCTGGTCTGGGCCTTCATCGAGGAATTTTCGAAGGCCATGGGCAAGTCGGTCGAGGCCATCGCCAAATCCAGCCTGCGGGCGCTGCAACAATATGACTGGCCCGGCAACGTGCGCGAACTGCGCAACGCCGTCGAGCGGGCGATGATTTTGGCGAGCGGTCCTACGCTCCGGATTGACCCGCCGGGCGTTGTTTCTGTCCCGGTATCGCGGGATCTTGCCACCTTGGCGGAGGTCGAACGCGAACACATCCAGCGAGTCCTGGAATTTACTCACTGGCGCATTCGGGGAGCGGGCGGTGCGGCGGAAATCCTCGGTCTTCCCCCCACCACGCTCGAAAGCCGGATAGCCAAGCTCGGTCTGCACCGCCACCCTCGCTAATCAGACTCCGATATTTCGGAGTTCCACGACATTTCGGATCATTTTTCACCCCTCGAATGGTCCATACCCTTGGTAATTTCACATAAATTATTATTTTAAATAGTTTTATTAATCCAAACCGCATTCGATTCAGATGGCACGCAATCTGCCTGATCCCTACCCTTACTACTCCCGAATCACGGCGCGTTTCCCTATCTGTAAGGCCCAGCCATGACAACTTATAAGAGGGACGAACAACATGAAAATCCATTTGCCGTTGACGGTGATCCTGCTTTCCGCCCTGGCGTTGACCGGATGCGCCAGCCCTCCCACCACCACCAGCGCCGCTAACGCCACCGAGCAGCCCGCCCTTTCGAGCACGCTACCTCCACCCGCCGCCACCCCCGCCCCCAAAGGGGTTGAACCCAAGGCATGGGACGCGCTGAGCCACATGGCTGCTTATCTCCGGTCACTCGACCGGTTCAAGGTGAGGGTTGAGAAAACGACCGAACTGATTTTCCCTACGGAGCAGCGCTTGCACGCGGAGCAGACTGCGGAAATCGCGGTGCAAAAACCCGACCATCTGCGCGTCGATTATCAGAATCTCAGCGGCGGACGCCAGTTGTTCTACGATGGCAAGAGCTTCTCGCTCTATACCCCGCAACCGAATGTCTATGCGACTGCCGCCGCGCCGCCAACGCTCGACGCGACCCTCGATCTGCTCGCCGACCGCTATGGCATCTCGATGCCCATCGCTGACTTGTTGACCGCCGACCCGCAGAGCCGCCTGGTTCAGCACTTGCAATCTGGGGTTTACGTGGGCCGTATCCTGGTTCGCGGCATCGCGTGCCACCATCTGGCGTTCCGAACCCCGGAGGTGGATTGGGAAATCTGGATCGAGGAGGGCGCCAAGCCACTGCCTCGCCGGTTGTTGCTCGCGGACAAGAGCGTGAAAGGGACGCCGTGGACGGTGGCCTCCCTCGGCGACTGGGATCTTGCCCCCCAGTTTCCAGCCGACTTCTTTACGTTCGTCCCTCCTCGGAACGCCCAGAAGATCGCGTTTCTAGCCGATCTGTCGGCGACCCCGCCAGTCAAGGCGGCCAAGTGATGACGGAGAGTTTCACTATGCGCAATTCACCTTCAATGTATTTGAAACGGGCGATAACCGTTGCCCTGATCGTGGGACCGATGCTGGCACTGGTCAGCATCGATGCGGAAGCCCGCCGTGGCGGCGGGGGCGGCGGCTTTGGCGGTGGACGCGAAGTCAGAGCGCCACGGGCCAATGTCGGTGGCGGTGGCCGCGACTTAAACGTCAACCGGGGTGATGTCAACGTCAACCGTAGGGATGTCGATATTAACCGCAACGTCAACGTCGACGTGGACCGCAACTGGGGTTATCCGGCAGGCGCCGGGGCAGTGGCGGTCGGAACCGCGGTTGCGGTGGGCGCCATCGTGTCTTCGCTGCCACCGAGTTGCAGCACGTTCGTCGCCGAAGGCGTCACTTACCAGAACTGCGGCGGCACCTACTACGTGCCCCGCTACGATGGCCCGAATGTGGTGTACGAAGCGGTCTCCCCGCCTTCCGGCTGGAATCGATGACCTGAAAAAGCCATCAAGCTGCCTTGACTGCTAGGGATGACCGATGAACATGCCTTCCCAACCCGATCATGAACTCGAACAGCGGTTGGCTTCCCGTCTGATGGATGTCTTGATCCGGGCTGGCCTGATCCTCGCCATGGTCTGGCTTTGCTACCGGGTTTTTTCTCCGTTCCTGACCCTGATGGTCTGGGCGTTGATCCTGGCCGTCACGCTCTATCCGCTCCACCAAGCCCTGGCTTACCGGATCGGCGGCCGGCAAGGACTGGCCGCCACCCTGCTGGTCATCGTGGGCATCGTGCTGATTGTGGCGCCGACGGCGATGCTGATGAGTTCGCTGGGCGACTCGGTCCATCAACTGGTCAACGACGTGCAGAACAACACGCTACAGATTCCCGCCCCGCGTCCCGGCGTCGAGGATTGGCCGGTCGTCGGCAAGAAGGTCCACGCCGCGTGGGCGAAGGCCCACGTGGATCTGCCGGGGCTGGTGCAAAGCATGCAGCCGAAGATCGGCGATCTGGCGAAAATGGCCCTGGGGTTCGTCGCCAGCATCGGCGGCGGCTTGTTGCAGTTCCTGGCCGCCTTCATCATCGCTGGCATCCTCATGGCCTTCGGGCAGGCGGGCGGCCGTGGCAGCCAGGCGATCTCCGAGCGCCTCGCCGGCGCCGCCCGCGGCGGCGAATTGGCCCGGCTGGCCACGGCGACCATTCGCGCCGTCGCCCAAGGAGTGATCGGCGTGGCCTTCATCCAGGCCATCGTCGTCGGCCTGGCCCTGCTGGTTGCCGGGATTCCCTGGGCGGGCGCGCTGGCGGGAATCGTGCTGGTCCTCGGCATCGCCCAATTACCGGCGCTGATCGTGACCCTGCCCGCCATCGGCTATATCTGGTCGAGCGGCGACCATGGCAACGCGGCGGCGATTACCCACACCGTGGTGTTGGTCCTGGCGGGCATGGCGGACAACGTGCTGAAGCCGCTGATGCTGGGCCGTGGGGTCGATGCGCCGATGCCGGTCGTTTTGCTCGGCGCGCTGGGTGGCATGGCGACCGCCGGCATCCTGGGAATGTTCGTTGGCGCCACCCTGCTGGCGCTGGGCTATCAGATCTTCATGGGCTGGGTGGCGGCCAACCCGGAGGCCGAGCAGGCTCGAATGGACAACGACGCGCCGTCGGCAAGTTGAATGACCACCCGGCGTTCTGGAGCAACACGCCGATCACGGCGCTGATCCCGCCGTGCCGGGCAATCTCCGATATTTCGGAGCTCCACGATGTTTTGGATGTCGATGGCATTTCCAGAATGGTTTCCGATCTTAAAGAATTAATACCAATTGCTGATTTAAAAAATGAATTATTTTTGATCACATTTCAATTCAATTGGTACGAGGTCTGCTTTTTCAAGAGTATGATCGAACTGCATCTTTGTCTCCGGGCGCCTCGGCGGCGAACCCAGTCGCTGGTCGCCGCATTGCAAGCGCTGGCGCGGCTGGCCGGGTTGGAGCGCGGTTGCCTGGAAGCCCACGTTTTAACGGCAAGCAACGATCCCCGGCGTCTCTATTACAGCGAGACATGGGATGCGGAAGAAAATCTGCGATCCATGCTGCGTTCGAAGCGATTCACCCACTTGGTGGAATTGATGGAAATGTCGGCCGCGCCGCCCTCGCTGGATTTCCGGACAATTACCGAAATCCAAGGTCTCGAATTCGCCTTGCAGGCGCGAAACAGCCAGAATGGTTTACGGCCCGAATAAAGCACACCAAAGTCCGTTCCGCTCGGATAGCCATCCCCGAAAGTAAGATTCATTTGAGGAGTTTAACCGATGACCACCCCATCCCAATCTTTTCCCACCCCGACCCCGGCGCCGGACCTGCCCGCCCCGGCCCAACAGGTGACCGATTACTGGGCCGATTCCTGGCAACGCACCGTTTTGTTCTGGGACACGCTGCGTCGGCGCGGCAACCAGTATTTCGAGCACAAGGCCATGAAGGTGCCGCACGTCCTCCACTTCGACGCCGAACTGGTGCTGGACGGGCGCACCTTCGAGCGGCCGGTCAACTACGGGCTGGTGCGGATTAAGCCGCCGGAAGGCGTGGCGATCCACCCGAAGAAACGCCCGTTCGTGGTGGTCGACCCGCGCGCCGGGCACGGACCGGGGATCGGCGGCTTCAAGGCCGACAGCGAACTGGGCGTGGCGCTGCGCGCCGGCCATCCCTGCTATTTCGTCGGTTTCACGCCCGACCCGATGCCGGGCCAGACCATCGAGGACATCATGCGGGCCGAGGCGGTGTTCCTGGAAAAGGTCATCGCCCTGCATCCCCAGGCCGATGGCAAGCCCTGCGTGATCGGCAACTGCCAGGCCGGCTGGGCGGTGATGATGCTGGCCGCGACCCGGCCGGAACTATTCGGGCCGCTCATCATCCCCGGTTCGCCCCTGTCCTACTGGGCCGGGGTGGAAGGCCAGAATCCCATGCGCTACACCGGCGGCCTGCTGGGCGGCAGTTGGCTGACCGCGCTCACCAGCGATCTGGGGCACGGCAAGTTCGACGGTGCCAACCTGGTCGGCAACTTCGAGAATCTCAATCCCGCCAACACCTACTGGACCAAAAACTACGAGCTTTGGTCGAAAGTGGACAGCGAAAGCGAGCGCTTTCTGGAATTCGAGACCTGGTGGGGCGGCCACGTCAACCTCAACGCCGAAGAGATGCAGTGGATCGTCGATCAACTGTTCATCGGCAACCGGCTGGCCACCGCCGAAATCGTCACGAGTGACGGCGTGCGCATCGATTTGCGCAACATCCGCTCGCCCATCGTCTGCTTCTGCTCCAAGGGCGACAACATCACCCCGCCCCAACAAGCGCTGGGCTGGATCGTCGATCTCTACGAAACCGACGATGACCTCCGCGCCTGCGGCCAGACCCTCGTCTACGCCATCCACGAAACCGTCGGCCACCTCGGTATCTTCGTTTCCGGCGGCGTCGCCAAGAAGGAGCATCAGGAATTCGCCTCCAACATCGACCTGATCGACGTGCTGCCGCCTGGCCTGTACGAAGCGGTGATGACGCCCAAGACAGCGGACGCCGCCAACCCCGACCTGATCGTCGGCGACTGGATCGTTCGCTTCGAGCCGCGCACGCTGGCCGATCTGCGCGCCATCGTTCAGCCCAGCCCCGAAAACGAACTCCGCTTCGCCACCGCCCGACGCGTCTCGGAAATCAATCTCGGCCTGTACCGCACCCTGTTTCAGCCGTTCGTCCGGGCTTTCGCCAACAGCCAGGCCGCCATCGAGCCGCCGCACCAGATCAAACCCGCCGAACTGCCCAACCTGCTGCTCTCGGACCGCAACCCGCTGATGCAACAGATCGCCCAACTGGCCGAGCAAGTGCGCGAGCAACGGCAAGCCGTCGCGCCGGACAACCCCCTCGTCCAGTGGCAAGCCATGTTCTCGGCGGGGATGATCGCCGCGCTGGACGGTTGGCGCGATTTGCGGGACCGGAGCCTGGAGCAGATTTTCCTGGCGGTGTACAGCGCTCCGTTGCTGCAAGCGCTGGTGGGCTTGCAAGCCTCGGACGAACCGCCGCGCCGGCATCCCGGCGTGGAGCCGGAACGGATCGCTTTTATCCAGCAACGGATCGCCGAACTGAAGGCCCGTGTCGCCGAGGGCGGCTTGCGCGAAGCGGCCATCCGCAGCCTGGTCTACATCGGCATGGCCGGACCGGGCGTGGACGAACGGGCCTTCAACGAACTGCGCCAGATTCGCGCCGGGCACGGCGGCTTGACCCTGGAGGAATTCAAGCGAGTGCTGCGCGAGCAGTTCTTCGCCCTGCTGCTCGACCGCGACGAGGCGCTGGCGGCGATTCCGAAAATGCTGCCCGCTGACGCCGCCGCCCGAACCGAGATGCTGGCGGAGATCCGCGCCGTCGTGTTGGCGGCCGGCGAAGTGACCGGCGAGCGGGCCGAACGGCTGGCCCGAATCGAAAAGCTGTTCCAGGCCGTTTGAGACCCTCACCCCCGACCCCTCTCCCAAAGGGCGAGGGGATCGAAAGGTTCCGGCCAATCCATATTGAAGAGGATCGTATTCTATGGAACGCAAGCACGAAAAATACGAAGGGCTCATCGCCCGTTGTAAGGCGTTGACCCCGGCGCCGACCGCCGTGGCCCACCCCTGCGACGAGACCTCGCTCAAGGGCGCGGTGGAGGCCGCCGAACTCGGCATCTTGCAGCCGATTCTGGTCGGCCCGCGCGCCAAGATCGAAGCCGTGGCGGCGCAATTCCAGCTCAACGTGTCGCGCTACGAAATCGTGGACGCGCCGCACAGCCACGCCGCCGCCGATCTGGCGGTGCAACTGGCCCGCGAAGGCAAGGCCGAGATGCTGATGAAGGGCAGCCTGCATACCGACGAACTGATGGGCGCGGTGGTGCGGACCGCGACCGGCTTGCGCACCGAACGGCGCATCAGTCACGCCTTCATCATGGACGTGCCGAGCCTGGACCGGGCGATCATCGTCACCGACGCGGCGATCAACATCTTTCCGACCCTGGAAGACAAGATCCATATCGTCCAGAACGCCATCGACCTCGCCCAGGCCCTGGGTTTCGAGCAACCGAAGGTGGCGATTCTGTCCGCCATGGAAACGGTCAATCCGAAGGTGCAATCCACGATCGAAGCCGCCGCCCTGTGCAAGATGGCCGACCGCAAGCAGATCACCGGCGGCATCCTGGACGGTCCGCTGGCGCTGGACAACGCCATCGACCTGGAAGCGGCCCAGATCAAAAAGATCGATTCGCCGGTGGCGGGGATGGCCGACATTCTGGTGGTGCCCGATCTGGAAGCGGGCAACATGCTGGCCAAGAGCCTGACCTTCATGGCCGACGCCGACGCGGCCGGCATCGTGCTCGGCGCCCGGGTGCCGATCATCCTCACCAGCCGCGCCGATTCGGTGATGACCCGGCTCGCCTCCTGCGCGGTGGCCGCCCTGGTCGCCCAGGCGCGACGGCAAAGCGCCAGCAAGGCGGTGACGTCATGAGCGACGCCATTCTGGTGGTCAACGCGGGCTCCTCCAGCATCAAGTTCTCGCTGTTTCTGGACCGGGGCCAAACGCTCGACCTGCTGCTGGGGGGGCAAATCGAGGGGCTTTACACCGTGCCCCGGTTCAAGGCCAAGGACGCGGCGGGGGCCATTGTCGGCGAAAGGCAGTGGCTAGCGGGCGAATCGCTCGGCCACGATGGTGCCGTCGGCTTTCTGGCCGATTTTCTGCGCGAGCAACTCGGCGAGCACCGGCTCGTCGCCGTGGGGCACCGGGTGGTGCACGGCAGTCTCGACTACACGGCGCCGGTCCGGCTGACCGCCGAGATCGTTAGCCATCTGGAGCAATTCATCCCGCTGGCGCCGTTGCACCAGCCCCACAACCTCAAGCCGATCCGTTTGTTGTTGGCCAACCAGCCGCAATTGCCGCAAGTGGCCTGCTTCGACACGGCCTTCCATCGCCAGCAGCCGGAAGTAGCGCAAGCCTTCGCGCTGCCGCCCGAAATCACCGGGCGGGGCGTGCGGCGCTATGGCTTCCACGGGCTTTCCTACGAATACATCGCGTCCGTTTTGCCCGAATACGATGCTCGCGCGGCGGCGGCGGGACGCACCGTGGTACTGCATTTGGGCAACGGCGCCAGCATGGCCGCGATCCGCGCCGGTAAAAGCGTGGCTAGCACCATGGGCTTCACCGCCGTGGACGGGTTGCCGATGGGCACCCGCAGCGGCAATCTCGACCCCGGCGTCGTCCTCTATCTCATGGACGAATTGAAGATGGACGCCCGCGCCATCGAGAAACTGCTCTACCAGCAGTCGGGCCTGCTCGGCGTCTCGGGCATCTCCAGCGACATGCGCACCCTGCTCGGTTCCGACGAACCGAGGGCCAAATTCGCGGTGGAGCTGTTCGTTTACCGCATCGGCCGGGAACTGGGCTCGCTGGCCGCCGCGCTGGGCGGAATCGACGCCATCGTGTTCACCGGCGGCATCGGGGAGCACGCCGTATCGATCCGGGAGCGGGTTTGCCAAGCCGCCGCGTGGCTCGGCGTGGAACTCGACCCCGCCGCCAACGCGGCCGATGGCCCCTGCATCACTACGGCGGGCAGCCGGGTTCCAGTCTGGGTCATCCCGACCAACGAAGAACTGATGATCGCCCGGCATACCCGGCGCCTCCTCAACCCCGTCTCCTAAGGAGCACAACACCATGGCCGTCGAAATCCCCCGTCCCCCACTCAAGGGCAAGAAAGCGCTGGTTGTCGGTATCGCCAACGAACATTCCATCGCCTACGGCTGTGCCAAGGCGTTCCACGAACTGGAAGCGGACCTGGCGATTACCTATCTCAACGAAAAGTCGAAGTCGTATGTCGAACCGCTGGCGGAGCAATTGGAAGCGCCGATCTTCATGCCGCTCGACGTGAGCCAGCCCGGTCAACTCGAAGCGTTGTTCGAAGCCATCACCCAACAATGGGGTCGGCTCGACATCCTGGTCCATTCCATCGCCTTCGCGCCAAAGGAAGATTTGCAGGGTGGTCTGCTGGACTGCTCGGCGGCGGGTTTCGCCAAGGCAATGGACATTTCCTGCCACTCCTTCATCCGCATGGCCAAGCTGGCGGCGCCGCTCATGACCGAAGGTGGGGCGATGTTCGCCATGAGCTACCACGGCGCCAACGAGGTGGCGCCGAACTACAACGTGATGGGGCCGGTCAAGGCGGCGCTGGAAGCGGCCTGTCGCTACCTGGCCTACGAACTGGGGCATCGGAAGATTCGCGTTCACGCCATCTCGCCCGGCCCGCTCAAGACCCGGGCGGCCTCGGGGCTCAAGGACTTCGATCTGATGCTGAATGAGGCGGTGGCGCGGGCGCCGCTCGGCGAACTGGTGGACATCATGGACGTGGGTTTCACCTGCGCTTTCCTGGCCACGCCCTACGCCCGCCGCCTAACCGGCAGCACGGTGTATGTGGACGGCGGCGTGAACATCATGGCTTGAACTCCCCTCTCCCGTCGGGAGAGGGGGTGGGGGTGAGGGTTTATTGTCAATGGCTTAGCCCCCCTCACCCTAACCCTAACCCTCTCCCGGAGGGAGAGGGAATTCGCTCTCGTCGAACCCGCTTGGAAGGAGAAAGACCATGCCGTTTCGCTTGCTACAATCGATTTTTTCCGGCGCCAGCCAACCCAGCAAATTCGACAAGGAATTGATGCTGAGAGGCATCGAGCGGGTGGTGGATGGCACCGATCCTCGCCTGCGGGCGGTGAGCCACTACCGGCGCAAGCTGTGGGACCCGGTGGAGCGTGCCATTGACTTCATCGTGAGCTTCGTCAACGCTCTGCCGCCCGCCATCGTCGCCGACCGCCAGGGCTACATGACCGATCCCCGTCTGCGCGCCCTGTTCGCCTCGCCCGACAGCTTGCGGGAAACGCTGAGTTTCAGCGATGGCACCCGCAATTACCTGAAACAAGCACCCACTCCTCTGCCGGCCGAGCTGTACGCTGGTCTTGGCGCGGTTCGGATCGAAAAGAACGTGCTCGGCATCGAGATGGATGGGGAAATCCTGCGGCGGGACGTGCCGCAAACCGTCGTCAATTTCTGCGACCACCGACTGGTGTTTCTGACTGACAACGAGCAGGGCACTCGTCGGGAATTGATGCGGCGCACGGCCGATTACCTGATCGAAACCGCCTTGCAACGCCTGACCGCCAGCCGCGTTCAAAAGACGCAACTAGAACAGCAGCAGCGCAAGCTGCTCCTGCAAAAGGCCAACCTGCTGAAGAAGGCCCAGGTCGGTTTCGAATCCCTGGCGGGATCAGCCACCCCGGAGCCGGTCGATTTGGCGGCCCTCGAACGACAGCTCGAAGAAATCGAAACCGAATTGAACCAACTGCGCGCGGATACCGCCACGCTCGACAAGCACCTCGCCAAGGTTGCCGCCACCCTGAGCGAGCCGGAAAAATATCTGCGACTGGAATCGGTTTCGCTCACCCTGGACCACACCAACACCAAGGTCCCCGCCGATTCGCCCCGGGTCGCCAATTCGATGGCTTTCCAGGACATCGTGATGGGCAAAGACCGTCGGGTCACCGCGCTGTTCGTCCGGTTCCCCAGCGGCGAACTGCTGCCGCAACCCGACTTTTTCAAGGAGGCCAATCGGTTGCTGCAATCGGTGCGGTAAGCCAGATTTCCCACCGAGGATAGCTGCCGAACCATCTTCAAATTCATTCCAACATTGTTGCGTGGAATCATTTTCTTGGAGGGTTTCCGATGAGCGTTCAAACCAAGCCAACCGATCTTGCCGCTATCATCAAATCCCTGAAGGGTTACCTGCTGGAAAAGGGCAACCGAACCGAGCGTGGCCCTTCCTACGAAGGTCAAAGCAAGACCCCAGCCAGTGTCGCCGAAATCGTGCGACGGTACGAAGGGAGGGGTTATACCAAGTACATGCAGGTTGGAACTCCGCCGGTCTACGCGATGCTGGGGCGTGGCCATCATGAGGTGCATATTTTCCAGCCGCAAGACCCGAAGATCCGGGAATGGCTGGAGGACGACCAAAAAGCGTTGAACGATCCAGCCATGCGCCAGTACCTGCTGCAAGCCTCCGGCATGAGCGAGAGCGAACTGCAAGCCGCCCGCAAACCGCAAGTCTTCCGCGTCGCTGAAGTGGATGACGTGTTCGTCATCACCAACGAGGATGCTTCGCCGGAACGGCATTATCTTTAATCAAGTCATCAAGGTAATCACCATGGACCCTGTGTCCGCCAGCAGCGGAGGTGGCGGATGCAGTCTGGGTGGTGGCGGGTTCAGTTGCGGTGGCGGTCGGGGAAGCTAAGCACAAAACGGAATCGGAGCGAGTATGACGACTGTTTTTCGAGTATGGATCTGAGCTGAAATTCGATCTGGGTGGGTCCACGTACTGGCTCATGCAGCGGATCGGCCTTATCGAGGAAGAGGAACCTTCCATCGGGCAGCGGATTGTCGGTTTCCTGCTGATCGCCTGGGTTCTTCTCCTCCTCTGCTCTAAACGCATTTCTTCGAGACTTGGCCTCGAATGCGTCTGGTGCTCTGACCAATCTGCAATCGGAGAGAAATCATGAAAGTCATCATCATTGGCGGAGTGGCCGGCGGCGCGTCGTGCGCGGCGCGCCTGCGCCGGTTGGACGAGAAAGCGGAAATCCTCATGGTGGAACGCGGGCCGTATGTTTCCTACGCGAACTGCGGATTGCCCTATCACGTCGGCGGCGTGATCGAAAAGGAATCGAGCCTGCTGGTGGCGAACGAAAATACTTTCCGCAACCAGTTCGCGATCGACGTGCGGACACGCTGTGAGGCGATCGGCATCGCGCCGGAGACGAAGGCGGTTCAACTGCGCGATGTTACCACCGGCGAGGTCACGACCGAATCCTACGATAAGCTGGTGCTGTCGCCTGGCGCGTCGTCGATCCACCCGCCGCTGCCCGGCATCGATCTACCGGGTATTTTCGAGGTCAGAACGGTTCCCGATGCGCGGGCGATCCGCGAGTGGATCGAACGCGGTTCCGCCTTTCTCGCCGGCATGAATGCCTACTCCGGTTTCCAGACGGTGCGGCCAAAGACGCGCGCCGTGGTGGTCGGTGGTGGCTTCATCGGTATCGAAACGGCGGAGAACCTGATTCACCGCGGCTTCGACGTAACCCTAGTCGAGATGGGAGACCAGATACTGGCGCCGTTGGACGTCGACATGGCGCGCATCGCCGA
>JAXMFY010000061.1:0-17590 GCA_046347555.1 Candidatus Competibacteraceae bacterium | reverse complement strand
GGGACTTCATGCGTTGAAAGACCTCGGTCTCCACCGCGTCCAGGGAGAATCGCTTGGGCGCCCTGCCGATTTTTTGCGCGACGTAGTGATCGATCAGCGCCTCCAACGATCACATCGCCGCATAGTCAACCATCTCGGGATGTTCCCGATAGACGGAAACGATGCCGAATTCGATATTCTGCAAAACATCCTGGTATTGTTCTTCAAATGTCATTGGATGGTTCCAGTCATGGAGTTACGCGTGGTTTCGTTGGATTCCCCGTTGGTGGCGATGAAGGACGTTGCGACCGTCACGCCGCCAGTCCCCGCGGGCAAGCGACGCCGGTCCCTCCCAGACCGCAGTAACCGCCGGGATTCTTGGCCAGATACTGCTGGTGATAGCCCTCGGCGTAGTAGAACGGTGGCGCATCGGCGATTTCGGTGGTGATCCGACCGTGAGCGGCGGCGGTCAGCGCTTGCTGATACGCGGCGCGGCTGGCCAGGGCGGCGGCGCGCTGGGCGTCGTCATGGACGTAGATCGCGGAACGGTATTGGGTGCCGACATCGTTGCCCTGGCGCATGCCCTGGGTGGGATCGTGCGACTCCCAGAAAACCTCGAGCAACTGCTCGTAGGCGATCGCGGCGGGGTCGAATACGACGAGCACTACCTCGGCATGGCCGGTGCGACCGCTGCAAACCTCCTCGTAGGTCGGATTCGGCGTGAAGCCGCCGGCGTAGCCGACCGCGGTGGCATACACGCCGGGTCGGGTCCAGAATTTCCGTTCCGCGCCCCAGAAACAGCCCAGCCCAAACAACGCCCGCTCCAGGCCGGCGGGAAAGGGTGGTTGCAGTGGGCGATCGTTGACGGCGTGCCGCGCCGGCACGGGCAGCGGCGTGGAGCGGCCCGGCAGCGCCTGTTCCGGGCGGGGCATCTGGATTTCGCGGTGCAGCCATGACATCGGTTCTTCTCCTCATTCAACTGGGCAACCCGAGGTTTTGACCGCTTCCAGAACGGCGCGGTTCGGGCGGCGATTCCGCCCGCGATTCCGCCCGCGATTCCAGCGCGTGGAAGGTTCGCGCCCGGGCCCGCCTACTCCCACCGAAACATCCAGGCGCCGATCACCATGAATCCCAGCGTCATGGCCGCCAGCGCCAGCAGATGTCCCGATATGGCCGCCAGACCGGCACCGTCGATCATGATCGCCCGTCCCGCATCGACGATGTGAGTCAGCGGCAAAATTTGCGCGAACACGCGCAGCCAGGGATGCACGCCTTCCAGCGAGAACCAGACGCCCGAGAGAAACATCATCGGCCAGCTCAACAGGTTCAGCAGGCCGCCGGCCAGTTCCTCGCTGGTGGCGCGGGCGGCGACCACCATCCCCAGGCTGATCAGGCTGATGGCGCCGACCGTCAGTACCAGCAACAGGCTGAAGTAGGAGCCGAACATCGCGAAGCCGACGAACAGATCGGTGCCTGCGTACACCAGCACGGTCGTCGCCAGCATCAGCCACAGTCGCGAGGCGATCTGCGCGGCCAGAAATTCCAGCGGCGTCAGCGGAGTGGCTTTCAATCGCTTGAGCATCCCGCTTTTCCGGTACCGCACGATCACGTAGCCGACGCCGAACAGACAACCGAACATCATGTTCATCGCCAGCACGCCCGGCAGCACCCAGTCCACATAGCGGATCGCGCGGCCGGTCACGGTCTGCTTGCCGTAGGCCGATGCGGCATCGGCGCCGCGCAGCATCCGTTCCAACGCGTAACCCTTGGGCGATTCGTCGTTGATCCAGTAGCGGCGGTTGGCGGGATCGAACAGCATGTCGAGCTGGTGTCGTTCCACCTTGGTCAGGGCGGCGGCAGGATCGGTTACCGAAATAAACTGGATGTAACGGGTTTGCAGGAACGCGTTATCGTTATTGCTGGCGGCGTCGCCCAGCACGCCCACCTTGTACAAATCCAGCGCCGGCCCGGAAAAGGCGAAGGCGAATCCGGCGATGATGAAAACCGGAAAGACCAGACTCCAGGCCAGCGACGAGCGGTCGCGCAGGAATTCCCGGTTGCGGCAGACGAACACCGCCCAGAAGCGGCCGAGATTCACGAGCGCAACTCCCGGCCGGTCAATTCCAGAAACAGATCCTCCAGGGTCCGCGGACGGATTTGCAACCGCGCCAGCGAAATATTGCGATCCAGCAGTTCCCGCACGGCTGCGTTGACATCCTGAGTGAGGATTTCCACCGTGTCCCGGTCGTGCATCACGGTCTGCGACAGCGCCGGGGCGGGGTCGGGAAAGTCGGCCAGCGGCAGTTGCAGCACCACGTCATCGAAATGCGCCGCCAGCAACTCGCGGGGCGTGCCCTGGGCGATGATCCGGCCGTGATCCATGATCGCGATCTCGTCGCACAGGTGATAGGCCTCCTCCATGTAATGGGTGGTCAGCAGGACGGTCTTGCCGCGCGCCTTGATCCGGTGGATCAGTTCCCAGAAATTGCGGCGGGCCTGCGGATCGAGGCCGGTGGTCGGTTCGTCGAGGAAAATCAGATCGGGATCGTTGACCAGGGCGATGGCCAATAACAGCCGCTGGCGCTGGCCGCCGGACAACTTGCGGGTATCGCGGTCGAGAAATTCGCCCAGCGAGCAGGCTTCGACCAGATCGGCCAGCGGCAAGGCACGGGGGTAGAAGCTGCCGAACATCCGCAGGTTCTCGCGGCCGGTGATGAAATCCTGCAACGCCGTGGACTGAAACATGATGCCGACTTCCCGCCGGAACCGCGGTCCCAGGGGCTGACCCCGGTAGCGGATGGTTCCGCTGGTGGGATCTCGAACGCCCTCCAGCATCTCGACCGTGGTGGTCTTGCCCGCGCCGTTGGGTCCGAGCAGGCCGAAACAGCAACCGGCCGGGATGGCGAGATCGATGCCGTTCACGGCGTTCACGTCGTTAAAGCGTTTGACCAGGCAATGGGTTTCCAGAAGAGCGGTCATGGGAAGCCGGATTGGAAAGGGTTGGAAGGGTGGCCGGGCCGGGATCGCCGGCAAAGAATAAAGGCGGGTTCCGCCGAGCGGTTCCCGCCTTGAATCCGGCATTCAGCGATCCGGGCCGGTCGGGCGAAGTCCCTAATCCGCGCTGGCCGGTTCCGTTTCGTTGTCGTCGTCTTTATCGGTGACGATCGATTTAGCCTCCGGCTCGCCGCTCTCGAACACGTGGCCGCTGCTGGCGTTGGGCCGGCTGGGTACCCAGTCGTGCCGCCGCTGCAGGTGATAGGCCAGGCCGGTGCCGGCGGGGATCAGCCGGCCGACGATGACGTTCTCCTTCAGCCCGCGCAGGTCGTCGCGCAAACCCCGCACCGCCGCTTCGGTCAGCACTCGCGTGGTCTCCTGGAACGAGGCGGCGGAGATGAACGATTCGGTGGCCAGCGAGGCCTTGGTGATGCCGAGCAGGATCGGCTGCCAGTACGCCGGGATGCGGCCCTCGGCGTTGGCCCGGTCGTTTTCCTCCAGCACCCGGGTGCGCTCGGCCTGTTCGCCCTTGATGAAGCTGGTATCGCCCGGATCGAGGATTTCGACCTTGCGCAGCATCTGGCGGATGATCACCTCGATGTGCTTGTCGTTGATCTTCACGCCCTGTACCCGGTACACGTCCTGGATTTCCTTGACCAGGTAGGCGGCCAGTTCCTGCACGCCGAGCAAGCGCAGGATGTCGTGCGGGTTGGGTTCGCCCTCGGCGATCATTTCGCCCTGTTCGACGTATTCGCCGTCGAACACGTTCACCTGCCGCCACTTGGGGATCAGTTCCTCGTACAGGATCTCGCCGCTCTTGTCGCGGATCACCAGCCGTTGCTTGCCCTTGGTTTCCTTGCCGAACTCGATGATGCCGGATTTTTCGGCCAGGATCGCCTGCTCCTTGGGTTTGCGCGCCTCGAACAGATCGGCCACCCGCGGCAGACCGCCGGTGATGTCGCGGGCCCTGGAGGACTCCTGCGGAATGCGGGCGATGATGTCGCCCACCGCCACCTGGGCGACGTCGGCCAGGGCCGGATTGACGATCGCTCCCGGCGGCAGCGGGTATTGCGCCAGGGTGCTGGTGCCGGGGATGAACAGATCGTTGCCGTATTCGTCCACCAGCCGCACCAGCGGTCGTTTGTCCTTGCCCTGGGCGCCGCGCTGCTTGGGATCCATCACCACCAGGCTGGATACGCCCAGCAACTCGTCGGTGTGCCGCTGCACGGTGATGCCTTCCTCGAATTCGGCGAAACGCACGAAGCCGGCCACCTCGGTGATGATCGGGTGCGCGTGCGGATCCCAGCGGGCGATCACCTGCCCGGCTTCGACCAGACTGCCGTCCTCAACCGACAGCACCGCGCCGTAAGGCACCTTGTAGCGCTCGCGTTCGCGACCCTGCTCGTCGACCATGATGATTTCGCCCGAGCGCGACACCGCCACCAGATGCTCGTCCCGGTTGCGCACGGTTTTCATCTTGCTCAGGCGCAGCATGCCTTTGGATTTGACCTTGACGTTGTCGGTCACCTTGGCCGAGGCCGCGCCGCCGATGTGGAAGGTGCGCATGGTCAATTGGGTGCCGGGCTCGCCGATGGACTGGGCCGCGATGACGCCGACCGATTCGCCGCTGTTGACCCGATGACCGCGGGCCAGGTCGCGGCCGTAGCAGGCGGCACAGACGCCAAAACGGGTCCGACAGGTGATGGCCGAGCGTACCAGCAGGCGGTCGATGCCCCATTCGTCCAGTTGGGCGACCCAGTGCTCGTCGAGCAGGGTACCGGCGGGGATGGCGACATCGTCGCCGCCCGGCCGGAGTACGTCCTGGGCCACCGTCCGGCCCAGGACACGGTCGCGCAACGGCTCCTTGACGTCGCCTTCCTCGACCACCGGGGTCATCCAGACGCCTTCGCGGGCGCCGCAGTCCGGTTCGGTGACGACCAGATCCTGCGCCACGTCCACCAGCCGCCGGGTCAGATAACCGGAGTTGGCGGTCTTGAGGGCGGTGTCGGCCAGGCCCTTGCGGGCGCCGTGGGTGGAGATGAAGTATTCCAGCACGCTCAGGCCTTCGCGGAAATTGGCCTTGATCGGGGTCTCGATGATCTCGCCGGACGGCTTGGCCATCAGACCGCGCATGCCGGCCAGTTGGCGGATCTGCGCCGCCGAACCGCGGGCGCCCGAATCGGCCATCATGAACACGGCGTTGAACGAAGGTTGTCGGATGGGCTGCCCGTCGCGGTTGAGTACCGTCTCGGTGCCCAGGTTGTCCATCATGGCCTTGGCGACCTGGTCGTTGGTGCGCGACCAGATATCCACCACCTTGTTGTAGCGTTCGCCCTTGGTCACCAGCCCCGAGGTGTACTGGCTGTCGATCTCCTTGACCTCGTGCTCGGCTTTCTCCAGCAGGGCGTTTTTCTGGCTGGGAATCTTGAAGTCCTCGAAGCCGATCGAGGCGCCGGAACGGGTGGCGTAGTAGAACCCGGTGTACATCAACTGGTCGGCGAAAATGACGGTATCCTTCAACCCCAACCGCCGGTAGCACTCGTTGATCAGCCGGGACACGGTCTTTTTGGTCAGCACCTGGTTGACCAGCATGAAGGGCAGTCCCTCGGGCAGGATATCGGACAGCAGTACCCGGCCGACGGTGGTTCTGACCCGTTTCAGCACGGTATGGGTGTTGTTGTCCTCGCCGATCTCTTCCCGCGGCAGGCGCACCTCGACCCGGGCGTGCAGTTCCACCTGCCGGCTCTCGTAGGCGCGGTGCACTTCCTTGAGGTTGGCGAACACCATGCCTTCGCCGCGGGCGTTGATCCGCTCGCGGGTCAGGTAGTAGAGACCGAGCACCACGTCCTGCGAGGGTACGATGATCGGTTCGCCGTTGGCCGGACTGAGGATGTTGTTGGTGGACATCATCAGCGCCCGGGCTTCCAACTGGGCCTCGATCGACAGCGGCACGTGCACCGCCATCTGGTCGCCGTCGAAGTCGGCGTTGAAGGCGGTGCAGACCAGCGGATGCAACTGGATGGCCTTGCCTTCGATCAGCACCGGTTCGAAGGCCTGGATGCCGAGCCGGTGCAGGGTGGGCGCGCGGTTGAGCATCACCGGGTGTTCGCGGATCACTTCCTCGAGGATGTCCCACACCGCCGGTTCCTCGCGCTCGACCATCTTCTTGGCCGCCTTGATGGTGGTGGACATGTTCCGGAATTGCAGCTTGCTGAAGATGAACGGCTTGAACAGTTCCAGCGCCATTTTCTTGGGCAGCCCGCACTGGTGCAGGCGCAGGGTGGGGCCGACCACGATCACCGATCGGCCCGAATAGTCCACCCGCTTGCCCAGCAGGTTCTGACGGAACCGGCCCTGTTTGCCCTTGATCATGTCGGCCAGCGACTTCAGCGGTCGCTTGTTGCTGCCGGTGATGGCCCGTCCGCGCCGGCCGTTGTCCAGCAGCGAGTCCACCGACTCCTGCAACATCCGCTTCTCGTTGCGAACGATGATGTCCGGCGCGTTCAGTTCCAGAAGCCGCTTGAGCCGGTTGTTGCGGTTGATCACCCGTCGGTAGAGGTCGTTGAGGTCGGAGGTGGCGAAGCGGCCGCCGTCCAGCGGCACCAGCGGCCGCAGGTCGGGCGGCAGCACCGGCAGCACGATCAGCACCATCCACTCCGGCTTGTTGCCGGAATTCAGGAACGACTCCACCAGCTTCAGCCGTTTGGACAACCGTTTGAGCTTGGTTTCGGAACTGCACTCGAGAATTTCCTGGCGCAACTGGACCACCAATTGCTTCAGGTCGAGGCCATGCAACAGTTCGCGGACCGCCTCGGCGCCCATCCGCGCGTCGAATTCGTCGCCGTATTGTTCGACCGCGTCCAGATAGGCCTCGTCGGTCAGCATTTGCCCGCGCTCCAGGGGGGTCATGCCCGGGTCGATGACGACGTAGGATTCGAAGTACAGCACCCGCTCGATGTCGCGCAGGGTCATGTCCAGCAGCAGGCCGATGCGCGAGGGCAACGACTTCAGAAACCAGATGTGCGCCACCGGCGAGGCCAGTTCGATGTGGCCCATCCGCTCGCGCCGCACCTTGGCCAAGGTCACCTCCACCCCGCACTTCTCGCACACCACGCCCCGGTGCTTGAGTCGCTTGTACTTGCCGCACAGGCACTCGTAGTCCTTGGTCGGACCGAAGATCTTGGCGCAGAACAATCCATCGCGCTCCGGTTTGAAGGTCCGGTAGTTGATGGTTTCGGGCTTTTTCACTTCGCCGCGGCTCCAGGAGCGGATCATCTCCGGCGAGGCCAGCCCGATGCGGATGGCGTCGAAATCCTCGATCTCGTCGAACGTCTTGAACGGGTTCAGCAGGTCTTTCATCATCTCTCACCCATGGAATTGCGTTGTCCCGCCGCGGCGGGCGGGGGGCGCATCGGCCTCATTCGCCCCGTGCCGGCGGCGCCATGTCGTTTTCCAGATCGATGTTGATGCCCAGCGAACGGATCTCCTTGACCAGCACGTTGAACGATTCGGGCATGCCGGCTTCCATGCGATGGTTGCCGTCCACGATGTTCTTGTAGACCTTGGTGCGGCCGTTCACATCGTCCGATTTCACCGTCAGCATTTCCTGCAAGGTATAGGAAGCGCCGTAGGCTTCCAGCGCCCACACTTCCATCTCGCCGAAACGCTGGCCGCCGAATTGCGCCTTGCCGCCCAAAGGCTGCTGCGTCACCAGGCTGTACGGACCGGTGGAGCGGGCGTGCATCTTGTCGTCCACCAGATGGTTCAGCTTGAGCATGTACATGTAGCCGACCGTCACCGGCCGATCGAACGACTCGCCGGTTCGGCCGTCGAACAGGGTGCTCTGGCCGCTTTCCGGCAGATCCGCCAGCCGCAGCAATTCCCGCAGTTCCTCCTCGGTGGCGCCATCGAAGACGGGCGTGGCGATCGGCACGCCGCCGCGAAGGTTGCGGCACAGCGCCAGCAGTTCGTCGTCGCCAAGTTGTGTCAAATCGACTTTTTGCCCGCCGACCCCGTTGTAGAGGCGATCCAGAAACGAGCGCAAGTCCGCGATTTGCGCCTGCGCGTCCAGCAGTCGGCCGAGCTTGAGGCCCAATCCCTTGGCGGCCCAGCCCAGATGGGTTTCCAGCACCTGACCCACGTTCATCCGCGAGGGTACGCCCAAGGGGTTCAGCACGATGTCGACCGGCGTGCCGTCGTCCAGATAGGGCATGTCCTCTTGCGGTACGATCATCGACACCACACCCTTGTTGCCGTGGCGTCCGGCCATCTTGTCGCCCGGCTGAACGCGGCGCTTGACCGCCAGGTAGACCTTGACCATCTTGAGCACGCCGGGGGCGAGATCGTCGCCCTGGATCAACTTGCGGCGTTTTTCGTCATATTTCTTTTTAAAATCATCATCCTGCTGCCTGATCTGTCTGGCGGTCTTTTCAAGCTGCTCGTTGAGTTCGTCGGCCTGCATGCGAATTTCGAACCAGTCCCCGCGCGGCAGGTCGCGCAAGAACTCGGCGGTCACGATGTCGCCGCTCCGCAAACCGTTCGGACCGCCGTGGGCCGGGTTGCCGGCCAGCATTCGATCCAGCCGCTGGTAGAGGTCGTCCTCCAGGATACGCTGCTGGTCGTTGAGATCCTTCCGGATGCGCTTCAGTTCGGCTTCCTCGATCTGCCGGGCGCGCGAGTCCTTTTCCACGCCGTCGCGGGTGAACACCCGCACGTCGATGACCGTGCCGTCCATGCCGGAGGGTACCCGCAGCGAGGTGTCCTTCACGTCGGAGGCTTTCTCGCCGAAGATCGCCCGCAGCAGTTTTTCCTCCGGGGTCAGTTGGGTTTCGCCCTTGGGCGTGACCTTGCCGACCAGGATATCGCCGGCCTTCACCTCGGCGCCGATGAAGACGATGCCGGCTTCGTCCAGCCGCGCCAGCGCGCTTTCGCCGACGTTGGGGATGTCGGCGGTAATCTCCTCCGGCCCCAGCTTGGTATCGCGGGCGACGCAGGACAATTCCTCGATGTGGATGGTGGTGAAGCGATCTTCCTGCACCACGCGCTCGGAAATCAGGATCGAGTCCTCGAAGTTGTAGCCGTTCCACGGCATGAACGCGACCAGCAGGTTCTGGCCCAGGGCCAGTTCGCCCATGTCGGTGGATGGCCCGTCGGCCAGCACGTCGCCGCGCGTCACCGTGTCGCCGACCTGGACCAGCGGCCGCTGGTTGATGCACGTGTTCTGGTTGGAGCGGGTGTATTTGGTCAGGTTGTAGATGTCGACGCCCGGTTCGCCGGCTTCGGTTTCCGCGTCGTGGACCCGGACCACGATGCGACCGGCGTCGACCGAGTCGACGAAGCCGCCCCGGCGGGCCACCACGCACACCCCGGAATCGCGGGCCACGATCCGCTCCATGCCGGTGCCGACCAGCGGTTTCTCGGCGCGCAGGGTGGGGACCGCCTGACGCTGCATGTTCGAGCCCATCAGGGCGCGGTTGGCGTCGTCGTGCTCCAGGAACGGGATCAGCGCCGCCGCGACCGAGACGATCTGCTTGGGCGACACATCCATGTATTGCACCCGGTCCGGCGTGGCCAGGGTGAACTCGTTCAGATGGCGGCAGGACACCAGTTCGTCGCCCAGTCGACCGTCGGCATCCAGCGCGGCGTTGGCCTGGGCGATGACGTACTGGCCTTCCTCGATGGCCGACAGGTAGTCGATCCGGTCGGTGACGCAACCGTTTTCGACCGGCCGGTACGGAGTTTCCAGGAAACCGTAGGAATTGGTGCGCGCGTAGACCGCCAGCGAATTGATCAGGCCGATGTTCGGACCTTCCGGCGTTTCGATCGGGCAGACCCGGCCGTAATGGGTGGCGTGCACGTCGCGCACCTCGAAGCCGGCGCGCTCGCGGGTCAGGCCGCCCGGACCCAAAGCCGAGACCCGGCGCTTGTGGGTCACCTCGGACAGCGGGTTGTTCTGATCCATGAACTGCGACAACTGCGAGGAGCCGAAGAATTCCTTGATGGCGGCCGCCACCGGTTTGGCGTTGATCAGGTCCTGCGGGGTCAGGCCTTCGGATTCGGCCAGGCTCAGCCGTTCCTTGACCGCGCGTTCGACTCGCACCAGGCCGATGCGGAACACGTTCTCGGTCATCTCGCCGACGCAGCGGATGCGGCGGTTGCCGAGATGGTCGATGTCGTCGACCTGACCGTTGCCGTTGCGGATGTCGACCAGCACCTTGAGCACGGCCAGAATATCCTCCATCGACAGCACGCCGGGCGGGTGCTCCTTGACCGGCACGCCCGGAATCGGCGTCCGGCGGTAACCGACCCGGCTGTCGAATTTCATGCGGCCGACATCGGACAGATCGTAGCGTTCGGCCGAGAAGAACAGGTCGTGCAGCAGGCGCTGGGCGGCGTCCTTGGTCGGCGGCTCGCCGGGGCGCATCATCCGGTAGATTTCCACCTGGGCGTCCCATTGGGTGCGGGTGGGGTCGGCGCGCAGGCTGTTGGAAAGGTACGGGCCGCGATTGACCTCGTTGATGTACAGGGTCTGAAATTCGGCGATGCCGCTGGCTTGAATCTTGTCCAGCTTGTCCAGCGTCAGTTCGTCGTTGGCCTGGGCCAGCAGTTCGCCGGTCTGAGGATCGGACAGATCGTGGGCCAGAATTTTGCCGACCAGGTATTCGCGCGGAACCCGCAGGCTCCGCACGCCGGCCTTGGCCAGGTCGCGAACGTGCTTGGCCTTGACCCGCTCGCCCGCCTTCAGCACGACCCGGTCGTCGATGAGAATGTCGAAACTGGCGGTTTCGCCCTGCAGGCGTTCGGGTACCAGGTCCAGGCTGAACTGCTCGCCCTCCGTCCGGACCGTGTTGGTCTCGAAGAAGATGTCGAGGATCCGTTCGTTGACGCCGCGGGCATGGGGATCGTTGGGGTTCGGCTCGTCGAACAGCGCCCGCAGCAGGATCGTGACCGGTAACTTGCGGCGGCGGTCGATGCGCGCGTACACGATGTCCTTGACGTCGAATTCGAAATCCAGCCAGGACCCGCGGTAGGGGATGACCCGGGCCGAGAACAACAGTTTGCCGGAGGAATGGGTCTTGCCCTTGTCGTGGTCGAAGAAGACGCCGGGCGAGCGGTGCAGTTGCGAGACGATCACCCGCTCGGTGCCGTTGATGATGAAAGTGCCGTTGTCGGTCATCAGCGGCAGTTCGCCCAGATAGACCTCGTTTTCCTTGATATCCTTGACCTTGTGAGTGCCGGCCTCGGCGTCCTTGTCCATCAGGACCAGCCGCAGCCGCACCCGCAACGGTGCGGCATAGGTCAGCCCGCGCAATTGACATTCGCGGACGTCGAAGCCCGGCTCGCCCAGCCGATAGCTGACGTACTCCAGCCGCGCGTTGCCCGAATAGCTGACGATCGGGAACACCGAACGAAAGGCGGCGTGCAATCCCGCTTCCCGGCGTTCTCCCGGCGGCACCTCGGCTTGCAGGAACTCGCGATACGAATCCAGTTGTATCGCCAGCAGGTAGGGCACCTCGAGAATGCTGGGGCGCTTGCCGAAGTCTTTACGAATGCGTCTCTTTTCAGTAAAAGTATAGGCCATCGGGATTCCTCTCACGGGAGTACCAGCCAAGGGCGGGAGCCGCCCGATTCCATCATCGGTTCCGAGCCGCGATCCCGCGGGCCGGAACGCGTTTCGCCCGCCGGTCTTGGCGGGGTGGATTGAAACCCTGACACACGCAAACGGAAACGGGCTGGCGACCCGCGGCCGCCAGCCGTTCCCCTCGGAGTCCGTTCGAGCCGGACGATATCGCGCAACGAGATCCCACCAATGACGGGATCGCCGCGCTTACTTGATTTCGACCTTGGCGCCGGCTTCTTCCAGCTTCTTCTTGACGTCCTCGGCCTCGGCCTTGGGAATGCCTTCCTTGATGGTGGAGGGCACGCCTTCCACCGCGTCCTTGGCTTCCTTCAGCCCCAGACCGGTCAGGGCGCGCACCACCTTGATCACCTCGACCTTCTTCTCGCCGAAGCTGGTCATCACCACGTCGAATTCGGTCTTCTCCTCGACCGGCGCGGCGGCGGCGGCGGCGGCCGGAGCCGCCGCCACGGCGGCGGCGGCGGTGACGCCAAACTTTTCTTCCATCGCGGAAATCAGCTCCACGATTTCCATCACGGTCATGCCGGCGATGGTGTCCAGAATGTCTTCTTTCGAAACGGCCATTGCGGATTTACTCCTGGTAATAAGGTTCAATCAATCAATCAATCAGGCTGTTTGTCGCCGGGATGGATCAGGCGGCTTCCTTCTGCTGACGGATCGCCTCGATCGTGCGTACCAGCTTGCCCGGAATTTCGTTGAGGGTCCGCGCGAACTTGTCGAGCGGAGCCCGCAGGCAGGCCATGAGCAGACCGATCGCTTCATCGCGGGTCGGCAGGCTGGCCAGGCGATCCAGTTCGTTGGCCGGATACGCCTGTCCGCCGACCGCCAGCGCCTTGACGACCAGTTTCTCGTTGGCTTTTTCCTTGAGAAATTCCTTGAACAACCGCGCGGCCGCGCCTGGGTCCTCCTGGGAGAACGCCAGAATCAGCGGTCCCACCAGACTGGGTTGGAGGCACTCGAACCCGGTTCCCCGCACGGCGCGCCGCGCCAGGGTGTTCTTGACGACGCGCAGGTAAACGCCGGTTTCCCGCGCCTTCACGCGCAGAGCCGTGAGCTGAGTCACGCTCAGCCCGCGGTACTCGGCGGCAACCGCGGAGTGCGCGCTGGCAGCCACTTTGGCGACTTCGGCCACCACAGCCTGTTTTTCCGCCAGATTGAGACTCATTGCATGTCCTCGTGGGTTTTCCTCCACAGCGTGGAGAAGGGTACGGCGGCCTTACCAGGAACGATCCGGAAGGGCCTTGCCGTCTGCGCGGGTTGCGCCGGCCGATGGCCGGAACCGATTGAGCCCGAGGGCGCCCGCGGTCTTTGACGCTGACCGGTGACTCCGGCCGGCCCAAAGTTCTTCGTCCATTCCCGGCCCGACGCCGGGAATGCTTGAGTTCGGGGTTCAGAACGATAGCGTGGCCTGATCCACGGCCAGGCCCGGGCCCATGGTGGTGGACACGGTGACCCGGCGGATGTAAACACCCTTGGAGGTCGAGGGCTTGGCCTTCTGCAGGTCGTGCAGCAAGGCCTGGAGATTTTCCCGCAACTGGTTGGGAGCAAAATCCACCTTGCCGATGGTGCAGTGGATGATACCGCTCTTGTCGGTACGGTAACGGACCTGACCGGCCTTGGCGTTGCGGATCGCGCCCGCCACGTCGGGGGTCACGGTGCCGACCTTGGGATTGGGCATCAGGCCGCGTGGGCCGAGAATTTTGCCGAGCTGGCCGACTACCCGCATCGCGTCGGGAGAAGCGATGACCACGTCGAAGTCGAGATTGCCGGCCTTGACCGATTCGGCCAGATCCTCGAAACCGACCACGTCGGCCCCCGCGGCCCGGGCGGCGTCGGCGTTGGCGCCCTGGGCGAACACCGCGACCCGCACGGTTTTGCCGGTGCCGTTGGGCAGCACCGTGGCGCCGCGCACGACCTGATCGGATTTGCGGGGATCCACGCCCAGATTGACGGCGACATCCACCGATTCCCGGAATTTGATGGTCGAGAGTTCCTTCAGCAGGTTGATCGCATCCTCGACGGGATAGAACTTGCCCGGGGTCAGCTTGGCACGGATCGCTTGCAGGCGTTTGGAAAGCTTGGCCATGACTCACATCCCCTCGACGTTGAGGCCCATGGAACGGGCGCTGCCGGCGATGGTCCGTACCGCCGCGTCGAGATCGGCGGCGGTCAGGTCCGGCATCTTGGCTCTGGCCACGTCTTCCAGTTGGCCGCGAGTGACGGTGCCGATCTTCTTGGTATTGGGGTTGGAGCTGCCCTTGTCGAGACCCAGCGCCTTCCTCAGCAGCACCGAGGCCGGCGGAGTTTTCATGATGAAGGTGAAGCTGCGGTCGCTGTAGACCGTGATCACCACCGGAATCGGCAAACCGGGTTCCAGATGCTGGGTCTGGGCGTTGAAGGTCTTGCAGAACTCCATGATGTTCACCCCGTGCTGGCCCAGCGCCGGGCCGACGGGGGGGCTGGGATTGGCCTTGGCGGCCGCAACCTGCAATTTGACGTATGCCGTGACTTTTTTTGCCATCGTTGCTCCTGTCGGGTACGAGCGCCTTGCGGCTCCCCGGATGGGCCGCCCGACGGTCGGGCGGCTGAAGAGGCGACCGGCGGGCGCCGGTCAGCGGGAAACTTTTTCGACCTGACTGAATTCCAGTTCGACCGGAGTGGTGCGGCCGAAGATCATCACGCCCACCCGTAGCCGGCTCTTTTCATAGTTGACTTCCTCGACCACGCCCTCGAAGTCGTTGAACGGACCGTCGGTGACGCGCACCATCTCGCCCGGTTCGTACAGAACCTTGGGCTTGGGCTTGTCGACGCCGTCCTGAACCCGCTGCAGGATCGCCTGGGCTTCCTTCTCGGAGATGGGCGCCGGCTTGTCGCTGGTGCCGCCAATGAAGCCGAGCACCTTGGGAACGCCGCGGACCAGGTGCCAGGTGTCGTTGTCCATCTCCATCTGCACCAGCACGTAGCCCGGGAAGAACTTGCGGTCGCTCTTGCGCTTCTGACCGTCGCGCATTTCCACGACTTCCTCGGTGGGAACGAGAACCTGGCCGAACCGGTCCTTGATGCCATCGCGATTGATCCGTTCCAGCAACGAGCGCTTGACGTGTTGCTCGAAGCCGGAATAGGCCTGCACCACATACCACCGCATCGCCATGTCGCCGCTCCGTTACCCGGTGACCAGCCGAACCAGCCAGAACAGCAGCACGTCCAGCAGCCACAGCAGCAGGCCCATGATCACGACCATGGCGATCACGATCAGCGTGGTTTGCGTGGATTCGGCGCGCGTGGGCCAGACGACCTTGCGCAGTTCGGCGCGGGCGCCGCGCATGAATTCCAGGGTTTCGGCGCCCGGTTCGGTTTTCAGGGCGATGGCCACCGCGGCGCCGGCCGCCGCCAGCAGGCCGATAACCCTTACCAGCAGCGAGTGCTGCGCGAAGACATAGAAGGCCGCCAGCGCGCCCAGGACGATGGCGCCCGCGGCCAGCAACTTGAGGATATCGGCGCGGTTGGGAGCTTGCGTTTCGGACTTGGTCGAATTCATGCGGATTTCGGCTTCGCGCATCCCAACGGTTTCCCGCTCGCCGGGAGCGGCGAACGGGTTCCGGGATATGCCATGAGTGAGATGGCAGGCCAGGAGGGTCTCGAACCCCCAACCTGCGGTTTTGGAGACCGCTGCTCTGCCAATTGAGCTACTGGCCTGTAACTACGGAGAGTGGAACCACGATCGGAGGTTCCACCCGGTTGCCTTACAGATGATCACTCGATGATCTTGGCGACGACGCCGGCGCCGACGGTGCGACCGCCCTCGCGAATGGCGAAGCGCAGACCCTCGTCCATGGCGATCGGCGCGATCAGGCTCACCACCATCCGCACGTTGTCCCCCGGCATCACCATCTCCACCCCTTCGGGCAGGTCGACCGAGCCGGTGACGTCGGTGGTGCGAAAGTAAAACTGCGGCCGGTAGCCCTTGAAAAACGGGGTGTGCCGCCCCCCTTCTTCCTTGCTCAGCACGTAGACTTCGGCTTCGAAGTTGGTGTGCGGGGTGATGGTGTTGGGCTTGGCCAGCACCTGGCCCCGCTCGACGTCTTCCCGCTTGGTGCCGCGCAGCAGCACGCCGACGTTGTCGCCCGCTTCGCCCTGGTCCAGCAGCTTGCGGAACATCTCCACCCCGGTGCACACGGTCTTGACCGTCGGCCGGATGCCGACGATCGCCACTTCCTCGCCCACCTTGACCTTGCCCCGCTCGATCCGCCCGGTCACCACCGTGCCGCGCCCGGAGATCGAGAACACGTCTTCGATCGGCATCAGAAACGGTTTGTCCACTTCGCGCTGCGGTTGCGGGATGTGGGCGTCCATCGCGTCCACCAGCTTGTGGATCGAGGGTTCGCCCAGCTCGCCCTGGTCCCCTTCCAGCGCCTTGAGCGCCGAGCCGGTGATGATCGGCAGGTCGTCGCCGGGAAAGTCGTAGCTGCTCAGCAGCTCGCGCACTTCCATCTCGACCAGCTCCAGCAGTTCGGCGTCGTCCACCATGTCGGCTTTGTTCAGGTACACCACGATGTAGGGTACCCCCACCTGCCGCGCCAGCAGAATGTGCTCCCGCGTCTGCGGCATCGGTCCGTCGGCCGCCGATACCACCAGCACGGCTCCGTCCATCTGCGCGGCGCCGGTGATCATGTTCTTGATGTAGTCGGCGTGCCCGGGACAGTCGACGTGGGCGTAGTGCCGCTTCGGCGACTGGTATTCCACGTGCGCGGTGGCGATCGTGATCCCCCGCGCCTTCTCTTCCGGCGCCGAGTCAATCTGGTCGTAGGCCTTGAATTCACCGCCAAACTTGGCCGCCATCACCCGCGTGATCGCCGCCGTCAGCGTCGTCTTGCCATGGTCCACGTGACCAATCGTCCCCACGTTCACGTGCGGCTTGCTGCGCTCAAACTTTTCTTTGGACATCCACGAACTCCCCTGCAATGCTCTGGGCCAGAAATTCGGTCCACACTGCCTCAACAATCGGGCACGTCAAAAGCCAT
Source organism: Candidatus Competibacteraceae bacterium (assembly GCA_046347555.1). Classification (GTDB taxonomy): domain Bacteria; phylum Pseudomonadota; class Gammaproteobacteria; order Competibacterales; family Competibacteraceae; genus Contendibacter. The sequence continues at coordinate 958 of JAXMFY010000061.1, read as the reverse complement.
TGAGTGGAGCCCATAACCAGATTTGAACTGGTGACCTCATCCTTACCAAGGATGCGCTCTACCGACTGAGCTATATGGGCCCGGAAAATTCTCTTCGTTCTTCAAAGCTTATGGAGCGGGTGATGGGGATCGAACCCACATCATCAGCTTGGAAGGCTGAGGTTCTACCATTGAACTACACCCGCCTTGCCACGCCAGGATCTCATCATCCCAAGTCGTACGCACACTTGCGGCCGCCGCGCTCCAACCCCGTCAATCTCGATCTCAAGGTGTGGTGGAGGGGGAAGGATTCGAACCTTCGAAGGCTGTGCCAACAGATTTACAGTCTGCCCCCTTTGACCGCTCGGGAACCCCTCCAAAATTGAGTCATCCATTTTGGCGGTGATAAAATGCCTTGTCAATCTTTGGGGATGAATTTTTCAAAAGGGTCGCAGAACCTTTATAATGAACCTTGTCTTCCACTCGCTGGCGTAGCTCAGTCGGTAGAGCAGCTGCCTTGTAAGCAGCGGGTCGGGGGTTCGATTCCCTTCGCCAGCTCCAATCGTTCAAAGGCTTGCATCGATAATGACCGGTATCGATGCAAGCCTTTCGCGTCGGGGGGCGGCCGGGTTTGCCCGTGTCGGCGCCCTGCATCAACGGCTTGCCGGCAGGGAAGCACGGCCGATAATCCCCGGACCAAGGGCGTATAATATCCAAAATATTGGTAACGCCGGAGGATAAATCCGCTTCCCGTCCCCTGAGCAAAATTCGCGAGGGTGTATTCGCCATGAACAAGTTCGTCGAATGGTCCAATGAACTGAGCGTCGGCATCGAGGAGATCGATGCCCAGCACAAGGTACTGGTGGATCTGCTGAACCAGATTCACGAAGCGATTCAACAGCGGCATGGAGCGGAGGTCACCAGGGACATTGTTCTGCGGCTGGACGAGTACACCCGGGTGCATTTCGCCGTCGAGGAA
>JAXMFY010000060.1:0-23500 GCA_046347555.1 Candidatus Competibacteraceae bacterium | reverse complement strand
GCGCGCCTTATCGCCGAGCAGCAGTGGAGCGATGTAAACCACCAATTCATCCATCAAGCCCGCCTGCAACAGCGCGCCGGCCAGGGTCGGGCCACTCTCGACATGGATTTCGTTGCACTCGCGGCGGGCGAGTTCCGCCATGACGGCACGCAAATCCAAACCCTGCTCGGCGCGCGGCACAACGATGATTTCCGCGACCGCCACGCGCAGCGGCGCTTGGGTTGCGGGATCGGCGACGGCGGTAAAAAGCAGCACCGACCCAGGCAGCCGCAGGGTCCTGGCGGTGGGTGGCGTACGCAGTTCCGTGTCGAGGATCACCCGCGACGGTTGGCGCGGGGCTTCCGGCAGGCGAACGTTCAGGCTGGGATCGTCGGCCAACACCGTGCCGATACCAGTCAGGATCGCCGAACTGCGCGCCCGCAGTCTTTGCACGTCCTGGCGCGCGGCCTCTCCGGTCAGCCATTGGCTCTGGCCCGAAGCCAGCGCCGTGCGCCCGTCCAGGCTCATTGCCAGCTTGACGCGAACGAAGGGCCGCCCTTGGGTCATGCGCTGGATGAAACCGGGGTTCAGCGCCTGCGCCTCGGCCTCCAGCAGCCCGCACTCCACCCTGATTCCAGCCGCGCGGAGTTGCGCCAGTCCGCGGCCGGCGACCCGCGGATTGGGATCGAGCATCGCCGCCACCATGCGCGTGATGCCGGCGCGCAACAGCGCGTCGGTGCAGGGTGGGGTACGGCCGTAATGGCAGCAGGGCTCCAGCGTCACGTAGGCGGTCGCGCCGCGCGCCCGTTCGCCGGCCATCTCCAGGGCATTGGCCTCGGCATGAGGCTCCCCGGCGCGCTCGTGCCAGCCCTCGCCGACGATTGTCCCCTCCCTGACCAGCACGCAGCCGACCCGCGGGTTGGGATCGGTGCCGTACAGGCCGCGCCGGGCAAGCGCCAGGGCGCACGCCATGTGGCGGTAGTCATCGGCCTGCCATTCGCTCCCCTTCCCCTCCAGGGGAGAAGGACGGGGAGAGAGAGGCGGATCGGAAGACATCACCCGGCATCCGCCGCGCCAGGCGATTTCTGCAGCCGTTCGATTTCCTCGCGGAAGGCGTTCACGTCCTCGAAGCTGCGGTAGACCGAGGCGAAACGGACATAGGCGACCGGGTCCAGGTTGCGCAGTTCTTCCATTACCCATTCGCCGATCTGCTGGCTGCTGAGTTCGCGCTCGCCGCAGGCACGGGCGCGGTTCTTGACGCGGAGGATGGTTTCCTCGATCCGCCCGGCAGCGATGGGACGCTTTTCCAGGGCCCGCAGCAAGCCGGTACGGAGCTTTTCCTCCAGAAACGGTTCGCGGCGGCCGTCGCGCTTCACCACCGGCGGCATCAGCAACTCGGCCACTTCGTAGGTGGTGAAGCGGGCGTTGCAGCGAGAGCACTCGCGGCGGCGGCGGACCTTGTCGCCTTCCGCCGACAGCCGCGAGTCGACCACCCGCGTATCGGACATGCCGCAGAACGGGCAATGCACCGTCGTCGCCGCGTGCCTGGAAGTAAATCAGCCGTACACCGGGAACCGGGCGCACAGTTCCTGTACTTGCCCGCGTACCCGGTCGATCGCTGTTTCGTCGTTCGGATCGTCCAGGATGTCGCAGATCCAGCCGGTCAATTCCCGGCACTCGCGTTCCCTGAAGCCGCGGGTGGTGATCGCCGGCGAGCCGATGCGGATCCCGCTGGTCACGAACGGCGACTGTGGATCGTTGGGCACGGCATTTTTGTTGACCGTGATCCAGGCCCGGCCCAGCGCGGCGTCGGCGGCCTTGCCGGTGAGACCTCTGGCAATCAGGCTGACCAGGAACAGGTGGTTGTCGGTGCCGCCGGAAACAATATCATAGCCTCGCTCGGCGAACACGCCGGCCATGGCGCGGGCGTTGGCGACCACCTGCTTCTGATACTCGACGAAGTCGGGTTGCAGGGCTTCCAGGAGCGCCACTGCCTTGGCGGCGATGACGTGCATCAGCGGGCCGCCCTGAGTGCCGGGGAATACCAGCGAGTTCAGCTTCTTCTCGATCTCGGGATTGGAACGGGCCAGGATCAGGCCGCCACGCGGGCCGCGCAGGGTCTTGTGGGTGGTCGTGGTGACCACGTCGGCGATGGAGACCGGATTGGGATAGAGGCCGGCCGCGACCAGTCCGGCGACGTGGGCCATGTCCACAAACAGGTAGGCGCCGACCAGGTCGGCAATCGTACGGAACCGCTGCCAGTTCACTACCCGCGAATAGGCCGAGAAGCCGGCGACGATCATTTTCGGCTTGCACTCGAGCGCCAGCCGTTCCACTTGGTCATAGTCGATCTCGCCGGTGGCCTCGTTCAGGCCGTATTGCACCGCCCGGTACAACCGGCCGGAGAAGTTGACCTTGGCGCCGTGGGTGAGATGGCCGCCGTGGGCCAGGCTCATGCCCAGCGCGACGTCGCCCGGCTCCAGCAGCGCCATGTAGACGGCGGCGTTGGCCTGCGAGCCGGAATGCGGTTGGACGTTGGCGTAGTCCGCTTCAAACAGTTGCCTGGCGCGGTCGATGGCCAGTTGTTCGGCGATGTCCACGAACTCGCAGCCGCCGTAATAGCGTTTGCCCGGATAACCTTCGGCGTACTTGTTGGTCAGCACCGATCCCTGGGCTTCGAGTACCCGCGGGCTGGCGTAGTTTTCCGAGGCGATCAGTTCGATATGGGCTTCCTGACGCTGCTTCTCGCCCTGCAGGGCGGCCCATAACTCGTTGTCAAACCCGGCGATCCGCATTTCTCGACTGAACATTCGCGACCTCTGCAAAGACGGGCGCCCGCTGCTTCGGACGTAAGGAGCGGACAAATCAAAAAAATAAATTATACCCTACTTGATCGGTGGGAGGCAGGAAGAAACGAGTCGTGTAGTGACGCCGCTGGCGGGCGCGTGCTTCCGTTGGCCATCCGTTCATCACGGGGGTTTCGGCAGGATAAATTCTCCCGTCAGATGCGGGCGAATACCCGCCAGGCGGCGGCGATGGTGGCTTCGATGTCCTCTTCGCCGTGCGCCGAAGACATAAACCCCGCCTCGAACGCGGACGGTGCCAGATAAACGCCCTCGGCCAGCATCCCGTGGAAGAACGCCTTGAACCGGTCGACATCGCAGGCAATCGCCTGGGCATAGGTAGTGACCGGTTCCGCCGAGAAGAAAATCCCGAACATTCCCCCAACGGCGTTGGCCGTCAGCAGCACGCCCGCCTCGCGGGCGGCGGCGACCAGTTCGTCGCACAGGCGTTGGGTTTTGGCGGCGAGGTCGGCATGAAAACGGGGGGCGGAAATCAGATCCAGCGTCGCCAGCCCGGCCGCCATCGCCACCGGATTGCCCGACAGCGTGCCGGCCTGATAGATCGGGCCGAGCGGCGCCAGTTTTTCCATGATCGCCCGCTTGCCGCCAAAAGCCCCAACCGGCATGCCGCCGCCGATGATTTTGCCGAGGGTGGTTAGGTCCGGAGTGATGCCGTACAACTCCTGCGCCCCACCCGGCGCCACCCGGAAACCGGTCATCACTTCGTCGAAGATCAACAGGCTGCCGTATCGATCGCACAGCTTGCGCAAGCCTTCCAGAAAACCGGGTACGGGCGGGATGCAGTTCATGTTGCCGGCGACCGGTTCGACGATGACGCCGGCGATTTCCTCGCCGATCTTCGCGAACACCTGCCGGGCCTGCAGCAAATCGTTGTAGGTCAGGGTCACGGTGTAGGAAGCCAGCGCCGCCGGAACACCGGGCGAAGTGGGTATGCCCAAGGTCAGCGCCCCGGAGCCGGCCTTGACCAGCAGCGAGTCGGAATGGCCGTGGTAGCAGCCTTCGAACTTGACGATGGTGTTGCGGGAGGTGAAGCCGCGGGCCAGCCGGATGGCGCTCATGGTCGCTTCCGTGCCGGAGTTGCACATCCGCACCAACTCCATCGATGGGACCATTTCGCGGATCTTGCGGGCCACGATGGTTTCGATGGCGGTGGGCGCGCCGAAGCTCAGACCGTTGGCGGCGGCCTCCTGCACCGCCCGCACCACCGCCGGATGGGCGTGACCGACGATCATCGGTCCCCACGAGCCGACATAGTCGATGTAGCGTCGATCATCTTCATCGTAAAGCCAGGCGCCTTCGCCCCGCTTGAAGAAGATCGGCGTGCCGCCGACGCCGCGAAAGGCGCGAACCGGAGAATTGACGCCGCCGGGAATATAGCGCTGGGCTTCGGTGAAGAGTTGCGCGGAACGGGACATGGTGGACTCCTCAGGCGAACAGCTTGGCATAGCGACGGGCGGCGGCCTGGATATCGGGCGGGCCGAACACTCCGCTGACCACCGCCAGCGCGTCGGCGCCCGCTTCCAGTAACAACGGACCATTATCCGGGGTGATGCCGCCGATGGCGACGATGGGCACGCTCGACGCCGCGCGTGCTTCCCGCAGCAACTCGATGGGTGCCCGAATCTCGGTCGGTTTGGTCGGCGATGGAAAAAAGGCGCCAAACGCGACGTAGTCGGCCCCAGCCCGCGCTGCTTCCAAGGCCAGATCCAGCCGGTCGTAACAGGACACCCCGATGATGGCCTTCCCACCCAGCCGGGCACGGGCACGGGCGAGCCCCGGGTCATCCTTGCCGACATGCACGCCCGCCGCGCCGATTCGAGCGGCCAGTTCCACGTCGTCGTTGACGATCAGGGGTACATTGTAGCGCCGGCACAGTTCGTTCAACGCCCCGGCCTGCGCCAATCTCCGCGCGGCATGGGGGCTCTTGTCGCGATACTGAATCAGGCGGGCGCCGCCCAGAAGGGCCTGTTCGACCGCGACGGTCAGCCGGTCGTCGGAAAGGAGCAGGGGATCGGTGATCGCGTACAGCCCTTTGAGGGAGGCTGGGTTCATGATTGACCTCGGCATGCGTTGGCCCAGAACAACCGGTTGGGGAGCAACTGTCCGCCGCCGCTCCGATATCCGGCTCGCAGGGACCGCCAGGTGTAGTGCTGGGCGCGGTGGATGGCGGAATGGATCGATGGTTCCGAATGAGGCACCTGGCCTTGGGCGAGCAGGGCGGCGATGGCGGACGCCAGGGTACAGCCGGAGCCGTGGTAGCGGTCCGGCAGCCTCGGCCAGCGCCAGGTTTCCAGCAATCGGTTGTTGCCGTAAAGGGTATTGACGACCTCGTCCGGTGGTTCGGATTCGTGCCCGCCGGTGATCAGCACGTACCGGCAACCGCGTGCCAGCAGGGCCATGGCGCAGGCCGCCAGGGTGTCCGCTTCCGGCGCCAGCCGGCGGGCCTCGACGCTGTTGGGCGTCAGCACGGTGGTCAGCGGCAGCAGCAGGCTCTGGATGGCCTCCATCAGCGCCGCGTTGGCCAGTTCGGTTCCGCCACCCGCCGCCAGCACCGGGTCGAGCACCACCGGGATATCGGGATAGGCGGCGAACAACGCGCGCAGGGCGACGGCGTTTTCGGCGCTGCCGATCACGCCGATCTTAAAGGCTGTCACCGGCATGTCCTCCAGTACCGCCCGGGCTTGGGCCAGCACCTGATCCGGGTCGATCGGCAGCAACATTTGGACATTGTGGGTATCCTGCACGGTCAGGGCGGTGAGGACGGGCGCGGGGTGACAGCCCAGACTGATCAGAGTTTCGATGTCGGCCGGGATGCCGGCCCCGCCGCTGGGATCGTTGCCGGCCAGGGTCATGACCACGGGAGGCGGGAGTGGGACGGAAGAAGTCAAGCCGATGCTCCGGAGTGAGATGAAAAGATGCGAGGATAAAAGTTATCGGGGAAAATGAATGGATGCTCGCGACAGTCCGGGATGGGGAGCGGGGGGTTGCCATGCCGTTCGGGGATGGAATTCTAACAAATGCTCCGGGTTTTTCATGATGCGCTGGCATGGGACAATAGCGGGCGTGCGATCATCACAAACGGAAGGCGAGAATGAAATAATGAATAGATATATGTGTATGATTTGCGGATTTATTTATGATGAGGAGAAAGGTTGGCCGGACGACGGCATTCCGCCGGGCACCCGCTGGGAGGACGTGCCGCCGACTTGGACCTGTCCCGAGTGCGGTGCCGCCAAGGACGATTTCGAAATGGTGGAGATTTAACGTCATGAGCATCCATCCCGATCGCATTCAGATCATCGAGGCCGATATCACCCAGTTGCGGGTCGACGCCATCGTTAATGCCGCCAACCGTTCGCTGCTGGGCGGCGGTGGGGTGGATGGGGCCATTCACCGCGTCGCCGGCCCGGATCTATTGGTCGAGTGCCGCGCCTTGGGCGGTTGCGAGACCGGTCGGGCCAAAATCACCCGGGGCTATCGTCTGCCGGCCCGGCATGTCATCCACACCGTCGGACCGATCTGGCAGGGCGGCGAGCGGGGCGAGCCGGAACTGCTGGCGGCCTGCTATCGCAACAGCCTGCGACTGGCGGTCGAACGAGGCGTTCGCACCATCGCCTTTCCAGCCATCAGTTGCGGGGTGTATGGCTATCCACCGGACCAGGCGGCACGCATCGCGGTGCGCGAAGTCCGGGCTTTTCTCGCTGACGACGACCGAATCGAGACCGTTTATCTGGTCTGTTTCGGGGAAGACATACGCCAATCCTTCCAGCAGGCGCTTCAAGGGAACTGAGATGCCATGGATACCGGCGAACGGTCCCTCCGCTCCGAACGGAGTCAGCTCGGTCCGCCGGTGTTGTCGAGAAGTTCGGGGGAAGTTATAACCGAATCAGGATCGGGCGGCCGGAATCGTCGCCGTTTCCGATCGACGGCGGCGCCCCCCCCAGTCTGGCCGGTCTTTCCACCGAAGGCACGGCGTAATCGTATCGATATATCAGGGTTCGCGCCTGTGTTTCCCGTTCCGCCTGAATCTGACGCAAGGCATCCGCCAGCATCGTCGCAAACAGAGTTTCGGCACGGGCGTGCTCGTATCGGTCGTCCGCGACCGCGGTGTTGCGGGATTCGTCCGCCAAGGCAGAGGGTGCGGGGTAGTACAGCAGAGCCACCAGCAGGGCGCTGGCGGTCGCAAGCAGGGTCGCCGGCAGCAGATAGATAGCAAAATTCCGGATGATGCGGATCGTGTTGCGCATGACTCACCTTTGGCAAAGCCGGCTAAAGCGAAATCTTGTACAGCCCTTGCCCATGATTATACAAGAATTTTCGGGCAAGTCAAGCACGGCGCGCAAATTCCTGTACAACTATTATAACCAAGTGTACCACTAGGGTTTTAGGGCAACAAGTCGGACGTAAGTCCGACTTAACCTGAGAGAGATCAGCTTTCCTGCTGTTGCTTCTGGTAGGCGGCATGCAACTTCTGTTGGATGTCGGCCGGTACCGGGTCGTAGTGGCTCAGTTCGACGCTGTAGGAGCCGTGGCCGCCGGTCATCGACTTCAGTTGCGATTCATAGCCTTCCAGTTCCGCCAGCGGTACCTGGGCCTTGATGATGCTCGCGCCGCGCGGCCCGGCGTCGGTGCCCGCGATGCGCCCGCGCCGGCTGGACAGATCGCCGGTGATGGCGCCGACGCAATCGCCCGGTGCCCGGACTTCCAGGTTGACGATCGGCTCCAGCACGATCGGCTTGGCCTTGCCGACCGCGTCCAGAAAAGCTTCCCGTCCGGCGGTGACGAAGGCGATTTCCTTGGAATCCACCGGATGATACTTGCCGTCGTAGGCAATGGCGCGCACGTCTTGCATCGGGTAGCCAGCCACCGCCCCTTCCTGCAAGGCATCGCGGACGCCCTTTTCCACCGCCGGCAGGAAGGAGGTCGGAATGGTGCCGCCCACCACCGCGCTGAGGAACTCGAAGCCGGCGTCGCGCGGCAGCGGTTCGATGCGCATGAAAACCTCGCCGAACTGGCCGGCGCCGCCGGTCTGTTTCTTGTGGCGGTGATGGCCTTCGGCGTTCTGGCTGATGGTTTCCTTGTAAGCGATCTTGGGCGGCTTGGTCTCGACTTGCAGGTTGTAGCGCTGCTGCATCTTTTCCAGGGTAATGCGCAGGTGCAGGTCGCTCAGGCCGCGCAGCACGGTTTCCTTGGTATGAGTGTTGTGCTCCAGCGCCAGGCAAGGGTCTTCCTCCAGCAGCTTGTGCACGGTATCGGACAGCTTCTGCTCGTCGCCGCGGGCGGCGGCGCGGATGGCCAGCCCGAACAGCGGAGTGGGAAAGCGCAGGGGCCGCAGACGGAGCTGGTCCTCGTCGTGGGAATCGTGCAGCATCACGTCGCGGTGGATATCATCCACCTTGGCCACCGCGCAAATATCGCCGGGAATGGCCGCCGGGACTTCGGGATGCTCCTTGCCGTGCATGTGGAACAGATGGCCGGCTTTGAACGGTTTGCGGCCATCGCCGATAAAAAGCTGGCTGTCCTTGGTGATCGTGCCCTGATGGACGCGGAAGATGCCGAGCTTGCCGATGAAGGGGTCGATCAGCACCTTGAATACGTGTGCCACCGCATGCTGCTTCGGATCGGGGATCGCCGGACGTTCCTCGGCGTCCCCGGCTTGGCCTATCAGGAACGGTTCGGGGTTGCCCTCCAGCGGATTGGGCAGCAGTTTGACGAAAACATCCAGCAAGTCCTTAATTCCGGCGCCGGTGCGGGCCGAGACGAAGCAGACCGGGATCAAGTGACCTTCGCGCAGCGCTTTTTCGAACGGCGCGTGCAACTGATCCGGTTGCAACTCCTCGCCCTGCTCCAGGTACAGCGCCATCAGATCCTCGTCCACCTCGACCACCTGGTCGATCAGGGCGGAGTGGGTGGCGCCGACGCTGGAAAAATCGCTGTCCCCGGCGGGATTGAAGAAGCAGTCCACCACGCTGGTGGCGTTGTTGGCCGGCAGGTTGATCGGCAGGCATTCCCGGCCGAAGGTTTCCTGAATCTGGCCCAACAGGCCGGGCAGGTCGACGTTCTCGGCGTCGATCTTGTTGACGATGATCATCCGGCACTGCCGGCGGTCGGCGGCGCGTTCCATCATCCGCTGGGTGACCGCCTCGATGCCGGTCTGGGCGTTGATCACCACCGCCACCGTTTCCACCGCCGGCAACACGGCGATGGCCTGGCCGAGGAAATCCGGGAAGCCGGGGGTGTCGATCAAGTTGATGTGGACGCCCTTGCAGTCGAGATTGACCAGCGTGGCATCCAGCGAATGCTGGTGCGCTTTTTCCTGCGGGTCAAAATCGCAAACCGTGTTGCCCTTTTCCACGGTGCCTGGGGCGGCAAGCTTGCCGGCATGAAAAAGAATGGATTCCACCAGGGTGGTTTTCCCAGCCGCGCCATGCCCGACCAGGGCGATGTTGCGGATGGACTCGGTGGTATAGCTGACCATCATGGCCTCCTGTCGGATTCGGTTCGATCAATAGCGAGTCTTTACTTTAATGAGTACGTCGTTCCTCGATGGGATAGATCGGAAAGTCTACAGGAACGGGCAGGGTTTCTCAGCCGAAGCCGTCATTTTTTTGCAATGCGCACGGAGGAGCCATGCCGGAACATATCGGTTTTCCCGCTGGATTGGTATATGGCGTCGAAATTGCTTAATTTTTTAGCCAATACGATTTGGCTGCCGAAACGAACGCGGACTGTAAATTTTCCTGTAATGAAGATCTGGATGGAACCATATGGTGGATATTTGAATTATTTGTACACAATATATGGTGGTATCCTGTTGTGGGTGACGGGATTTTTTACAGTATCCCAGGGTGTGAAGCGCCAGTACGGAGAAAGAGGTCTGATGAGTTTACGAGCATGCTTCGGAATCTGGATCCTTGCCGTCTGCGGCGCCAGCGCGCAGGGTGCGACGAGCCTTGGTCCCGACTGGGTCAAGCTCGCCCGGGAGGTCCCGGCCGTCCAGGTGGAATGGGCGGTGCGCTACGAACACGGCGAGGGTGTTTCCCAGGATTATGACCGGGCAATGCGACTGTACTGCGCGGCGGCCCGACGCGGTCATGCTCAGGCGCAGTATCAGTTGGGGTGGATGTACGCCAACGGTCGGGGCGTGGCGCGGAACGATGCCCAGGCGGCGGCCTGGTTCCGGCTGGCGGCGGCCAAGGGCGATGCCCCGGCCGCGCGGATGCTGGCGCGGGTGGACGATCCGGCCGGCGTCCAGCCGGCGAAATGCGCCGAGCCGGTCGATCCGACCCTGAAACCGCCACCGGCGCAGTTCCTGGCACGCCCGGGGATGTCCTCGCCGGAACGGGCTCAGGTCGAGATGATGGTCAACCGCATGGCCCCGAATTACGGTTTGCAGCCGGATTTCGTGCTGGCGGTGATCCAGGCGGAGTCCGGCTTCAATAGCCAGGCTCGTTCGGCCAAGAACGCCCAGGGGTTGATGCAACTGATTCCCGAGACCGCCGAACGATTCGGCGTGCGCGATCCCTACGATCCGGTGCAGAGCCTGCAGGGCGGAATGGCCTATCTGCGGTGGTTGCTGGCCTATTTCCAGGGCGATGTCCGCCTGACGCTGGCCGGCTACAACGCGGGCGAAGGAGCGGTGGTGCGGTATGGTGGGGTGCCGCCCTACGCGGAAACACGGGCCTATGTGGACAAGATCACCCGCGTCTACGGGCAGCTGGCGCATCCTCCGGTCGCGCCGGTGGCCCGTCCGGTCGTGCTGAACGCCTCTCCCGCCAAACCGGTGTTTCCTTCGGTGGTCCGGGTGACGTCGGCGCCGTCGTGGTCGATCGCAACCAACCCCCGTCCGTAAGGACCACGGGCTGAAGTGCTAGCCGCGGCTGGTTAGATAAACGTCGAAGCGGGTGTTGGGCGCGGCGATCTGGGTGGTCGGCGGCGGTCCCGTCAATGCCGGAACCAGACGTGGCCGTTTCACCACCACTCGCCGGCGGGCACGGGCCAGCGCGACATCCAGCAGGGCCGGCGCATCGGCGTCGTCGCCCACCAACTGCCGCAGCAACCGCATTTCCTTCCCGACCAGCGCCGATTTTCGGCGATGTGGGTACATCGGATCCAGATAGACGACGTCGGGCCTCTGGTCTTCCTCGAGCCGCCGCAGGTACTCCAGACCATCCTCGACGTACAGGCGCAGCCTTTCCGCGACCAGCGGGCCGATTTCCGGATCCCGTTCGGCGCGTTGCCGCCCATCGCGCAGCAGGGCGGCGACGATTGGAGAGCGCTCCACCAAGCGCACCGTGCAACCGAGACAGACCAGCACGAAGGCATCGCGGCCCAGCCCGGCGGTGGCATCCACGACGGTCGGCATGGCGCCGCCTTTCAAGCCGATCGCCCGTGCCAGTGGCTGGTGGCGACCACCGCCGAAACGGCGCCGGTGGGCCGATGGTCCCGCCGCGAAATCGACAAAAACCGGTCCGGCCGCCCCCGGACCGATTTCCCGCAACTCCAGACGTTTCCCGGTCAGCACCAGCAGGTGGCTAAATGGAAACGAGGCCGGGTCGATGACCGGGGAGGCCAGCAGGGGGAGTCCGAGTTCCAAGGCCAAGGCAATCGCCTCCGCCGGACTGACGGACGATTCGGCGGCCAGTGCGATGTCGGGGGGTATGACGAGTGGGGAGGGCATGTTGGCCGGGATCGAAACAAAACCGCCCCGCGCGGGCGGGGCGGGGATTCACCAGTATTGGTGAGGTTCAGGCTGCTTTCGGCAACACATCTTCCAGCGTTGCCTTGGTCAGGCCATCGATCTCGGTCTTGAACCGCGTGGCCATGTCGGACATTGCCTTGGCGTCGTTCATCATCTTCTGTTGCACGGTCTTGGCGATCTCGGTCTGGCGCTTGTAGAAGTCCTGAAAGCTCTTGACATCGGTGATCTCGGCGGCGGCTTTCATCTGATTGAAGCCGATGTCCATGTAGGACTTCAGAGCGTTCATCTGGAATACCATGATTTTTTCCATGTTCTCGACGAACATTTTGTTTGCCTTGACCAGGGACTCGGGCAGGGCTTGCGGGGTTTCCAGTGCTTTGCTGAACAGATCGACGACCATGATGGATTCCTCGTTGAGGGTTGACAATCATTGTTGCGATGCAATATAGCGAGATTCATGTTGCGATGCAACATGAAATGCCCGATTTTTCCGGCGCCGCGAGGAATCGGCCATCCCGCATGGAGAAAATTCATCATGCGAAATTCACCATGCGAAATTCACAAATTGAACTATGCTTTTATTAGGGTGAACATGATGAATCGTGAGTTGAAATAGTAGCGCGATAGCGGAGCGAAGCCTTGATCGGGACCAAAATCTCCAGACCGACCCAGCGGCCGATGGGTGCGGGGTTGCTTCCCCATCATGATATCGGGCCGCGGGAGCGAGCGCCGCGACTGGCGCTGGTTGCGGATCTTCGCGGCAGCGAGTTGAACGGTATATTCGTGCTCTCGCGGCTGGCGGCGTTTTTGCGAAGCATCGAGGCGGGAGAGCGACGGAGCCTGGGATTGCGCGAGCGCGTGTTGATTGTTCCCGCCATCAACACGCTCAACCGGAGCGCCCGGATGGAGAATGGTACCGGTCGCCGCCGCAGGGTGGGGACCGTCGTTGAAGCAGTGGTGGAAATCACCCGAACCGCGTACTACCGGGTGGATATTCATTCGGCCAGCCTGGATATCGAGGATCTGCCGCAGGTCAGCCTTTACGCTCCCAACGATGACGAGCGGGCCAGCGCCTGTCTGTTCGGGCTGCCGGCGGTCATCGAGCGGCCGATGGAGGACGACCTGGCATCCGGTTTGGTGCGCGCCTGGCGTCCGCACGGCGGCGAGAGTTTCATGATCCACGCGGGGCAGGGGGGCAGCTTGCAGACCGGGCATTGCGAGACCTTGTTCCGGGCCCTGGTGGCGTTTCTCGACCGTACCGGCATCGTCGGCGGTCTCCGGCTTGCCGAGGAGGAAGAGGATTTACGCTATTTCGATCTGCGGCAAATCTTCGTGGTGCTGGCCGAGCAGTCCGGAATCTTTTCGTCGCGCCTGGAGGTCGGCCGCTGGATCCGGGCGGGCGAGGAATTGGGCCGGGTTTACGACGGCTTTACCGGGGGCGTGCAGGCGCGAGTGACGGCGCCGGTGACCGGCCTGCTGGCGAGCCTGCGCCGGCAACCGCTGTTGTGCGAAGGGGATCTGGTGGCCCGAATTCTGATGCCGAACGAGGCGGCGCGGCGAAAGCCGGTGCGGTGGGTGGGGGAACGACATGAGCGACAGGCCGGTCGGAGACTATGAACCCGAGCGCCGGGTGCTGCTGGCGCGGGTGGCGGCGGAAACCCGTGAAACCGGCGGCCTGACCGGCTGTTTTGAATTGAGCGAACGCGTCATGCGGGCGCTGGCGGAAGTTCCCCGGCACGCGTTCGTGCCGATGGAGCAGCGGGAATGGGCCTATGCCGACATGCCCCTGCCGATCGGGCGCGGTCAGACCATTTCCCAGCCGTTCATCGTCGCGTTGATGACGGAATTGCTGGAACCCGATCCCCAGGCGGTGGTGCTGGAGGTCGGCACCGGGTCCGGCTATCAGACGGCGGTGCTGGCCAGCCTGGTGCGGCAGGTCTACTCGGTGGAACGGATTCCCGAACTGGCCGAGACCGCCGCGCGACGCCTGCGCGAGCTTGGATTGGGCAACGTGGAGGTTCGCGTCGACGACGGCTGTCAGGGATGGGAGGAACATTCGCCTTTCGATGGCATCATGGTCACGGCGGCGGCCGCGGAAGTGCCGCCGGCGCTGGTGCGGCAATTGAAACCGGGTGGCCGGCTGGTCATTCCGGTGGGAAGGCCCTATCAGACGCAGGATTTGTGCGTGCTCCATAAGGACGAGCGAGGCATGGCGCGGAGCCGCAGCGTGCTGCCGGTGGTATTCGTGCCGCTGATTCGTGACCGCGAGTGAGAACGCCGGGCGCATCGCCCCGGCCAGCATGGGAGAACGGATATGACCACGACATGGGTATTGATTGCCGATAGCAGTCGCGCGAGGTTGTTCAGCGTGGAAAAGGCGCTGGCTCCCTTGCGGGAAATTCAGGCGTTCGTCAATCCCGAGGGACGCGCCAAGACCCGGGATCTGGTCTCGGACCGGCAGGGACGTTCGCCGGGCAACGGTCCAACCATGGACTACCAAGTGGCGCCAAAGCGCCAGCAGGCGATGGTGTTCGCCAAGGAAATCAGCGAACATTTGAAAAACGGCCGGGTCGGCGGCCTGTTCCGCCGGCTGTACATCGCCGCCACGCCCTCGTTTCTGGGACTGCTGCGCGGCAAACTGGATGCCCGGACCGCCGATTTGGTGGTGGATACGGTCAGCAAGGATCTGACGTACCTGGAGCCCGGGCAGATCCGCCGGCATTTGCCGGAACGGCTGTAACCGGGACGGGCGCCGCGGGCGCCCGGCGATAGGGGAAAGGCGGGCGGCGACCCCGCCTTTTTTGTTTTCCGGGGTCAACCGTTCGGTAATGAAATTCCGGTGAGTTTTTTAAACAGGGCCACCGCGTAGGAATCGGTCATGCCGGACACGAAGTCGGTGATGGCGAGCACGCGGCGGTATAAATCGGCGATGGGCTGGCGGCCGGGACGGGCGAACTGCTCGGGAATGAGGTGGATCAACATCCGGCTCTTCGGCGAAGCGGCCGAACCGTGGGCGGCGACGTCGTTGACGGTGGTGACGAACGCTTCGAGCAAGCCGCCCAGAACCTCGAAACCGGCCGCTTCTACTTCCACCACCGGTTTCGACACATAAACGTGGTTTTCGCCGCACGCCTTGAGCGCGTGCATGGCGGCGGCGGCGGGGATCGCGTCCAGCAATTCCTCGGCGAACGCGCCCGCGAGAATCCTGTCCTCGTTTTCCATGAAGCACTGATGGACCTGCTCGATGATGGCGCCGATGGTTTTGGCGCGCAGGTATTCGATCCGTTCCTTGGGCCGGGTGATCCGGTCCATCTTGCGCTGGGCGCGGTCCGGCTCGCCGGTCAGGGGCAACAGCAAGTCGCGGACGTCTTCGAACCGCAGTTGCTGCAAGCGGAAGGCGTCCTCCACATCGATGATCCGGTAACAAATATCGTCGGCCGCCTCGACCAGATAGGCCAGCGGGTGACGGCTCCAGGCGCCGGCTTGCGTCGCTTCCAGGCCAAGTTGACTCGCGACTTCCGCGAACAGATTCCCGTCGTCCTGATGGAAGCCGAATTTCTTGAAGGCGATGCCGGGGGGCGGTTCGGCCGGCAGCCACGAGGCGCGCGGATATTTGGTGAAGGTGCCCAGGGTCGCGCAGGTCAGTTGCATCCCGCCGGGGTTATCCGGGCTCTGTAGCCGGGTGAGGATGCGAAACCCCTGGGCGTTGCCTTCGAAACGCACGAAATCCTGTCGCCGCGCTTCGGTCAGTTGTTCCAAAACCGCCCGACCGGTGGCGGAGGCGGTGAACCAGAGCCGAATGGCGTCCTCGCCGGCGTGGCCGAACGGCGGATTGCCGATGTCGTGGGCCAGGCAGGCGGCGGCCACCACCGCGCCGAAGTCCTGCGGATAGACCCCCTTCAAGTCATGGCGGCGGATCACGCTGTCGCCGACCATCGTGCCCAGCGAACGGCCGACGCTGGAGACTTCCAGGCTATGAGTCAAGCGCGTGCGGACGTAGTCGCTTTGGGAAAGCGGAAAGACCTGGGTTTTGTCCTGCAGGCGCCGAAACGCCGAGGAAAACACGATCCGGTCGAAATCGCGCTGAAAGTCGGTGCGCGCTTCGCTGTCGGGGTGTTGGCGGGACAGGCCCGGACGGACGCGGGAGAGCAGGCGGTTCCAGTCCATGCGGTGCGGTCGGTGGGTGTGGATTGCCTTCAAGCATAGCGGATTTGCGTCCGCCGCACCGTCGTTGCCGTGGCCGGCCGGAAAGTCGGTCAAGCGCCACGCGTATCGGTTGAATCGACGACGGGCGGTTGCTGGGCGGCGATCCAGCTTCCCGCTGGGGCGTGCCCGTCGCAGCGGGCGAGCAGTTGGCGACGGTAATAGCGCAATTGTCCCGGCATCCCGCATTGCTCGCAGGTCAGGCTGGATTGCCGTTCCGCCACCGCGCACAGCGAATGGATATGGGCGTCGGCTTTATCCACGCTGAAGCGCAGCGTGCCGAGTTCCTGCTTGACCTGCACCGCCAGCGGCTTCAGTCCGACATCGGTGGCGTGCGCGACGATGTCCGCGGCGAGTCGGCGGATGAGGTCGTACCAGCCGTCCTCGCACTCGAAGCCGAAGCCCATCAGGTTCTGGGTGATCGGCAGGTGGCGACCCCGGAACAGTTCGGGAAATTCGGCGAACAGTCGTTCGGTCAGGTTAGGATTCATCAGCGATTTCCTCGAATTCCGTCAATCGTTGATCGTCAGCGCCTCCAGCGCTTCCTGCGCGTCCAGCCACTCCGTTTCCAACTCGACCAGTTCCCGGTCCACTTCGCCCTTGCGCACCAGCCACGTCTTGAGTTGGTTCTTTTTGGCGTCGTCGTAGCTGGCGGGATCGGCGAGCGTGGCGTCCAGCGTTTTCCGGTCGGCGTGCAGCTTCTCCATCCGTTGTTCCAGCTTTTTAATGCGCTGCTCCAGCGGCTTGCGCTTGATGGCGAGTTGCTGGCGGCGCTCCGCCTCTTGCCGTTTCTGTTCGCGGCGTTCGCCGGCGCTGTTGCCGTTGCCGGTGGCGCGCGGTGCGGCGTCCCGACTGGTGGCGCGCTGGCGCTCGTTCAGCCAGTCGCGGTAATCGTCCAGATCGCCGTCGAACGGCCGCGCCTGCCCGTCCGCGACCAGCAGAAACTCGTCGGTGACGGTGCGCAGAAGATGCCGGTCGTGGGAGACCACGATCAGCGCGCCCTGGTAGTCCTGCAAGGCCAGGGTCAGGGCGTGGCGCATGTCGAGGTCCAGGTGGTTGGTCGGCTCGTCCAGCAGCAGCAGATTGGGTCGTTGCCAGACCAGCCGCGCCAGCGCCAGCCGCGCTTTCTCCCCGCCGGAGAAGGGTTCGACCGGGTCCAGCGCCCGGTCGCCGGCAAAGCCGAAGCCGCCGATGAAGTCCCGTAATGGCTGATCGCCGGCCCGTGCGTCCAACTGTTGCAGATGCCGTAGCGCGCTCCAGTCGGGCCGCAACTGTTCCAACTGGTGCTGGGCGAAATAACCGATGGCCAAACCTTGCCCGGTCTCGATCCGGCCATCCAGCGGCGGCAGCAGTCCGGCCAGCAGCTTGATCAGGGTGGACTTGCCGGCGCCGTTCGGTCCCAGCAGGCCCAGCCGGGTCCCCGGATTGATGACCAGGTTCACGTTGCCCAGCACCGGCCGCCCGTTGTAACCGGTGTCAACTTTTTCGAGCGCCAACAATGGGTTGGGCAATCGTCCCGGTTCGGCGAAACCGAACGCGAACGGCGAATCGACGTGAGCGGCGGCGATCCGTTCCATTCGCTCCAACGCCTTGATCCGACTCTGCGCCTGGCGGGCCTTGGTAGCCTTGGCGCGGAAGCGGGCAATGAAGCTTTCCAGATGGGCGATTTCCCGTTGCTGCTTTTCGTAGGCCGCCTGTTGCAGGGCCAGTCGGGCGGCGCGCTGGTCCTCGAAGGCGGCGTAGTTGCCGGGGTACAGCGTGATTCGCCGCTGGTCGATGTGGGCGATATGGCTGGCGACGTTGTCCAGCACGTCGCGGTCGTGGGAGATCAGCAGCAGGGTGCCCGGATAGGCGCGCAGCCACTGCTCCAGCCACAGCACCGCGTCGAGGTCGAGATGGTTGGTCGGTTCGTCCAGCAGCAACAGGTCGGAGCGGCACATCAAGGCCCGCGCCAGATTCAGCCGCACCCGCCAGCCGCCCGAGAATTCGGCGACCGGCCGCTCCGTCCGATCGGCGGCAAAGCCGAGACCGGCCATCAGCTTGCCGGCGCGGGCGCGGGCGCCGTAGCCGCCGATGGCGTCGAAACGAGCGTGCAGTTCCGCCTGGCGCGCGCCGTCGTGGGCGGCTTCGGCGGCTTGCAGATCGCGCTCGATCTGGCGCAGTTCGGCGTCGCCGTCCAGCACGAAGTCCAGGGCGGGCGTCGGCAGCGCGGGGGTTTCCTGGGCGACGTGGGCGATGGTCCAGCGTGGCGGCCGGTCGAGATCGCCGGCATCGGGATGCAGCTCGTCCAACAGCAGGGAAAACAGGCTGGATTTGCCGCTGCCGTTGGCCCCGATCAGCCCGACCTTCCAGCCGGGATGAACCGTCAGCGACACGTTTTCGAACAGCGGCTTGCCGCCGCGTTGCAGGGAGAGTTGGCGGACGGTAATCAAACGGGGGGTTCCTTGTGAACCGTAATCGGAAGCATCAGGAGGGTTCCTTGGGTTTGACTGTTCCGGTGATCGGTTTTTGGCGCGCGGCGCAACTGAATTGATTGCCGCGGATCAGCCTTGGGTAGCGCGAACAGGCTGGCATTCTGCTCCCAATGCGCCGGCTGCTTCATGCCCACCAGAACCGAGGTCACGCCAGGAATGGAGCGGGCGAACTGAATCGCCTGAAGCGGGCCGGTCAAGTCGGAGATACCGTGGTCCTCGTCGAGCGCGGGCGCACCGACCAGCTCGCCTTGCAGCAGCGAACCGTTGGCGATGACGGTTAGACTCAGGTCGCACGCGGCCCGCAGCAAGGACATGGGAGCCTCCGTTCCCGTGGTCGTCTGGTTGTGTAACAGGATAGCCTCTGGCGCCCACAGCCCAATGGGCACCTGGATGAAACGGAAATGACCATCGGACCCGGCAATGGCTCGCGCCATCGCGCACAGATCGGCCAAGGCAAGATAGTCGGGCGCGGTCTCCGCCTGGCGGAATCCACTCCACGCCGAAACCCCATACGCATCGATCCAACCCCGCAACACCAGTTCTTCGAACACTTCCACGCACGCGGCAAAGGTCTGGCGGCATTCTTCGCGCCCGCGGGCCAGGCTGAATGCGTCAAGGTTATGCAAAAACAGGCAATCCACCGTCTCCAGCCCCAGCCGTTGCCGTGACCTTTCCACCTGCCAGCGCAGATAAGCTGGATCGAAACAGAGTCCGCCAGGCAACACGGCCAAACGCCTCAGACCGTCGATACCGCCCGCCGTCAGTGGTCCGATCACGTTCGGTGGAACGATGCCCGCCTTCGTGGCGACAAAAATCTCGTCGCGGCGCGCCAAGCCACCGGTATGCAGGGCGGCGATCCCTTCGCCAACTGCCTGCTCGGCGTTGCCGTCCGCATAGTTGGGAGCCGTATCGATGACATTACAGCCTCGCGTCACCAGATACCGCACCGCCGCGGAAAGTTGCCGCGACAGCGAGGGGTGATCCATGGCTGAATAGGTCCCCAGACCCACGGATGACAGCCAGCGCTCGCCGTCCCGAGTGAAATGGTCGCTGGCCAGACCGGGAAAGCGATCCCGGAAGCGTCGCGTCCCATCGGGCGTACACCGACCACCGAGGGTCGGCACGCTAAATCGCCTCGATGAACTGATTGACCAGAACGTGATCGGTCACGGGCTGGAATTCCCCCTCACCGAAGTGCGCGACATACTCCAGCCACGGCCCTTCGCAGAGCGGGTCGAGCAAGCAGACGCCGCAGGCGGTGGGCTTGGTTTTTATCTGGCCGCGCGCCGCGCTCCAATCGATGGTGTCCCCGGTCATCGACATCTCGATCAGCGTTTCCGAGCCGCGCAGCCGCTCCCGCAGAAACACCAGGTCGAGACTGGAGCGCCAGAAGCGGAGATCGCGCACCACGCAATAGGGGATGGTCTCGTAGCTGATCTCCAAGGGGAAGGTTGCCGGGTCGGCGGTCAGAATCGCCTGAATGACCGCCGCCACCGCCTCGTAGCGGGGGACCACCCGATGAAAGACCTGGCTGGAGAAATCCTCGGCGTGCGGGAAAGCCACCACGCATTCGTCGATGTCGAGGCGTTTCAACAAGCGGAGCGTTGCCACGATCCCGGTCAGGTTGATCCGGGAGATCACCAGCTTCCCGCATACCCGGAAACCCTCCTGCCGCAAGGACTCGATACCGCGCATCGTCTGGCGGAAACTGCCGGGGCGACGGGTCACCACGTCGTGGATGGCTTCCTCCGGGCCGTGAAGGGCAATGACAAACTGGACGCGGTCGGGGTCGGTCACCTGCTTCAGGAAGGCACGCCGACTCGGTCGGGCCAATTGTCGGCCGTTGGTCTGGATCACCACGGTCAAGCCCCGGGCCAGGGCGAACAGCACCAGATCGGGGAAATCCGGGCGTATCGTCACCTCGCCCCCGGTGAGTGTAATGTGGGAGAACCCGCGTTCCGCCGCGCTCGTAATGAGTTCCTTGACGTTGACCGTGTCGGCATCCAAGCCGTTGCCGGAGCGCTGCTGGGCCTTCTTCACCGGTTCCATGATGCAGTGCACGCACGCATTGTTGCAGGAAAGACCGACCTTGATGTCGCAGAGCACGGCAGTGTCTCCTGATGCCGCGTCAGCTCGCGGCCACCTCTTCGGGCGCAAAATAGGATTCGAGCGGATCCAGCACGGGGCGGCGGGATGGCGGGCCGGCGGGTAAAGCCAGCAGTTTACCCGCGTCGCGCAGCACCAAACCGAGTTTGACCAGTTGATCGAGGGTGCTGTCGAACGCGGGGTCGTGGCCCCATTCCAGACGCAGTTTCCGTTCCAGCCGCGGGTGTTGGGTACCGTCGAGTATCGAGACGGCCAGCCCGCGTAATTCCAACCTCCGCTCGGTATCGCCGCGCCGGTCCACAACCAGCCGACCATTTTCGCTGGGCTGGTCATGCAACGAGGCGTCGCCACCATAACGTTCGTGCCAGCGGACACACAGGCTATGCGCCTGCTCCAGCAGGTGAGCCGGCAGCGGGGCACGGTTATGAAATTCCAGGTAGAACGGCGCCAGTCCGCCGGCCGCGAACCGGGCATCGAGCCAGCGGTAGTGGCGATGCGGCCGAATGTCCGTCAGCCCGTAGGCTCCAGCCTGATCGAGAATGGGCGCGCTGTATTGCAATTGGAAGGGCACCAGGGCGGTGGGTGGTGGCAGGTGGAACAGCCATGGCAGGAGGTCCAGCATCTCTTCCAGTTCGGCCGGGGTGGTGGACGGAAAATCCAGGATCAGATTGTAACCCACCTCGATACCGCGCTCGTAAGCCAGCTTCAAACATTGCACGTTCGTCAGCAGGTCCGCCGGCTTGCCCATGCGGCGCAGCACCCCGCTGTGAAAGCTTTCGATGCCCACTTGCATGACGTCGAAACCAGCATGAATGATTTGATCGAACTGGCGTTCGTTCAGTCCGGCGGTGAACTCGGCAAACATCCCGGCGGCTTCCTGCCCCAGCCCCTCTGCCTGGCCGGGGTCCAGCAGGTTCACGGGAAAAGCCGTATCGGCGAATTCCACGCGCCGCCGGCCATGGCGACTCAGCAATTGGCCAAGGCAGGCGCCGACCCGGTCGGCTGGATACACTTCGCAGCCCGGTTCCAGATTCTGCGCGCAAAAGACGCAGCGCCCGTAGTGACAGCCCCGCGACGCGACCGCCACCACGCTGGCCGCGGGCCCCCACGCCTCGGGCAGGTCGGCGAAGTACTCTTCATAGTCCGGCACGACGGGCGCTACCGCCGGGTAGCGCGAACCATCGAGGAACAGCCGCTCCGCCGACGCTTCCGCGCGCACGTAGCGCAGCAACGCCTCCTCCCCCGGACCGGAGATGACGCAGTCGATGCAGGAAAAACTCTCCAAAAAACCCTGTCCCAGCTTGCCGTGCAGGTTGCTGCCCCCGAACACGATCCGAACGCCGGGATGGTTCCGCTTGATGCGCTCGGCCAGCACCAGGGAGGCGAATACCTGGTTGAACGTGCAGGTCAAGCCCACCACGTCCCACTCCTGCCGGGCGATGGCATCATAGAGCGCGTCGAGAAACGCGCGGACGGCGCAGGCGATGGAGCGAACCTGCGGTTCGTCGAGTTCCCCGGTCTCGACCAGTTCCGCAACCCAAGCTTTCGGGAGAGGGTCTGCGCCGTGAATGCCGATAGTAAAGAAACTCTCCGCTAGCAGCCTGTCGGATTTGAGGGTGTTGGCGAAGCCAAATGCGGGTTAAAGAGCGATTTCCGCCCTTTTGGAGGCCATGTGGGGTAAAAATTCCCCCTTTCCGGGCCGTTGTCCTCGTTATGGGCGCAATACGGCCATGCGCTTCAGATTCCAGGCCAGGCAGACCAGCGTCCATTCATGGGTCACGTGCTCCAAACCCCGCAACAGGAACTGGCGAAAGCCCATGGCCGACTTGATGATGCCGAACACCGGCTCGACCGTTTGCTTGCGCAAGGCGTAGCGGGCCTTCCCCACCCGCGTTTGCAGGGCATGGGCCATGGTCTCGAGCGGGGTGGCCTCGCCGGCCGGCGGCGCCGGTTCGCCGAACCGTTCCCGCCAGTGCGGATGATGGGTGTCCCGCGCCAGCGCGATCAGCGGTTCGATCCCGGCCTCGTGGCAGGCGATGACATTCGCCTCGCTGCAGAAGCCGTTATCGGCGAGCAGGTGGTCGGGGGTGTTGAGGCCGTCCGGCAACGCCTGAACGGCGGCGAGCATCGGCTGGAGCTGTTCCTTGTCGTTGGGGGCCTGGGTGATCCGGGCGGCCAGCACCAGCAGGGAGTCGGTGTCGACCAGGGCCTGGGCGTTGTAACACTGCTCGAAGCCGCCACCGGATACGGGCATGATGCGCGATTCTTCGTCCGTCAGGTTGATCTGGTCCTCCGGGCGGGGGCCCGGCTGGGGGAGCTGGGGTTCCTTCCCGCGCGGCTTCTTACCCGTGGCAGCCTGCGTGGCCTGGCGCGCGGCCAGCTTGGCCTCATACGCCGCCTGCTCGCGCGCCCACCGCTCCTGGGCGCGCCCCTCGATCTTGACTTTGGCCTCGGTGATCGCCGCTAGCCGGGTCTCGCGCCGGGTCAGTTCCTCCGGCAGGCTCAGCCCCTCGGGCAGGCCGGTCCGGTCCGCCGCTTCCGCCTGTTGCAGCAACTCCGCCACGTCGGCCTCGAGCTGGGCTTCGATTTTCTCGGCATGACCGTAGGACAAGGCGCTGTGCTTGCTGGCATTGGCGTGGACCTTGGTCCCGTCCAGACTGACCGTGCCAAACCGCGAAAGTTGGTTCTCCCGCGCCACCTGCAGCACCTGGACAAACGCCGCTTGGAATTCCGCGCCAAACCGGCGCCGGAAGTGGGCCAGGGTGTCGTGATCGGGGTGCAGGTTGCACGCAATATAACGAAACGCCAAGGAATCGTAGGTGGCCCGTTCGATCTGGCGGCTGGAAAAGGTGCCGGTCGCGTAGCCGTAGATCAGCAGCGACAGCAACATCGCCGGAGGGTAGGCGTCGTAGCCCCGGCCCGCGTAGGCCCGCTCCATGGCCGATAAATCGAGTTGCTCGACGACCTCCACGACGTAACGGGCCAAATGGGCCTCGGGTAACCACTCCTGGATCGAAGGGGGGAGCAAAAAGTCCGTGGCACGGTCAATCGGGCGAAAGCGACTCATCGATCAGCATCCTCTGGGCGGGTTCCGCTATTTTACAGGACCATAGTCCGACAGGCTGCTAGGCTGTGTTGACGTTCTATCGTAACCAAATTAATGCACACGCGAA
>JAXMFY010000006.1:0-127989 GCA_046347555.1 Candidatus Competibacteraceae bacterium | reverse complement strand
CTTGGTTGGCTTGACCGCCCCCCTTGCCGGCACCGGACGGATCGCCACCGCCTGGACCGCCTTGGAAGGCTTGGCGACCTTTTGATCGCGGACGGCGATGACCGGTCTGGTGGGCGGCGCTACTCCGACAGCGCTAGGTTGCTGATCCGGAGTCAGGGGTTTGGCTTCCCCTCGCGCCACTGGACGAACCAGCGTCGCGCGCGTCACGGCCAGAGTGGGGCCAACTCCAGGTTGTTCGTTCTCTTCCTCGTCCAGTTCACGCTGAACCAGAACTGGCAGCGGTTCCCGCGCTGGGGGCGGCGGCGCCAAGCCGTAATGGGTAAAACCATAATCAAGCAGCGTGCGCGCGTCATGCCACAACGCGCCACTATTAGGGCTGTTGAGAACAGCCACGATCAGGCGAACCCCACCGCGATCCACCTCGCCGACGAAGCAACGCCGGGCCTTGAGGGTAAACCCGGTCTTGCCGCCGAGCGTTCCGTCATAGGAACCCAGGAGGCGATTATGATTAACCACTGGAACCATGCGCCAGTCGCCGTAAGGGCCCTGGCTGGATTCGATCCGCAAGGCCGCGTTGCGGGTACGCACGATATCCGCGAACATCGGATGGTTCATCGCCTGGCGAAAAATCAGCGCCAGATCGTAGGCGGTCGCGTAATGATCGTCGTTCGGCAAGCCATGCGGATTCATGAAGTGGCTGTTACGCGCGCCAATCTGCGAAGCCTTGGCATTCATTAATTCAGCGAATCCGAAAACGGAACCGCCGGCTGCCTCGGCCAAAGTCTCGGCGGCGTCATTGCCTGATTTCAGCATTAACCCGTACAACAGATCCTGGGTCAGGGCGGCTTCGCCAGCCCGCAGCCCGATGCGGCTCGGCGGCGCGCTGGCCGCTTGCGGGCTGACCACTACTCGGGCATTGGGGTCAAGGCGTTCCAACGCCACCAGCGCGGTGAGCACCTTGGTGGTGCTGGCGGGCGGCAGGCGCAAATGGGGTTCCTTGGCGAACAAGACTTCACCCGTGGCCGGGTTCATCAATACCGCCGAAAGGGCCGCAACCTCGGGTTGCGAGTAAATCCTCCCCCCGTCCTGCCCCAGCGCCGGTCCCCCCACGATCCCCAGAGCTAGAATCAGTATCCTGGGGCAAGCGCCCTTTTGGGAAAAAATATTAAAAATAAGCTTTAAGAACATTTAGTTGACCTCGTC
This sequence comes from Candidatus Competibacteraceae bacterium, assembly GCA_046347555.1. GTDB lineage: Bacteria > Pseudomonadota > Gammaproteobacteria > Competibacterales > Competibacteraceae > Contendibacter. The sequence continues at coordinate 126,786 of JAXMFY010000006.1, read as the reverse complement.
GCCATCTTCAGTTCGGATTTAGGCGGCCCAGGATATGTGGCGGTGACAGCCTCGTCGCTGGATTCACGCCGACAGCATGCTTTGTAATTTTGGGTGAAAACGCGCCAGCCGGCTAGGGTGCGGCGAGCAAGAAATTCGTTATCTCCTCTTGACCAGGTCAACACTCCGCGCCTACCGCCTGGTAACCGCGCGGCAGCCATTCTGTTCGCTCGCGCCGAGCGAACAGAATGTCCCTGATGGCATACCCTAGCCGCAGGCCGCGCTGCTCGAACCGGGTTGAGGGCCGGTGTGGGGGACGTAACGCGAAGCCATGGCCTTCCGCCCGATTCACCAGTTCGGGGGTCGCGCTCAAAAGTTGCAAAATGGAATGGGCATAGTCCTCACAATCCGTGGCGATGTGCAATTGTCCACCTGGGTTGAGTTTGTGAACCAACAACGTGATAAAGGAAGCCTGAATCAAACGCCGTTTGTGGTGTCGCGCCTTGGGCCAGGGATCGGGAAAGAAAATCTGCACGCGGTCCAGGGACTCGTCCGGTATTTGCCGCTCCAGCACCTCCACGGCATCCGCGCACATAATACGAAGGTTGGTCAACGCTAGTGCCTCCGCGCGTAGCAGCAAATGTCCGACGCCAGGGCGATGGACTTCAATCCCAGATAATTCATCAACGGATCGGTGCTGGCCATGGTCGCCAGTGTTTCGCCGTCGCCAAAGCCGATCTCAACACCAGTGGCGCATGGTGCTCGAAAAGCATCGCCGGATCCAGTGGCGCGGTGCCGGCATCGACATAAAATCGCACCACAGGGTTGTCAGCGCCCGGCGCTGAGTGGGTATCGACCTTCGCGGCGAACAAAGCTGCGAATTCGACGCCCCTGACTGGAGAGGGGTATCCGGAGTATCCAGTTGGAATCGAATCTGTGAGGCGTTTTGCATGTTGGCTGAATTCATGGCATTTTGCAATTACCAAGATAACTTCATATCCAGAGAGACTCAAAGAAGCTGGATTTTCGGGATAATCCAGTCCAATCAAATTGGCTTTATGAAAATAATTGCGGAAATAAAAAATATTCTACAATAGCTTTGTGACTCAAGACGCGGACTCCCCATAACTCACAAAATGATGGTGCGTAGACCATGAATGATATTGATGACCTGATCGAATCCTTGTCCATCGAGCAACTTGAGGCGCTCATCGAAAAAGCCCAGCATTCCATCCAGCAAAAGAAAGCCGGTGAAATCGAGGACCATTCGGGAGCAGATGGTCGAAATGGCCAAGCGGGTCGACATGGCGCCGGAAGAGGTTCTTAACTATTCTAGCCATGGAACCCGGCAAACCGAAGTATCGCAACCCCAATGATCCCGAAAACCTGGACGGGCCGTGGCAAACCACCACGCTGGTTGAAGGAAATGGCGGACCCCGGAGATTTGCCGGATTCTGATTGATCCCGTTTTGGCTTGCGGAGGGCTGCCAGGGTTCAACGTGTCAATCTTGCAACGGCCCTACTTTATCGCTAATATCCAAACCCCGCCAGTTCGCCGCGATTCAAGCCATGGCGCGCGGGATTTCTTGGCGGGTGTGGTCAATGGTAGAACCTCAGCTTCCCAAGCTGATGGCGTGGGTTCGATTCCCATCACCCGCTCCAAAAACCAGGGCTGCGCTGCGGCGGCCTTTTTGTGGCTGCCCCTTTAGGCCAGCGCGGCCACGACGCCGTTGGCCGTCACATCCATACCCCAGCGAGGAACACTCGCCATGATTCATGTCGCCATCGCCGGCGCGGCCGGCCGCATGGGCCGCCACCTACTCGAAGCTTGCCATTTGACCGAAGGGACGCGCTGCGTCGTGGCCTTGGAGCATCCCAACCATCCCTCCATCGGTACCGACGTTGGAGAGCTTGCGGGCATTGGGCGGTTGAACGTGCCCATCGTCGCCGATCTGGCGCCATTGGGTAATCGCTTCGACGTGCTCATTGATTTCACCCGTCCGGCGGCCACCCTTGCGAACCCTGGCTGTCTGTCAAACGGCGGGCTAAGCCATGACCATTGGCACCACCGGTCTATCCGCCGACCAGAAGATCGTTGTCGCCCACGCCGCCGAAACGATGGAGACGTTCCCATGTTCGCGCCGAACATGAGCGTCGGCGTCGATATGCTTCAAACTGCTGGAACTGGCGGCGCGAGTGCTGGGTGATGGCGTGGATATTGAAATTATCGAGGCCCACCACCGCCACAAGGTGGACGCGCCTTCCGGCACCGCGCTGGCCATGGGACAGGTGATCGCCACGACCCTCGGCCGTGACTTGGCGCAATGCGCGGTTTATGACCGGCAAGGTGTTACCGGCGAGGCGCAGCCGGGCCGCCGGTGGCTTCGCCACCGTGCGGGCCGGCGATATCGTCGGCGAGCATACCGTACTGTTCGCCGATGTGGGCGAACGCCTCGAAATCACCCATCGCGCCTCCAGTCGGATGACTTTCGCCAAGGGCGCGATCCGGGCCGCGACCTGGCTGGTCGGGCGCGATCCGGGCCTGTTCGACATGCGGGATGTGTTGGGCTTGCGCTGAACAAACCTGTCGGTGATGGCCTGGTGCCTGGAGCAAGGCGGCGCGATTTGCTAGACTCCGCGCCAGTCTGGGTCTGTTTTTTTGCACTGCGTCATGAGAGCGGCTTCCGTGCCGCTCTTTCCTTGCGCGTGCCGATTTTGGAGGCTTCCTTGAGGAAACCCGCGCTTCTGGCCCTGGAAGACGGTAGTCTGTTCCGGGGCGAGTCCATCGGCGCCGATGGCCACGCCCCGGGCGAAGTCGTTTTCAATACCTCGATCACCGGCTATCAGGAAATCCTGACCGATCCTTCCTATTGCCGCCAGATCGTCACGCTGACCTATCCTCACATTGGTAACGTCGGCACCAACCGAGGCGACGAGGAAGCGACCCGCATCCACGCCAGCGGTCTGGTGGTGCGCGATTGTCCGCGCGTCGCCAGTAATTGGCGCAACCAGCAACCGTTGGAGCATTATCTGCGCGAGCGCGGCGTCGTCGCCATCGCCGGTATCGATACGCGGCGCTTGACCCGGTTGCTGCGGGAAAAGGGCGCCCAGAACGGTTGTCTGATGGCCGGCGATCCTCTCGACGTCCAACGGGCCTTGCAACTGGCCCGTGAATTTCCTGGCCTAAAAGGCATGGATCTTGCCAAAGTGGTAAGCGTTTCCGCGCCTTACGAATGGAATGAAGGAACCTGGCAACTGGCTGGCGACCGATTTCCGACCGTGCGCGATGCGCGCCATCATGTGGTTGCCTACGACTATGGCATCAAGCGCAACATCCCGCGGATGCTGGTGGACCGCGGCTGCCGGCTCACCGTGGTGCCGGCCCAGATGCCGGCGCGCGAGATACTGCGACTGAATCCGGACGGGGTATTCTTGTCCAACGGACCCGGCGATCCGGAGCCTTGCGACTATGCCATCGCCGCCATCCGCGAGTTGCTGGACCTCGGCGTACCGATGCTTGGAATCTGTCTCGGCCACCAATTACTCGGGTTGGCCAGCGGGGCACGGACCGTCAAGATGAAATTCGGTCATCACGGCGGCAATCATCCGGTGCTGGATCTGGATAGCGGACGGGTGATGATCAGCAGTCAGAATCACGGCTTCGCGGTGGACGAAGCCAGTTTGCCGACCAATCTACGTCCCACGCACCGCTCGCTGTTCGACGGCTCCCTGCAAGGCATCGCTCGCACCGACCGACCGGCTTTCAGCTTCCAGGGACATCCCGAAGCCAGTCCCGGCCCGCACGATATGGCGCCGCTGTTCGATCGGTTCCTCGCGTTGTTGGAAGCTCGCGTCGCCGCCCGGTCCTAGATGCTCGCTTTGCTTCCGCTCGCGGTTTTTCCCCAGGTAAAGTCATGCCCAAGCGTACCGATTTACACAGCATTCTGATCATCGGCGCCGGTCCCATCGTGATCGGTCAAGCCTGCGAGTTCGACTATTCCGGCGCGCAGGCTTGCAAGGCGTTACGGGAAGAAGGATACCGGGTGATCCTGGTCAACTCCAACCCCGCCACCATCATGACCGACCCTAATATGGCCGATGCCGTGTACATCGAGCCGATTCATTGGCGGACGGTATCCCACATCATCGCCCGCGAGCGCCCCAGCGCCCTGTTGCCGACCATGGGTGGCCAGACGGCGTTGAACTGCGCGCTGGATCTGTTCCGCCATGGCGTGCTGGAGCAGTACGGGGTGGAAATGATCGGCGCCTCGCCCGACGCCATCGACATGGCCGAGGATCGCGACCGCTTCCGCAAGGCGATGCACGAGATCGATCTGAAAACCCCGCGCTCGGTGATCGCCCACACCATGGAAGAAGCGCTGGCCCAACATGCCGAGATCGGTTTTCCGACCATCATCCGACCTTCTTTCACCCTGGGCGGCAGCGGCGGCGGCATCGCCTACAACCGCGAGGAACTGGTGGAAATCCTCGAACGCGGTCTCGATCTGTCGCCGGTCAGCGAAGTCTTGCTTGAAGAGTCAGTGCTGGGCTGGAAAGAGTTCGAGATGGAGGTGGTGCGCGACCGGGCCGATAACTGCATCATCGTTTGCTCCATCGAAAATCTCGATCCGATGGGGGTGCATACCGGAGATTCGATTACCGTCGCTCCGGCGCAAACGCTCACCGACAAGGAATATCAGATCATGCGCGACGCTTCGTTGGCGGTGTTGCGCAAGATCGGCGTGGAAACCGGCGGCTCCAACGTCCAGTTCGCCATCAACCCGGTCGACGGGCAGATGGTGATCATCGAGATGAATCCGCGCGTTTCCCGTTCCTCGGCGCTGGCGTCCAAGGCTACCGGTTTCCCCATCGCCAGGGTCGCGGCCAAGCTGGCGGTCGGCTACACGCTCGACGAACTCAAGAACGAAATCACCGGTGGCCGTACCCCAGCCTCGTTCGAGCCGAGCATCGACTACGTCGTGACCAAGGTACCGCGCTTCAACTTCGAGAAATTTCCGCAGGCCGACCCCCGGCTGACCACCCAGATGAAATCGGTCGGCGAGGTGATGGCCATCGGCCGCACCTTCCAGGAGTCGGTACAGAAGGCGCTGCGGGGTCTGGAAATCGGGACCGACGGTTTCAACGAAGTCCTCGATGGCGGGCATCCCGATCCTCACATGGTTCTGAAGCACGAACTCGGCATGCCCGGTCCCCGGCGGTTGTGGTTTGTCGCCGAGGCGTTTCGGCTGGGCTATTCGGTCGAAACCCTGTACGAACTGACCCGGATCGATCCCTGGTTTTTGGCGCAGATCGAGGAACTGGTCCAGATTGCCGGCGAGACGCGCGCGCTTGGCCCGGCGGCCCTGCGGAATCGCGAGCGGCTGTTTTTCCTCAAGCGCAAAGGTTTTTCCGACAGCCGGCTGGCCACTCTGACCGGCGCCACCGAAACCGGCGTTCGCCGGTTGCGCGAGGAACTGGACGTACATCCGGTTTACAAGCGGGTGGATTCCTGCGCCGCCGAATTCGCCACCAGCACCGCCTATTTATATTCCACCTACGAGGAAGAGTGCGAGGCCGAACCGACCGACCGCGCCAAGATCATGGTGCTGGGCGGCGGTCCCAACCGCATCGGTCAGGGTATCGAATTCGACTATTGTTGCGTCCACGCCGCTCTGGCGCTGCGCGAGGACGGCTACGAGACCATCATGGTCAACTGCAACCCGGAAACGGTGTCCACCGACTTCGATACCTCCGATCGCCTGTATTTCGAGCCGCTGACCCTGGAGGACGTGTTGGAGATCGTGCGCAAGGAACAGCCCAGGGGTGTGATCGTCCAGTTCGGCGGTCAGACGCCGCTAAAACTGGCGCGACCGCTGGAATCCAGCGGCGTGCCGATCATCGGAACCAGCCCCGATGCCATCGACCGCGCCGAGGATCGCGAACGGTTCCAGCAGATGATCGAGCGGCTCGGCTTGCTACAACCGCCCAACCGCACCGCTCGCGAACCGGAAGCGGCGGTCCGGCTGGCCCGGGAAATCGGCTATCCGCTGGTGGTGCGGCCTTCCTACGTGCTGGGTGGCCGAGCGATGGAAATCGTCCATCAGGAGCAAGACCTGCGCCGCTACATGCGGGAAGCCGTGCAGGTTTCCAACGACTCACCGGTGCTGCTGGACCGTTTTCTCAGCGATGCGGTCGAGGTGGACGTCGACGCTCTCAGCGACGGCCGCGAGGTCATCATCGGAGGCATCATGGAGCACATCGAGGAGGCCGGGGTACATTCCGGCGATTCCGCCTGCTCGCTGCCACCGTACTCGCTAAGCCCGGCGATCCAGGATCGACTGCGCGCTCAGGTACGGGCGATGGCGCTGGAATTGGGCGTGGTTGGCCTGATGAACACCCAGTTCGCCATCCAGGGCGACGACATTTACGTGCTGGAAGTAAACCCGCGCGCCTCCCGGACGGTTCCTTATGTCTCCAAGGCCACCGGCCGGGCGCTGGCCAAGATCGCCGCCCGCTGCATGGTCGGTCAAGGCTTGCGCGAGCAAAAAATATCGGGCGAGGTGATTCCCGCCTATTATTCGGTCAAGGAAGCGGTGTTCCCCTTCGTCAAGTTCCCTGGTGTCGATCCTTTATTGGGGCCGGAAATGAAGTCGACCGGCGAGGTGATGGGAGTGGGGCGCAGCTTCGGCGAAGCTTTCGCCAAGGCGCAGCTTGCGGCGGGCGATCAGTTGCCGCGCGGCGGCCGGGCTTTCATCAGCGTGCGCGACGCCGACAAGTCGAAAGTCGTGGATGTGGCCCGCGATCTGGAACGGTTTGGTTTTGCCCTGGTCGCCACCCGGGGCACGGCCATTGCCCTGCGCGACCATGGCCTCGATTGTGCAACCGTCCATAAGGTCGGCGAGGGTCGACCGCACATCGTGGATCTGATCAAGAACGACCAGATTCACTTGATCGTCAATACGACCGAGGGCAAGCAGGCTATTGCCGATTCCTTTTCCATCCGCCGCGAAGCCTTGATGCACAAGGTCAGCTATACCACCACCATCGCCGCCGCGCGGGCGACCTGCCAGGCCCTGCGCGAACTCGACAACGGGAGTGTGAACTGCCTCCAAGATTTGCACCGGGAACTGCACCCATGACCAAGAGAGTACCGATGACCGTCGCTGGAGCCACCCGACTCCGCGCGGAACTGCAAGAACTAAAGGCGGTATCGCGGCCGCGGGTCATCGCCGCCATTGCCGAGGCCCGCGCCCACGGCGACCTGAAGGAAAACGCCGAATATCACGCCGCCCGCGAACAACAGAGCTTCATCGAGGGCCGGATCGCCGAGATCGAATCCAAACTGGCTCACGCCCAGATCATCGACGTGACCGCGCTGCCACCCTCGGACAAGGTGGTATTTGGCTCGACGGTTTTGCTGACCGAGGAAGACAGCGAAGAGGAAAAGCGTTATCAAATCGTCGGCGAGGACGAGGCCAGCATCAAGGATGGCAAGATTTCCTTCGGCTCGCCCATCGCTCGCGCCATGATCGGGAAATTCGTCGGCGATGTCGTCGATGTCCACACGCCTGGCGGCCTCAAGACCTACGAGATCGTCGACGTGCAGTACGTCTGACCGGAGGTTCGCGATGAATCCGCCAAATTTGCCGCTCTCCCGGCGCCGCTTCCTGGGCGTATTGGCCGGCGGTCTGCTGCTGGTTGGCCGGACATTCTCCGTCCGGGCGGCCGACGAACTAGCTGATACCGTGGACAAGGTCAGGGCCAGTATCGTGGCGGTCGGCACCCTGCAGGCGACCCGGCAACCACCGGCCAAGTTCCAGGCCACCGGCTTCGTGGTCGCCCAGGGCCGGCACGTCATCACCAACGCCCACGCGCTGCCGGATTTCCTCGATACCCAGAATCGGGAAATGCTGGTGGTGTTGATCGGTCACGGCAAGCAGGTCGAGTCGCGGTTGGCGACCAAGGTCGCGACCGATCCCGAGCATGATCTGGCCCTGCTGGAAATCGCGGGGACACCGCTGCCGGCGCTGCGGCTGGGTGAATCGCGACGCTTGCGCGAAGGACAGGACATCGCCTTTACCGGATTCCCCATCGGCGTCGTGCTGGGTCTGTTTCCGGTCACCCACACCGGCATCATTGCCGCCATCAGCCCGGTCGCCATCCCCGTGCCGGCGGCGGGTCAGCTCGATGCGACCACGATAAAGCGCCTGAAGGACGAACCTTACGAGGTGTTGCAACTGGATGCCACCGCCTATCCGGGTAACAGCGGCAGCCCGCTGTACGAACCGCGCACCGGCCGGGTGATCGGCGTCATCAACAAGGTATTCGTACAGGAAAGCAAGGAAACCCTCCTGGCAAAGCCCAGCGGAATCACCTATGCGATCCCGATCCGCTACGCTCAGGCGCTACTCAAGCGAGCCGGATTGCCGGAAAACTGAAACCCAGCACGCGGCTTGTCAAGGCCGGTGTTTGGTACTTATAATGATAGTTCATTTTTTCGGGCGATTAGCTCAGCGGGAGAGCACTGTCTTCACACGGCAGGGGTCGCTGGTTCGAACCCAGCATCGCCCACCAAACACCAGATAGAAAAAAAGCCGTCCATCAGGAACGGCTTTTTTTCTATTCGGATTCGGGATTTGGCGTGGCGACCTTGCACGGAAACGACGGAGTACCTCAAACCCACTCTTCCTGAGCCCTCCTCGCCGCGGCTGTTTCATCGGCCATCTTGTCGCGCTCGATCATGGCGTACGCGGAATGGTTATGGATGGACTCGAAGTTCTCCGATTCCACCGAATACGCCGCGACCCGATCATCCTGATTCAACTTGGCGGCTATATCGCGCACCATGTCCTCGACGAACTTGGGATTCTCGTAGGCTCGTTCGGTGACATATTTCTCGTCCGGCCGCTTGAGCAACCCGTAGAGTTCGCAGGATGCTTCCTTCTCTACCAGATCGATCACGTCCTCGATCCAGATGAACCCCTGCGTTCGCACGTTGACGGTCACGTGCGAACGCTGGTTGTGCGCGCCGTATTTGGAAATCTTCTTCGAACAGGGGCACAGGCTGGTGACCGGTACCACCACCTTGAGATTCATGGCCGGCTGACCATCGCGGATCTCGCCCACGAACGTCACCTCGTAATCCATCAGACTCCGAACCCCCGATACCGGCGCCGCCTTGGTGACAAAATAGGTAAAGGTCATTTCGATGTGACCCGCCTCGGCCTCCAGCCGGTCAGTCATCTCCATCAGCATGCCCTTGAAAGAATCCACCGAGATCTCGCGCCCCGGCACGTTCAGGATTTCCACGAAGCGCGACATGTGCGTGCCCTTGAAATTGTGAGGCAGGTTCACGTACATGTTGAACATGGCGATGGTGTGCTGCTCCCCGCCGCTGCGGTCGCGAACCCTAACCGGATGGCGGATATCCTTGATGCCGACCTTGTTGATCGCCAGTCGCCGGGTATCGGCGCTGTTCTGCACGTCGGGGATATGGATCACCGTGGGCATGGCCGCGGAACTCATCATCAATGGCTTCATGCAATCCTCTCAACGGCGCGCGCGCGCCCTGGTTCAAGACTCGTCGCCGGGACCGGTCCATGCGGCCGCGGGGTTTTGATCGCCCCTTCTTGGATTGTCGATCCGACCGTTAATTCCCGAGTAAGAAACTCAGACATCGGTCGCCGCAATCGCCGCAATCGCCGGGACCGCCACGCCCCACTCGGCCAGTTGCCGGAGCACGCCGTCCGCATTCAAACCGCATTCCGCCAACAGCTCCCCGCGCTCGCCCTGATCGAAGAAGCGATCCGGAAGACCGATGTGACGAACCGGAATCTCGATCCCCCGCGCCGCCAGACACTCGGACACCGCGCCGCCCGCGCCACCGGCTACCGCATTCTCTTCCAGCGTCACCAGCCAGCGGTGTTCGGCCGCCAACCCGACCACCATGGCATCGTCCAGCGGCTTGACGAACCGCATGTTAACCACCGTCGCATCCAGTCGTTGCCCCACGGCCTCGGCGACTTCGACCATGCTGCCGAACGCCAGCAGCGCCAGTTCCCGGCCGCGCCGCCGGATTTCAGCCTTGCCCAGCGGCAACGCTCGCATCTCCCGCTCCACCGGTCTCCCCGATCCCTTGCCACGTGGATAGCGCACCGCGGCCGGCTGGTTCAACTGGAATCCGGTATAGAGCATCTGCCGGCACTCGTTCTCGTCCGCCGGCGCCATCACCACCAGATTGGGAATGCAGCGGAGATAGCTGCAATCGAAGCTGCCGGCGTGGGTCGGCCCGTCCGGACCCACCAGGCCGGCGCGGTCGATGGCGAACAGCACCGGCAGGTTCTGCAGGGCGACATCATGAATCAATTGATCGTAGGCGCGTTGCAGGAAGGTGGAATAGATCGCCACCACCGGTTTGAGCCCGTCGCAGGCCAGACCGGCGGCCAGCGTGACCGCGTGTTGCTCGGCGATCGCGACGTCGAAATAGCGATCCGGAAACCGCTCGGAAAACTCCACCAGCCCAGACCCTTCCCGCATCGCCGGAGTAATGCCGATCAGCCGATCATCTCGTTCGGCCATGTCGCACAGCCACTCGCCGAACACCTGGGTGTAGGTCGGCCCACCGACGGGCTTGGTCGGCTTCAGCCCGCAGGCCGGATCGAAGACGCCGACCCCGTGGTAGTCGACCGGCTCGTCCTCGGCCAGCTTGTAACCCTTGCCCTTGCGGGTGACCACATGCAGCAGCCGCGGTCCCCCGAGCGCCCGCAGGTTGCGCAGAGTCTGAACCAGGGTCGGCAGATCGTGGCCGTCCACCGGTCCGAAATAGTTGAAATCCAGTTCCTCGAACAGGGTACCCGGAGCAAACATGCCCTTGACGTGTTCCTCGGCGCGACGGGCGACCTCGAGCATCGGCGGCACGTGGCTGAGCACTTTTTTGCCGCCCTCGCGGACGCTGGAAAAAAACCGGCTGGTCAACAACTTGGTCAGGTGCGCCGACAGGGCGCCGACGTTCGGCGAGATCGACATCTCGTTGTCGTTGAGCACCACCAGCAAATCGCTCTTCAGATGACCGGCATGGTTGAGCGCTTCGAAGGCCATGCCGGCGGTCATTGCCCCATCGCCGATCACCGCCACGATCCGGCGGTCGCTGCCGGCCCGCTCGGCGGCGATGGCCATGCCCAGCGCGGCGCTCAGCGAGGTGCTGGAATGACCGACGCCAAAGGTGTCATAGGGACTCTCGCTGCGCCTGGGGAAGCCGGCGACGCCGCCCCAGCGCCGCAGGGAATCCATGCGCGCCCGACGGCCGGTCAGGATCTTGTGCGGGTAGGTCTGATGGCCCACGTCCCAGATCAACCGGTCCTCGGGCGTATTGAAGACGTAGTGCAGGGCGATGGTCAGTTCCACGGTACCCAGATTGGCGGAAAAATGCCCGCCGGTTCTCGCCACGGTCTCGATCAGGAATTCGCGCAATTCCTGAGCCAGCGCCGGCAGGCGCGCCTCCGGTAATTGGCGCAGGTCCAGGGGCGTATCGATCTGCTCCAGCAGCGGAAAGGCGGATCCGGTGGTCATCGTAACTAGGTTCGTGCCCGTTCGCGGTAGGGTGAGTGGGTGGTGAATGCCATTGGATTCTCGACCGGCCAGCCGGGCCGGTTCGTCGGCGCTCAATAGGCCCGTTCGACGATATAGCCGGCGATCCAGCGCAGGGGGTCGGCTTCGGCTCCAAAGGGCTCCAGGCTTGCCAAAGCTTCCTCGTACAGCACGCGGGCATGCTCGCGGGCGCCGTCCAATCCCAACAGCGCGGGATAGGTAGGCTTGTTGAGCGCCCGGTCGGCACCTTGGGTCTTGCCGAGGGTGGCGGTATCGCCGATGACGTCGAGAATGTCGTCGCGAATCTGGAAGGCCAGGCCGATGCACTTGGCGTAGCGGTCCAGCCGCTCCAACACCGCCGGATCGACCGTCGGTTGGCTGAGCGCGCCCAACAGAACGCTGGCGCGAATCAGTGCTCCGGTCTTGTGGATGTGCATGTTTTCCAGCTCGGCGAGGGTCAGTTCGCGACCGATCGCCACCAGATCGATAGCCTGGCCGCCCACCATGCCGCGGGAGCCGACGGCCTGCGCCAACACACCCAGCATGCGCAGGCGGATGGCCGGATCCGCCACCATCGCGGGATCCTGGCCGAGCACCTGGAACGCCAGGGCCTGGAGGGCGTCGCCGGCCAGGATCGCCATCGCTTCGCCGAACGCCTTGTGGCAGGTCGGTTGACCGTGGCGGAGATCGTCGTTGTCCATCGCCGGCAGATCGTCGTGGATCAGGGAATAGGCGTGGATGAACTCCACCGCGCAGGCGGGACCATCCAGCGACTCGGGCGCCGCGCCGACCGCCGCACCGGCCGAGTAGACCAGTACCGGCCGGATGCGCTTGCCACCGCCCAACACCGCGTAACGCATGGCTCGATGCAGATCGCCGGGATGCAGCTCGGCCGCCGGCAACCGCCGATCGAGTGCCCGGCCAGCTCGGGCCTGATAGTTCCCAACCAGTTCGGCGAACGCGACCATCAACCCGCCGCCTCGCCAAACGGCAGGATTTCCAGCCCGCCATTCCGCTCCATGAGTTGCTCCACTTTTTGCTCGGCCAGTCGCAGGCTGTTCTGACAGGCCCGCACCAGAGCAACACCTTGCTCGAACCGTTGCAGCGCTTCCTCGAGAGTGAGTTCGCCCTGTTCGAGCTGCCCGACCAGACTTTCCAGTTCCGTCAGCGCCGTCTCGATGGGAAGATGCTTCTTGGCCGTCATGCCCGTCCGTCCGTATTAGGTAAACGCTTACGTTACCTTGCGACTGGCGAACGGTCAATTTCGTCCGCGAGCATCTGGAGAAGAATGGATCGCGCCGACATGAAAAGACCAAGGTTGGCCTTTTCATGTCGGATTCCCGACCGGCATCGACCCATCGGCATCCGTGGGCCGGACGGAGCCGGGATCAAGTCACCGGATCGGCGATCTTGGTGACGGCCGCCGGCTCGGCCGCCTTGGCGGTACGAACTTTTTTGGCTCTGGTTTCCGCCCCGGCTTCCCGGCTGAGCTCCTGAATGTTCTGACCAAGCAACTCCACCTGCTGGAACAACTGCTGAATGTCATCCTGGGTCGGCACGCCCAACCGACGCAGGGCGCGAGCCACTCGCCCCTGGAAAACCTCCTCCAGCTTGTTCCAGGTACCGGTCGCTTTGTCCCGAAACTCCTCCACCTTATCCTTCACGACAACGACTCCGCCCTTCATCCGCCCGGTTTTCTCCTCGGCGGTCTTCCGCATCCGAACATCGACCGCCTGGCCCTCCTGGACCAGCGTTTCGAAGAACCTGCCGCCCTCATCCTGAGCCTTGGCGAAAGCACCAAGCCCCGCCAACCAGATCTGACGAGCGAAGTCGCGCGCATTGTTGGTCAGTTGATTTTCAAACAAGTCGGCTTTCATGATTGGGGTCCTCTGTGCACTCGCGCAAGACTGGCTTGCATTCTTCGAATTTTCCTGCCTCCACCCACTGGGTAAATCCTCGCCGCGGGCTGTTCCCTCACTGCTTCCTGACCGGAGACACTAGCAAACAAAGTTAGAGTATACCTACTAACCTGGCCCACCTTCAGGGAGGCTGCCACCGTTTCCGATCCGATCGGCGGCGAGCGACGGCGGCGATGCTATTGATCCCGGCGGGTGAACCGGACGATGCGGCGGCGGTCCTGTTTGGTGGGACGACCGGCGGATGCTGGAGAGGAAAGGCGTTGCAGGTGGCGCTGTTCGCCGAGTTCTTCGCGCCGCTGGCGACTTTCGGCGGTCTCCTCGTACAGCAGGACTGCCTCCCGGGCGGGTTGGCGCCGGTCGCTCGGTGCCCTGACCACGACGGTATACTCGTCGGGATCGCGCCGAATGCACAAAATTTCGCCCGGGCGAACGACATGGGCCGGTTTGACACGCTGGCCACCGACATGGACCTTGCCGCCGGCAACCGCTTCGGCCGCCAGCGTGCGCGTCTTGAAGAACCGAGCGGCCCACAACCACTTGTCGAGCCGGACCCGCTTATTGGTCCTGTCGGCCGATTGCCGGTCATCGTCCGCCTCAGTCATGGGACCCGTCCCCCCGCCCAAACCTCGGCCAAGCCAAGGCTAGCGCTGGGTAAGACGCTGTTCCTCGTCCGGCAGGGTGATGTTCAGTTCCAGCACCTCATAGCCGCCTTCACGATCCAGATGCACCTTGACCTGGCTCTGATCGATCGGCACATATTTGCGGACCACATCCAGCAGTTCCTTTTTGAGCGCCGGAAGATAATCGGGGCTGCTGCGGCGGCTACCCCGTTCGTGGGCCACGATGATCTGCAGCCTTTCCTTGGCCAGCGCGGCCGACTTGTTCTGAGGCGAGCGGAAGTAGTCAAACAGGCCCATGGCTCAGCTCCCGCCAAACAGGCGCTTTAGAAGTCCCTTCTTCTGGGTCGTGATGAACCGGTGCGGCAGGTTCTTGCCCAGAAAACGGTCGACCAGGTCGCCATAGGCGGCGCCCGCGTCGCTGCCATCCTCCAGAACCACGGGAACGCCCGCGTTTGAGGATTGCAATACGGCCAGCGATTCCGGAATCACCCCGAGCAACGGAATGCCCAAAATCTCCAGCACGTCCTCCACGCTGAGCATGTCGCCGCGATGCGCGCGTTCCGGCGCGTAGCGGGCCAGCACCAGATGCTCCTTGACCGGCGCCTCACCCTGCTCGGCGCGCCGCGAGCGGCTGGCCAGAATGCCGAGAATCCGGTCGGAATCCCGCACCGACGACACCTCCGGATTGGTCACCACCAGCGCTTCGTCGGCGAAGTAGAGCGCCATCAACGCGCCCCGCTCGATGCCGGCCGGCGAATCGCAGACGATGTATTCGAAACCCTGTCTGAGTTCGGCCAACACTCTTTCCACGCCCTCCTTGGTCAGCGCTTCCTTGTCGCGGGTCTGCGAAGCCGGCAGGATATATAGATTTTCCACGCGCTTGTCCCGAATCAGCGCCTGATTCAGATTGGCCTCGTTGTTGATGACGTTAACGAAGTCGTACACGACCCGACGCTCGCAGCCCATGATCAGATCGAGGTTGCGCAATCCAACGTCGAAATCAATGACCACGGTCCGGTAGCCCCGCTGGGCCAGGCCGGTGGCGAAACTGGCGCTGGTCGTGGTCTTGCCCACCCCCCCCTTGCCGGAGGTCACAACGATAACGGTTGCCAAGCTACTATCCCTAATAAGTTACTATTGAAATAACAATCAATGCTCTCCGCGGGTATCTCCCACTTTTCATCCCGGCGGATCAGCGGATCAGATGTTCGATGATCAGCCGGTCATCCGCCAGATGAACCTGCACGGCCTTGCCTCGGTCGCTGGAGTCGAGTTGTTCGCTGATTCGATAGCGACCGGCGATCGAAATCAATTCCGCTTCCAGGCTCTGACAGAAAATTCGGGCCTCGGCGTCTCCCTTGACCCCCGCCAAGGCGCGTCCCCGCAGCGCTCCATAAATGTGGATATGACCGTCGGCGATCACCTCGGCACCCGCGCTGACCGCGCCCAGCACGATCAAATCCCCGTCCGGGGCGTAGATCTGCTGGCCGGAGCGAACCGGATGGTTGACCAGCCGGCCGTGGGCCAACGCCGGCTCGACCCGGTCGGGTTTTCTGTTGTTGGCCGGGGCGCGGCTCTCGGGCAAAATCGGCAATCCAGCCAGCCGGGCGACCGTCTGCAGTTCCGGGCGGCCGTTGCGGATCCCCACCGGCACCATGCCATGCTCTCGCAACAATTCATACAGCCCACTGAAATCCACGCCATCCGAGGGCTCCGCCATCCCTTCCAGATCGATCACCACCGGCGTGTTGTTGAAAAAGTTGGGAGCCTGCCTGATCTTTTCCGTCAGATGCCGCTCGATGGCGGCGCGGTCCAACTGGAAGAGATGCAGGACGGTCAGCGTGAATAAACTGCCCTTGAGTTCGAAGGGCGGAGATTCCTCGCCGGCGAGATTAAGGGATCGCAGCAGCATGGCGGTGCGGGTTGCCTCGGGCTGAATGCTTGATTCTCTGCCTTATTCTACACGCCAACCAGCGCGTGGGAACATGGCGTCGACCCAGGCGTCACGGCCGGCCCTCCATCAGTGATCGCGACCGTGGAGATGGACGTGGCCATGGGAAAGTTCCTGCTCCGTCGCATCCCGTACCTCCAGCACCTCGACCTGGAAACTCAGGGTCTTGCCGGCCATCGGGTGGTTGGCGTCCAGCACCACGCTCTGGTCGCTTACGTCCACCACCGTAAAGTTCAGCACGCCGTGCGGACCCTCGCCCTGGACCTGCATGCCCGCCTTGATGTCCTCGCCGGGTGGGAACTGCGCGCGCGGCACCTCGAACACGGCTTGGGGGTTGTATTCACCGTAGGCGTCGGCGGGCAACACCTCAATGGCCCCATTGAAACCGGCCTCGTTACCTTCCAGCGCGCTCTCCAGGCCCCGAATGATGTTGCCGTAGCCATGCAGATAGGCAAACGGCCCGTGCCCGCGACTGGAGTCGAGAACCACACCGAGATCGTCGGTAAGAGTGTAGTGTAGGGACACGACCCTGCCATGGGCTGCTTTCATGGGTAGTACCTGTCGGTAAGATTTAGGATATTACTATAGACCATGCCACGCGCGTCCGCCTCATCGGCGCGGGCCGGCGAGCGACGGTTCCAACGGCTTGGCGCCGAACGTCGCCACCTCCTCGCCGGCGGCAAAGATCGTCAGACTGCCGCGACTCATCACCGTCCACGACTCGTTGCCGGTCAGCGGTCGGGTCGCCACCACGGTCACCACATCGTCGGGCGTGGTTTCCCGCTGAAAATCCACCGTCATGTCGGCGTCCGTCAATTGGGCCTTGCCGAACGGCGCCCGCCGGGTCAGCCAGGACAGTTGCGTGCCGCAGTGAGCGTAGAGATGCCGGGCGTCGCTGAGCAGGAAGTTGCAGACGCCGCGCTGGTTCAGTTCCTGGGACAGGACGCGAACGTACCGCCACAACGCCGCCGGCCGGCGCGGGGGCTCCGGAAAGCGCTCCCGGACACGGCCCAGCAGCCAGCAGAACGCGTGTTCGCTGTCGGTGGTGCCGATCGGCCGGTAGAAATCGAGCGGCAGCCGTTTCACCCCGCGCAACTGTCCGTTGTGGGCGAACACCCAGTGTCGCCCCCACAGTTCGCGGCTGAAGGGATGGGTGTTCTCCAGGCAGACCCGGCCGCGATTGGCCCGGCGGATGTGGCTGACGACGATCGGGCTCTTGATGGGGTAACGCTGCACCAGCCGGGCGATTTCCGACTCGGCGCCGGGATTGGGATCGTGAAAGGCCCGGCAACCTTGCCCCTCGTAGAAGGCGATGCCCCAACCGTCCCGGTGCGGCCCGGTGCGACCGCCGCGCTGCATCAGGCCGGTGAAACTGAAGCAGATGTCGGTGGGAACGTTGGCGCTCATCCCGAGCAGCTCGCACATGCTCGCAGCTCCGCTTCAGCCCCAGCGCGGTCCCGGCGCGGGCGATCCGCGCGACTCGGCGATGCCCCGCGCCCGACGGACGTGATCCAGAAACGGATTGGTGCGCAGTTCCTGCTCCAGCGTGGTTACCGGACCGTGCCCGCTGCACACCAGCAGATGGCCCGGCAACTCCAGCAAGCGACTCAGGCTCGCCTGCATCAATTCCGGGTCGCTCATGGGAAAGTCGGTACGGCCGATGCTGCCGGCGAACAGAGTGTCGCCGACGAAAATGTAGGTATCGTCGTAATAGCAGCCCTGGCCCGGGGTGTGGCCCGGCGTGGACAGGAAGCGGAGCCGCATCCCGCCGATCTCGATGGTATCGCCATCGCTCACTTCCCGGTCGATCCGCCCGCCCGGCCGGTCGAAATCGGCCATGCCGAACAACAGCGAGCCTTGTCGGGGCAGCGCGTCGAACATCGGCCGTTCCAGCACCGGCAGATAGGTAAGCGCTTCGGGAAACTCCCGCTGCACGTCCGACAGCCCGGCGTGGTCGAAGTGGGCATGGGTCAGCAGAATCGCCCGCAAATCCGGGCGTGGTTGCAGGTTCGCCAGCGCGTTCGCCAGTTGCGGCCCGTCGCCGGTATCCACCACGGCGCACTGGCCGGTGGCCGGGTCCTCGAGCAGATAGGCGTTGACCTGGAACGCGCCCAGGGTCAGACAGCGGACGTTCATGACAGGCTCTCGATGATGTGGTCTTCCAGCCGCCGGACCCGGCGCTCCGGCACCGCCCAGCCACATACGCTCATCGCGCACTGGTGGAACGGGGGGTCGCCAGCCCACCAGGATGCCAGTCTGGCGGCGGCATGGCCCTCCGCCCGCAACAGGCGTAGCCCTGGGTTCTTGGCAGCCAACGGACCCGCCGCACTTCGGCCGGCGCCAGTTGCACAGTCGGGCACCCAGCACCAGGCGATCGGCGTAACGACTACACCGGCCAGTGGTCAGATCAACAGCCAGCAAGCGACATTGGTATGGAACAACTCGCCTGTATCCTCGTCCTCCAGCGCACCAGGCAACATTTGCCGCAACCGTCGCACAAGGCCTCCCATTCGGGTTCGGTGGCTGGGCAGAGTTTTGGTTTCCCAAAATGGAGAAGATGGAGATTTGGCGCTCATGCCATTCGCCGGAAACCAGCAGCGCGGGCGAACGCGCGCCGGCGTCAAGTTCAAGTGGTGATGTATTCGCGCAAGGCCTTGGCTTCCTGGGCGGTTTCCTCCAGCTTGGCCTTGACCAGATCGCCGATGGAGACCACGCCGATCAACTTGCCGTCCTCATCCACCACCGGCATGTGGCGGAAGCGCTTGGCGGTCATGATGGCGAGAACTTCGCTGACCGTGTCCCCGGGCTTGCCGGTGGTCATGTCGCAGGTCATGCACGGCCGAATCGACATTTTGGCGAAATCGGTCCGGCCTTCGGCGCACAGGTTCAGAACGTCGCGCTCGGTGAAGATGCCCGCCCGGGCGGAGCATCGGCGTGGGATCGCCGCCGCCGAGGCCGCTCGGTCATGGCAGGACTCGGCAATCGGCGACGGTGGCGGCGGTCGGCACCGTGACCGGCTGGCCGCCTTTTTTCTTCAGGATTTCCTTCAACTGCATCATGTTCGGGCATCCCCCTTGGAGTTGGTTAAAACAGGCTAGCTGGGCAAATCCGGCGATAATTTGCTCTGAAATCCGTGGTTTTAGCCAGCGGCATCAAACAGGCAGGCGACGCGCCCCTTTCGGAGAAAAGACCTGGCGTTCGCCGTCCCCTCCGTCAATCAGCGTCCCAGCGCCAGTAACAATCCATTCAATCGTTTTACAAAACTGGCCGGGTCTTCCAGTTGCCCACCCTCGGCCAACACCGCCTGTTCGAACAGCAGGTGGGTCCAGTCGCTGAACCGGTTGGCGTCCGGTTCGCCCTTCAGGCGCGCGATCAGTGAATGGGTGGGATTCAATTCCAGATAGGGCTTGCTCGCCGGGACGCTCTGGCCGGCGTCGCGCAACAGCCGCTCCAGATGGGCACTGAGGGCGTACTCATCCACCACCAGACAGGCCGGCGAATCGGTCAGCCGCGAGGAAATCCGCACGTCCTTGACCTTGTCGCCCAGCACTTCCTTGACTCGCGCCAGCAAATCCTTGAACTGGTCCTCGGCCTGTTTTTGCTCCTGCTTTTCCTCTTCCGAAGCGATCTTGTCCAGGTCCAGCGCGCCCTTGGCCACCGACTGGAAAGGCTTGCCCTCGAACTCGGTCAGGTGCGACATCAGCCACTCGTCCACCCGGTCGCTCAGCAGCAGCACTTCCAAGCCTTTCTTGCGGAAAATCTCCAGATGGGGGCTGTTCTTGGCTCCGGCGAAGCTCTCGCCGGTAATGTAATAGATCTTGTCCTGTCCCTCTTTCATCCGTCCGACGTAATCAGCCAGGGAAACGGTCTGTTCGGCGTTGCCAGTATGGGTGGACGCGAAGCGCAACAGCTTGGCGATCTGCTCGCGGTTGCCGTGATCTTCCGCCGGCCCTTCCTTCAGCACCCGGCCGAACTCTTTCCAAAATTTGCCGTACTTCTCGGCGTCGTTCGCCGCCATGTCTTCCAGCAGGCCCAGTACCTTTTTGACCGAACCAGCGCGGATGCCGTCCACTATCTTGCTGCTTTGCAGGATTTCGCGGGAGATGTTCAGCGGCAGGTCGTTGGAGTCGATCACACCACGCACGAAGCGCAGATAGCGCGGCATCAGGTGTTCGGCGTCGTCCATGATGAAGACGCGCTGCACGTACAGCTTGACCCCGTGGCGCTGCTCGCGGTCCCATAGGTCGAAGGGCGCGCGGGCTGGCAAGAATAACAACGAAGTGTATTCCAGCTTGCCTTCCACCCGGTTGTGGGTCCAGGCCAGCGGGTCTTCGAAATCGTGGCCGACATGCTTGTAAAACTCCTTGTATTCCTCCTCCTTGATGTCCTGCTTGGACCGCGCCCACAACGCCGCCGCCTGGTTGATCCGCTCGTCCTCGAATTTGGGCGGCGCGTCCTTGTCCTCGCTGTACTTCTGCACCGGCATGATCACCGGCAGGGTGATGTGATCGGAATATTTGGTGATGATCGAGCGCAACTGCCATTCGGCCAGCAAGTCGGTTTCGTCCTCGCGCACGTGCAGGGTCACCTCGGTGCCGCGCGTGGGCTTGTCGATGGTTTCCAGCGTGTATTCGCCCTCGCCGTTGGATTCCCAGCGGACGCCGTGTTCGGCGCTCATGCCGGCGCGGCGGGTGAGTAGCGTCACCTTGTCGGCGACGATGAAGCTGGAATAGAAGCCGACGCCGAACTGGCCGATCAGGTGGGCGTCCTTGGCCTGATCGCCGGTGAGCTTTTGCATGAATTGGCGAGTGCCGGAGCGGGCGATGGTGCCGATGTTGTCGATGACTTCCTGTCGGTCCATGCCGATGCCGTTGTCGGCGACGGTAATGGTGCGGGCGTCCTTGTCGAAACTGACCCGGATTTTCAGGTCGGGGTCGCTCTCGTACAGGGCGCTGTCGGTCAGGGCCTCGAAGCGCAGTTTGTCGCAGGCGTCGGAGGCGTTGGAAATCAGTTCGCGGAGGAAGACTTCCTTGTGGGAATACAGGGAATGCGCGACCAGGCGCAGCAGTTGCTGCACTTCGGCCTGAAAACCAAGGGTTTCCTTATGGGCTTCGACGGTCATGGATGACGGGCTCCTGGATGGTTCACGGGTTTGGAATCCGATATGCGGGCAAACGGCGGGATTTCAAGGTGACAAAGTATGCTCACACCCACCACGCGTCCACGATCGGCTCGCCGATCCCCCTCGGGCAGTTCGACATCGAGAAGAAGTTGAAGAAAGCCGGCCTGGGGGAGGCATGGATACCGGCCAATAGTGGTAAAAGACCCGGTTATGGCGACGTGTTCAAGCCACGCAAGATGCACATGGGCGTTTCGCTCGATTTCGCCGGCGATCTGTGGAACACCGTGGAATCGGGGCAGGGTGGACCAGGGCTGGACTACACGAAAGGCTTCGACATCATCAGAAGAAAACAACAGCCATGGAGCCCCGCTAACCTTGAAGGGTGGGTCGACATCGAAATCCTGATGAAGATCGCGGCCAAGGCTCCCAAATGGATGATTGGCTGGTGGCGCTTCGAAGTGAATGCAACCAAGGAGTTTGTCTGGATACCCGAACGGGGCAGTGTGAAATCCTTCGACACGCCGCCGCCGAACGTCAAGCAACCGCCGACGAGTGAAGGCAAAAAAGGGGGAATGACCTACGACGAGGATTCAAAGGATTACACGATCATCTGGGAGGGAAACGCCATCGCCGATACGCTACGCCATCTGCCAAATGTGGACTATATGCTCGGCAACCGGGGCGGCGCGCAGTTGCAGGCCTACAAGCTGAAGTAACGGTTACTCAAAACCTTGGGAGCGATTTTTCTATCACTGGTTGACCGCCACGCCTTCATGCCGCAATAACCAGCGCTTGATCCCTAGCGGATCGCCGGTGACTTCACCCGCGTAACCTCCCAGCCCCTGTCGGCCCACTACTCGATGACAGGGAATCAAAATCGGAATCGGATTATTGCGGCAGGCGCCACCAATGGCCCGAGCGGCGCTATCCAGTTGTCGCGCCAGTTCGCCGTAGGTCAGCACGGTCCCCACTGGAATAATCTGCAACGCCGCCCAGACTCGTTGTTGGAACGCGGTCCCTTCCGGAGCCAGCGGAACCGTGAACGGATGACGGGGATCGCGGAAATACGCTTCCAGTTGCTCGACCACCGTTCGCGCCGCCTCGTTCACCGGCGGCTGTTCGGACACATCGGCGGCCAAATAATCCAGCGCGATCACGGTATTGCCCGTCATGCGGATACCCACTCGACCCAGCGGCGCGGCGATTACGGCCTGATAAGAACGGTTCGTCGTCATGGTCAACCCTCGCGCGGAACGTAGCGCAACCAGTCACGGCTGGCGTCGCCGTAGACGATGAAATACGGATTCAACAACGATTCACGGGTGTTGTAACGCAGCGGTTCGCCGGTTTCCGCCGACACCACCCGACCGCCAGCCGTTTCGACGATGGCTTGGGCGGCGGCGGTGTCCCATTCCGAGGTGGGGCCGAAGCGCGGATACACATCCGCCACGCCCTCCGCCACCTGGCAAAACTTGAGCGAACTGCCGATGGTGACCAACTCGTGCGCACCCACCGCGCCGGCAAATTTTTGCAAACCCGGCCCACCGTGAGAGCGGCTACCGACCACCCGCACCGGCACATTGGATTGCAACGGCTTGGTCTGGATCGGACGCGGAGGCTGGCCCGGTTCCTCGCGGAACGCGCCGTAACGGCGGACGGCGAAGTAGCACAAGCTGGTCACCGGCACGCGCACGACGCCTAGCACCGGTTCGTGGTTTTCAATCAGCGCGATGTTGACGGTGAATTGGCCGTTGCGTTGGATAAACTCCTTGGTGCCATCCAGTGGGTCCACCAACCAATGGCGCCGCCACTGCGACCGCTCGGCGAATGGAACGGTGGACGACTCCTCGGATAGCACGGGAATATCTGGTGTCAGGTGTTGCAGACCGGTGACGATGATGCGATGGGCAGCCAGATCGGCGGCGGTCAACGGGCTGTCGTCGTCCTTGGCGGTTACGCCGAACGCCGTGGCGTAAATCTCCAAAATGCGCGCGCTGGCCTCCGCCGCCAGCACCCGAACTGGTTCCAACCAGGTTAACCATTCATCACGCATAACCCACTTCTCCAGGCCCTCAAATTAAAAGGGGCGACCCCTGGAAGAATCGCCCCGCCGCCGCCTATCCTGCCCTCCAGCGATTCAGGACAGTTTTTCCTTGATCCGGGCCGCCTTGCCTTCCAGGCCACGCAGGTAGTACAGCTTGGCGCGGCGCACGTCACCCCGGCGCTTGACCGTAATGTCGGCAATCGCTGGGCTATAGGACTGGAACACCCGCTCCACCCCTTCGCCGTGGGAAATCTTGCGCACGGTGAACGCCGAGTTCAGGCCGCGATTGCGCTTGGCGATGACGATGCCCTCGAACGCCTGCAAGCGTTCGCGGTTGCCTTCCTTTACCTTGACCCGTACCACCACGGTATCGCCCGGACCGAAGGCCGGGATTTCGCGGGTCATCTGCTCCCGCTCGAATGCTTCAACCAGTTTGCTCATGACACTACGCTCCACGTTGCTCCGCAAGCTTTCCGGCGCCGCCGGCGCTCTCCGTTCTCTCTCGATATGCCCGAATAAACTCTTCCAGCAGCGCCTGATCGGGGTTCCCCAACGCCCGCTGGGCCAGCAGGTCGGGCCGCCGCAACCAGGTTCGTCCCAGCGCTTCACGCCGCCGCCAGCGGGCGATGGCAGCGTGATCGCCACTCAACAGCACCGCCGGCACCCACCGCCCATCCAGTTCCTCCGGGCGGGTGTAATGCGGACAGTCCAGGAGACCCTCCATGAATGAATCCTGTTCCGCCGATTCGTCATCGTTCAGCGCACCTGGCAACAACCGGGCCACAGCATCGATCACCACCAGCGCCGCCAGTTCGCCGCCGCTGAGCACGTAATCCCCGATGGACCATTCCTCGTCCACCTCGGCCTCGATCAAACGCTCGTCAATTCCTTCATACCGACCGGCCAGCAGGATCAGTCGCGGTTCCATCGCCAATTCCCGCACGCCATCCTGGGTCAGCGGCCGGCCCTGAGGGCTGAGGCAAATCGTCCTGCCGCGCGGCTCCATCGCTTGGCGTGCTCGTCGCAACGCATCGCGCAGCGGTTGCACCTTCATCACCATGCCTGGTCCACCACCGTAGGGCCGATCATCCACGGTACGATGGCGATCGTGGGTATCATCCCGTGGATTCCAAGTCGCCACCATCAACAAACCGCGTTCCACCGCCCGGCCCGTGACTCCGAAGCGGAGCAGGGTCTCGACCATTTCGGGAAACAGGGTGACCACGTCCACGCGCATGGCTGTGTTTCTGGCCTTCAAGCACATCATCCCCAAGTCCTTCACTCCCAAGGGCCAGCGGGAGCTAAAAATCTGGGTCCCAGTCCACTCGCAGCAAGCGCTGTTCGAGATTCACCTCGATCACCACCTGGCCCCGGACAAATGGCAACAGGCGCTCCCGTTCGCCTTTCACCACCAACACATCGTTGGCCCCGGTGGCGAGCAGGTGGGAAACCGTGCCCAGTTCCATGTTTTCCAGCGTCACTACTCGCAAACCTTCAAGATCGGTCCAGTAATATTCATTGGGTCCGGGGGGCGGCAATTGCGCGCGGCGCACCGCGATGTCGCTTTGAATCAGGGCGGCGGCCTGATCGCGGTCATCGCAACCGGCGAACTTCAGCACCACGCCCGCGCCATGGACGCGGCCCGCCTCGATCCTGAATTCCCGCCATTCGCCCTGGCGCCTCAGATGAACAGGATGGTAGCGGATAATGCCTTCGCGCGGTTCGGTATGGGAAAATACCCGTACCCAGCCATTGACACCAAACAAACCGGACACCCGGCCCAAGACCACCCAGTCGGTCATTGGGGATAGCTGATCCCAACCTTACGGCGCTGGCTGCTGACGCGCGTATTCCTTGATCAGGCTGCTCACCCGCTCGGAGGGCTGCGCGCCCGTGCCCAGCCAATATTGGATGCGCTCCTGATTCAGGCTCAAGCGCACATCCTGACCGCTGGCGATCGGATTGAAGAACCCGACCCGTTCGATGTAGCGGCCGTCGCGCCGATTGCGGCTGTCGGTCACGACCACGGTGTAGAAGGGGCGCTTCTTGGCGCCGCCGCGGGACAGGCGGATGGTTACCATGCGCTGCGAATACCTCTTGCGAATTCCGACAAGAAAAGGCCACCCCTGCGTGAGGCGGCCCGAGTAAATAGGAAATACTACCGGAACTTCCAAGGATTTAAAACCCATTTGGCCTGCTTGCCCAGGGCAAGCGCGCTATTTCAGCGTAACAAATTGATTTCACTAAATATTGATTTGTCGACGCACCTTGCCTGCATTTTTCAACTAATTGATAAATATTGAGAAAAACACATAGCGCGATTACCTTGAGTGTTCGCAACTTCTCAGTATGGCTATATTCCGCTATGCTAATGAACCAAGATTTCCGGACGAGGCTTGGTCGGAACATGATGCGCGGCAAATGCGCCGGCGTGGCGCGAGATAGCGCCAATTCCGGTGTCCCGCCGGATTTCCTGATAACCCGCGATGAGGATATCGAACGGGCCTCGCGCTCGCTCAAGGCGATGTCGCACCCGTTGCGGCTCAAGATTCTCTGCACTTTGGGCGACCGAGAAGCCAGCGTGCAGGATATCGTTGAGCAGGTCGGCACCTCGCAAAGCAATATTTCCCAGCATCTGGCCATCCTCCGCGACAAGGACATCCTGACCTGCCGCAAGGACGCCAACCGAGTTTATTATCGAGTGGGCGACGCCCGCACCCTGCGCCTAATCGGCATGATGCGGGAGGTATTTTGCGCTCGGGATTAATTCTTGGCGTGGCAAGGTTTGTCCTTGCCTGGCGGCTAGGATTAGCCTGGGTGTCCTTGAGATGAGGTTTATGCATGAATAGCGAACGGATTATCCGGATCATGGCCGGCTCCTTTGTTTTGATATCGCTGCTGTTCGGGGCGCCGGCCAGTCCGGTCTATCACAGCAGTTACTGGCTGTGGTTCACCGCCGGCGTTGGCTTCAATCTGTTTCAGAGTGGCTTCACTCGTTTTTGCCCAGCGGAAATGATTCTGTGGAAGCTGGGCGTCAAAAAAGCCGGTGGTTTAAACTGAACTACCTGACCTAGGGATCGGTGATGAGCGATTTTTCCGAATTTGCCCTGCGCAACTGGCTGTTGTTCGTGGCGCTATTCGCCATTCTGGGCATGTTGGTCGGCGGCGAGATCCTGCGCAAGATGCGGGGGGTGAGCACCCTCGACGCCGCCAGCGCCTTGCGGCTGATCAATGATCGGGACGCCGTGATCGTGGACATCCGCGACGCGGGCGACTATAAGGAAGGCCATATCCCGCAGGCCCGCCACATTCCGTTCAGCGCCCTGCAAGAGCGCCTGGGGGAATTGACCAAGGTCAAGGACAAGCCGATGATCGTGTATTGCCGCACTGGCGCCACATCCCAGTCAGCCTGCGCCTTGCTCAAAAAGCAGGGTTTTGCTGACGTGCATAGTTTGAGCGGCGGCTTGCCAAGCTGGTTGGATGCTCGCCTGCCAGTGAGCCGCAAGAAAGCTTGACGGCCTGACGACCAGGCTGGATGCCATGTCGAACATCGTTCTTTACAGCTCCAAAGTTTTGTTCCTAATCGCCGGCGCGTGCGAGCCTTGCTGGATTGGAAGGGCTCGGTCCGCGCGTGAACCCGCTGTTGCCGGCGGGTCCTTTTAGCCCTCAAACCTAAACCCTAGAGCATTCGCATGAGCGAGCAACCGCAGGTTCCCCAGCACTTTGAAATCCAGAAGGTCTATCTAAAGGACGTATCGCTGGAGACACCCAATTCCCCGTTGATTTTTACCGAGCAATGGCAACCGCAGACCGAAGTGCGACTGGAAACCGGCGCCACGCCGTTGACCGAGGAGTTGTTCGAAGTGGTGCTAACCCTGACCATCACCACCAAGGTCGGTGAGCGCACCGCCTATCTGGCCGAGGTCCAGCAGGGCGGGCTATTCACTCTGCGCGGCTTTGGCGAGCCGCAAATGGGGCATATGCTGCATGCCTTCTGTCCAAATATTCTGTTCCCCTTTGCTCGCGAGGAATTGGCTTCCCTGATCGGCAAGGGAGGATTCCCGGCGTTGCTGCTCAATCCGATCAATTTCGATGGCATGTACCTGCAGCGTCTGCAACAGCAACAGGCGCCGGCGGCTGGAGTTGCGCCGCCAGCGGCGCACTGACGCGAGAGCGCCGTGGCCACGGTCGCGGTGCTCGGCCCTGGCTCCTGGGGCACCGCACTGGCGTTGCTATTGGCGCGCAATGGCCATGAGGTCCGGCTATGGGGCCACGACCCCGATGAAATCGCGTCACTGCGCCGAGAGCGGGAAAACCGTCGTTATCTCCCTGGCATTCCCTTTCCCTCGGCCCTGACGGTTGGCGTCGATCTGGCGGAAGCGATCGCCAACGTCGGTCTGGCGTTGGCGGTGGTGCCCAGCCACGCCTATGGAGTTACCCTGGCCCGGTTACGACCGCATTTGCCAGCGGATGCCGGTTTTGCCTGGGCCACCAAGGGCTTGGAACACGGCGGAGGGCGATTTCTGCATGAGGTCACGGCGGAGATACTAGGCGTGGCTTGGCCGGCCGCGGTGATTTCGGGACCCAGTTTTGCCGGGGAAGTGGCGCGCGGCTTGCCGACCGCCGTCACCGTCGCCTCCAGCGACGCGGTTCACGCTCGGTGGGTGGCGGCTTTGTTGCACGGATCCAATCTGCGCGCCTACACCAGCCTCGATGTGGTCGGCGTTGAACTGGGCGGAGCGGTCAAGAACGTGCTGGCCATCGCCGCTGGCATCGCCGATGGTCTGGGATTTGGCGCCAACGCCCGGGCGGCGCTGATCACTCGCGGACTGGCGGAGATGGCGCGACTGGGGCTGGTGGTGGGCGGTCGGCGCGAAACATTCATGGGATTGGCCGGTATTGGCGATCTGGTGCTGACCTGCACCGACGACCAGTCGCGCAACCGCCGGTTCGGTTTGGCCATTGGCCGAGGTGAAACCCCCGAGTCAGCCTTCGCGGCCATCGGTCAGGTGGTGGAGGGAGCGGCCACGGCGCGGGAGGTACTGCGGCTGGCCCGGCGGTATGGGGTGGAAATGCCGATTACCGAACAAGTCAATGAGGTGCTGTATCATGACCAGGACCCACGCCGGGCAGTCGAGATTCTGTTGGCTCGCGATCCCAAAGCCGAAGCGATTTGAAGCTAGCGCCGGCGTCCCGCTGATTGGCGACTTGCTCAGGTAATATTGTCCAGCAGCGGCTGGGGGCGTCCATCTCCTTCCCGATCCGGTCCGCTGTACGCTCGCGGCCAGCGTTTTTTGACGACCGGGCTGTGGCTGGCCAGGGCGTGACAGGTATTCAACACCGGCGGCGGCGCCCGGTCAGCGGCGGGTTTGGCGTCTTCCTCGTCGTAGCGCTGGCCATAAACCGTCTGGAAAAAGGTGGTGGCGACCGGGCCAAGCAATTCAGTCATGTGCGTGCAACCCAGCACGCCGGTAAATAGTTCCTTAAGCTTGAGGGACCAGCCCGGTCCAATTCGCACGCCGATCAGTTGCCGGTAGCGGTAGGTGATGGCGGGGCAGAGTCCGAACGGCGCGGCGTCGGTGCGGGCTTCCACGTCGCGGATCTGGAATTGATCGTCCACGGTCAGGCGAATCCACATTTCGTGCAGTGGCTCGCCGGCTTGAATGGCGCCGCCCCGATCCTCGTTGGGAAACGAGTAGGCCTTGGTGTCCACGAGTTGGCCCTCGATATCCCATAGTCCATCCTCGCGGCGGTAGCCAGCGCATTGCACGACGCGCCGGTGCAATAACTGGCGTGGAACGGGAGGGGAGAGCGGCATAAGAACCTCCAGGTAACATTTGGATACTGAACTGGTGGTTAGGGTATCAGTCGAAGAATGTACCGTTCATGATTCGTTGCAGTCGCCCCTCCACCTCGGCCAGCACCTTGCGCTTTTGGTCGGAAGGGTAGTCCCACCAAGCGGCGATTTCGTCCAAGGTGCGGAGACAGCCATCGCAGAGCTGGGTTTGCGGATTGATGACGCAGACGCCGATGCAAGGAGAGGGCGGGTCACTGAGCGGAGAGGCGGGGTCGGTGGGCATGACAGTGACGGGCGAGCAGGAAGGTCACGCTATCGAAGGTGACATAATATCGCATTGAGGTAGGGTGAATCCATAGAACGAAACGACCCGTGGCGCGGCGCCCCGGTAAAGATCGGTTTGATCGTGGGACCGGATCGGCGTTGGCCAGGATGAGCCCAATTGTTGGGCATGACCCCATTGAAGATGAATTCAAGGGGGCAAGATGAGTGATGAGTACAAAAGTGATGGGGTTTGTGCTTGTGTGGATGCAGGGTCGGGTTTAACCTTTACTTGATAAATGTAGCGGAACGGACTGGCCCGTTCGGGTGGTATGCGGCGACGGGCTTTAAACCATCAAACGATCCCAGGGGGAACCCATCGTGTTGACCTACCTAGATTGCGTCGAATTGAGCGACTTGACCGAGGAAGAGATTGAGGCCATTGCCGAACACGAGCATTTGCCGGAAATGGCGGCGTTGGAGCTAGGCAGCTATCTAGTGCATAGCCCGGAAGGCATCCCGATGATCAAGCGCATCATTTTGGAAGATATCGAAGAGGAGCGTCGACGTGGCCATGCCGATAAGGTGTTGAAGCTGAAGCTGGTGCTTAAGCACTTTGTGGATACCCATCCTAACAATCCGGCCAAGGACTGAGCGGAGCCGGAGTTTTGGAGCATGGCAAGGCGGAACGGGAAGCTCAAGGCTGGGATTCGGCCAAGAGAGCCTGAACCTGAGCCAGTCCCGCTCGCTGCATGGGGCGACCATTCACCGGGCTGAGCGGAGCTTCCCGCTCGGCTAGCAGCCCAAAGACCGTGAGATCAATATCGGCTTCACCAGCGGTGAAACGAAAAACCGGCAGGCAAATCCGGGCGCCGCTGGCCATGTTCAGCCGCTGCTCGTCCACCTCAAAGGGAATATGGTGCTCCATCAGGAACAGAGTGACTTCCTCAGGCGAGTCGGCGAACAAATGCAGGTGGATGCTGGCATGAGGACCGGCGGCGCCACTCAGCACCGAACCGACCAGGCGTGGACGAAAGTGGGACAGGAACCGCATGGCATCCAGCGCGGTTTTTCGCAAGCCACGCAAATGGATCGCTTGACGGTCGGCATGGAACAGTTGCTGGTGGTCGAGCAAGGCTTGTTCGATGGCGATATTGTCCGGCAGGATAGTCCGGTCGTTGATGGCCAGACGCAAAGCGGCCTTGCGCCGGGCGGCGCTAAAGTTCTGAACGCCTTCCTCGGCGATCAACCGGGCGCATTCCTGGGCGATCAGGGTCCTGAGATGACGGTCGTCGCGGGGGCGGCGGGACATGGGCAAACTCCGGGTGCGGGCAGGCGGCGGTTTGAGGCGAGGACAGCAACTATCCGCGGATGAACCGGGCTGCTCCCGACACTGTGGATACGATCATTTGCTATATTCTATGGAGCGAACGTTCGGTCGTCCGTTCCAAATCAAGCGAGGAAGCGTAACTTGGCTCTGTTCACGCGTAAAGAACCCTTTCTAGGCATTGATATCGGTCCCTCGGCGGTGAAGTTGGTCGAACTGAGCCGTTCCGGACCACGGTTTCGGGTCGAGGGCTTTGCCATCGAGCCACTGAGCGAGGGCATGGTGGAGGATCGTAATCCCGCCGATACCGATGGAGTGGCGGAAGCGATCAAGCGAGCCTGTCGCAAGGCGGGCACCCGAACGCGCCGCGCGGCCGTTGCCGTACCGACCTCCAGCGTGATCACCCGCACCGTGCCGATGCCGGCGGACTTTAAGGAAGGCGATATCGAGGTCAACATCGCGATTGAAGCGACCCAGTATATCCCTTATCCCATTGAGGAGGTTTATCTGGATTTTGAGGCAAAAGGCTTGTCTCCGGCCAGTAATGACGTTCAGGATGTCATGTTGGTGGCCACGCGAAAGGAGAATGTGGATACCCGGGAGGCAACCCTCAAGGACGCGGGCCTGACGCCGGTGATCGTGGATGTGGAAGCCTACGCCCTTGAAAACACCTTCCGACTGCTGATGGAGGGCTTGCCCAAAGGGGGGGGCGAGGGAGGCTTGAGCCTAGCCAAGGCGCGGGATAGCTTGACAGCGCTTGTGGATATTGGCGCCACGCTCACCACTCTTTATATTTTGCAGCAAGATCGCGTGATCTTCACCCGCGAGCAGCGATTCGGTTGTGACCAGCTGACCGTTCGAATCGCCGAGGCCTATGGCTTGCCCCGCGACCAGGCCGAGCAGGCCAAGCGATCCGGCATGGTGAGCGAGGATTACCCGACCACGATTTTGGAGCCGTTCAAGCAGTTGTTGGCCGAACAGATTGGCCATGGCTTGCAGTTCTTTTTTTCCTCCGACCAATATGTTTCTGGCCGCTATAATGTAGATACTGTCGTGCTGGGCGGTGGGGGCGCCGCGGTCGTGGGCTTGGACCGAGTCGTGGCGGACGTGCTGGGCATGACCACAGTGGTGGCCAATCCCTTTAAGAACATGGGGAGCGCCGCGCGGGTCAACAGCAATGCTCTGCTACGCGACGCGCCATCGTTGCTGATCGCCTGTGGATTGGCCCTGAGGAGCTTCGACTGACATGACGCGCATCAATTTGCTGCCCTGGCGCGAAGCGCGCCGCGTCCAACGGCAACGTCAACTGATCGGGATACTGGGGGCGACAGCGCTGTTGGGGGCTGGCATCGTGTTTGGGGTGTACACCGAAATCGATAATCGCATTAAATACCAGCAGGAGCGCAACAATTATCTGCGCGACGAAATCGCCCAGCTCAAAAAGGCGGCTGAGGAGATGCAGGAGTTGCAAAAAGTCAAAACCCGGCTGGTGGACCGTCTCAATGTCGTCCAAAAACTGCAAGCGGTTCGACCTGGCATGGTGAGGATGTTGGACGAGTTGGCCCGGCTGGTGCCCCAGGATATTTATGTGACCGCTTTCAAGGCTGCTCCAAACCAGGTCACACTCAATGGCATTGCCCGTTCCGACAACATCATTTCCGAGTTTATGCGCGACCTTAAGAGCAGTCCCACCCATCTGTTCGGCGAACCAGTGTTGCAGGTGATCGAAACCCGCAGCGTGAACAACGTCCAGGCCCGGGTGTTCGAACTGATCGTGCCGCTCACGCTGGGAGGAGGGACGGAAGGCGATCAGGCCAGCGCGGGGGGTAAGAAGACATGAATCTGTCCGAGATCAACCTTAGCAACTTTGACTTCCGCGAGGCGGGTGATTGGCCGCTGGCGGGCAAAGCGGTGCTGGTGGTGCTGGTCCTGGCCGTTGTGCTGGGCGCCGGGTATTACTTCCTGACCAACGACCAGCTTCAGGAACTGGATAAGGTGGAACGGGAGGAACAAACGCTGCGCAATGACTTCGTCGAAAAATGGCGAGTAACCGCCAACCTGGAAGCATTCCGGCAGCAGATCAAGCAGATGGAAGCGGATTTGGATGTATTGTTGCGCCAGTTGCCGACCAGCACCGAGATGCCAGACCTGCTAGAGGATGTGTCCAACACCGGCAAAAAGAGCGGTTTGGATTTTGAGTTATTCAAACCCGAGGCCGATAAGCCAAAGGATTTTTACGCCGCCAAGCCAATCACCATCAAGGCCACGGGTAACTATCATCAGTTTGGCGCATTTGTGAGCGGAGTAGCGGCGTTGTCGCGAATCGTGACCTTGGAGAGCGCGACGTTGGCTAGCGCTGCCACCAAGGATTTGGCGAAGAAAAAGGACAAGGACATCAAGCTGACCAGCGAACCGCTGACCATTCAGGCGACGCTGCAGACTTATCGCTACATGGATGATGCGGCCAACGCGCCGGCGCCGGCGCCGGCGCGTGGTCCGAAGCCGTCACGGAGACCGTCGCAGGGCAAGACGGGGGCTGGCGAATGAACGCGCGCGTTGTTGCAGTAAGATCGGCGGGTGCGGCGGTGTGGCTGAGCATGACGCTAGCGACGCTACTGGGGTGTGCCCAACCAGATACGAGCGGAGTCAAGGAGTTTGTGAAGACTACCCAAAAGACTACGCCGCTTAAGAAGCTTGATCCGCCGCCGACGATCAAGCCCTATGAGCCATTCGCTTATACGGCTCAGGGTATCAAGGATCCGTTCGTGTTGGCGCCTTTTGCTCAAGAGGAAGAACTGGGGGTGACGGGGGAGGTTGTAACCCAGAGCCCCAATTACAAGGGTCCCCAGCCCGATCCGAACCGGGTGCGGGAAGAACTGGAAAAGTACTCGCTCGGTTCGCTCAAGATGATGGGCACCTTTCGCATGGGCGGCGGGGGCGAGTTGTGGGCGCTGGTTCTGGCTCCCGATAAGGTCGTGCATCGGGTGCAGAAAAACAATTATCTGGGCACCAACCACGGCAAGATTGTCGGTATCACGGAGCAACGGGTTGAGTTGAAGGAGATCGTTCCGGATGGGCCCGGGCGCTGGCAGGAGCGTGAAGCGTTCCTGTCGCTTACCCAATAAGTAAGGGGGAAGTGTCATGACGAACAGGTCCGCGAGCGAAGGCCAACATGACCGTCGGTCGGTTGGCGGGTGGCTGCTCCCGTGGGTGGCGGTGCTGAGTCTGATCTGGGGAGTTGTATTGATCGGTGTGTGGGAGACCGTGGCGGCGGCCCCCGAGGCTGGACCGGTGGTGTTGCAAGGTGTGGATATTAGTCCGCTGGCGGGTAATCGCCTGCAGCTACGGTTTCGGTTATCGGCGCCGCCCAAGGGACCGCCGAGCAGTTTCACCATTAATGAGCCAGCGCGGATCGTGCTGGATTTCCTGGATACCACGAATGGCTTGAGCGCGCGGCAACAGTCGATCAATGTCGGAGTCGTCGACAAGATCAGCGTGCTGGAAGGGGCCGACCGGACCCGCGCTTCGCTGAATCTGGCGCGATTGGTGCCCTACAACGTGCAGGTGCAGGGCAACTTGGTGGTGTTAACGCTGGAGAACGCGGGGGCGTCGCCCGCGCGGACCCCGACGCCGACGCCAGCGGCAGCGGTGAAGGCGGCCGCGAATTCACGGCCGACCGATGCCGAGGGACCGGTGACGGCGCCCCGCGCGGTGAGTGATGTCGGCTTCAAGCGGGGACCGGGCGGGCAGGGGGTAGTCACGGTCAAATTGTCCAATCCGAATATTCCAGTGGATGTCCGGCAGGAGGGTAACCAAATCGTCGCCGATTTTCAGAAGGCGACGCTGGCGCGTGGGCAGGAGCGGCGCTTGGATGTGACCGACTTCGCTACGCCAGTAGCGACGATGGAAGCACTGAATCGGGGTGGCAGCGCCCGTCTGAGCATCCGACCCAATCCGCCGTTTGAGTATATGGCCTATCAGGCCAACGATTTGTACGTGATCGAGGTGCGTCCGCCGCAGAAATCCAAGGAGGAGGAAGACAAGGAGGCGCAGTTCGATCCCTCCAAGAAAAAATACACTGGTGATTTGCTGTCGCTGAATTTCCAGGACATCGAGGTGCGGGCGATCTTGCAAATCCTGGCGGATTTCACTGGCCAGAATATCGTGGTCAGCGACAGCGTGAAGGGCAACCTGACCCTGCGCTTGCAGAACGTACCTTGGGATCAGGCGCTGGATATCATCCTGCGCACCAAGGGCCTGGCCATGCGACAGAACGGCAATGTGATCTTCATCGCCCCAACCGAGGAAGTGGCGGCGCGCGAGAAGTTGGACCTGGAATCGCGCAAGACGGTGCAGGAACTGATTCCGTTGCGCACCGAGATCATCCAGGTCAATTACGCCAAGGCCGCCGATTTGGCGGTGTTGCTGGAGGAATATCGCGGATAAGGGTTCCGAGCAAAGCGTTTTGTCGCCGCGCGGCGATGTGGTGTCGGATGAGCGCACCAACAGTCTGATCGTCAAGGACGTGCCCGACAAGGTGGTGGAAGTGCGCGATCTGGTGACGAAACTGGATATCCCGGCCAAGCAGGTCATGATCGATTCCCGCATCGTGATCGCTAGTGACGACTTCGCTCGCGACATCGGCGTGCGGTTTGGGGTGTCGGGTGTTGGTACGAGTGGCAATACAGTGAGCACTGTGAGCGGTGGTCTGAATGGCACAAACTCCATGCTGACTGGTAAAAAGCCCGATGAATCGGGTAGCAATGTCACTGGCACGCCAGGTGACGATGTCGGCGTGGTGGGTAATTTGATCAATACGGGTCAACCCTATCCGGCGATCATCCCAGCGCTCAATGACCGGTTGGGGGTAAATTTACCTGTGGCCGGCCCCAGTATTGCCATGGCCATCCTGGGCTCCAACTATCTGGTCGATTTAGAGCTGTCGGCCTTGCAAACCGAAGGCAAGGGCGAGATTCTTTCCAATCCGCGGGTGGTCACCGCCGATTTGAAGAAGGCAACCATCATCCAGGGTCGGCAAATCCCTTATTCGGTGGTGAGCGATCAGGGTATCACCACGCTTTTCAAGGATGCCCTGCTGAGGTTGGACGTCATCCCGCAGATCACGCCGGATGACCGGGTGCGGATGGACCTGAAGATTGCGAAGGACGATCAGGGTCCGAATGTCCCGCAGGCGACGGGGGGGTTCGTGCCTTCCATTGAAAAGCGCGAGGTGGAAACCCAGGTGTTGGTCAACAACGGCGAAACAGTAGTGCTGGGTGGCGTGTTCGAACAGAGCAAGACCAAGAGTCAAGACAAGGTGCCGTTGTTGGGCGATGTTCCGCTGCTGGGTTACCTGTTCCAAAGAAACGGTAATAAAACCCAAAAGCGCGAACTGTTGATTTTCGTGACGCCGCAGATCCTGAAGAACGGCGCGGTGGCTGAGCGTTGAGCGTTCGAGAAAACGTATTCTGTCGCGGGGGATAGAGTCATGCGATCACAGAGCAAACAGGTTGCGGGGGTGGTTCGAGTTGTTGCTGCTGGCCGCCATGCTGGCCGGCTGGAGCGGCGCAAGCCAGGGGGGGGGGTTTAACGGACCGCAGTCGACGGTCTCGGTTGAGATCACGGCGGATAAGACGACGCTACCAGTCAACATTCTTAACACAGGGCCGAGTATCGGCAATCCCTATACCAACACGCTAACCGTCACGGTCAGGCGAAATGGCGGAATCTATGCGGCGCCGAGTGTGGGGATTACCGTTGCCCAGGGACTGTCGAGTGGGGCGTTGTACTATTTGCGTGGCCGCAAGGAAGAGCAAACTTGTACGACAAATCCTACGACACAGATAGAAACGTGTGTTGATAACGCGTATCGCAGTTTGACTTTTGAGAATACGACGGGGGTTGTCACGGCCCACTTTCTCGCTAGCAGTGTGCCAGGGATCGTGGTATTGACGGCGACGGTTCCGGATCCAAACACTGGGAGAACCATCAGCGCCAATCTGACCCTCCAGGTGGTTGGGGGCGGTGGCAGTATCTCGGGTGGCGCCCCTTCAGTGGTCAAGTTCCTCATGGATCCCGCGCCGGTTTATATCCGCGACAACCCCGTTGGCACCACTCCCACGACCCAGAACACGACCAAGTTGTTCCAGATTTTCGTGCTGGATGACCTGGGCCAATCGGTTAACCAGGGCACCGGGCACACCTTGCTGGTTAAAATATTGAGA
Organism: Candidatus Competibacteraceae bacterium; assembly: GCA_046347555.1. GTDB lineage: Bacteria > Pseudomonadota > Gammaproteobacteria > Competibacterales > Competibacteraceae > Contendibacter. Next base: position 89,956 of record JAXMFY010000006.1, on the reverse strand, counting down.
GGACCGGGCGGCGGTGAATGGTTGAGCACCACCGATGCCCAAGGCAATCCGCAGGAAGGAACCAGTGTGTTTACGGATCTGGCTGGCGGCGCGGCGACACTGGCGTTACATAGCGGCGCGTTGCCCGGTACGGCCGTGATCTCGGCCACGGCCGACCGCCGTGACAACAATGTGGATAACGGCATCCAGATGGCCATCACCAATTATGCAATGGTGTCGATTGGGACCGGCGAGATTAACTCCTTAACCTTCACCGGGCCTTTCGCGGACGCGGTGTTTGTGGGGGCTAACAACCTCGTTGCGGTCAATGGCGCTACTTGCGGCGCTAATCCGTGCGATACCCTATGGGATGGCGTCTACAATCGCATTATCTCGGTTACCGCCAGCGATCCTTATGGCAATCCACCGCCGGCGGGAACGCCGATCACGTTCCGGCTGATCGATTCGCCGCTGGACATGCTCCAAAACCGCTATCCCGACCAAGGTCATGGTCAATTCGCCATCACGGGCACCACCGGCGACCCCCAGGAGGGCGGCATTGAATTTTTCGCGCCCAACCGCAAGACCAAGCGAACGGCTTCGGATACCCTGAGCCCGTTTGTGGTCCCCAATGGGGTTTCGTATGCCATTGCTCGATCCGCTCTGCCTGCTGTTTTTGCAGGATCCGGAAATCATCAACCCCAATCCCAGCACCATTAACGCCCTGCCTGCGGAAGGCCGGCTGGAATACCATGTCGGTAGCCGAATCATTACTGGGCGGCCAGGTAACAACACCCTGCTTGTCAACACCCCGTTCAACCAGGTTAGCCAAAACGTCGGCGCCAATGTCTGGTACACGGTTGGGTGCTCGCCCCACAAGGGTACTATTAGGAATTTTGACAATACTGAAGCCGTCGTGTTGACGGATGAATCCGGCGTGGCCAGTACGATAATGAGCTATCCAGCCAGTCAGGTTGGGCGGCGGTTCATGGTGGCGGCGGAGTCGGATGGCAGCAAGGTGGGCGCGGTGATGACCCACTGGTATCTGGGTACGCCAGATGGCAGCATTCTGACCATCACGCAGCCAGCCTCCTTGGCCGCACAGATCGTGGATACCGTTGGCCCCAATCCGCTGACGGTGACGCCATGGCCAGCGCTGGTTGCCACGACTCAGACCGTGGACCCCGGCGCAGCGATTACCCTGCCGGTGACCCTGCAAGTGCTCGACGGTGGAGTATTATCGGGTGGAGCGTTGCGCCGCACCCCGATTCCCGCCGTGTCGATCGCGATGAATATCGTGATCAATAACCCAGCGGAAGCGGCGGCGCAAGTAGCGGAAAATAAGGCGGCAGGTTTGCAGGCGGCCCTGGATGCGTTCATTGCCGCCAATCCAGGCGTTTGCGATCAGGTGATAACCGATCCGACAACAGACCCACCACCATTGGAGATCGGGATCAGGCCAAATGCGACAAGCAGAAACAGTTGCAAGCAGATTTGGATACAGCCAAGGCTGACGCTGTTGCAAAACGTGCAATCGCCAACCTGTATTCGCCCACGGCGTCGATTGCGCCGGAAACGCTCGCCAGTGGGGGAAGTGGTTATGCGAGGGCGGTCTTAAGTGTCAATGATTTGCCCCCAGACGGTAGCGTGGACTTCTTCTTCTCCACGGTGGGCCCCGAGGTTCTCAGCCAGGTGCTGGAGATCGCAATTTGCGGTCCACAGTCAAGCACTCTTCCTTGCGTTCCGGTGACGACAACACCATAGCAGCAGGTGTCCCCATTAAACCGGCGGTGATCCCGCCGGTTTTTTTATTCCAAAAGATGGAGGGGTGGCCTTGACGGTGAAGCCCGATACCTTCCACGCTGGGATGCTGACGCCATCCAAAATCGATTAGCGGTGGCAAAACAAGAAAGCCGTGCTTGCTTGAGTGGCTGTTCGCCTTGGTGAAGGGATGCCGCCTTGCCGATTACCGTGTTTTGACCCTACCCCCGCTCCAGAACCAGCACTACCTCTTTTTTACGGTCTGAATCTCCACATCAAACCGATTGGCTATCAGCTAGTCCTTGCGACCGGCCTTCATCAAAAAACGCTTTGTGTAATTTTTCCTGTAGCCACTAGTGTGGGAATATCCAACCGGTCGTTGGCGTCATCCTTAAATGTCTGATCACGGATTCAATGGATGACTGGATTCCACGGAAAAATCCGTGTTATCCGTGCCATCGGTGGCAATTGGTGATTCAGACGGTGAAAGAGAGGAGTAAGGCCACCTTCGGATTTTGATCGCAGGAAAATTTACAGCACAAAAAAAGGGCCGCGAGTCGCGGCCCAGAATTTAAACATCCTTATAACGCGGGGCTATTGCCCGGTAATCGTATAGGCAGTCTCCGTCACCCCCGACTCCACCCAGCCTTCCTTGAAGGCAATAGCTTTCAGGTTATAAATGATGCTGGCCTTCTTGGCGCTGGGACCAGCCAGGGTAATTGACTGGCCGTTCGCGATCAGCGTACCGGACGTCGGCGTTGGGATGCTGCCATCCATCGTGTAGCGGATCGAGGCGCCCGCCGTCGGGCTGGTGATGGTCACCTTCAGGCTTCCCTGATAGAAACCGCTCGGCGGATCAAAGGATGGCGTCGCCACAGTCGCCAACGGTCCCATGAACCGGCCGAAGGCCCACGGTCCCTGGCCTACCGGTATCTCGGTGATGACCCGATTGACCTGGGCCGGATCGGCATTCCAGCCACCCACCACCGACACTGTGTTGTTGGCTTGGTTGGCGACATAGACCCGCCGGTTGTCCGGGCTGACCGCTACTCCATAGGGGACTCTGGGGTTGTTGTCCAACCGCAACTGAACGATGCCGACCACGGCGTGGTTGGCAGTGATGTCGATCACGAACAGCCGGTCACCGGCACCGTCGGTGACATACAGCCGCTGGCCATCCGGGCTGACCGCGACGCCGCGCGGCACCAGCGGTTGCGGCGCGCCGCCAAACTCATCCAGGGCAATGATGCCGACGACCCGGTTGAAGACGGTCTCCATGACTGAGACGGTGCGGTCGCCGGAATTGGCGACATAGACGAATTGCCCGTTGGGATGCACCGCCACGCCTTCCGGCGCCCAGCCGACCGCGACCGAGCCGACCTGTGTCTTCAGATCAGCGTCGAAGATCGACAGCGAGCCGACGCACTGATCGGGATTGACGTTGATCGGCGGTCGCGCCACCAGCGCGTCGCATTGATCCGGGTACGGATTTTGCGCATCGTCCGAGAACGAGTTGACCGTGCGGTTGGTGACGTACACCAGCGGAATCAACGGGTTGGGATGCGTCGCCACGCCGCGCGGATAGGGATTCGCCGCCAGGTTGGGCACGTTCAGGTCGATGAACGGCTGGTTGGTGGCGGTGTTGATGACCGACAGGCTGAAACTGCCCTCGTTGGCCACGAACACCCGCGAACCCGTGGGGTTGACGGCGACGCCCAGTGGGGCTGCGCCGACCGGAATGACAGCGATCACCTCGCGCTTGGTCAGGTCAATCACCGATAGCGTACCGTTCGTCTTGCCATACTTGGGGCGATTGGCGACGTAGAGCCGGGTACCGTCCGGATGGACCGCGATGCCGCTGGGTCCCATATTGTTGATGCCCGACGGGATGTTGTCGACGACCGCGTTGATGTCGGGATTCACGATGGATACCGTGCCGCCGAGGTAGTTGGTGATGTAGGCCGGGCCGCTGAGCAGGCTATAGGCGTAGGGACCGAAGGAAACCACCAGGTTGATCGGACTGTCCACGGGCACGATGGCGCCGGCCGGCGGATTTTGCCGGATCACCAGTCCCTTGTCCTGCTGGCTGCGCTCATTGGCGACGAGACCGACCCGCAAGGGACGGCACTGGGGAGGGGTGGTATCCACCGGCTTGCGGCAGTCCAGATCTTCGACATCGGCGATTGTACAACCCGACGTCTGGGAACCCGACGTCTGGGGCTGGGGACATCCATTAAAGATGAATTTACCAGTCGCTTGCGCCAGCGTCAGACCGGTCACGTCAGGAACCGTAGTGGTTGGGCGGGCGCCCGGGTCCTCGGGAATGGGGCCGAGCGACACCACTAGATCGATCTTCCAGCCCACCGGAACCAGGGCAGTCATCAGCGGGTTTTGGCTGATGACGCGGCCCGCCTCGACCGTGTTGCTGGTTTGGCGGGATACGAAACCTAGTTGCAGGCCGGCTGCCTGGAGGATGGCGGTGGCGTCGGCCAGGGTTTGCCCGACCACGTTGGGCGTCGCGACCGGCAGTTGCGAACCCGAGGACACGAACAGATTGATGGTGGTGCCGTAGGCAACCAGCGTTCCGGGGGTGGGGCTCAGACCAGAGACCCGGCCGGCGGGAATTGTGTCGTGGGGTTGCACGGTGATGGCGCCGACATGGAACAGGCCGACCGCGAACAGGCTTTCCCTGGCGTCCTCGACCGTCATGCCGATGACCTCGCTGGGCACGGCGACCTCCTGGGGCTGGGAGAAGCCCTCAGAGATGATCAGGGTGACGGCGCTGCCGAGTTTGACCTGTGTGCCGGCCACTGGATTGGTGCCGATGGCATCGCCAGCTGGCATGGTGGGATCCGGCTGCCTCAAGGTGCTGCCGACGGTAAGTCCAGCGTCTTGCAGGACGGATTTCGCCACCTCCTCGGGCAAACCCCTTACGTCAGGAACCTTGACCACCCCGGCGGGGCCCAGCGAGACGGTCACGGTGACAGGGGTGCCCACGGCGACCTTGGCGCCAGCCGCCGGGCTTTGGGCAAGGACAATGCCAGCGGGGACGGTGTCGCTGTATTGCTTGAGAACCGCGCCGACACTCAGGCCAGCACTGTGAATGGTATTAGCGGCGGCGGTCTGGGTCAGTCCGACCACGTTCGGAACTGAGATGGCGCCTGGGGGATAGGGCGGATTGATCGGCGCTTCCTTGCCTGAGGAGATGACGAGGTTGACGGCGGTGCCAGGCGCGACCAGAGTGCCGCCACCCGGATTTTGGCTGATGACATTGCCGGCGGGGACGGTGTCGCTGGCGGCCAAGATGACGGTGCCGACCTTGAGACAGACGGGGGAGCTACCAGTGCTGCAGGTGCCGGTGATGGCGCTTTTAGCAGCGGTCAGGGTGAGGCCGATGACGTTGGGAACCGCGATCGGCGCCTTTCCTGAAGACACGACCAGGTTGACGGCGGTGCCAACACCAGCTTGGAAGCCGGCGGGAGGATCCTGGCTGATAACACTACCGGCGGGAACGGTTTCGCTGGTTTGGAAAGTGATGGTGCCAACCACCAAGCACTGAGTAGTGTTGGTCACGCAGGTGGTCTTGATCGCGGTCTCGGCGTCGAATTGAGTTTTACCGACCACGTTGGGAACGGTCAGGAGGGGCGGACCCGAGGAGACGACCAGGTTGACCTTGGAGCCAGCGGCGGCAAAAAAACCGGCAGCCGGATCCTGACTGATGACACTGCCAGCGGGAACGGTGGAACTGGGTTGTTGGGTAATGGTTCCAACCGTCAGGCACTGGGCAGGGTTGCCGGGCACGCAGGTATCGTTGATAGCAAGCGTGGCGGTCTGCTGGGGTTGGCCAACCACATTGGGAACTATCAGTCGGTTGGATACAACGATATTGATGGTAGTACTGTAGGGGATGATGCACCGGCTACTGGGGCTTGGCTGATGACGGTACCGGCGGGGACAGTGTCGCTGTAAGCATAGGTGACGGCAACACTCAAACACACGTTTGGGGTAGGGGGATCGCCATCAGCGTCACCACATGTTCCCGTAATCGTAGCCCTTAGCGGGTTGTCGGTTTGGCCGACCACGGGTGGGACGCTAGCGTATTGTGGTGTGGCCGCCGAACTGATTTGTGGGTAGGCCGAAAAGAATAAATCCGATGAAGATCAATAGAAAGGATACGAGAAAAGACGTGGAAAAAAGCCTGTTTCTTGATTTCATAAGGAAGCCCCACGCTTAGGCATGACAGCACAGGTGTACTGGCCCTGTTCGGAAGTCGCGGCTCGATGGAGTCGCGTCATCCCCCCCTTCAACACAAGCCAAGTATAGCATCATAATTTTTCAGCGGGGCTAACACGGCCGGTTGAAGCTACTTGCACCGCGCCCGGTGAAAGTGAAGGACAAGAGCGAGGTGGATCGCTCCGTTGGGTGGATAGGGCAAAGTAACGGCGGATTCTGGCAAGGTAAGAGAAACCTTGAATATCTTTCAAAATCCGAGTATTACAATTGATCAAGTCGCTTTTATCATTTAAGTTCCCGCCACCGATCAGGAGACCACACCATGCCCTTCAGTGTCGCCCTGTTACGCAAGATGGATAGCGTCCCGCCAGACCTTAAGGAGGTATTGTGGCTGCTCCTTGAGGAAATCGAGCAGCAGCGGGAAGCCGCGGTCACGAAAACCGATTTCAATCAACTCAAGGACATCGTTCGGGATTTGGCCGAGGCGCAAAAGCGGACCGAGCAACGGGTGGATACCCTGGCGGTCCGGATGGAGGAACTGGCCGAGGCGCAGAAGCGGACCGAGCAACGGGTCGAAGAACTGGCCGAGGCGCAGAAGCGGACCGAGCAGCGGGTGGATACCCTGGCGGTCCGGATGGAAGAACTGGCCGAGGCGCAAAAGCGGACCGAGCAACGGGTGGATACCCTGGCGGTCCGGATGGAGGAACTGGCCGAGGCGCAGCGGGAAACCACCCGGGAAATCGCCAGCCTGAGCCGCGCTCACGACAATACCCGAAGCCAGGTGGGCGGACTGGCGCGCACCATGGCCTACGCCCTGGAGAACGAGGCCTACCGAATGCTGCCGGTATTCCTGAAGACCCAGCATCAACTGGAAATCAGCGAGCGCCTGGTGCGGACCTGGATCAATGGTGAGGAAATCAACTTCTTCGCCCGGGGGCGGCGTGGCGGCGAGAATGTGGTGATCGTCGGCGAGAGCGTGATGCGCCTGGATGATCGCGGCAAGCTGGCTCAGCTCCAGCGCAAGCTGGCTGCGGTTCGAGCCGTGGAAGCCTTGCCACTTGTACCCCTGCTGGTGACTCATTTTGCCCATCCGGACTTGCTGGAGCAGGCCCAGCAAGAGGGCATCGTGGTGGTCCAAAGTTTTGAATGGGGCTGACCGTCAGTCAGCGCCCTGTGCGCCGCTCAGGCCGCCGCGCACGCCCGCAGCGCCGCCTCGTCCAAGGCGTTCCGGTCCACCTTGAGGTAGGCCACGCCCTCGGCGGCCACCACCACGGCTTCCGCCACCCCTTGCACCTCGCTCAATCGCGAGGCCAACAGCCGCGCCTCCACTTCGTTAAGGTTGCCCACGTTCAGCAGATAGCTGCTCAAGTAGCGTGGATTCTTCATGGTCCAGGCCACCAGCAGCCACGCCAGCGCGCCGAAGGTGGTGAATGCGAACACGCCTTTCAGGCCGAGCAGTCCGCGCAGCCAACCACCGAGCGCCCCACCGGCGAACGCCCCCAGAAACTGGCTGCTGGAGTAGACGCCCATTGCCGTACCCTTAGCGTCAGGCGGCGCCATCTTGGCGATCAGCGAGGGCAGGGTGGCTTCCAGAAGGTTGAACGCCGAGAAGAAAACCAGCAACAGCACCGCCATTTCCAGAACCGTGTCGTGTAGGTTCAACAGCCCAAACTCGGCCAAAGCCAAGGTCAGGATTGCCCCGAGAAAAACCGGTTTTAGCCGACGGTATTTTTCGGCCACGACGATGAACGGAACCATCGCCACCATCGAGAACAACAGCGCTGGCAGATACACTTCCCAGTGCTGGTCGCTGGGAAAGCCAGCGTCGCGCAGCGCCAGTGGCACGGCCACGAAGGTAGCGGTCAGCAGCAAATGCAGGGTGAAGATGCCGAAATTCAGCCGCAACAACTGGACATCGAACAACACTCGTCCGAACTGGGAGGCAACGGGTTCAGCGTCGCGATGGACGCGGCTCGACACGGGATCGGGCACACCAAACCGCACCACGGCGATGCCGAGCAAAGCGAACAGGCCGGTCAGCCAGAAAATGCCCGGCACGCCGACCCAACCGTTCAGCACCGGCCCCAAAATCATTGAGGCGGCGAACGATACGCCGATGGTGACGCCGATCATCGCCATGACTTTAATGCGATGTTCCTCTCGGGTCAGATCGGCGGCCAGCGCCATCACCGCCGCCGATACCGCTCCGCCGCCCTGCAAGGCCCGACCCAGAATTACGCCATAAATTGAATCGGCCAGCGCCGCGACGGCGCTGCCCGCGGCGAACACCAGCAAGCCGATGTAAATCATCCGCTTGCGGCCATAACGGTCCGACAGGAAGCCGAAGGGAATCTGAAACAGCGCCTGGCTGAAACCGTAAATGCCGATAGCTAAGCCGGCCAACGCCGGGGTATTGCCGCGCAGGTGTTCAGCGTACAGGGCGAACACCGGCAGAATCATGAACAAACCCAGCATCCGCAGCGAAAAAACGCCCGCCAGCCAGAACGCCGCCCGGCGTTCGCCGACGGTCATCCGCTCAGGCGTCAAACTGGCTGCCTTCATCCCGCTTCAAGCCTCCGTCGGTTTCCAAGTCAAGGGCGCCAATGGTACTACCCTTGATCGTGACGCGCATGAATCGGAGAGCGGCTCAGAAGAATGGCGGGTGGGGTGATCGTCTCGGCTACGACAACGACGTGAAGGTATCTTCGCCGCAGCCGGGTTTGGGGACGGTTTCGCTCAGGCGGGAACTTCGCTCAAGGCAATGCCGAGCAAATCGGCAATGCCCTTGCCATAAGCCGGATCAGCCTTCAGGCAGTGGCCGATATGGCGAATCTGGATCTCGCGCGGCGCCTCGCCGATGGAACGCGCGGTATTCTCGAACAAGGTCTGTTGCTGGGCCGGCGTCATCAGGCGGAACAGTGCACCCGGCTGCGAGTAGTAATCCGTGTCCTCGCGGTGGTTCCAGTGGTCGGCCGCGCCCTCCAAGCTCAGCGGTGGCTCAGAGAAATCCGGCTGCTCGGCCCATTCACCCTGGTCGTTCGGTTCGTAGCCCAGCGTGCCGCCGTGGTTGCCATCGACCCGCATCAGACCGTCGCGATGGTAGCTGTGAACCGGGCAGCGCGGCGCGTTGACCGGAATGAGATGATGGTTCACGCCCAAACGGTAGCGCTGAGCGTCGCCATAGGAAAACAGCCGTCCCTGCAACATCTTGTCCGGGGAGAAACCGATACCGGGCACCACGTTGGCCGGATTGAAGGCCGACTGCTCCACTTCCGCGAAGAAGTTTTCCGGGTTGCGATTCAGTTCCATCACGCCGACTTCGATCAGTGGGTAATCCTGGTGCGGCCAGATCTTGGTCAGATCGAAGGGGTTGTAGAGCACTTTGGAGGCGTCGGCTTCCGGCATGATCTGTACCTTGAGCGTCCATTTCGGGAAATCGCCCCGTTCGATGCTGTCGTACAGGTCGCGCTGGTGGCTTTCGCGATCCTTGCCGATGATGGCTTCGGCTTCCGCGTCGGTCAGGTTTTTGATGCCCTGGTGCGACTTGAAGTGGAACTTGACCCAGTGGCGTTCGTTCCTGGCGTTGATGAAGCTGAAGGTGTGGCTGCCGAAGCCGTGCATGTGACGGTAGGTCGCCGGAAGGCCGCGATCCGACATGACGATGGTGATCTGGTGCAGGGCCTCCGGCAGCGAGGTCCAGAAGTCCCAGTTGTTCTTGGCGCTGCGCAGGTTGGTGCGCGGGTCACGCTTGACGGCGTGGTTGAGGTCCGGGAACTTGAGCGGATCGCGCAGGAAAAACACCGGCGTGTTGTTGCCGACCATATCCCAGTTGCCTTCCTCGGTGTAGAACTTCACCGCGAAACCGCGAATGTCGCGCTCGGCGTCGGCGGCGCCGCGCTCGCCGGCCACGGTGGTGAAGCGGGCGAACAACTCGGTTTTCTTCCCGACCTGGGAAAAGATTTTCGCTCGCGTGTATTGGGTGATGTCGTGGGTCACTGTGAAAGTGCCGTAGGCGCCGGAGCCTTTCGCGTGCATCCGCCGTTCGGGGATCACCTCGCGGTCGAAATGAGCCAGCTTTTCCAGGAACCAGACATCCTGCAATAGTTGCGGTCCGCGCGGTCCGGCGGTCATCACGTTCTGGTTGTGGGCGACGGGACAGCCGGCGCTGGTGGTCAATTTCTTTTGGTCAGTCATGTTGCACTCCTGGCTCGGTTGCGGATCGGTGCGTTACGGCAAGCGATATCGCCGGCAACGGGGCGGCGGCGATGGCGTCACAGTATCCTGTAAAGCAGGGTTCATTACTAATTGAATGGAATAAAAAAACCTATAGCCGATATCTATTGAGACATGGATCGACGCATAACTTCCAAACTGACGATCAAGAGTTTTCGACGGCGCGTGCTCCGGCCGACGGCTGTCCATTACGCATATCTCCAATTAATTGATTATGTTAGTATTAAAAATCAGGGAATCCCCTCCCCCTTTGTAGGGGAAGGCGAGAAGAAGTGAGTTGACTCACCAACTCCCTTTTGCATTGCAAGCGGGCTGGTGGTCGCCCCCGCCTAACCCGCTCCCGCGAGGGGAGGGAACTTATGTGTAATCGACAGCGGTGATGGAGAACATCTTCTATTTCTGAAGACGAAGGTACGAATAGGCACTGTCCGCAATATTTTGCCGCAAACCGGACGACCCGCTGTATCCCTAAATCATCACCACACCCAGCGAACGTTTCGCCTGAGCCGCCTCGTTGTTCCCGGTGACTGCCGGCGTCATGCCCGCCAGTTGTTTTGGGCGTAGCTTGTGACTGAAGGGTAAGTGCATGAAGGCGCCGTGTTGCATGCCAGCGCTGGCGAAGAACGCCCCGCGGGCGCGAAGACGCCACCTTGCGTTCCGGCGCTCCCGCGCACCAGCAGGCCGCGGGTGTCGCCGTTCTTCAGACGCGCCCAGAAGAAACAATCCGCCGTTGGGCATCGTCCACTGCGCCAGTTCCTCGATGTGGCGAGTTAAAACAGCTTCCACATGGCGTCGCGCCGTTCAGTAAAATGCCCGCAGTCGCTCAAGGTGCGCCAGATGGCGTCCAGCAGAGCATTGCGAAGCAGGCGCACCGCCATAGCCCGATCTGGTTGGTGGCCCAGATCGATGGACTGCTCCAGGCCGGACCAGATAGGGATGCACGTTCTCGAGGACGCACGGCGACGCGGCAAGGCCCTGGGCCGGAATGCCATCTTGGAAAACGTGCCCATGCTTGTCAGGTATCTTTCTCGCCCAAGCGGGCGCAGGCAAGTGCGATCTACCGGTTCGTAGACCAGTTCCCGATACGGCTCGTCCTCCGGCAAGGCGTTCCGGTCTCGCGCAACACCGCCGCCACCGCCGCGCGGGTCGCTTCGTCGTAGCAGACGCCCGCCGGGTTCTGGAACGTCGGGATAAGGTAGACAGATGCTGGGCGGTGACGGTGGACGACTTGGCGCAACTGCTCCGGGTCGATGCCGCTGGCGGCTGGCAACTCCTCAGGCGGGCGCCGAAGATGGAACGATTACCAGCGCCGCCAGATAGCTCGGCGCTTCCACCGCAACTGGCGTGCCGGGGTCGATGTAGAGCTTGGAAACCAAGTCGATGCCCTGCTGGGAGCCGGTGGTGACCAGCACCTGTTCACGACGGCTTGGCGCAGGCCGAAGATCCAGCCAATTGCGCGGCGATGACCGTCCGCAGTTCCGGCCTCGCCGTCGGTGGTGCCGTACTGGTCAGGCGGTAGATCGACCAAATCCAGCGGCAACGGCCCGCAGGCCGGCAGACCGCCGGCGAAGGAAATGATGTCGGTTTCTGGGTCAGGGCGAACGCTCCCGGATCGAGGAACTGGTCAGGCGAATCGATGCGTTCGGAGAACATGGGTCGAGTTCGTGCAGTTCAATGGCGTGCCCAGCCACTCGTCTTGGCGCGGCATCTGTAAATGCCAGCCCGTTCCTGGAGGTTGCACCAGCGCCTGGCCCGCATCCTCCTGCGCCAGCTTGCGTTCCGGCGATGATCCAAATCCATGACGTGAACCGGCTCGCCGATGAGTTTCAGCAGCAGTTCGGGAACGTGGGAGAAGTCATCGCTGGTGGACAGATAGAGATAAGTATCTGTTTCTTGCGGCACATAGATCGCGCACTGCATGGGGCCTCTCGGGCGGAAGGTTGGGAAACGGCAGGAATATAATGCGAAACCGACCAAGGTTAACGGATGGTATCCTGAGCACTATCAGCAGACTGTTGCAAAGGCTTTCAGCGCTTTCCGGGTCAAGCACTTCGAGCCAAACCGGGACTTGTTCAACCGGCTGGCGATGAAGGGCAAACGCCGCGCACGCTGCTGATCGGTTGCAGCGATTCGCGGGTGAATCCGCCATCCTGACCGATTCCGCGCTTTGGCGATCTGTTCGTGATCCACAAACGTCGCCAATCTGGTGCCGCCCACGGAACCGGCGGGCATATCACGGCACCAGCGCCGCTGGAATTCGCCGTCTGCAACTGAAAATCGCAGCATCATCATTCTGAAGCCATTCGCGCTGCGGCAATGTCCGGACGTTGCTGGAAGGCTATAGCGAGAACGACGAAGGCGAGGCATCGCGCCGTGGGCGAAATCGCCGCGTCGGCCCGCGACGGTGCTGGCGCTGGCCAGACGCCAGCAACGGGGATTGAGCGACGGGCTTGCGAGCGGCGGGCATCCGCGCTTCGCTGAACAATCTCGCGACCTTTCCGTTCATCCGCCAGCGAGTCGAGCAAGGCCAGTTGAGATTGTGTAGCTGGTACTACGATCTGGAAAACGGCGAATTGATGCAGTACGACCCCGAAAGGACCGGTTCTTACGATCTATATTTTGGCTTGATACCGACGGATGCAACCTGAGTGTGCGCTACGGTTTGAAACTCCCGCCATGACTCCAGCACTAGACCACCCCCGACGATCCCCATCGAGCACATCGACCAGCGCGTTCGTCTGCACGGCATTAGCTGGGGCTGCGAATCCTTCTGGCCTTGCGCGGCGGCAAAAGCGGCGTGCCGGGGCGCCAACATTGCCATTAACCCCATTCTCTCGGACACAACGGACTTTCGCGCCAGATTCAACAACCGCTTTACCATCGCCGCGCCTGATCGGCGTTCTGACAAGACCGGCATCGTGGATTTCGCCCGCGCTCGTCGAACAGGAGCGTGGAAATTCTGTCCACCGGCGGCACCGCCAAACTGCTAGCCAGCAACGGCATTGCCGCCGTCGATCGCCGATTACACCAGCTTCCCGGAAATGATGGACGGTCGCCTCAAGACCCTGCACCCGAGAATTCATGGCGGCCTGCTGGGTCGGCGTGGAAGACGACGCGGTGATGGCCGGGCACGCATTCCGCCCATCGACCTGCTGGTGATCCAATCTCTACCCCTTCAAGAGCCACGGTTGCCAAGCCGAATTGCGCGCTGGTCGATGCGTTGAAAATATCGACATCGGCAGGCCAGCGATGCTGCGCGCGGCGGCAAGAATCACGCGGCGGTGACCGTGGTGGTGGATGCCGGCGACTACCAGCAGGTGCTGGCCGGGATGCGCGACAGCAACGGCTCGGTGATCCAGGCGACCCGCTTCGATCTGGCGGTCAAGGTGTTCGAGCACTGGCCGCTACGACGGCGCCATCGCCAACTATCTGGGTTCCATCCAGGCCGACGGCGGGCGCGATCCGTTCCCGCACACGCGGCCTCCAGTTCCTCAAGGCTCAAGGACATGCGCTACGGCGAGAATCCGCACCAGGGCGCGGCGTTCTACGACCGAGGGCCGAAACCGGCGGAAGCCTGCATCGCCACCGCCGCCAGTTGCAGGGCAAGGAGTTGTCCTGCAACAACGTCGCCGATACCGACGCCGCGCTGGAGTGCGTCAAGGCTTCGACGTGCCGGCCTGCGTCATCGTCAAGCACGCCAATCCCTGCGGCGTGGCCATCAGCGCGGGCATTCTGGAGGCTTACGACCGCGCCTATAAAACCGGCCGACCTCGGCTTTCGGCGGCATTTATCGCCTTCAACCCGGCCAACTGGATGGCATGACCGCCAGAGCCATCGTGGATCAACAGTTCGTCCGAGTCATCATCGCCCCGGAGGTCACGCCGGAGGCGCTCGACATGACCGCCAGCAAGCAGAACGTGCAGGTGCTGGCCTGCACGGCTACTGGAGCGCCGAACGTGCGCCAGGCTCGAGATTTCAAGCGGGTCACGGGCGGCCTGCTGGTACGGGATCGCGATTGCAGGCCAAGTCGCAGGTCGGACTTGAAAGTGGTGACGAAACGGCCGACCGACGGGAGATGATCGACCTGCTGTTCATGTCGGCAGGTGGTGAAATTCTACCGTCAAATCCAGCACATATCGTCTGCAGCGAGGACGGCATGATTCAGGTCGGCGCCGGTCAGATGGGCCGGGTTTTCCGGCCAATATCGCCATCATGAAAGCGCGGGAGCTGGACCTGAAGGCGCAGCGGCGATGGCATCCGGCGCCTTTCCCGTTCCGCGACGGCATCGACCTGGCCGCCGAGCGGGGCATCACCGCCGTCATCGAGCCGGGTGCGCTCCATGCGCGACGAAGTGATCGCCGCCGCCGACTGGGCACGACATGACGATGGTATTCACTGGAATGCGGCATTTCCGCCACTAAAGCTATACAAACCCGGCTCTCGCGCGCGCTCCCCTCTCCCGGCCAGGAGAGGGTGCGGTGAGGGCGAGGGTGGGGTGGGGGTTGTTGCTGAACATCCTGATCATCGGCAGTGGCCTGAGCACGCCCTGGCCTGGAAGGTGGCGCAATCCAGCCGGGTGAACAACGTCTACGTCGCGCCGAGCAGCGCCGGCACCTTGCAGAGCCGAAAGTGACCAACATCGCCATCACCGCTGACGACGATCCGCCGGACTTGCTCAAGTTCGCCCAAGGCCATAACGTCGATCTCACCATCATCAGTCCCGAGGTACCGCTGGTGCTGAGGATCACCGACCTGTTCGCCAACGCCGGTCTGCGCTGTTCCGGGCGGGCAAGGCGGCCGCAACTGGAAGGTTCCAAGGCTTTCGCCAAGGATTTCCTCGCCCGCCATCGCATCCCGACCGCCCGTTATCAGAGTTTCACCGATCCGGACGCGGCGGAAGCCATCCGCGAGATGGGTGCGCCGGTGGTGGTCAAGGCCGATGGCCTGGCGGCGGGCAAGGGCGTCATTCTGGCGCAAAGCGAGGACGAGGCCATCGCCGCCATGCGGGATGTTGAGCGGCGCGGATTTCGGCAAGGCCGGCCACCGGGTGGTGATCGAGGAGTTTCTGCGCGGCGAGGAAGCCAGCTTCATCGTGATGACCGACGGCGAGCACATTTTGCCGTTCGCGTCCTCGCAGGATCATAAGGCGCGCGACAACGGCGGCCGGGCCCGAACACCGGCGGCATGGGCGCGTATTCCCCGGCTCCGTGGTCACGCCCGAACTGCATGATCGCGTGATGGCCGAAATCATCGAGCCCACGGTGCGCGGCATGGCGGCGGAAGGCTGTCGTTACGTCGGCTTTCTCTACGCCGGCGATGATCGCCGCCGCCGGTCCCAAGGTGCTGGAATACAACTGTCGGCTGGGCGATCCCGAAACCCAGCCGCTCATCGTACAGTTGCGCTCCGATCTGGTCGAATTGTGCGGCGCGGCGCTGGACGGACGCTTGGGCGAAATCAAGGCGGATTGGGACCCCCGACGCGCTGGGCGTGGTGATGGCCGCCGCCGGCTATCCGGGCGCTTATCGCAAGGGCGATGTCATCGCAGGTTTGCCACGCCACGACGAGTTGGGCGACGACGTGAAGCTGTTCCACGCCGGGACTTTGGAGGGGAAGGACGGTCATGTCGTGACCCACGGCGGTCGGGTGTTGTGCGCCACCGCGCTGGGTGACACGGTCGCCGAGGCGCAAAAGCCTGGCCTACAACCTAGCCAAGCGGGTCTGCTGGGACGGTGTTTATTACCGCACCGACATCGGTTATCGGGCCATCGCGCGGGAGCGGAGGGAGTGAGGTTGCGCGATCCTTTTCCGGCCGGCTCTCTTGTCGAAAGCGTTCTTGGAGTACGGTTATGCAGGTAACCAAGGCATTGATAGTGAAGGAAATTGACCGTTTTAGCGACAATGACTTGGAGGCGTTGTACGAATTGATCCGAACATTTGGCCAGGCGCGCCGGATCAATGAAAGCGAGCCTCATGTCGCAATTACGGGAAATTCAGATAGATGGACCCGAGGATTTTTCCAAGGAATCTCGACCTTTATTTGAGCGGCGAAAAAAATGTGACTGATCGGCTGTTTGTCGATACCTTGTTCATCGTCGCTTTGGTGAACCGTCGCGATCAGTATCACCGACAGGCTCTCGACTTGGCCGATCAATACGATGAGTGGCCATTGCTGACGACGGACAGCTGTTTTGCTTGAGGTCGGCAATGCCTTGGCGCGCAACCACAAACAGGAAGCTGTTACAATCATCGAGCGATTGCTTGCGGCGGTGGAAATTGAAATCGTCCGCATGACGCCCGATTTATTTGCCGACTTTTGTTTACAAGCAGTACCAAGATAAAAGCTGGGGCTTGGTCGATTGCCTATCGTTTGTAGCGATGCGAGAGGCAAAGGTTAATCGAGCGTTGACTTTTGATCGACACTTCGTGCAGGCGGGTTTGAATGCCTGATGAGAGAATAGGGATTGAAATCGAAGGGAGTCCTTACGGAATCTGGACAACATCAATTATGACAATCTCCGCGCAATCGTTTTTCTTCCAAACCCTGGAATTGGTCTGTCCCGCCGGCAATCTGCCCTCGCTGAAAACCGCCGTGGATCACGGCGCTGATTCCGTCTACATCGGCTTCCGCGACGACACCAACGCCCGCCACTTCCCCGGCCTGAATTTTGACGCCAAAACGGCCGCGCAGGGCGTGCAATACGCCCACGCCAAGGGCCGGCAGGTGTTCGTCGCGCTGAACACCTTTCCGCAGCCAGCCGGCTGGGAACGCTGGCAACGGGCGGTGGATCAAGCGGTGGAACTTGGCGTGGACGCGGTCATCGCCGCCGACATCAGCGTGCTGGAGTACGCCTGGCCGGTATCGAATTTGCCGCTGCATCTGTCGGTGCAAGGTTCCGCCACCAATTACGAAGGCGATCCGCTTCTATCACGAGCATTTCGGCATCCGCCGTGGTGTTGCCCGCGTGCTGTCGCTCCACAGGTCCGGCATGTGCTCGAACACAGCCCGGTCGGCATCGAAGTGTTCGGTTTCGGCGGGATGGCATCATGGTGGAAGGGCGCTGTCTATTATCGTCCTACGTCACCGGCGAATCGCCCAACATGTGCGGCGTCGTTTCGCCAGCCAAGGCGGTGCGCTGGGAGGAAACGCCACGCGGACTGGAAGCCGCCTGGGCGGTTTGCTGATCGACCGCTACGCGCCGGGCGAACCGGCCGGTTATCCGACCCTGTGCAAGGGCCGGTTCAAGGTGGCGGATCAGACTTATTACGCCATCGAGGAACCGACCAGCTTGAACACCTTGGAACTGTTGCCGGAATTGCAGGAAATGGGCATCGCGGCGATCAAGATCGAAGGTCGTCAGCGCAGCCCGGCCTATGTCACCCAAGTGACCAAGGTCACGGCGGGCCGCGATTGATGCCTGTCGGCGCAATCCCGCCGCCTACGTGCCGAAACCGGAGTGGCAGCGGGAGTGGGCAAGGTGTCGGAAGGCCACCAGACCACCTTGGGCGCTTATCACCGGACCTGGCAGTGAGGGCGGCGATCATGACAAGACATCAGCCGAAATTGGCGCTGGGGCCGGTGCTGTACTACTGGCCGAAGGAAAGGCTGCTCGGTTACTACAAGCGGATGAGCACGCGCCGGTGGACATCGTTTATCTCGGCGAAACGGTTTGCTCCAAGCGCCGCGCTTTCAACACCGATGAGTGGCTGGAACTGGCCGAACGACTGACCGCCGCCGGCAAGGAAGTGGTGTTGTCCACCATGGCGTTGCTGGAGGCGGAATCGGAACTGAAAGACGCTGCGCCGCTTGTGCGAGAACGGCCGTTTTACCGTGGAAGCCAACGACATGGGCGCGGTGCGGCTATTGTCCGAAAGAGGGCGGCGTTCGTCCTAGGCACCGGCATCAACGTGTACAGCGGTCGGACCCTGCGTTTTCTGGCCGGGCTGGGCGCCAAACGGTGGGTGATGCCGAGTGGGTGTCGCGGGCGACGCTAGCCGCGATTCAGGCTGAGCGGCCGGATAACGTCGAAACCGAGGTGTTCGTTTACGGTCGCCTGCCGCTGGCTTATTCCGCCCGCTGCTTCACCGCCCGGCATCACAATCTGCCCAAGGGACGATTGCCGGTATCGCTGTCTCGATGACCCGGAAGGGCTGACCTTGAGCACTCGCGAGGAGCCGGGCATTTCTAGCGATTAACGGTATCAGACCCAATCGGCGCAGACCTGCAATCTGCTGCCGGAATTGGCGGAATTGCGGGAATTAACGGTGGATGTGCTGCGGATCAGCCCCAACCGGAAGGTACAGAAACGGTGATTGAGGCGTTCGCCACCTGTTTGCGCGGGGAACGCGACCGTAGAGGCGGCGCGGGTGCTCAATGCCGCGTTGCCGTTGGCGCTGCGATGGCTATTGGCAGGGTCAGCCAGGGTTGAGGCAGGTGGTGGATGTCGTGTAGCACGCTGAGCAGTCGCGATAAATCATAAAATCTTCAAGGATTCAGAAGCGGTAAATCATGCGTCAAAAATGCTAATCAATCTGGTTGGCGATGAGTTAAAGAAGGTCTGACAAAGAACTCAAGCGGGCGCTGGTAAATTCGCCCTGTCTAGCCAAATCTACCGGATCATGAAAAAAGGTCTTCGTTTTGCGAAGACCTTTTTATTTTCGCTTCCGCCTGGGTAAGGCGAGAGCGACAGTCAGGAGGCGGATTCCGTGGCGGGTTCGCCCTCGTCGTCCGAGTCGTTTTCGTCCTTGGGCGTTTCGATATCGATCCGCATCCGATAGAAGCTGCGGAACACGAACACCAAATTGACGACCAAGAACAAGGCCGCCATGTTCAACGCTAAGACTTGCTGGCCTTGGGCTGCCAATCCGACCGCCATTTCGACCGCGAGCAAGCCAAACAAAGTCGTGAACTTGATGATCGGATTCATGGCCACCGAGCAGGTGTCTTTGAAAGGATCGCCGACGGTGTCACCCACCACGGCGGCGGCGTGCAGGTCGGTACCCTTGGCGCGCAGCTCGGTTTCCACGATCTTCTTGGCGTTGTCCCATGCGCCGCCGGCGTTGGCCATGAATACCGCCTGATACAGTCCGATGATCGCCAGTGAGATCAAATAACCGATGAAGAAGAACGGCTCGATGAAGGCGCAGGCCAGCGTACCGAAGAATACGGCCAGGAAGATGTTGAACATCCCCTTTTGCGCGTAAATCGTGCAAATCTCCACCACCTGTTTGCTGTCCTTGGCCGAGGCTTTGGCAGCGCCGTCGAGCTTCATGTGGCCCTTGATGAATTCCACCGCGCGATAGGCGCCGGTGGACACGACCTGGGTGGATGCACCGGAAAACCAGAAAATGGTGGCGCCGCCGAAATCAGGCCGAGCAAGAACGGCGGATACAGCAATGACAGCTTGTCCAGATTCTCGGTTAGGCCGCCGGTCAACAACGGCCAAGTCGAGAACACCATGGTGGCTGCGCCCACCACGGCGGTCCCGATCAGCACCGGCTTGGCGGTCGCCTTGAAGGTACCCGCCCCATCGTTTTCTTCCAGCAAATCGCCAGGCGCTGCAAAATCCGGCTCGAAGCCGAAGTCGCGCTTCACTTCGGCCGCGATGCCGGGCAGTTGCTCGATGGTGGAGAGTTCGTACACCGACTGGGCGTTGTCGGTCACCGGACCGTAGCTGTCGACCGCAATGGTCACTGGCCCCATGCCGAGGAAGCCGAACGCCACCAGCCCGAAGGAAAACACGGCGACCATGATGGCGGCCTTGGCCGGCACCGGATTGATGACGGCGGCCAAGTCGTACTGCACACGACGAGGTAGGCGCCCGACATCAAGCTCACGATCACCACGCCCATCCAGAAGGCCGAGAAGTTGCCGGCGGTCAGGCCGGCCAGAATATTCAGGCTGGCGCCGCCCTCGCAGGAGGCGGTCACGACTTCGCGGACGTGGCCAGGCGAACCGAGGTGAAAACCAGCACTTCGGGGATGATGGCGCCGGCCAGCATGCCGAAGGTGATGATCAGCGACAATTGCCACCACAGGTTGCCGTACACCTTGCCGCCGACGGCGATATCGCCGATCAGCAGGTACGACGCCGCGAAGGTGAACGCGAGCGACACACCGGAGGTGATCCGCACCAGCGAGGTCGGCAGGCCTCAAAATCGAAGCGGGCCTGATGTCCGTAGCGGCGTTGGCTAAGGCTTCATTCACCAGATAGGACGCGCCGGAAGCGACGATCATCATGACGCGCATGACGAAAATCCACACCAGCAGCTGAACTTGGACGGCGGCTTCCGGCACGGCCAGCATGATGAAACTGATCAGCGCCACGCCGGTCACGCCGTAGGTCTCGAAACCATCAGCGGTGGGACCGACCGAATCGCCGGCGTTGTCGCCGGCGCAATCGGCGATCACGCCGGGGTTGCGGGCGTCGTCTTCCTTGATCTTGAACACAATCTTCATCAGGTCGGAACCGATGTCGGCGATCTTGGTGAAAATGCCGCCAGCGATGCGTAGGGCGGCGGCGCCGAGGTGACTCGCCGATGGCGAAGCACCGATGAAGCTTGCTGCCGGCCAGCGCCGGCGAAACGAACAGCAGAATCGCCAGCATGATCAGCAGTTCGGTGGAAATCAGCAACATGCCGATGGAAATGCCGGACTGGAGCGGAATCGCGTAGACCGGATAGGCTTTACCCCGGAGCGCGGCGAACGCGGGTCCGGCTGTTCACCAGCGTGTTGATGCGGATGCCAAACCAGGCGACGCCGGGAACCGGCGATACCGATCAGCGAGAACGCCAGGATCAACAGCACCTCGGACACGTTCAGCAGGTGCTGGACCCCGCCAGCGAAAGTACGCGACCATGATGGCCGCGATGAACGCCTCCAAGAGCAGCAGGAATTTCCCTGCGTCAGCATGTAGGTCTTGCAGGTTTCGTAGATCAATTCGCTGACGGCCATCGAGCGGTGCGTCGGCATAGGCGGCGGACCCGACTGTAAATGACCGCGCCAAGAAGATCAGTCCGCCGACGCAGACCAGCAGCCCCCAGGACAGCAGGGTCCAGCCCGAAACGCCGCTGAGAACGTGGCGATGGTCGCGTCACCCAAGTTGGGTAGGACCAGGTTGGCTTCGCTGACGTGAGTTGTTCCGGCGAATGCCGAATGCGCGCTTCGATCCGAGCGCCAGCAGTATCAACGGCCAGTGGGCGTGCCATGCCCTGGCACCATGCGCAGGAGCGAGAGCCGAGCTTGCGAATATCATAGATCTTACTCCAAAGGTGACCCAATGGTCGTCGAGGGCGGGTCTTGATCCGCTCCGCCTGGGAACAGGCGGCATGGCGTTGCTAGCAATCGCCATGCCTGTTGGGCAAGTTCCTAACAAATTGTTAAATTAAGGTTTTATTGGATAGCAATGGCCCGCCGTGGCAGACGTTACAACGCGGCGGGGTGATTGTCGGCAATGGCACGACGGGGCGGGAGAGAAAATACATCGCCTCACCGCTCGCAAAAAAGCAGGTGGCTACGATTTTTCCGATCCTCCGATCAAGGGATGGTCGGATCGACGGGGTGGGATCGGTCCAAACCCGCAAACCGTCAAGCCGTCGGACCACTCAGCCGCTCGTAGGCTCCCATCAAGCCGTTGGCGGCGCGCAGTAGTGGCGGCAGCGGCCCACCGAGCGCCTCCGGGTCCATCCCGTCCAGCAGATTTTTCAGTTCCAACCCCAGGGCGGTATCGCCTTCCATCACCACCCGGCGGTTGAAAAACAGCGTGTCGGAATCCTCGTGGCGGGTGGCCAGCGCCAGAAAATCGTAAATCGTGCCACTGATGGTCAAATCCGGTGCCTGCGTCGTTTGGCAAGGGACGAACCCGGCGGGGCCGGCGTAGCGAAATCGGTATTCCACCTGGGCGTCGCGTACCTTGATCATCAACACGCGGTTGCGCAGGAATTCGAAATCACTGTTTTGTTCGATTCGGGCGGCGAACAGTACGTTTAATGCCGTGGTCAGGATAGTGGAATGCACCGGACCGGGAATCAGCTTCAACGGCAGCGCCAAGGGAGCGGGCAGGGTCGGGCGGGGGGGAAACAGCGAATGGAGGGTGGCCTGGAACATGGCGTTAATCACACCGTCGATGCCTCAGCGCTTCATCGACTCGAAGAATTCCTTGTTGGTCTTGGTGTTCTTGAGCCGTTCCAACAGAAATTCCATGGCCTGCAACTCGTCCATCGGGTGCAGCAGCTTGCGCAAGATCCACATCTTCTGCAAGTCGTCCGGATCGGCCAGCAGTTCCTCGCGGCGAGTGCCGGAACGGTTGATGTCGATGGCCGGAAAGACCCGCTTCTCGGAAATCCGCCGGTCGAGATGGATTTCCATGTTGCCGGTGCCCTTGAATTCTTCGTAGATCACGTCGTCCATGCGCGAGCCGGTGTCGATCAGCGTGGTGGCGATGATGGTCAGCGAGCCGCCTTCCTCGATGTTACGGGCCGCGCCGAAGAACCGCTTGGGTTTTTGCAAGGCGTTGGCGTCCACGCCGCCGGTCAGCACCTTGCCGGATGCCGGTACCACCGTGTTGTAGGCCCGGGCCAGCCGGGTGATCGAATCCAGCAGGATGACCACGTCGCGCTTGTGCTCGACCAGCCGCTTGGCCTTGTCGTTCACCATTTCCGCCACCTGGGTATGACGGGTGGCCGGCTCGTCGAAAGTGCTGGCGATCACTTCGCCGCGCACCGACCGCTGCATCTCGGTCACTTCCTCCGGCCGCTCGTCGATCAGCAGCACGATCAGGTAACACTCGGGATGGTTGGCGGCGATGCTCTGGGCGATGTTCTGCAACATCATGGTCTTGCCGGCCTTGGGCGGCGACACGATCAGACCACGCTGGCCCTTGCCGATGGGGGCGATCAGGTCGATCACCCGCGCTGTGATGTCCTCGGTGCTGCCGTTGCCGCGCTCCAGCGTCAGCCGATCATCCGCGTGCAACGGCGTCAGGTTCTCGAACAACACCTTGTTCTTGGACGCTTCCGGCGGCTCGAAATTGATATCGCCGACCTTGAGCAGGGCAAAGTAGCGCTCGCCTTCCTTGGGGGGGCGAATCTTGCCGCTGACCGTGTCGCCGGTGCGCAGGTTGAAACGGCGGATCTGGCTGGGCGAGACGTAGATGTCGTCGGGACCGGCCAGATAGGAACTGTCGGCGGAGCGCAGGAAGCCGAAACCATCTTGCAGGATTTCCAGCACACCATCGCCGGAAATGTCCTCGCCACTTTTGGCCAGCGCCTTCAGGATGGCGAAGATCACATCCTGCTTGCGGGATCGCGCCATGCCTTCGAGCTTGAGCTCCTGCGCGATGGCGATCAGGTCGGCGGCGGATTTTTTCTTGAGTTCGGTTAGATTCATGGAAGCAGCAGGCTCAAGGCGGCGGGCGCGACGAATGCGCGTCCGTGGAGAGGCGTGAAGGGGTGCTCCTGGGTTGGAGGCCGAACCGGACAAGGGCGGAGCAGCGCGAGGAATGATTGAGGGAAGGATAGCGGCTACGATGCGTGATCTACGCTAGCACGGTCGTGAAGCGGCGTCTACCCTGGAGTGGACGCCGTTCGCGCAACTCAAGGCAGACTGCTATCAAGGAAGGCGGCCAGTTGTGATTTGGACACGGCGCCGACCTTGGTGGCCTCGACTTGGCCATTGCGGAACAACATCAGGGTGGGAATGCCGCGGATGCCGTACTTGGGCGGCGTGGCCTGGTTTTCGTCCACGTTCAGCTTGCAAATCTTGACACGCCCCGCATAGTCGGCGGCGATGTCGTCCAGGATGGGGGCGATCATCCGGCAGGGACCGCACCATTCGGCCCAGTAGTCGACCAGCACCGGTTGCTCGGCTTTGAGCACTTCGGCCTCGAAGGTGTCATCGGTGATATGCGTGATTTGCTCGCTCACGGGTCAGGTTCTCCAGTTCGGAAGGGCAGGGGGACGTGGTTCGCCAAGCTGAGGATGCGTCGGGAAGCAGGGAGCCGGTCAAGCGGATGGCGGAACGATCGTCGGGGGACGGCCACGAAAATCAGCGGCGCGCGGCGTTCAACGGGAGATATTGTGGCAAAATAACCGGCTGGGGCACAAATATCTTTCAATCCATTTCAGCCCAAACCGGGCGCTCGCGCAAGCCCCCCACCCTGTTCACCCGGGATCATCGCCAACCCATGCAAACTGATCATTTGACCCACGTCCCGTTTTCCTCGCTTGGCCTGACCGATTCGCTGCTGGAAAGCGTTGAGGATGCTGGCTTCGTTTACTGCACGCCGATTCAGGCCGCCACCCTGCCGCTGGCGCTCAAGGGCCAGGATATCGCCGGTCAGGCCCAGACCGGCACCGGCAAGACCGCGGCTTTTCTACTGGCCACCTTGCATCACCTGATGGAAACTCCCGTCACCGAGGACGCCGCGGGCCCCTGGGCCATCGTCATCGCTCCAACCCGCGAGCTGGCGGTGCAGATCCACCGCGACGCTGAGCTGCTCGGCCGCTACACCGGTCTTAAGTTCGTCGTCGTGTTCGGTGGCGCCGGCTACGACGCTCAGCGTCGCCAGCTCGAAGCCGGGGTGGACGTGCTGATCGGTACGCCCGGCCGGCTGATCGACTACTACAAGCAAGGGGTCTACAAGCTTAATCACATCGAGGTGGTGGTGCTGGATGAAGCCGACCGCATGTTCGATCTCGGCTTCATCGCCGACATCCGCTACCTGTTGCGCAAGATGCCCGCGCCCGATCAGCGCATCAACATGCTGTTCTCGGCGACTCTAAGCAACCGGGTGATGGAGCTGGCCTACGAGCACATGAACAACCCCCAGGTGATCCGGATCGAGGCCGAGCACGTGACCGCCGACAAGGTGCGCCAGGCCCTGTATCACGTCTCCGCCCACGACAAGATCGCGTTGTTGCTGGGGGTGCTGCGCCAGCAGGAACCCAAGCGGATCATGATCTTCGTCAACACCAAGAAGGCGGCGGATCGGGTCACCGGCTATCTGCTGGGCAACGGCTACCAGGCCGGCGTCCTGTCGGGCGACATTCCCCAGCAGAAGCGGCTGCGCCTGCTGGAATCGTTCCAGCGCGGCGAACTGCCGATCCTGGTGGCGACCGACGTGGCGGCGCGCGGCCTGCACATTCCGGACGTGACCCACGTCATCAACTTCGACCTGCCGCAGGACCGGGAGGACTACGTTCACCGCATCGGTCGCACCGCCCGCATCGGTGCCAGCGGCGACGCCATCAGCTTTGCCTGTGAACAGTACGTCTACTCCCTGCCGGACATCGAGGACTTCATCGGCCAGAAGATCCCGGTGCTGCCGATCACCGAGGAACTGCTGGTGGAGTACAAACCACCCCGGCGGATGGAGCGGCACCGGCCGCCCCTAGCGAGCGGCGAGCGGGGTCGCGGCCGCGCGCCGCACCGGCGGACCCCCCATCGTGCCTGAGCGGCGGCCAGGGAGCGGGGCGATTGGGGCCGCTTCCGGGTCGGCCAAGGCCAGCATCGCCAGCGGTCATCCAAGGGTCACCGAGGCCGCCGCCGAAATTCTGCGCGCCGGCGGCAATGCCTTCGACGCCGTGGTCGCGGCCGGGTTTGCTGCCGCCGTGGCCGAACCGGCGCTGACCAGCCTCGGCGGCGGCGGTTTCCTGCTGGCCTGCACCGCCCAGGGTTGGGCGACCTTGTTCGATTTCTTCGTGGACACGCCGGGCCGAGGGTTGCCGGCCGGTCAATTGGAGCCTCACTTCCTGCCGGTGACCGTGCGGTTTCCCGCCAGCGAGCAGATTTTCAACGTCGGCATGGGATCGGTGGCGGCCCCTGGCGCGCTGCGCGGCTACCTGCACGTCCATCGGCGACTGGGCCGGCTGCCGCTACGCGAGGTGCTGGCGCCAGCCGTCCACCTGGCCCGCGCCGGCGTGACGATCAATCACAAGCAAGCCTATTTTCTCGACCTGCTGACGCCGATCATGACCCTAACCGCCGCCGGTCGGGCGCTGTTCTCTCCGGAAGGCCGCTATCTGGGTGAAGGCGACGTTCATCGCAATCCAGACCTGGCGGCTTTTCTGGAGACGCTGCCGCTCGATGGCGAACGGGATTTTTACGAGGGTGAACTGGCCGGACGCATCGCCCGGGCAATGACCGAAACCGGTGGACTGCTGACAACGGCCGATCTGGCCGCTTGCCGGGTGATCGAACGCGAACCGCTGTCGGTCCGTTACCGCGATGATCGGCTGCTGACCAATCCACCGCCTTCGTTTGGGGGTTCGTTGCTCGCCCTGGCGCTGCGCCTGCTGGAAGCGCGCGAAGTCGCTCCTCTTGGCTTTGGGTCGCCGGCGCATTTGACGCTGTTGGTCGCGGTGATGCGGGAGGTGGACCGTCGCCGGGCCGAGGGTTATCTCAGTCCAACCGACCTGGACCCGCCAGGTCTGGCGGAAAGCCGGGAGCGGGTGCGGGTCGCCTCGGGGGGCACCACGCATGTCAGCGTGTGCGACGCCGAGGGCAACGCCGCCAGCATGACTACCTCCAACGGTGAGGGTTCCGGCTACTTCGCGCCCGGCACTGGCATCATGCTCAACAACATGATGGGCGAGGACGATTTGCATCCCGACGGTTTCCACGTCAGCCCGCCCGGAATGCGGGTGGCTTCGATGATGGCGCCGTCGCTGTTGCTGGCCGGAGATCGAACGCAATTGGCGCTGGGCAGCGGCGGCAGCAAGCGCATTCGCACCGCCTTGCTGCAAGTGATCAGCAACACGGTGGATTTCGGCATGAAGTTGCGGGACGCAGTCGAAGCGCCTCGCCTGCATTGGGATGGCGAGCGTATCCAGGTCGAGCCGGGCTTTTCCGAACCGGCGCTGGCGGCCCTGGCGGAGCGATGGCCAGTTAACCGCTGGGTGGTCCAGGACGTGTATTTCGGTGGAGTTCACGCGGTGGCGCCCGACGGCGCGGGGGCCGGCGATCCCCGGCGCGGCGGTTGGGCCGCCACGGTTGACTGAACCGGTCTCAGCCGGCCCAGCAAGGGGAGAAACATGACGTTGAAAAACGACCCGCCGATTCTGGTTGATCCAGGCCAGTTCGAGACTGAACCGACATTAGCGGTTCCCTCCTGGGTGCGTGGTCTGATTTTCGACTGCGACGGCACCCTGGTCGATACGTTGCCCCTGCATTACACGGCTTGGGAGGAAACCTTCGCGGCGCTGGGTTTGGCCTGTCCGCTGGAGCTTCTCATGCGGCACAACGGCAAGCCGACCGACTGGATCGTCGCTCGGTACAACGTCGAGTTTGGCCATGCCATCGATGTCGCGCGGTTTACCGCCGACAAGGAACGGCGGACTTATGCCCTGCTGGATCAAGCACGTCCGCTGGAACCGGTGGCGGCCCTGGCGCGGCGCTATCACGGTCGCCTGCCGATGGCGGTGGTATCGGGCAGCAATCGCCCCAACGTGGAGCGGGCGTTGGAGGCAGCCGGGCTGCGCGCCTTGTTTCCCGTGGTGCTGACCGCCGACGATGGTCTACCGCCAAAGCCGGCGCCGGCTTTGTTCCTGGAAGCGGCCCGCCGTCTGGAAGTGGAGCCCGCGCTCTGTCAAGCATTCGAGGACGCCGACGCCGGCCTGGAAGCGGCCCGCCGCGCCGGGATGCTGGCGACCGACGTGCGGCCGTTTGGAGGGGGGTACATATCGCGGGTGTCCGCCCGTTGATTTTCTATGCGACCGTGATTCCGCTCAGGCGCAGCAGCGGTTCGATCCTCGGTTCCCGCCCTCGAAACTCGACGAAACTAGCGAGCGCCGGACGCGATCCGCCCACTTCCAAAATGCTTGCCCGAAACCGCGCCCCGGTCGCGGAATTGAAAATCCCGCTTTCCTCGAAGGCGCTGAAGGCGTCCGCCGACAGCACCTCCGCCCATTTGTAACTGTAATAGCCCGCCGCGTAGCCACCGGCGAAGATGTGGGTGAAGGCGTTGGCGAAGCGATTCCAGACCGGTGGGATGATGACCGCCACCTGGTGGCGTACTTCGTCCAGCACCTCCAGCACCCGCCCACCGCGCGCCGGGTCGTAGTCGCGGTGCAACCGGAAGTCGAATAATCCAAATTCCAGTTGCCGCGCCATCGAAATACCAGCCTGGAAATGCTTGGCCGCCAGCATTCGCTGGTACAAGTCGTCCGGCAGCGGCTCGCCGGTTTGATAATGACCCGCCAGCAAGTCCAACGCCTCTCGCGCCCAGCACCAGTTTTCCAGAAACTGGCTCGGCAATTCCACCGCGTCCCATTCCACGCCATGAATGCCGGCCACCGGCAAGTAATCCACCGTGGTCAACAGGTGATGGAGGCCATGGCCGAATTCGTGGAACAGGGTCAACACTTCGTTGTGGGTCAGGAGGGCCGGATTGTCGCCCACCGGCGGGGTGAAGTTGCCCACCAGATAGGCCGCCGGCAATCGCACCGCGTCGGCCAGCCGTCGCCGTGCCAGGCAGCCGTCCATCCAGGCCCCACCACGCTTGTGGGGACGGGCGTACAAATCCAGATAAAACCGCCCGCGCGAATGACCCGTCGCGTCGGCGATTTGGTAAACCCGCACGTCGGGATGCCAGACTTCCACCCCGTCCAGCGGGCGAATGACGATGTCGAACAAGCGCTCGGCCACCGCGAACAATCCCGCCAAGACGCGGGGCAGCGGGAAGTAGGGCCGTAACTCCTCCTGCGACAATTGATAGCGATGCTGGCGCAGCTTTTCCGCGTAATAGCCGATATCCCAGGTTTGCAGGTCATCCACCCCGAACTGCTCGCGGGCGAAGACGCACAATTCCGCTAGCTCGCGTTGCGCCTGAGGCCGGACGCGGTGGGCGAGATCGTGAAGAAACGCGAGTACCTGCTCGGGCGAATCGGCCATCTTGGTGGCCAGGGAGTATTCGGTGTAATCGTGAAAGCCAAGTAATTGGGCGAGTTCGTGGCGCAGCGCCAAAATCCGTTCCATGACCGGCCCATTATCCCACTGACCGCCGTTGGGTCCCTGATCGGAGGCGCGGGTGCAATAGGCACTGTACAATTCCCGCCGCAGTTCCCGGTCGTCGGCGTAGTTCAACACCGGCAAGTAGGATGGCAATTCCAGGGTCAGCAACCAGCCGTCCAGCCCCCGCTGGCGCGCGGTCTGACGGGCCAGCGCCCGCGCCGATTCGGGCAGACCGGCCAGTCGGGCTTCGTCGGTCAGAAGTTTGGTCCACGCCTGAGTGGCGTCCAGCACGTTTTCCGAAAACTTGGCCCCAAGTTGGGCCAGTTCCCGCTGAATCTCCTTATAGCGAGCCTGTTGCTCGGGCGGCAGGGCGATGCCGGAGAGGCGAAAATCGCGCAGGGCGTCCGTGATCACCTTGCGCTGCGCCGGATCGAACTGGGCGTACTCCGGCCCCTCGGCGATTTGCCGATAGGCGCGATACAGACCCTCATGCTGGCCCAGTTCGCTGTAATAGGCGCTGAGCTTGGGGAGACAGGCGTTATAGGCGGCGCGCAAGGCTTCGGAATCGCGTACCGAGTGCAAATGGTTGACCGGCGACCACGCCTTGTTCAGCCGATCCTCCAGTTCCTCCAGTGGGCGAATCAGATTGTCCCAGCCATAGACAACGTTCGCGGTCAACAGCCGTTCGATTTCGGTGCGGTTTTCGGCCAGCCAATGGTCGATGGCCGGTTCGATGTGTTCCGGCTGGACGGCGGTGTAGGAGGGCAGATCGGTGGAAATAAGGAGTGGATTGGTCATGGTGGGATTTTACGAATTGGTTTTCGTGGATTTGATCAAGAATGGTCGGGAAATCCGGCCGCGGTAAGGTGATGCCAACGCGAACTCATCGACGACGATCGATGCGTGAAAGGGTTTCATTCAAGGCCCCCTCAAGGCGCGGCGCCCATCGACATCGACGGAAAGCTCAACAAATCTCGTCCAAGTGGCAACTTGGGTTATTATATAAACACCATCGGGCAACATCGAACTGAGCCTTACCGCCATGCGAATCGTGTTTCACCAAGCAGTCAACCATCCTACGCCACGTCATCGCCCCTCGCGACGGTTGCCCGCCTTGCTTGCCACAGCCTTCCTGCTGGCGCTGGCCATACCGTTATCGGGTGGTGCCCAGCCTTATCCCAGGGAAGATGATGAGGGTGTCCATAACGTTGAGCGCGGTCCCGGCGAGCGCCGCTCGAGTCACCGGGGCGGCTATTCCCCCGCCGTCGTGCGTTGCGAATCCACCGATCAACATTACCGCCACTGCCGGGCCGACACCAATGACGGCGTGCAACTCCATCGCCAATTAAGCAAGAATGCCTGTCGTTACCAGGAAACTTGGGGCTACGACCGCCGAGGTATCTGGGTGGATCGGGGTTGCCGGGGCGATTTCCAGCTTTACACTGGGCGTAGCGGTGGCGATGGCTCCCAAAGGGATAAGGACAACACCGCCGCCATCGTGGGCGGCGTCGCCGCACTAGGCGTGGCTGGGGCGTTGCTGGCGGAGAAGAACCCGAACGAACGGCAACCCCCCTGGGTCGTGCGTTGCGAGTCCGACGGTGGGTATAACCGATGCCGGGCCGATACCCGTGATGGCGTGCGTCTGTACCGCCAGCTCAGCCGATCCGATTGTCGATACAACGACACCTGGGGCTATGACCGTCGCGGGGTCTGGGTGGATAACGGCTGCCGCGCCGAATTCGCGCCCCGCTGAATTCGGAATCTTGTTTTCGGCTTCCTTGGTCTAACCGGCGGCTCACGCCACCAAGTCCGCGATCACGGTGCCCATCCACCCCGACTCTTTCCAAGGTTCACCGCATGGTCTAGAGTTAGCTCGTTCGGCGGACGACAAAACCTGGGCCGTCCAGAAACTCATATCATGGATCACCCATGGCCACCAATCCCAGCAATGTCATTACCCAGCCTGGCAGTCAATTGATCGGCCTTGCCCGCCAGCTCGTGCAAAATCATCTGCTCGATGAAGCCGCCGCGATCAAGGCAGCCGAGCAGGCGCGCAAGGATAATGTTCCGCTCGTCGTTTACCTGGTCGAGAACAAGCTGGCCCGCGACAAGGACATTGCTCGCGTCGCCGCGCGCAGCTTCAACCTGCCGTTGTTCGATCTTGACGCCCTGGACATCGACACGGCGGTCGTGCGCCTGGTCGACGAGAAACTGCTACGCCAACACCGCGTCCTGCCCTTGCACAAGCGGGGGCGCCGGCTGTTCGTGGGCGTCGTCGACCCCACCAACCTGCGCGCGTTGGAGGACATCAAGTTCCAGACCCGGCTGGATATCGAGGCGGTCGTCGTCAGCGAGAACCAGGTCAGCAAGGCGCTGGACAAGGCGCTCGAAACCTCAACGCCTAGCATGGGCGATAGCGAAGTTGGCGATCTCGATTTCAGCAGTGAAGCCGAGGCCGGCCCCAAGATCGAAACCCTGACCCAGTCCGACGCCGAGGACGCGCCGATCGTGCGCTTCGTCAACCAGGTCATTATCCAGGCCATCAACCGCGGCGCCTCCGACATTCACTTTGAGCCCTACGAAAAAACCTACCGGGTCCGCTTCCGGCAGGACGGCATGCTGGACGAAATCCACAAGCCGCCGGTCGCCATGGCGCCGCGTCTGGCCGCCCGACTCAAGATCATGGCTCAACTCGACATCGCCGAGCGCCGGGTGCCCCAGGATGGGCGCATCAAGCTTTATCTGACCAAGCAGCGGGCTATCGACTTTCGCGTCAACACGCTACCGACGATGTGGGGCGAAAAGGTCGTGATGCGCCTGCTTGACCCCGCCAGCGCCCAGATGGGTATCGAAGCCCTGGGTTACGAGGACCACCAGAAGGAACTGTTTATCAAGGCCATCCACAAGCCGCAAGGCATGGTGCTGGTCACCGGCCCGACCGGCAGCGGCAAGACGGTCTCGCTGTACACGGCGCTCAACATCCTGAACACCGCGACCGTCAATATCTCCACCGCCGAGGATCCGGTGGAAATCAACCTGACCGGCATCAACCAGGTCAACGTCAATCCCAAGGTCGGGATGACCTTCGCCAGCGCCCTGCGCGCCTTCCTGCGCCAGGACCCGGACATCATCATGGTGGGCGAAATTCGCGATCTGGAAACCGCCGAGATCGCCATCAAGGCGGCCCAAACCGGCCACATGGTGCTGTCCACCCTGCACACCAACAGCGCGCCGCAGACCCTGACCCGACTGATGAACATGGGTGTGGCGCCCTACAACATTGCTTCCAGCGTCACCCTGATCATCGCTCAGCGCCTGGCGCGGCGGCTGTGCGCGCACTGCAAGGAAGAGATCAAGATCCCACCGGCGGAACTGATCAACCTGGGCTTTCGCCAGGATGAATTGTCCGATCTGACGATCTACAAGGCGGTCGGTTGCGATCAGTGCAACCACGGTTACAAGGGTCGGGTCGGCGTTTATGAGGTGCTGCCGGTTTCCGAGGAGATCGGCCGGATCATCATGGCTAACGGCAATGCGATCCAGATTGCCGACCAGGCGCGTAAGGAAGGCGTCAACGACCTGCGCCGATCGGGCCTGAACAAGGTTCGCATGGGGCTGACCAGTCTCGAAGAAATCAACCGAGTAACAACGGAATAACGGTCGTGGCTAAACAACCAACGCTGGCGAAGGCCAAGAAGAAGGAAGAGGAACCCACGTTCAAGTGGGAAGGCACCGACAAGCGGGGCACGCGAGTCAAGGGCGAGTTGCGGGGGGCCAATCAGAACATGATCAAGGCCGAACTGCGGCGGCAGGGCATCATCCCGTTGCAGGTTCGCAAGAAAGCCAAGCCCCTGTTCGCCTTCGGCGATGCAGTCAAGCCGAAGGACATCATGCTGTTCTCGCGCCAACTCTGCACCATGCTCGGCGCGGGCATCGCCGTGGTGCAGGCGCTCGACATGGTCGGTCACAGCAACCGCAAGCCCAAGGTCAAGGAACTCATCCTCAGCATCAAGGCCGATGTGGAGAGCGGCACCGCGCTCTCGAAGGCTTTGGGCAAGCATCATGTGTACTTCAACGATCTGTACTGCAGCCTGGTGCATGCCGGCGAAGAGGCGGGTGTCCTGGAGGTGCTGCTCGACAAGGTCGCGACCTATCTGGAAAAGACCGAAGCGCTGAAGGCCAAGGTCAAGAAGGCGCTCACCTATCCCGCCATCGTGCTGGTCTTCGCCTTCGTGGTCACCGCCGTCCTGTTGATTTTCGTCATCCCGACCTTCGATGATCTGTTCAAAAGCTTTGGCGCCGAGTTGCCGGCCCTGACCCGGACGGTGATCGACATTTCCAAGGTGTTTCAGGAGTACTGGTACCTCATCATTTTCGGGCCGGTGGTGGCCATCGTCGGCTTTCTGGAAGCCCGCAAGCGCTCGCGCACCTTCTATCAGTGGCTGGACCGCATGGTCCTGCAAATACCGCTGATCGGCGATTTGGTCGCCACCTCGGCCAACGCGCGCTTCGCCCGCACCCTGTCCACGCTCTTCAACGGTGGCGTCCCGCTGGTGGACGCCATGCTCAGCGTGGCCGGGGCCACGGGCAACTACGTTTACGAGAAAGCCGTGCTGGACATGCGCGACGCGGTGTCCATCGGCCAGCAGCTCAACTTCGCCATGCGCCAGAGCAATCTCTTCCCCGACATGGTGGTGCAAATGGTGGCGATTGGTGAGGAAGCCGGCTCGCTTGGCGACATGTTGGCCAAGGTAGCGGACTTTTACGAGGCGGAAGTGGATCAAAAGGTAGACACGTTGACCACCATGATCGAACCGCTGCTGATGGCGTTCCTGGCCGGCGTGGTCGGTACCCTGGTCGTCTCCATGTACCTGCCGATCTTCAAGCTGGCCGCGGCGGTTTGATGGCGGCCGCGCGATGATTTCGCTGGAACTGCTGGCTGGTTCGCCCAGCCTGTTCGTCATTTTGGCGGTCTTGCTGGGTTTGATCGTCGGCAGCTTTCTCAATGTCGTCATCCATCGCCTGCCGCTGATGATGGAGCGGGAGTGGCGGGCGCAATGCGCGGAGTTGTTGAATCAGGCTGACCCGAACGCTGAGCAACCCACGCTCAATCTGTGGCGGCCGCGTTCGCGCTGCCCTCATTGCGGTCATTTGATCACGGCCGTCGAGAACATCCCGCTGTTTAGCTATATCCGGCAGCGCGGTCGTTGCGCCCATTGCGGCGCGGCGATCAGTCTTCAGTATCCGTTGGTGGAAGCGTTGAGTGGTGTCCTGGCGGGCGTCGTCGCCTGGAAATACGGTTTTGGCTGGCCAGTGGTGGCTGCGCTGGTATACACCTGGTTTCTATTGGCGGCGAGCGTCATCGATTTTCGCCATCAACTATTGCCGGATGATCTGGTGCTGCCGTTGCTCTGGCTCGGGCTTTTCGCGGCGCTGTTCGGCCTGTTCGCCAGCCTGCCCAGCGCGGTCATCGGCGCCATGGCTGGCTATCTGGCGCTCTGGTCGGTGTATCAGCTTTTCCGCCTGCTTACTGGCAAGGAAGGGATGGGACATGGTGATTTCAAACTATTGGCGGCGCTCGGGGCCTGGACGGGCTGGCAATATCTGATCACCATCGTGTTGCTCTCATCCCTGGTGGGCGCGGTTTTCGGCCTGGCCCTGATTCTGTTTCGTGGCCGGGATCGGCAAATTCCCATGCCGTTTGGCCCTTTTCTCGCCGCCGCCGGCTGGATCGCCCTGCTGTGGGGTGGAGCGGTCAACCGCGCCTATCTGAACTGGCTGGGACTGTGATCGTGCTGGTCATCGGCTTGACAGGTGGCATCGGTAGCGGCAAAACGGCGGTCAGCGACCGCTTCGCGCAATGGGGCGCACCGGTCGTCGATACTGACTTGCTGGCCCGTGAGTTGGTCGAGCCAGGTCAGCCGGCTCTGGCCGACATTGCGGCCGAATTCGGGCCAGACTGTCTCGATAGGGATGGGCGATTGCATCGCGCCCGCCTGCGCGAGCGGGTGTTCGCCGATCCGGCGGGCCGCCACCGGCTGGAAGCGATTCTGCATCCTCGCATCCGCCTCCTGGCGCGGGAACGCATCGCCGGGTTGACCGCTCCCTATTGCCTGCTGGTCATTCCGCTGCTGGCGGAAACCGGGATGACCGATTTGGTCGATCGAGTGCTGGTGGTGGACGCGCCCGAAACCGAACGGATTCGCCGGGTCATGGCGCGCGACGGGATCGATGAAACCCAGGCCCGGCGCATTTTGGCCGCCCAGGCGGACCGCGACCAGCGGCTCGCGCTGGCGGACGAGATCGTGGAAAACGCCGGCGATCTGGCGGCGCTGGATCAACGGGTCGCCGCGCTGCATCGGCATTACTCGATCCTGGCCGCAACCCAGGCTTGTTGACGAGCCTTGCCCGCGCCCCTTCCGATGATGACTGTGTCCGCGAGGACTATCGTGCCCCAGACCGTCTGCTACGAACAGCCCCTCAACGAACGCGCCCGTTCCTTGTTGCGCCTTGAGTTTTTGTTCCACCAGGTCCATCACAATCTGGCGGGGTGTTCGACCTGGGACAGTCGCGCGGCGTTGCAAGGTCTGTTCGACATTCTGGCCCTGACCGGACGCAACGAGTTCAAGGGGGATCTGCTCAAGGAACTGGAACGGCACGCCGCCACGCTCAATCGACTGCGGCTGAATCCCGACGTGCATACCGCCACCCTGGACCAGGTACTGGCGGAAATCGGTGGGGTGATCGACCGTATCCATCGGCTGGACAACGCGGCGCTGGAGGCCGTGCGACAAACCGATTTTCTAAACGCCATTCACAAACGCAGTCACACGCCCGGTGGTGCCTGCCGGTTCGATTTACCAGCGCTTTATCACTGGTTGCAACGAGATCCCGAGATCCGTGCTCAATACCTGCGGGAATGGTTGGAGCCCTTCACCCCCCTGTGGAACGCCGTGGCGCTGATTCTCCGGCTGATTCGCGACAGCGCCATCCCCCAGCCGGAAATCGCTTACCGGGGATTCTTTCAGCGCGGCCTCGACAGCAATACGCCCCATCAACTCATCCAGGTTTTGTTGCCGGCTGGCGGAACCCTGTTCCCGGAAATCAGCGGCGGACGGCATCGCTTCACGATACACTTTCTGGAGCAACCGGACCCCAACCGCCGGGCGGTTCAAAGCGCGGCCGACGTTCCCTTCGAACTGGCTTGTTGCGCGATTTGATCGTGTTCCTGGCGCAATCGCGCGATGATCGGTTTGTCGGCGGCGGGAAAGGCGAAATCGGCCAGCCGCGCGGGCGACGCCCACCGCAGCGACTGACCTTCCCGACCGCGCGGTTCGCCGTCCCAGGCGATGACCCGCCAGACGTCCAGCAGCACGGTCTTGTCCGGATAGGCATGGTGGACCTGTAACCACGGTTCGGCGGCCTGGACGGTAATCCCCAACTCTTCATGCAATTCGCGCTGGAGCGCCGCTTCCACCGATTCAGTGGCTTCCACCTTGCCGCCGGGAAACTCCCAGAGTCCACCCTGATGCGCGTGGTCGGGTCGGCGGGTAATCAACACGGCTCCCACCGGATCCGCGACGATGCCCACCGCCACGTGAACCGTTCCGCTCACGTCCGATACTCGGCGTTGATGCGCACGTAGTCGAAAGACAAGTCAGTGGTCCAGACCCGCGCCGCCGCCTTGCCCCGGCCCAGTTCGACCCGAATCGTGATTTCGGGTCGCGCCATGACCTGCTGGCCTTGTTCCTCGGCGTATTCCGGCGCACGGCCGCCATCACGGACGATGCAAACCTCGTCCAGGTGGATGACCACCCGGTCGAGGTCCAGATCCGCCAGCCCGGCCCGGCCCACCGCCGCCAGAATCCGGCCCCAGTTGGGATCGGAGGCGAAGAAGGCGGTTTTGACCAGTGGGGAATGGGCAATGGTGTAGGCAACCCGTCGACATTCGGTCATGTCGTGGCCGCCCTCGATCCGCACGGTGATGAACTTGGTCGCGCCCTCGCCATCGCGGATGATCGCTTGGGCCAAGTCGCCGCACACCTCGCGCACTGCATTGACAAAACGCGCGTGGTCGTCACCGTGCGCCG
Source organism: Candidatus Competibacteraceae bacterium (assembly GCA_046347555.1). Lineage (GTDB taxonomy): Bacteria > Pseudomonadota > Gammaproteobacteria > Competibacterales > Competibacteraceae > Contendibacter. The sequence continues at coordinate 52,714 of JAXMFY010000006.1, read as the reverse complement.
GCACGTTCGCCCCAGACTGGCCGGTGGCCAGTAACAGGCAGGAATCGTTGGTGGACGTATCGCCGTCCACGGTGATGGCGTTGAAGGACTCGGCGACCGCCTCCATTAGCGCGGATCGCAACACGGCTTCATCCACGGCGGCGTCGGTGGCGATAAACGCCAGCAGGGTGGCCATGTCGGGGCAAATCATGCCGGCGCCCTTGGCGATGCCAGTCACCGTCACGTCCCGCCCGTTGAGATTGATCCGCCGCGACGCCCATTTGGGCCGGGTGTCGGTGGTCATGATGCCGTGGGCGGCTTCGCTCCAGCCGTCCGGACGCAGCGCCGCCAGCGCCGCTGGCAGGCCCGTGACCACCCGATACAGTGGCAATGGCTCGCCAATGACGCCGGTGGAAAACGGCAATACTTCTTCTTGCCGACAACCCACCCGTTCCGCCAGCGCCCGGCAGCTCGCCTCGGCGTCCACCAGACCCTGCCGACCGGTGCCGGCATTCGCGTTGCTCGTATTGATCACCAGGTAGCGAGGGGGAGTGGCGGCCAGATGGGTTCGCGCCACGATGACCGGCGCGGCGCAAAACGCATTGCGGGTGAACACCGCAGCGGCCCGGGTTCCCGCCGCCGCCTCGATCACCACCAGATCGCGACGGTCGGGATACTTGATGCCGGCGCAAGCCGTTCCCAAACGAATACCAGCGACAGCAAGCGGTTCCATGCGCGCCTCCGGCTCAGTTCATTTGACCATGACAATGCTTGTATTTTTTGCCCGAACCGCACGGGCAGGGCTCGTTGCGGCCGATCTTGCGACCGTCCCGCACGAAGGGCGTGTGGGCCGTTGCTTCATCGGGTTGCTGGCCAAGCGCGTTGGCCCCATCGTCCTCGCTCCCGCCGTCGGCCAGCGCCGACGCCTCGGCATGAACGAAATGCAGCGCGGCGGGCGCGGGGCGACGCGGTTCGGGGATCGGCGTCGGCTCGGCCTCGAACTGGGCGCGCGCCAGGAAACCGACCGTTTCCTGATGGATACGCTGCACCAGCGCCTGGAACATCTCGAAGGCTTCACGCTTATACTCCTGCTTGGGATTTTTCTGGGCGTAACCGCGCAAGTGGATGCCTTGGCGCAGGTAGTCCATCGCCGCCAGATGTTCGCGCCAGTGGCTATCCAGCACTTGCAGCAGCACCGCCTTCTCAAACTGCCGCATCCAGGGCGCCAGGGCTTCCTTGACGGCGTAAGCCTGCTCCAGTTCGGTGTAGATGCGCTCGCGCAGCGGCTCCTCGTGCAGGTCATGGTCGGTGTCCAGCCAGGCGCGGAGGGGCAGTGAAAGACCAAACTCCCGCTCCAAAGCCTCTTCCAATCCAGCCACGTTCCACTGTTCCTCCAGGCTTTGCGGCGGGACGAAGGGATCCATCACCTGCTTGAGCACGTCGGCGCGCATCTCTTTCAATGTGGCGGAGATATCCTCGGCCTCCATCAACTCATTGCGCCAGGCGTACATCACCTTGCGCTGGTCGTTGGCGACATCGTCGAATTCCAGCAGGTTCTTGCGAATGTCGAAGTTATGGGCCTCGACCTTGCGCTGGGCGTTCTCAATCGCCTTGGTCACCCACGGATGTTCGATGGCCTCGCCCTTCTGCATCCCCAGTTTTTGCATCAGGCCCGCCACCTTGTCGGAAGCGAAGATGCGCAGCAGGTTGTCTTGCAGCGACAGGTAGAAGCGGCTGGAACCGGGATCGCCCTGACGGCCGGAGCGGCCGCGCAACTGGTTGTCGATGCGCCGCGATTCGTGGCGCTCGGTGCCGATCACGTGCAGGCCGCCGGCGGCCACCACCTGCTCGTGCCGTTGCTGCCAGCCTTGCCGCGCCGCCTCGCGGGCCGCTGCCTCGGCGTCGGGATCCATGGCTTTCAGTTCGGCTTGCAGGTTGCCGCCCAGCACGATGTCGGTGCCGCGCCCGGCCATGTTGGTGGCGATTGTCACCGTGCCCGGCTGGCCGGCCTGGGCGATGATCTCCGCCTCCCGCTCGTGCTGCTTGGCGTTCAGTACCTGATGGGGAATCTTTTCCTGGTCCAGCAAGTTGGAGATCAGCTCGGACACCTCGATGGAGGTGGTGCCGACCAGGGTCGGCTGACCACGCTTTCGACAGTCGCGGATATCCTCTAGCACCGCCTCGTATTTCTCCTGCTGGGTGAGAAACACCAGATCGCCCTTGTCCTCGCGGATCATCTTCAGGTGGGTGGGGACCACTACAACTTCAAGCCCATAGATTTGCTGGAACTCGAAGGCTTCGGTATCGGCGGTGCCGGTCATCCCCGCCAGCTTTTGGTAGAGACGGAAGTAGTTTTGGAAGGTGATCGAGGCCAGGGTCTGATTCTCGGCCTGAATCGGCACGCCTTCCTTGGCTTCGATCGCTTGGTGAAGGCCATCCGACCAGCGCCGGCCCGGCATGGTGCGGCCCGTGAATTCGTCCACGATGATAACTTCGCCGTCGCGCACGATGTATTCCACGTCGCGGTGAAACAGGGCGTGGGCCCGCAAGCAGGCGTTAAGATGGTGGAACACACCCAGATGGGCGGCGTCGTACAGGCTGTCGCCCTCGTGTAGCAATCCCGCTTCCAGCAGCAGGTCCTCGACCTGCTCGTGGCCCGCCTCGGTCAGGTAAACCTGCTTGGTCTTTTCGTCGACCCAGTAGTCGCCCGGCCCTTCCTCTTCCTTCTGGCGGGTCAGGCGCGGCACGATCTCGTTGACCTTGCGATAGAGTTCCGAACTTTCCTCGGTGGGACCGGAGATGATCAACGGAGTACGCGCCTCGTCGATCAGGATCGAATCCACTTCGTCCACCAGGGCGTAATGCAGGGGCCGCTGCACCTTTTGTTCCAGGTTGAAGGCCATGTTGTCGCGCAGGTAGTCGAACCCGTATTCGTTGTTAGTGCCGTAGGTGATGTCGGCGGCGTAAGCGGCGCGCTTTTCCTCGGGACTCATCCCGGCGATGACGACGCCGACGCTCATACCCAGGAAGCGGTAAATCTGGCCCATCCAATCGGCGTCGCGCCGGGCCAGATAATCGTTGACCGTCACCACGTGCACGCCCTTGCCGGTCAGCGCGTTAAGATACACGGTCAAGGTCGCCACCAGGGTCTTGCCCTCGCCGGTGCGCATCTCGGAAATCTTGCCCTCGTGCAGGACCATGCCGCCGATCAACTGCACGTCGAAATGGCGCATGTCGAGGGTGCGTTTGCTGGCTTCGCGCACCACGGCGAACGCCTCGGGCAACAGCGCGTCCAGGGCTTCCCCCTGGGCTAAGCGGTTTTTGAATTCGTCGGTCTTGGCGCGCAGGTCCGCGTCGCTCAATGCCGCGATCCCCGGTTCCAGGGCGTTGATCCGGTCCGCGACCTTGCGCATCCGCCGGAGTACGCGGTCGTTGCGGCTGCCAAAAATGCTTTTCAGAATGTTCATCAATCGGGAGCCTTTCGCTTCGTCGCTCAATGCCAATGGGCGCCATGATACCCTAGGGACAGGGTTTTTGCGCGGCGGCCCAGTGGCGGCCCATTTTACGGAGCGCGCTAAAACCTCGCGTCCACAAACAACAAACGGCCTCCCGGGATTGCCGGGAAGCCGCGATGAAGGGAAATCGGAGGGAATCGGCGATGGGGGGTTCAGCGGGTGGCCTGGGCCGGCTGCAAATAGGAAATCGGCGCTTGCCGCTCGTCGCTGAAGGTGACTTCTTCCCAGGCGGCGCTATTGGCCAGCAGTTCGCGCAGCAACCGGTTGTTCAGGGCATGGCCGGACTTGTAGCCGGTGAACGCGCCGATCAGGCTGCGGCCCAGCAGGTAGAGGTCGCCGATGGCGTCCAGAATCTTGTGCTTGACGAACTCATCCTCGTAACGCAGGCCATCCTCGTTAAGGATCCGGTAGTCGTCCACCACGATGGCGTTGTCCAGCGTGCCGCCCAGGGCCAACCGTTTTTCGCGCAGATATTCAAGATCGCGCACGAAGCCGAAGGTGCGCGCCCGGCTGACTTCCTTGACGAACGAGGTGGTGGAAAAATCCACCACCGCGTGCTGATTGCGACCCCGGAACAACGGATGGTCGAAGGAAATGGTGAACTCGACCTTGAATCCGTCAAAGGGATCGAAGCGCGCCCATTTGTCGCCATCCTCGACCCGTACCGGTTTCTTGATGCGAATAAAACGCTTGGGCGCGTTCTGTTCCTGGATGCCCGCCGATTGGATCAGAAACACGAAAGGACCGGCGCTGCCGTCCATGATCGGCACCTCGGCGGCGCTGACATCCACATAAGCGTTGTCGATGCCCAACCCCGCGAACGCCGACAGCAGATGCTCGACGGTGGAGATGCGGGCCTTGCCCCGGACCAGCGAGGTGGAGAGTTGAGTATCCCCGACATGGCGCGGGCAGGCCTTGATCTCGACGGGGTCCGGCAGGTCGACCCGCCGGAACACAATGCCCACATCGGGCGCCGCTGGACGCAACGTTAAATAGACCTTATCGCCGGTGTGAAGACCGACGCCGGTCGCCCGAATGGCGTTTTTCAAGGTTCTCTGCCGAATCATGTTAGGTCCCCCAACACGTCAATTGAACTGGAGCGTGGCGTCGCGGCAATACCGCGCGGGGTCCGAGTCGCGCACCCCTTGACCGGCCTGTCGGCTCATGCGGCTGGTCGGCAACCGCCATGTCATCTTGCGTTGCAATGAAGATACCGCAGTTCGTAGCGATATTGCAACTTGTTTCTCTTTAGCAACTGAATGTTGTTAAGTTGCTAAAACTATCGCTCCAGTTCTGGATAGCGGGTTGGCGCCCTCCCGCGCCACGGCGCCTTGACCCGCCATATTGGCAATCCCAAAGGGGTCAATCGGTTGGCCGTCCCCCCAGGGCTTGCCGACGCAGGAACGCTGGGATATCCAGATACTCATCGGCGTCCACGCCCCGGTCGCTGGGGGGATCGCCGCCCATCACCTTGTGCCGGGTGCTGGGCCGGTCGTGGTGAACATGACCGTCGCCGCCGGCCCGTTGCACCAGTTTGAACGGCGGGATCGCCGCCTCCCGCTGCGGACTGGATTGCTTGGCCGGCACGCCCTGGCCGATGCCGGTGGCGACGATGGTGACCCGCAATTCGTTACGCATCTCGGGATCGATGGCGGTGCCGACCACCACGGTGGCGTCGTCGGAGGCCAGTTCCTTGATGGTGTTGCCCACTTCCTCGAATTCGCCGATGGTCAGATCCATGCCCGAGGTGATGTTGACCAGCAAACCCTTGGCGCCGGCCAGGTTGACGTTTTCCAGCAACGGGCTGGCGATGGCCGCCTCGGCCGCCTCGCGGGCGCGGCCGTCGCCGACCGCCCGACCCGTGCCCATCATCGCCATGCCCATCTCGGACATCACCGTGCGCACGTCGGCGAAATCGACGTTGATCAGTCCCGGGTTGGTGATCAACTCGGCGATGCCCTGCACCGCGCCGAGCAGTACGTCGTTGGCCGCCTTGAAGGCATCCAGCAGGCTGGCGCTCTTGCCCAGCACCGTCAGCAGTTTTTCGTTGGGAATGGTGATCAGCGAATCCACCGTTTGGCTCAGTTCGCGGATGCCATTCATCGCTACTTCCATGCGCTTCTTGCCCTCGAACGGAAACGGCTTGGTCACCACCGCGACGGTCAGGATCCCCATCTCCCGCGCCAACTGCGCCACCACCGGCGCGGCGCCGGTGCCGGTGCCGCCTCCCATGCCGGCGGTGATGAACACCATGTCGGCGCCCTGCAGGGCTTCGCGGATGCGTTCGCTATCCTCCTGCGCCGCCTGCCGGCCCACATCGGGGTTAGCGCCTGCCCCTAGCCCCTTGGTGATGTTGGCGCCCATCTGCAAGGTGACTGGCGCCGAGCAACTTTTCAGCGCCTGCGCGTCGGTATTGGCGCAGATGAAATCCACCCCCTCGATGTTGGCGCTCAACATGTGCTGCACGGCGTTGCTACCGCCGCCACCCACCCCCACGACCTTAATGACGGCGTTTTCTTCCGTCTTGGCATCCATCAGCTCGAACATCACGGCTTCTCCTCAGATGTAATGGTTCTCGACCCAGACTGCCCCGATTCAACACGTTTAGAAATTCCCCTGAAACCAGCCCTTGATTCGGGTCCACCATCCCTGGCGACCCGCCCTCGATACCGGACCCGACCGCCCCGGCCGGTTCTCGTTGCCAAATAGCAGCAAACCCACCGCGGTGGCGTAAATTGGATTGCGCACCACGTCCTGCGGTCCCGTCACGTCACGCGGCAAACCCTGTCGGATGGGTAGATGCATCACTTCCTCGGCCAATTCGATGATCCCCGCTATCCGTGAACTGCCTCCGGTCAGCACCACTCCGGCAGGGATCAAGTGCTCGAATCCGCTGTGTTGCAGTTTGCCCAGCGCCACCTCAAACAATTCCTCGTAGCGCGGCTCCACCACTTCCGCCAGTTCTCGACGGGACAGCGCCCGGGCCGCCCGGTCGCCGACGCCCGCCACCTCAATCCGTTCGTCGGTACGTGTCAATTGTTTGAGACAGCAGGCGTATTTGATCTTCAGCTCCTCAGCGGCCGGAGTTGGGGTGTGAAAGGCCACCGCGATATCGTTGGTCACCTGATTGCCCGCCACCGGGATCACCTCGGTATGACTGATCGCGCCATGGGCGAACACCGCCAGATCGGTCGTGCCGCCGCCGATGTCCAGCAGGCAGACGCCCAACTCCTTCTCGTCTGGGGTCAGCACCGCCCGGCTCGACGCCAGCGGTTGCAGGATGACGTCGTCCACCTCCAAACCGCAGCGCCGCACGCACTTGACGATGTTTTGCTCGGCGCTGATCGCGCAGGTGACGATGTGAACCCGTGCTTCCAGCCGCACCCCGGCCATGCCAACCGGTTCCTGGATGCCTTCCTGGCCATCGATGATGAATTCCTGGGGCAGAATGTGCAGGATCTTCTGATCGGCTGGAATCGCCATCACCCGCGCCGCCTCGATCACCCGCTCCACGTCCTCTGGGGTCACCTCATGGTGCTTGATGGCGGTGACGCCGTTGGAGTTGAACCCGCGGATATGGCTGCCGGAGATTCCGGTATATACCGAGTGAATCCGACAGCCGGCCATCCGTTCCGCCTCGTCCACCGCGCGCTGAATGGATTGGACGGTGGACTCGATGTTCACCACCACCCCCTTCTTCAAGCCGCGCGCGGGGTGCGCGCCGACGCCGACCACCTCGATTGTCCCATCCAGGCCGACCTCGCCGACCACCGCCACCACCTTCGACGTGCCGATATCGAGTCCGACGATCAGGTTCTGGTCTTCTTTTCTGGACATGATCGCTCCGTTTTCCCATCCCGCCTAACTGGCCGCCGGGGTTGGCGGCGCTGTTTTCCAGCGCACGGCGAACCCGTTGCCGTAACGCAGGTCGACCACCGCGATCCGGTTGGCCTGGGCGGCCAGCACTCGCGGGTAAACTTGCGCCAACCGTTCCAGCCGTTCCTTGAACTGTTCACGCCCCAGGTATACCTCCAACCCCCCATCGAAGGTTAGCCACCAGGCCCGCCGCTCGTCCTGTACCAGCTTCACCAGGGTCAGGCCGACCGGGTCGAGTTGGGCGCGAACTTCGCGCCATGCCTTGATCAGCGCCTTTTCGCGGCCCTCGGGGCCGAGCAGGCGCGGCCACGGTCCCGGTTGGCGCAGCGCGGCCGGGCGAAAGCGGTGACCGTTGACATCCACCATTTCCTCGTGCTCGCCCCAGTAACCGAAAACCGTTCGCTCGCGCAGTCGGATTGCCACCGTGTCGGGCCAGCCGCGCCGCACCGTGACCTCTTCGACCCATGGGTCGGCGGCCAGCGCCACGCGCAGGTCATCCAGATTGGCCACGAAGAAATTTTGGCCCAGATAGGCGCGGGCGAGGGGTTGCAAGTCCGCTTCGGTCAGGTTGCGCAATTCACCCTCGACCCGCACCTGGCGCAAGGGAAACGCACCCGGCGCGCGTAGCGCGCGGATCCCGGCCTCCAACCCAAAACCGACCGCCGCCAGCGCCAGCGCCACTCCCAGCCCGCGCAGCCACGGCTTCAGGATGGCCCGCCATCGGCCTGGCGCGGCCGCCGGCGCACGCTGGAGCGATGTCGCCCCCCGGCGGCGTTCCCGTCCGAGTCGCATCGTCATCCTCCGTTCAATCCGTCCGGGCCAGGCTGGTTTCCAGGATGCGCCAGACCAGTTCCTCGAAATCCAGGCCAGCCACCCGCGCCGCCATGGGAACCAGGCTGTGGTCGGTCATCCCCGGCACGGTGTTGACTTCCAGCAGCCAGGGCCGCTCCTGAGCGTCCACCAGCAGATCCACCCGCCCCCAACCGTAGCCGTCCACTGCCGCGAACGCCCGGTGGACCAATTCCCGCAATTCGGCCTCGCGCGCCTCGGGCAAGCCGCAGGGGCAAAGGTAGCGGGTGTCGTCGGCGTGGTACTTGGCCTCGTAGTCGTAGAACGCGCGCGGCGTCTCCAAGCGGATCAGCGGCAGCGCCTCGTCCTGCAACAGACCGCCGGTATATTCCTGACCCAAAATCCACGGTTCCACCAACACCGGCGAATCGCAGGCGATGGCCCGCGCCCAGGCGGCCTGGAACTGCGTGGGATCATCCACCCGACTGACGCCGATGCTTGAGCCCTCGCGCGCGGGTTTGACCGCCAGCGGCAGGCCCAGCGCGGCGGCGGCCTCGGCCAGTTGCGTTGGGCTTTCGACCAGGCGCCAGGGCGGCGTCGGCAAACCCGCGCCCACCCAGACCTGCTTGGTGCGCAGCTTGTCCATTCCCAGCGCCGAAGCCAGCACTCCGCTGCCGGTGTAGGGCAGGCACAGCAGGTCCAGCGCCCCCTGGATCACCCCGTCCTCGCCGCCGCGCCCGTGCAGGACAATGAACGCTCGGTCGAAGCCGCCGTCGGCCAGCACTTTCAGAATGGTCCGGTCGACGTCGATGCCCCACGCATCCACACCGCGCGTTTGCAACGCTCGCAACACCGCCTGGCCGCTGACCAGCGAAACCGCCCGCTCCGCCGACCAGCCCCCCATCAGCACCGCCACCTTACCGAACTCTCTCGGCTCGGCCACTGTCCGCCGTTGTGTCTGTCGCATCCGCTTTCCTCCCCCGTGTCCCGTTCGCTCAATTCACGCCCGGCAAGCCGTCGCGTCCCAATTGGGCCGCCATCGCCCCAATGTCGCCCGCGCCCATCATGAGCAGCAGGTCGCCGTCGCGCAGCAGGCCCGGCAGCGCCGCTGGCAAATCGGCGAGCCGTTCGACGAAGATTGGGTCCACCTTGCCGCGCACCCGGATTGCCCGGCTCAAGCCGCGCCCGTCGGCCCCAGGAATGGGCCTCTCGCCAGCCGGATACACGTCGAGCAGGATCAGGATATCCACCTCGGATAGCACCTGAGCGAAATCTTCGAACAAGTCGCGGGTGCGACTGAAGCGGTGGGGCTGAAACGCCAGCACCAGGCGCCGTTCCGGCCAGGCGCCGTGCAATGCGTTCAGCACCGCCTGAATCTCGCGCGGATGGTGGCCGTAATCATCCATGACAGTCACCCGGCCGCCATCGGGCAGCTTCAACTCGCCGTGTTGCTGGAACCGCCGACCGATGCCCTGAAAGTTCAGCAGAGCGCGGCGGATTGCGGTTTCCGCCACGCCCAGTTCCAACGCCACGGCGATCGCCGCCAGCGCGTTCAGCACGCTGTGCTGGCCTGGCAAATTCAGCGTGATCGGCAACGGAGTCTTGAGATTCGGCAGATGCGCCACGAATCGGGTGCGCAACCCGTCCTGGACGATGGCGGTGGCCCGAGCGTCGCAGTCCTCGGTCGTGCCGTAAGTCAGCACCGGCCGGCTCAGGTGGGGCAGGATCATGCGTACCTGGGGGTCATCGGCGCACAACACCGCCAATCCGTAGAACGGCAAGTGATGCAGAAACTCGACGAAGGTCGCGCGCAGCCGCTCGAAATCACCGCCATAGGTCGGCAGATGGTCAGCGTCGATGTTGGTGACCACCGCCAGCATCGGTTGCAGGTACAGGAACGAAGCGTCGCTCTCGTCGGCCTCGGCCACCAGATAGCGGCCCGCGCCCAGTTTGGCGTTCGCGCCCGCGCTGTTCAGCCGCCCGCCAATCACGAAGGTTGGGTCCAGCCCGCCCTCGGCCAACAGGCTGGCGATCAGGCTGGTGGTGGTGGTTTTGCCATGGGTGCCCGCCACCGCGACGCCATAGCGGAATCGCATCAACTCGGCCAGCATCTCGGCGCGCGGCACCACCGGAATCCGCGCCGCCCGCGCCGCCATCACCTCGGGATTGTCCTCGGCCACCGCGCTGGAAATCACCACGGCGTCGCAACCGGCGATCTGCCCGGCGGCATGGCCCTGATGAATCGTCGCCCCCAACTCGGCCAACCGCGCGGTCACCGGGCTGGGACGCAGGTCGGAGCCGGACACGCGGTAGCCCAGATTGAGCAGCACCTCGGCGATGCCGCTCATGCCGGCTCCACCCACACCGACGAAATGCACCTGACGAATCCGGCGCATGTCGCGCCAGGCTTCGGGAATGGTCGTCAACACCGATCTTTCCATGTCCTCGACTCTCGTTGCACCCATCGTTCAGGAGCGCGCCCGGTCCAGGCACGCCCGCGCCACCTGTTCGGCGGCGTCGATTTTCGCCAGACCCCGCGCCGCCCGCGCCATGCCCAGCAGGCGGGAACGGTCACCGAGCAGGTCGCGCAGGATCGCGGCCAGCCGTTCGGGGTTCAGATCGGCCTGCTGGCGAACCAGGGCCGCGCCGCCCTGTTCCAGGAATCGGGCATTGGCGGTCTGATGATCGTCCACCGCGAACGGGAAGGGCACCAACACCGCGCCGATTCCCGCCGCCGCCAGTTCCGCGACCGTCAACGCTCCGGCGCGGCACAGCACCAGATCGGCCCAGCCGTAAGCCTCGGCCATGTCCTCGATGAACGGCGTCAACCGAGCCGTCACTCCGGCCTCCCGGTACGCGGTCTCGGCGGCTTCGCGTAACTGACCGCCCGCTTGATGCCAGACCGCCGGACGTTCATCGTCACGGAGCGACGCCAAGGCTTGCGGAACGAGCTGGTTCAGGGCCAGCGCGCCCTGACTGCCGCCCAGCACCAGCAAGCGCGGCGGGCCACCATGTCCGGCCCATCGTTCCTCGGGTGGGGGCAGGGTGGCGATGGCCGCCCGCACCGGGTTGCCGAGGGCGATCGCGCGCCGCGTCGGCGGAAACGTATGGGGAAACGCCTCCAGCGCCTGGCTGGCGAATCGGGCCAGCCAGCGGTTGGTCAGGCCGGCGATGGCGTTCTGTTCGTGCACCACCAGCGGGATGCCTAACAGCCGGGCCATGAGCCCGCCGGGGCCGCTGGCGAAACCGCCCATGCCCAACGCCACGCGCGGGCGCAGACGGCGCAGGATCGCGCCAGCCTGCCACAATGCCCGTCCCAGCATGACCAGCGTCCGCAGCTTCCGGCTCAGTCCCTTGCCGCGCAGTCCACTCACCTCGATCCATTCCATGGAGATGCCCGCCTTTGGCACGAGGGTCGCCTCCAGACCGTTCCGGGCGCCCATCCACGCCACCGGCACGCCGCGCGCTCGCAAGCGCTCGGCCACCGCCAGCGCCGGAAAGACGTGGCCGCCGGTTCCACCAGCCATGATCAGCACCGGATGCTGCTCCCCGTTCATTCCTCGTGAACCTCTCCAAACAGGGGGCTGAAGCCCCCCGCTCGCCGCTCGCCGTTCATTCCTAGTTGACCCCTCCAGACAGGGGGCTGACGCCCCCCGCTCGCCGCTCGCTGTTCATTCTTCGTGAACCCCTCCAGCCCGGGTTTCGACATCGATCCGCAACAGCAGGGCCAACGTCACGCACATCGTCATCACGCTGCTGCCGCCGTAGCTCATCAGCGGCAGGGTCAGGCCCTTGGTGGGCAGCACGCCCATGTTGACGCCCATGTTGAACAGCGCCTGGATTCCGAACCACAGACCGATGCCATAGGCCAGCCAGGCCGAGAACTTCAGATCCAGCCGTTCCGCCCGCCGTCCGATGGCGAAGGCCCGCCGCACCACGGTCATGAACAGGATGAGGACGAGCAGGACGCCGACCAGCCCCAGTTCCTCGGCCAGTACCGCGAACAGGAAATCGGTATAGGCTTCCGGCAGATAAAACAGCTTTTCCACGCTCTCACCCAGACCGACGCCGAACAACTCGCCGCGACCGATGGCGATGAGGGAATGAACCAACTGGTAGCCGCTGGTTTCCGGATGCGCCCAGGGATTGAGAAAACTGAGGGCCCGTATCAGTCGGTAGGGCGAGGACAGAATCAGCACCCCCATCACTACGACTGTCCCGATCTGCAAGGCGCCGAACTGCCAGAGATTGACGCCCGCCAGGAACACCATCCCCAGCGCGGTCGCCATCAGCACCACCACGCTGCCAAAATCCGGCTCCAGCAGCAGCAAGGCCGCCAGGGCTCCCAACACCACCATTGGCCGGAACAAGGCCAGCGCCGAGGTGCGAAAATCGGCGGTTCGCAATTCGTCGCCGTGCCGCTTGAGATAGCCAGCGATGTAGACGAGAGCGAACAACTTGGCGATTTCCGAGGCCTGGACGTTGATGGGGCCAATGCCGATCCAGCGCCTGCTGCCGTTCACCTCCTTGCCGATGCCGGGCACCAGCACCAGCACCAGCAGACCGACGGCGGCCAGCAGCAACAACGGACCTGCTCGCCGCCAGCGCGCGATGGGAATCTGAAACACAACTCCGGCCGCCAGCAGGCCGAGTCCCGCGAACGTGCCCTGGCGCAACAGAAAGTGGAAGGGCTGGCCGGTCTGGCGCTCGGCGATCGGCATCGAGGCCGAGGCGACCATCAGCAGGCCCAGCGCCAACAGCAGCAGGGCCGGGACCAGAATCCAGGGATCGGGGAACGGCAGCGCGGCGCGATCCGCGCCAGCGCGCGGCAAGGAGTTTCGATTCGCGGGAATACCGGCGGTTGGGTTCAACATTCGGGCAACCTCCGGACTGCGGCGGCGAACACCGCGCCGCGTTCCTCGTAACCGCTGAACATGTCGAAGCTGGCGCAGGCCGGCGACAGCAGCACGCTATCGCCCGGCTGAGCCAGTTGCGCCGCCGCCGTCACCGCCGCTTCCATGTCCGCCGCCATCCGCAGTGGAACACTGTCGCCCAGCGCGGCTGCGATCAACGGAGCGTCGCGGCCGATCAGCACCACCGCTCGCGCCTTGTCGACCAGCGCCGCTCGCAGCGGACTGAAATCCTGGCCCTTGCCGTCGCCGCCGGCGATTAGGACCACCTGGCCTTGCAGACCACGCACCGCCGCCACCGTCGCGCCGACGTTGGTGCCTTTGGAGTCGTCGAACCAGCCGACCCCGGCCCGTTCCCGCACCTGCGTGGTGCGGTGCGCCAGGCCGGCGAACTCCCGCAGCGCCGCCAGCATTCCTTCCCGCCGCAGGCCAAGGACATGGCCCATGGCCAGCGCCGCCAGCGCGTTGGCGAGGTTGTGAGCGCCGCTGATCCTTAGTTCAGTCGCGGCGATCCAGCGGTCCGGGCCATGCGCCAGCCAGGTCTCGCCCGCGTCCCAGCGCAGGCCGAACTCGCCCTCGGCCGGCTCGGTCAAGGTGAAACGCACCACCTGTCGTCCCGATTCAACCATCGCCATCACCGCTGGATCGTCGGCGTTGACCACCATCGCGCCATCGCCATGGAAGATGCGCCGTTTGGCGGCGATGTAATCCGCCAGGCTGGCGTAGCGATCCATGTGGTCGGGGCTGAGGTTCAGCACCGTCGCCACCTGGGCGTTGAGAGTGTGGGTGGTCTCCAACTGGAAGCTGGATAGTTCCAGGACATACAGTTCGGGCCCCACGGCGGTATTCGACTCGTCGCGCAGCCACAACTCCAGCGCCGGGGTGCCGAGATTGCCGCCCACCGCCGCCCGAACCCCGGCCCGCTCCGCCATCAGCCCCAGCAGGGTAGTCACCGTGCTCTTGCCGTTGGAACCGGTGATGGCCGCGACGGGAACCTGGGTCAGGCGGGCCAGCAGTTCGATGTCGCCCCAGACCGGCACGCCGCGCGCCGCCGCCTCGGCGATGACCGGCGTCGCCACCGCCACACCCGGACTGACCACCAATCGCGCCGCGCCGGCGAATGCGGCTGGATCGAAACCACCCAAATGGCAGGGCAGGTCCGGAAATTCCGCTCGCAGCGCCGCCAGTCCCGGCGGATCGGCGCGGCTGTCGGTCACGGCGAAGGTCGCGCCCAGCGCCTTGAGCGCCCGCGCGACGGACAATCCGCTCTTGCCGAGTCCGACCACCAGGGTGGTTCCGTCCAATCGCAACATCCGCGGCTACCCCTTCTAGCGAATCTTCAAGGTCGCCAAGCCGATCAGCACCAAAATGATGGTGATGATCCAAAAGCGGACGATCACTCGTGGTTCTGGCCAGCCCTTCAACTCAAAGTGATGATGAAGCGGCGCCATGCGGAAGATGCGCCGGCCGGTCAGCTTGAACGAGGCGACTTGCAGGATCACCGACACGGTCTCCATCACAAACACTCCACCCATGACGAACAACACCAGTTCCTGCCGCACCGTCGCCGCGATGACACCCAGCGCCGCGCCCAGCGCCAACGCCCCCACGTCGCCCATGAACACCTGGGCCGGATAGGCGTTGAACCAGAGAAAGCCCAACCCGGCCCCCACGATCGCCGTGCAGAACACCATAACCTCGCCGACGCCCGGCACGTGGGGAATGCCGAGATAGTCGGCGAAGATCCGATTGCCGGAGGCATAGCAGAACACCGCCAGCGCTCCGGCGACCATCGCGGTCGGCACGATGGCCAGGCCGTCCAACCCGTCGGTGAGATTGACGGCATTGCTGGAACCGACGATGACGAAATAGGTCAGCGGGATGAACCACCAGCCCAGATTCAGGGCGACGTTTTTGAAGAACGGTACGATCAATTGGGTTTCCACCGGCGCCTGGGCGGTGAAATACAGCAGTAGCGCCGCCACCAGCCCGACGCCGGATTGCAAGGAATATTTGGCGCGCGCCGACAGACCCTTGGAATTGCGCAGAACCAGTTTCTTGTAATCGTCCAGCCAACCGATGGTGCCAAACGCCAGCGTGGTCAGCAGGACGATCCAGACATAGCGGTTGCGCGGGTCCGCCCACAACAGGGTGGCGACCGCGATGGCGACCAGGATCAATGCCCCGCCCATGGTGGGGGTGCCAGCCTTGGAGAAGTGGCTTTTGGGACCGTCCTCGCGGATCTGCTGGCCGATCTGGTCGCGGCTCAGCCACCGGATCATGGTCGGCCCCACGATCAGCGCGATGCCCAACGCCGTGAGCACGCCCAGGATCCCTCGCAGGGTCAGGTATTGAAAGACGTTGAAGCCGCTGTAGAAATGATCGGTCAACCACTCGGCCAGCAACACCAGCATCAGCGGTGTCCTCCCTCGCCGGCGGAGAGTTCATCCGCCGCTAAAGCCGCCACCACCCGTTCCATCCGCATCCCGCGCGAGCCCTTGACCAGGACGGTCGGTTCGTCACCTTGCTGAAGATCGCGATTCAGATCGGCGACGAGCGCGTCCACGCTCTCGAAATGCAAACCGCTGGTTCCAAACGCCGTGGCGGCCGCGCGGCTATGTTCGCCCAGAGCGTACAGCCGCTCGAACCCCGCGTTTTTCGCTTCGCGTCCGGAGCGGGCGTGCAACGCATCCGCCGCCGGTCCCAATTCCCGCATGTCGCCTAGAACCAACCACTTGCGGCCCGGGCTGGCGCCCACCGCTTCCAGCGCCGCCGCCAGCGAGGCCGGATTGGCGTTATAGGCGTCGTGGATCACCGTGCCTCCGTGCCGGCCCGGCAGGCGTTGCAGTCGGCCGCCAACGCCGCGCAAACTCTCCAATCCCCGCCGAATGTCTTCCAGCGTCGCGCCGACCGCCAGCGCCGCCGCCGCCGCCGCCAGGGCGTTGCGGACGTTGTGCCGACCAGGCAGCGGTAATTGAATGACGATCTCGTCCCCGGCCGTGGTCAGTCGGAACCGGTTGCTGGCGGAATCCAGCACCACGCCGCCCACCGCCGCTGGCCGATCCAGCCCGAAATCGACGATCCGCCGGCCCGGATTCAGCCCGACCCAGTAGTCGGCGTAGTCGTCGTCCCGGTTGATGACCGCCACGCCGTCTGGCCCCAAACCCTGGAAGATTTCACCCTTGCCGCGCGCTACCCCGGTCACGTCGCCGAAACCCTCCAGATGACAGGGACCAGCATTGTTGATAATCGCCACGTCCGGGCAGGCCAGACTGGTCAGATACGCGATTTCGGCGGGGTGATTGGCGCCCATCTCGATGACCGCGTAGGCATATTCGCCGTTCAGCCGCAACAAGGTCAGCGGTACGCCGATGTCGTTATTGAGATTGCCCTCGGTTGCCAGCGTCAGCCCGCGAACCCGCAGAATGGCGGCGATCATCTCCTTAAGGGTGGTCTTGCCGTTGCTGCCGGTCAGCGCGATCAGTGGGCTGGTGAAGCGCGCCCGCCATGCCGCCGCCAGTCGACCCAGCGCCAGTCGGGTGTCGGCCACTCGCAGTTGCGGCAACGGAGCGGCCACTGATCGGCTGACCAGGGCGGCGACCGCGCCTCGCCTGTGGGCGGCGGCGACAAAGTCGTGGCCATCGAAATTCGGCCCGGTCAGGGCCACGAACAACGCGCCAGCGGGTAGCCGGCGGCTATCGGTGCTCACTGCGGTGAAAATCACGTCCGCGCCGGTCATCTCGCCATCCAGCAGATGGGCTACTTGGCCCAGGCGGGGGGGTGAAAAATTCGGGTTCATTGGAGCTGATTGCAATCCCTGGTTTTACTGGACAAACCCGCGAGGACGACGGCGCGATCGCTAAACGGCAATCGCTCCGCCCCCACGATCTGATAATCCTCATGGCCCTTGCCGGCGATCAGCACCAGATCGCCGGCTTCGGCCCCGGCCAGCGCGCCGAGAATGGCGGCCCGGCGATCCCGGATCACCACCGCCGCCTGGGGCTGCCGCATTCCGGCCAGGATGTCGTCGACGATCCGGTCCGGCTGCTCGGTGCGCGGATTGTCGTCGGTAACGATGACCCGGTCGGCCAGCCGTTCGACCACCGCGCCCATCAGCGGCCGCTTGCCGGGATCGCGGTCGCCGCCGCAGCCGAACACGCACCACAGTCGGCCGCCGCCGTGCTCTCGCAGGGTGGTCAACGTCTGCTCTAGCGCATGGGGCGTATGGGCGTAGTCCACCACCGCCAGCGGTTCGCCAGGTCCGCCGCCCAGGCGCTCCATCCGCCCCGGGACCGTGGCTGAGCGGGCCAGTCGCGCCAGCGCCTCGGCGAGCGGCAGTTCCAGCGCCAGGAGGGTCGCCAGCGTCGCCAGCAGGTTGTGCGCGTTGAACCGTCCCAGCAGTCCGGCCTCCAGCTCGCCATCGCCCCAGGACGAGCGGACGCGCAGCCGCAAACCAGCGGGAGACAGTTCCAGATTCTCGCCCCAGACGAACCGCTCCAACCGCGCCGGCTGTGGGCCAAGACCGTAACCGATGGTTCGGGATGGGCAGTCCCGGTCGGCGGCGATTTCGCGCCCGAAGGCGTCGTCCAGATTCAGCACCACCCACTCAGGCTCACAGTCAAAAAACAGCCGGCGCTTGGCCGCTGCGTAGGCTTCGGGCGTACCGTGATAGTCCAGGTGATCCCGGCTCAACTGGGTCAGTACCGCCACCGCGAACCCGACCCCATTGACCCGCCCCTGGTCCAGCGCGTGCGAGGAAACTTCCATCGCCGCGTAACGCCGGCCAGCGGCAACCAGTTCCGCCAGCCAGCGCTGTACCGCCAGCGCGTCCGGCGTTGTGTATGGGGAAGATTCGGTCGCGCCATACACGCCCGAGCCCAGGGTGCCGAGGATGCCGCACGGTCCGGTGTCGGCGGTGCCGAGCGCCTGGGCAATGAAATGAGCGCAGGACGTCTTGCCGTCGGTACCGGTGATGCCCACCACCCGCAGCCGCCGCGACGGTTCGCCATGAAACCGGCTGGCAATGGAACCCGAGAGCCGACGCAGGTCTGGCACGGTCACCAACGGCGGCGTGGTTCCCTTCCCTGGCAATGACTCGGCGTAAGGCGGTTCCCACAGCACCACCCGCGCGCCCGCCGCCCGCGCCGCGTCCAAAAATTCCAAACCGTGCCGCCGTCCGCCACGTAGGGCGAAGAATACGTCGCCTGGCCGCACCGCGCCGCTATCCGCCGCCAAGCCGCTCACCGGCTGGCCAGCCAAATCCGCCGGCACGACGACGAATCCGGCGAGCAGTTCACCCAGGGTCATTCGCATCGCTCGACTCACGGCGTCGCGCCCGCCGCCGGCCCGGCGCCCGCCAGGCGCAGATTCGGTAGGTCGTCCGGAGTCACGTCGAGAATGCGCAACGCGCCGCCCATGGTGGCGCTGAACACTGGCGCCGCCACCGTGCCGCCGTAATAGGCACCCCCCTTGGGTTCGTCGATCAGGATCACCATCACCAACCGGGGATCGCTGGCCGGGGCCATGCCGGCGAACAGCGCGAAATAGCGGCTAGTGTAGTGGCCGCCGGCAATCTTGCGGGCCGTGCCGGTCTTGCCCGCCACCCGGTAGCCGGGCACGCTGGCCTTCAGCCCGGTGCCTTCCCGGGTCACCACCTCCTCCATCATCGCCCGCACCTGCCGCACCGCCCGCGCCGATAGCACTCGCCGCTCGTCGGTCGGGCCAAGCGGTTGTTCCCGCTTGACCAGGGTCAACGGTCGCCGAACCCCATCCGCCGCCAGCACGACGTAAGCCTGGGCCAGTTGCAGGATGGTGAGGGAAAAGCCGTAACCGAACGAGTGGTTGGCGTGGCCGATCTCCGCCCACTTGCTGAAGTGGCGCAGCACGCCGGCCTGTTCGCTATCCTTCCCCGCCACCCCGGTCGGCGCGCCGAAACCCAGGTTCTTGTACAACTGCCACAGTCGTTCGGCCGGCATCGACAGCGCGATCTTGGTGACGCCGACATTGCTGGATTTGCTGATGACGTGAGTGACGTCGATGGTGCCGTAGTTATGAGTGTCGCGCACCATGTAGCGCCCGATTCGCATCGGGGTGGTATCCACCAGCGTGTTGGGCGTCCACTTGCCGCTCTCCAAACCCAGGGCGGCGGTGAAGGGTTTCACGGTCGACCCCGGCTCGCACACGTCGGTAATCACCCGGTTGCGCAGCAGATCGCCGTGCAGTTCGGCGCGGTTGTTGGGATTGCCGGCCGGTTGATTCACCATCGCCAGGATTTCCCCGGTGCGCACGTCCACGATCACGGCCGCGCCGGCGTTGGCCTTGTTCTCCACCACCGCCGTCTTGAGCGCGCGGTAGGCCAAGTATTGCAAGCGGCGGTCGATGCTCAACGTCTGCGTCTGGCCCGGTTGCGGCGCCCGCAGGTTTTCCACTTCCGCCACCACCCGACCCAGCCGATCCTGGATCACCCGTTTCTGACCCGGTACTCCGCGCAACCGGCTGTCGAACGCTTTTTCCAGGCCATCCTGGCCCGTGTCGTCGATATCGGTGAAACCCAACAGGTGCGAGGTCACCTCGGCGTCCGGGTAATAGCGGCGATATTCACGCCGGGCGTACACACCGGGGATGTCGAGGTCCAAAACCCGTTGGGCCACGCTCGGCGCCAGGTGTCGGCGCAACCAGGCGAACCGGCCGCGCCCGGCCAGCTTTTGCTCCAGTTCCGTCGTCGTCATTTCCAGCGCCGTCGCCAGTTGCGGCCAGCGGTCGCGCTGGTTGAGAAACTCCCGTGGATCCACCCAGATTGAGTCCACCGGCGAACTGACCGCCAGCGGCTGGCCGTTGCGGTCGAGAATCATGCCTCGGTGAGCCGGTACATCGATCGTCCGCACGAAGTACGCGGCGCCCTTGTCCTGGAAAAAATCGGTGTTGATCACTTGCATGTAAGCGGCGCGCGCCACCATGCCGCCCGCCGCCGCGCCCAGCAGTCCCAGCACCAGTCCGTGGCGGGTCGTGGTTCGGGCGAACGCCACCATCGCGCGCAGCGCGTTCGGGACCGCTCCGCCGGTCGCCGAGCTTATGGAGGCGCGATGTAGAGGATCGCGCTGGGATCCGGCGCCAGCATGTTCAGCCGCGTTCGCGCCACCGTCTCGACCGCGGCGTCCGTCACCAGCGTGCTTTGTTCCAGCCGCAACAATTCCCATTCGACCTCGAGCGAGTCTCGCTCCGCCTGAAGTTTTTGCCATTCGATGAACAGGCGCCGATTGACGTGCTGGGTATGGACCACCCCCAGGCCGGAACCCAGCACCGCCACGATCAGCACCGCCACCAATAGAACCTGACTTTTCATGACAGTCGTTCCGCCACCCGTAACACCGCGCTGCGGGCGCGGGGATTGGCGGCGATTTCCGCCGTGCCCGGGCGAATCGCCCGCCCAACAAGGCGTAGGGTCATTCCCTCCGGCCCGCCTCGCGCCGGCAGATCCAGCGGCCATTCCCGGCCCCGCGCCTGTTCCCGCATGAACCGCTTGACCACCCGATCCTCCAGGGAATGAAAGCTGATCACCGCCAATCGGCCGCCGGGCGCCAGCGCTTGCACCGCTTGCGGCAACGCGGCCCGCAGTTCGCCCAGCTCGTCGTTGACCGCGATGCGAATCGCTTGAAACGCGCGGGTGGCCGGATTTTGGCCCGGCTCGCGGGTCGGCACGGCGGCGGCGATGAGTTCCGCCAGTTGCGCCGTGGTCGTGATCGGCGTTCGCTGGCGGGCCGCGATCAGGGCGCGGGCGATCCGTCGGTGAAAACGCTCCTCGCCCCATTCCGCCAATACGCGCTCCAACTCGGTTTCCTTCACTCGGGCCAGCCATTCAGCGGCGCCGATCCCGACGTCTGGGTCCATCCGCATGTCCAGCGGCCCGTTCCGGCTAAAGCTGAATCCGCGCGCCGGATCGTCGAACTGGGGGGAGGAAACCCCCAGATCGAACAGCACTCCGTCCAGCCGTCCGGTCAAGCCGCGCTCGGCGACCTGCTCGGCCAACCGACCGAAGGCACTCCGCGCGAACGTAAAGCGGGAATCTCCGCTGAACCAAGTCTGGGCGTACTGTTCCGCCGCCGGATCGCGGTCCAGGGCCAGCAGCCGACCTTCCGGCCCGATCGCCGCCAGAATCGCCGCCGCGTGACCACCCCGACCAAACGTGGCGTCCAGGTAACGACCCGCTGGCCGCGGATTCAGCCCAGCCAAGGTTTCGGCCAGCAGCACCGGCCGATGCGGCAACGCCGCCGAATCCACCATGGCTAGAACGCCAGCGCATCCAGCTCGGGCAGGGACTCGCCATCGTCCCCGCCCTTCAGCAGCGCCTCGCGCCAGTCGTTCCAGGCCTGTTCGTTCCAGATTTCGAATTTGTTGCCTTGTCCGACCAGCACGACCTGCTTTTCCAGATTGGCGAATTCCCGCAGGGGCGCCGGCAACAAAATCCGGCCGCTGGCATCCAGGGCGCATTCCTCGGCGTGTCCCATCAACAAGCGTTTCAAGGCGCGCGCGCGGGGGTTGGTGCTGGAGAGCTGGATCAGTTGACGCTCGACGCTTTCCCAAACCGGCAGTGGGTAGAGCAGCAGGCAACGGTCACGATCGATGGTCAACACCAACTGGCCGTTTGCCGTTTCCAACAGGGGCTGACGGTACTTGGCCGGCACTGCCAGCCTACCCTTGCCGTCCAGCGATAGCGGATTAATCCCCCGGAACAATGTCGCGCCCCTTAATGGACCGGCTTATCCTTAATGCCCCACTTTCCCCCACTTTTCGCCACTAACTATAGGTAGGGGCGCTGGTCACTGTCAAGGAAGGCTATCTGATAGGGTTTCAAAATGGTTTTATATAAAAAATGTTATGATTATTAAAATAATAAGGAATTTATTGGTCATCAAAATGGGGTAAGAATTACGAAATATGTTTAATATTGTTGCAGTAAAAGCCAGGATGCCACGAGGGTAAAATCGCGGGGCTTTCCGCTAGGAAATCGAGACGGGTGGTTATCTGAGGTGGCGTTGAGGGAGGGAACCGGCCTGTAAGCCGGGTTCTGTCGAGGACGGTCATTCCTCTGCGACGCCTGTCGCCAGGCGCCTGTAGCGACCTACCCAGGAGCCGTGCGGACCACACGTCAATGCTCCTCTATTTGGTCTTGCTCCGGGCGGGGTTTACCGTGCCGCGTCTGTTGCCAGCCGCGCGGTGCGCTCTTACCGCACCTTTTCACCCTTGCCAGTTCTCGCGAACTTGGGCGGTATGTTTTCTGTGGCACTTTCCGTCGGCTTGCGCCGCCCAGGCGTTACCTGGCGCCCTGTCCTGTGGAGCCCGGACTTTCCTCCATACCGCGTGGCGATACAGCGACCGTCCGGCCGGTTCCCACCGCTAGTGTCCATGGCGGCGCCGGAATTGGCAAGGCCCGGTTCAGGTTTCTTCCGACTCACGCCGGCCGCCGAGGATCAGCGCCAGTTCGTACAGCGGTTTTTTCCTTAGACCCGTCACCTTGGCCGCCACCGTCACCGCCCGGCTGGTGGGCAGCTCCGTCAAGAGCGCCGCCAGCAGTCGGCGAGTTGCCGGCGTGTCCGCCTCGGTCGCCGCCGGCGCTCCCTGAATTATCAACACGAATTCACCCTTCTGGCGATGGGGATCGGCTTCCAGCCAAGCCGTGAGTTCATCCAGGGACGCGCCGTGAACCTCTTCGAAGCGCTTGGTCAGTTCGCGGGCGACCACCGCCGGTCGTTCCCGGCCGAATGCCATTGCCAGGTCGGCCAATGTCTCCGCGATGCGGTGGCTGGCTTCAAAGAACACCAGGGTGCGTTCCTCCGCCGCCAACGCGCGCAAGCGCTCCTGACGGGCAGTGGATTTGGCGGGCAAAAAGCCTTCGAACACGAAACGGTCGGTTGGCAGCCCCGCCACGGAAAGTGCCGCCAGCAGGCTGCTCGGTCCCGGCACCGGGATGACTTTCAATCCCTGCCGGCGCAGTTCGCGCACCAACGGAAAACCAGGATCGCTGATCAACGGCGTGCCGGCGTCCGACACCAGCGCCAGCGTCTGGCCTTCCCGCAAGCGGGCAACGATAAACTCCAGCCGATCCCGTTCGTTGTGCTCGTGCAGCGACAGCAACGGTGTCCCGATGCCGAAATGCCGCAACAGTTGCCCGGTGTGGCGGGTATCCTCCGCCGCGATGCAGTTCACCTCCCGCAATACCCGCAGCGCCCGGGCGCTGATGTCCTCCAGATTGCCGATCGGTGTGGCCACCACGTACAGCGCGCCGGATTCGACGGTCATCGATACCTCCCCAAAAAGACCCGGTTCGGATCGGGAAAACGGGATTGTAATCACGTGGTGGAAGTGTCCTGACGGGGATGCGGATATCATAAAATAATTATAATGCATTGATTATAAATGATTTTTGAGTCTATATTCACGTCTGAAGCACTCGAATCTAAATCTACATTGAAAGCATAAGTATTTTATTTTAAAGGTAAATAAATAAGCTTGCGCTGAGGACGCTCTTGGGTACGCACGATCCGAGAGAGTACCTTAATCCTTCAGAAGCCAGTAGTGGTGATAATGGGCTACTTCGCACTATGCGGTTCGGCGGTCATGTTAGCGGCGGGGTGCGTTCGATCAAAGCCTCAACCGCTTCCCACTGTTCGTGAGCCTGTGGTAGCAATGCCTCGTACAGCTCCCGAAACTCGGGATACTCAACCAGGTCGGTTTCAATCTCTTCCGGCGTCGCGGCAATCAAATGCTCCCACACGATGCGTTTTAACTGCTCGTCGGTCATGGCGCGAAGTGCTCATGTGCGCAGGTCTCGGATTCCCAGTGGATGAAGACCACTGACTCGACGTGGCGCGACGAACGCTCTAACCCGCTCTACGATTTTGCATAAAACCTATCGAGAAATGGTATAAGACGCATCAGAGTCCCTCCACTTCCATGCCATGTTCCGCCAGCCAACGCTTACGGTGTTCAAAGTCGGCCAAAGCGCGTTCGACGCGCCGCCAGAATTCGGGGGTGTGATGCGGTTCGCGCAGATGAGCCAATTCGTGCACCACCACATATTCGGCGATGCGGGCCGGCAACAAGATCGCCTTCCAATGGAAGTACAGCCAGCCGTCCTTGCCGCAGGAACCCCAGCGGTAGCCAAGGTCTTGCACCCTCACCCCCGCCGGTGCGACTTCCATGCGGGCGACGTAATCCCGAACCGTGCGCCAGAGCCAATCCTTACCCTTTTCAGTGTACCAGTGGATCAGCGTTTGGCGGCCGGTATCGGCCAATTCGTGGCGCAGGCAAAAGCGGCCATTGAGTAACTTGATGGGCTCGGCCTGTCCATCCACCAGTTTGAGGCGGTAGCTGCGGCCCAAATACAGAAATCCCTCGCCATTGACGAAAGTCTTGGGGGGCGCCGTTTTTTGCAGTTGCTCTTTTTCGGCCAGCCGGGTGTAAATCCAGAAGCGCTTTTCCCGCACAAAGGCGCGCAAAGTATCCTCATCCACCTCGGGCGGCGCGGCCAGCACCAGTTCGCCGCCCCGATCCACGGTGATCTCCAGAGTCTTGCGCCGGGCGCTGCGGCGTACCTCAAAGCGCAGGTCATCCACTTGCAGGGTGTTCATGCCCGCATCAACCGGTGATGATTGGCGCGGGCCAGTTCCATCAGTTTGTCCACCAGTGCTTCCACCCGACCCATTTCAATCAACCCGGACGCGATCAGGCGCTCGAAAATCGCGCATTGCAACGCATCCTGGGCCGGTTTCTTGTTCGGCTTCCAAAAGGTCTCGGTCAGTTCGCTGGCGATATGGTCCACGATCTCCACGGTCACATCCGCCAGTCGCGTGCGGGTTATCTCGTCCGGCGCGGTATCGCCGACGGCAGTTTCCATCAACAGGCGCAGGAAAGGCAGATAGTGGTCGGGCAGGTCTGGCGCGTTGCCGTCTTTCGCCGCTTGGCCGGTTCGCAACTCGTCGATGATCTGTCGCAGCGCGGCGAGCAGCGCATCCCACTGCTGGTCGAGCTGGTTCAAAATATCCTTGAGGCGTTCGCTGAGCTTGCGGTAGAGCACCGGGTCTTCGTCCAGGTGCTGGCGGATGTGGGACCGGATGGCGTGCTCCATTTCCGATGCCTTGGCGCGGTCGTTGGCTTGGCGCATGACGTGGGCATCGAAATGGGCGTCGGTCAGCGAAATCGGCGGAATCTTCGGGTCGATGCCGAGGGCGATGACATGATCGTCGATCAGCTTGCGCACCTTGCCGCCGATATCCTTGCCCAGCTCCGGCAGGTCCTTGTAGCGGTTGCGGGCGCGGGCGTGGATGAAGGCCAACCGCTTGGCGTCCTGGGTGAACGGCAGTCCATCCGGGCGCGGCAGCACCAAATCCAGCGAATCCAGGAACGGCTTGAGCTTGACGGTGAACTCGGCGCGCAGCTTGTCATCGGCCAGCAGCGCCACGCAGGCTTCGGTATCGTCCAGCGCCTCGATCCCTCGATTGCGGAATATATTCACCACTCGTGCATGACGGTCGCGCAGGATCGGTACTTCGTCCTTCAGGTTTTGCAGCGCGCCCTGCACGTCTTCATCGCTGTACGCGGCCAGCGCTTCCTTCAGGTGGCGGGCCACCCCGTAGTAATCCACCACGATGCCGGCCCGCTTGCCGAAGCCGGGGCGGTTGACGCGGGCGATGGCCTGCAACAATTCGGCTTCGCGGATCGGGCGATCCAGATACATCACGCCCTCGATGGGCGCGTCGAAGCCGGTCAACAGCATCGACTTCACGATCAGAAACGCCAGCGGATCGGTTTTGGTCGGGTCGGCGTGAAACAGCGGTCGTCTGAAGCGCTTGATGCGCAGCTCCTGGGCCGCGCCGTCCGTCCAGGATTTCCACGCCGAGTCGTCGTTGTTGCCGCCCGAGATGACCGGTGCGAACTCGATGGTTCGCAGCGTTTCGCGGTAGCGCCACGCCTGCACCCGTGCCTGGATGGGGGGCGGACGCCGACACAGGGCATCATCGTCCATCGCTTTATCTTCTGGCGGCAACGCTTCGGCCTCGGCCAGCAATTCGGCGCGGGCAGTCTCCAGGGCATCCAAATAACGCATTACCGCCAGCCGGCTATAGGCGACCAGTTGCGCCTTGTAGCCGTTGGGCAGAATGCAGGTCACGTAGTGGCGCAGGATGTCGCGCGCCTTGGCGGCGATCAGCGCCGGCGCCTCGAAAATCTGGCCTCGGGTGGCGTATTTGCGCTTGATCGCTTCCAGTTCTTCCGGGCTGCATTCTCGAAACAGGTCTTCGAACAGTTCGTCCAGGTTGGCCCCGTCCTTGATCGCGCCCCGGGCGGTGCGGCCTTCGTAGAGCACCGGCACCGTCGCGCCGTCGCGCTCGGACTCCTGGATCGTGTAGCGGTCGATGAACTCGCCGAAGATTTCGTGGGTGCGTTTCTTTTCGCCCATGATGATGGGCGTGCCAGTGAAGCCGATCTTGGCGGCATTGGGGATGCCGGCCATCAGGTAGGCGTGGAGGTCGTTGCCGTGGCTGCGGTGCGCTTCGTCCACCAGCACCAGGATGGCGTCGTCACCGTTCAAGACGGCCGAGAGCGGGGCGACGTAGCTCGGCATGGCGGGTTCCGCCGCTTTCCGCGCGGGAGTGGCTTGAGGTTCTCCCGCCAGGTCGCTCGCGCGGTACTTCTGGATCATGGCGAACACCAGTCCCGGTCCCTGGCGGCGCACCAACGCCTTCAATTGGTCGGCGCTGGCCGCCACCTCCACCGGCTCGCCGGTCAGGTCGGCGGTGGCGGCAAGCTGCGCTTGCAAGTCCTTGCGGTCGGTGACCACGATGACTTTGAAGCGCCGCAAATCCGGTTGGGTGCGCAGCTTCCTGACCAGAAACACCATCGTCAGGCTTTTGCCCGAGCCTTGGGTGTGCCAGATGATGCCGCCCCGGCGGTCGTGTTCGCCGTCCTGGGTGCGGGTTTTGCCGGTGCGCAGCCGGGCGAGCGCCTGGTTCACCGCCCGGAACTGCGGGTAGCGGCAGACCGCCTTGAGGGTTTGTCCGCCCACCGACATAAACAGCGTGAAGTGGCGGATGAGGTCGAGCAGGTTGGACGGTTCCAGCATTCCGGCGATGGTGCGCTCCTGTTCGGAGAGCGCGGTTTTGCCGAGACGGGCCGCGACTTCGGCCTCGGTGCGCGGGACGACGGTTTTCCAGGCGGCGAAATGTTCGAACAGGCCGCCAATGCAACCCACTCGGGTCTGATCGAAGCTGGAGGCGATCAGCAACTGGTTGGTGTGGAACAGCGGTTCGTTGCCTTCGTTGTCCTGGACCTCGAAATTGGCCCGGCGCTGGTTGCTGTAGCGGCGCAGTTGATCCACCGCCGCCGCGAGCGGTTCTTGCACCGCCGGGCTTTTGCACTCCACCACCACCAGCGGGATGCCGTTCACCAGCAACACCAGATCGGGGACGATGAACGCCTTGCCGCTGTTGTAGCCCGGCGGGCAATCCACCCGATATTGGTTGATGACGGTGAACTGATTGCGGTCGGGATGCGCCCAGTCGAGGTACTGGATCGTTTGGCCGCGCCCGCCGTCCCAGTCTGGCAGGCCGTCCACGGTGATGCCCTTGAGCAGCAAGTCGGTGGCGATCCGGTTGGCTTCCATCAATTTGGCCGCGCCGATGCGGGTGATGGCGCTCACGGCCTGGGAAATCCGCTCGTCGTCCAGCCAGGGCCGGCCGTCGCGGGTGTTGAGTTCCATCAGCTTGGCGCGGAGCACGCTTTCCTGCACCACTTGGGCGAAGCTGGCGCGTTCCGTCACCATCGGGTCGTCGATGTCGCCTTCAACATGCCGCCAGCCCATGCCGACCAGTTGCGCTACAAAAGGTTTTTCGACGGTTTCCAGTTCCCAGCCCATCGAGATGTCCTCCCTACATTGCTTTCAATATGGTTTTGGGCATGTGGCGGGTTTGCGCGTCATCTCCATAACTCATCCATAATCACCCATAACTCACCCATAACTCATCCATAATCCATCAATCGGTGGCTGGGCCGAGGGTGTAATGGGCACCGCGTCGCTCGCCATGCTGAAGCAGAAAATCCTGTTCTTTTAATCGCTTGAGCAAATCCTTCGCTTGTCCTTCCGATAGTCGGCACAATTCCATTACCTCGCTGCGGCGAATCTGTCCATGCTGGCGCACGTAGTTGAGAACCATCTGCTCGTTTTGGATCGAAGAGAACCCCGCCTGCCGGGTATAGGCGGCCTTGTCCCCCATGGCTTGATACAACCCGGCGGACAGTGTGTAGCTGCGTGCCTTGGTGGCGCCATGCGCCTGCACCAGGCCGGCTTCGTGCAGAGCTTCCAGGGTCCGCTTGGCTTGATCCGTATCTTTTTGCAGATGGCGAGCCAGTTCCTCGCTGGTGATGCGCTTGAATCCGCGAAGAACGGCCAGCGCGATCAATCCGTCGATGGGTAGCTTGCCGCCGCGACGGTTTTCTTCATCCAGAACCAGCTTCAAAAACGACAGATCGGCTTCCGCCGTGCTGAGTCTGAGGACCACGCTGTGGGCATCGGTACGGCCGTAGTCCGGCTCCGGGCGGCCGAAACGCAGCAGTCCCCGGTAAATCAGGTCCACCCCGCGACCGGAACGCTCGACAATGCCGATGCGTTTCAGGGCGTCGGCGAGCGCCCGGTTACGCGGGCGGGGTTCGGTGGTCAACAGGTTGGCAAGGGTTACGCCCTCCACCAAACCGCCGGGGTTGCTGATGGTCAGCCCGTCGTCGTCCAGGCGCACATGCACCGCGCCCAGGCGGGTGTAGTCGCGATGCTGGACCGCATTGGCAACGGCTTCACGAAAGGCCGCGATATCCACCCGAGGCACCGGGACGCGGAACAGGCCCACCTGCAACTCTCGCTCCGGGTTGTACGGACGGAAGTTGGTTTCCAGCCAGTCCAGCGCTTTCAGCAGAGGATCGCGGCGGAATTCGTTGAGGCGTATCTCTTCCCGCTCCAACACCTGAAAAGCCAGTTCATGGGTGGGAACCCATTGGCGCAAAGGCGCTTCCCGGCCCAGCAGTAATAGCCCCAGCAAGGTTGGTACTCGGTCGCCGTCGGCGGGGCGGAACGTCAGGCCCAGCGCTCCATCCAGCGCCTCATCGTCCAGTTCCAGCAGCACCCGGTCGCCGCCGTAGCGCTCCACGGCTTGGCGCAGGCGCTCGCGTTCGAGCGGATCGAGGTCTTCCAGCCGGGCGCCGGGAATCGGTTGGGCGGAGAGGTCGAGTTGCCCGAAGCGGGTGGCGCGGCTGGTGATGTCGTGGGGTAGCATGGGCGCGCATTCGGGCTTGCCGTCGTGCTTGAGCCGTCTTCTCAGATAGACACCGCCGGTGGTTGCCGTGCTTGAGGCCGCTTTCGGCACCGCGATCCGCGCCACCGTCACCCCGTTGACCTGCACGGCCTCGACGTTCACCGTCAGCGATGGCGAGGTGCGCCCAGCGATCAGCCCGGCCAATCCCTCCAGCAGGGCGTGCTCGGGATGCAAGCCGGTTACCGCGCCGTTGTCCTCCACTCCCAACCACAATTCGCCGCCTTCGGTGTTGGCCAGACACACCGCCGCTTCCACCAACTCGCGATCCGGGAGTCTGTTGCGATCACTCTTGAATTCAATGTGGAGAGTTTCACGCGGCGGCACAATGCGGGTCATGGGTTTCCCGCCGTCCAGTCAGGCGTTTCCAGCAGCAGATAGCGTGGCCGTCCGTTGCCGACCCGCGTGACCATCAGCCTGACGCTCACGGTCTGGTACAGGTGTGCGTTGAATTCGTCGGCGGTCGCGATAGCCGGCCCGATCTTGCCGGCAATCACTTCGTCGGTTTCTTGCAGCTTGAACTCGAACGTCCGGCGTTTGGGTAAAACTCCCTGAAACTCGCCCTTGAGAATCTGTTCTTCTTCATGCAGGTTGTCTTGGCTCATGCGCTGGCGGCTGCGCCGAACCTGCCCGGAGTCGGTGAAGCGGAATGCTCGGTTGCGGAATTGCAAGGTGCAAGTCGCGTCGTTTTCGGCGAGGGTGTTGATGAAAGCGCGCACCTTATCCAAAGCCCGCTGGTCGAGTTCGGCGGCGGAATCCGCCAGCAATTCATCATCGGGATCGGTGGAGCCTTGCAGCAGGTTTTGGGTGCGTTCCAGCGCCAGTTCGACGGTGCTTTGATCGTCCAGCGTTAATTGTCCCAGCCGGTATTCTTCCAGTTCGAAGCCGAATGACCCCAGGGCGGTGCTGGTGATGAGCAACTGGTTTTGTTCCCGGTTGGGAATCGGCCCCATCGCCGCCAAGGGCGCGGTGAGCGAGGCGGCCACGGCGGCCACGGCTTCGGTAAAGCTGTTGACCGCTTTCATGCTGAAGTCGGCGAAAATACCGTGGCTGCCAATCACCGGGCGACCCTTGAATGTTAGCCGTGCGCGGGCGGGTTCGCGTTCGCCAACTGGCGCTTGTGCTAAGCGTTCATCGACGACACGCAAGCGCGACTCTGCGCTGATGCGGGTAATTCGCGCGGAAGCCGGCAATTCGGCCAGCCGCTCCTGTAGGAATTTGCGCTCGGCCAGCAAGTGCAAACGGTCTTGTGAGTTCATGATGACCCTCCTGTTTCCGCGAATGGGGCAAGTCGCGCCAGCGTTGCCTCATCTGGGTCCGGCGCCAATTCGATTTGAACAAAGCCTTTCCACAACTGATTGCGGCGATGCGACCACAGGCTATACCAGTAAGCCGACCAGAAGGTCAGTTCACGCGGGGGCAATGCATCGAGTTCGACCACATAGGCATCGACCTTGAACCGCTCTTTGGCAACGGCCTGATCGAAGAGTTGAGCTACTTCGTCGGTGAGTTCCAGATCGACCGGCGTATGAATGAAAGTCACTACGTCGAGATCGCGCGGAGGACGGCCTTCAAGTGTTTCGACATCCTCCAGAAAACTACCGTTCAGCCATTGGAAGCCGTTGATGAGTCCCGTAGCGTGTAGCGCCGCACGGTAGCGCAAGAAGCCCTGCAACACGTTGCGCCGCTCCGGGCTGGTGCTGAATTGATCGACAAAATCGATCAGCGATACCGTGTAGGGCGAGCGTTCCGCCGAGGTCGGATTCAGCGCGTTGATCGGCGGAATGACGCCTTGCGCATTCCAAACCGGGATTGGAACGAGGGTCATGCGGATTCCCTTTCGAGTTCTTTGGACGCTGGAGTTTGGCCGGAAAGCAGCGCCGTAACACGCACGCGGCCAGTGAGAAGATCGTCCATGAGGGCGGATTTAGCTTTGGTCAGCTTTTCTAGTTTTGAATGCTCCCTCCGCTGCCGCCTTGAGATACCTTCTATATTTGCGCTGATAGCTTCCTGTTCTTCGTATGGCGGCAAGGGAATCTCAAATATTTTTACCTCACTAACATTTAAATGTGGGTTGGTCGTTCCGGCGGTCAGTGTTGCAATTCGTTCTTTAACGGCACCAGAATATATCTGCGCAAGCAAGAAATCAGACTGAAGAACACCATATCGAGGACGTAAGAGCATTACCCTTTGGCCGAGGCAAATATTCATGCCAATGGGTATAACGAAAGCTTCTCCTACAGGAGCTTCGCGCGTAAATACTACATCGCCCGCTGTCGGCTTTAATCGAGCTATTCGTTTCAAGTACTCCTTTTCGGATACTTTTGATGCCTCAGTAATATAGAACTCACCTTCCTTGATGTGCATGGTCCGAGCGACTAAAACCCCATCATCTTGGAAGTTAGGTGTCGAATGAGGGCAGTCGATAATATATTCACAAGTTGTACTAAGGTCTTTGACATCCCACTCCCTCGGAATCCACCCCAACGGCGATTCCTTGTAGAGATGCGGCGCTTGTTCAACGGGCGGGCGCAGTTGACCGTTGGCATCGATGCCACGGGTCATCAGGTCATGCAGCAGCCCCTGCTTCACCTGTTGCAGCTTGGCGATGATCGCCTCGGTCTGGCGGATGGTGGTGTCGAGGGTGTCGAGGATATAAGTTATGTGCCTTTGCTCCACCAGCGGAATGTTTGGGATCGGCATGTTTGACAAAATGTTTGAATTGATCGACTGACGAGTTGAGCCAACTGACTCATTACCGATGTATCTCTCAACGTATTGACTGCGAATCCAATGAATCAAAAAATGGGGATCAAGATTTGAAAGATCAAGACGCAGCCTTAGCAACTGTCCGGAGATAACCCAGCCAATATGTTCATCTTCAACTAAAAAACAACTTCCAACTCGCCCTACTCGACTAAATACGATGTCGTTCTTTTGAAGAACATAATTAGCAAGCCTACGTGCATCAGCATGTGTTATACATGGCATACCTTCTGGGTCGATAGTTCCATCCTTTATATTTTTGATTAGGATAAATGGGACTCCTTCATCAACATAATCATCTGAATGAAGTTGAGCACCAAAAGGTCCCGTTTGAACAGTCTGGTCTATTGGGTGCTTAAAACTCAAAACCGTTTTGTAGCTCCAAAAATTAGGTAACATATCCCAACCCCTCCAAAAACCGCCGTAACTCCCGCGCCGCTGCATCCCGTTCCTGCTCAATCTCGGTCAGCGTCACCTTGTACTTGTCCCACCAGTTCTCCACGGCGGCGATGATCTGCTGGCGCTGCTGGGTGATGTAGCGTTCGACGATGGCGCGCATGTCGTCGTGCAGAATGGTCAGCAACAACTCGGCGGCCTGCGCCTCGCTCAGACCGGCCACTCCCTCATTCAAATGTGCCTCGAACGTCGCTTTCTTCACCTTCAGCTTTTTCTTCACCTCGCCCAATTCCTGCTTCCACGCCTTGAGTTGAGCCTCGTCCACCGCGTTGTCATCATCAACCTCGGCGGCCGCGTCGCCGTTGCCCTCCTCGTCCTCGCTGGGCGTGGCGGCCTTGATCTGGCTGTCGAGTTCGGCTTTTTTCGCCTCCAGCTCCGCCAGTTCCTCGACAAAGCCCCCCATCAGCCACTTGACCAGCTTGTGCTCCAGCGGGCTGCTCTTGCTGGCCTTGTCCTCCAGCGCGGTGACGATACTGGTGCGCCAGGCGTCCACCACGCCCTTGGCGCCCCGCGCCATCAGGGTGAGGAATTCGTACTGGGTCTGGTTCCAGAACCCGGCGATGATGCCGCGCACCTGAAACGCATCGAGCACGCCGACGGTTTCCAGCGACTGGCTAAAGCTGCGCAGCAATTCATGCCGCAAGCCAACCAGGCTTTGGCTGCCGACCAGCGCGGTAATGTGGCCGCTGTGCTCCCGCCACCAGCGTTCAAACTGGGCGCGCAGGGCCGTTTCCTTGCCGGTGACGCCGGGGTTGCGCTCGATCAGCGGCTTGAGCGCCGGCTTGCTGGCGATGTCGGCGCGAAAATCCAGATAGGCGGCGTCGCGCTCCACCAACACATCCAGCGGGTCGAAGCCATGCGCGGCAAACAGCGGCGCCTTGGCCGCGATTTCGGCCTTGGGGACTCCGCCCAACAGATGGGCGCGCACGTCGTGCGGTTCGGGCGGCGGGGCGTTGTCGGCGTAGCGGCGGATGTTGAGGTTGTACTCGTTGGCCTTGAGCGTGACGTTCTCCACGATGGCCGAAAAACCGGGCACTTCGGCGTAGGCGTCGAAGGTGGTGACGATCTTCTCGATGTGTTCCGGCAACAGATAGTTCTGCGCCCGGCCCTCGAAGTAGTCGCGGTCGGCGTTGATGAACAGCACCTTGCCGCGTCGCGGTTCCGGCTTGCCGCTCTCGCTCCCCCGGCGCTGGCGCAGCACCAGAATGCAGGCCGGGATGCCGGTGCCATAAAACAGATTTGGGGCCAGACCGATCACCGCTTCCAGCAGGTCGTCTTCGATCATCCCAGCGCGGATGGTTTTCTCCTCGCCGCCCCGGAACAGCACGCCATGCGGCATCACCGTGGCGAGCAGCCCGCCCCCGCGCAGCACATGCACCATGTGTTGCAGGAACATCAGGTCGGCCTTTTTCGCCCCCAGCGGCACTTGGCCGTAGCGGAACCGCTCCGGGAATTTCGGCGCGAAGGCTTTTTGGCTGTCCTTGTCGCTGGGGCCGAAGTTGATCGAAAACGGCGGATTGGTGAGGATGCGGTCGAAGCGCAACAGTTCCCCGCCTTCGATGTGTTGGGGTTCCACCAGGGTGTCTTCGTTTTGCAGGTCGGCGGTGCTGATCCCGTGCAGCAGCATGTTCATCTTGGCGATGGACCAGACCGTGCCGTTGGCTTCCTGCCCGTACAGGTCGGCCTTGCGGCCTTCGCCGCCCTGCTCGTCGATGTATTCCTTCGCCAGAATCAGCATCCCGCCGGACCCGCAACAGGGGTCGTAAATGCGGTGACGCTGCTCCGGCTTGATCAAGCGCACCATCATCCGCACCACCGAGCGCGGCGTATAAAACTCGCCGCCCTTCTTGCCGGCGGAATCGGCAAACTCGCCGATCAGGTATTCGTAAGCCGCGCCCAGCAGGTCGGGAAACTCGAAATCCTCGTTGCGCAGGCGGTACTCGCCGAAATGCACGATCAGTTCGCGCAACTTCTTGTCCGGCAGCTTGCTCTGGCCGACCTTGCGGGTGAAGTCGATGTGTTCCAGCACCCCGTCGAGGCTGCTGTTGTGGGTTTCCAGCCCGGCCAGCGCCTTGTTCAGGTAGTCGCCTACATTGTGGTGGGCATGGTCGAGCAAATAGCGCCAGCGCGACTCCGGCGGTACGTAGAAGCTGGCCCCGTACCAGCTTTTCATCTCGGCGATGTGTGCGGCCTCCGCCGGCGATTTGCCGGCTTGGCCCTGCTGCCGGACGATCTCCTCGCAGCGCTGGTCGAACACATCGGAACACCGCTTCAGGAACAACATGCCGAAGATGTATTCCTTAAATTCGGAAGCGTCCATCTTGCCGCGCAGGATATCGGCGGCTTTGAACAAGTGGCGTTCGAGCTGGGGGAGGGTGAGCGGCATGGGCCTGGTTCTGGTGGGTTATGGCGTTCGGATTGTTTGAGGCAATATTAGAGCGTTACCAACCGCTGCGCGATGAACCAGGCGGGCGAGTTCGGCGGGCGTGTACCCAGGGTTACCAGGATCACCAGGGCCACCAGGGTCACTAGGAGCCGCGTGATCCCCGTAACCTTCATGACCCTTTTCACCGTTGATGGAAAATTTTTGCCAGCGGTGCGGCCGTGAATCTTCACGCGACAGACTTGGCGATGTTGTGAGCTGCCGTATTCCTCGCGCCGCGCGCCGATTCCCACGCGGCGGGCATGCTTCTTGATGAACTCGCCAATAGGACCTTCAGCGTGTTCTCGTGGATGTGCGGCAACATCCGGCCTTGCGCCTTGCGCGCCGGCAGCACCCACTCGTTCCCCGTCGCCAGCCGATGCGGTTCGCGCAGGCAGGTCACGGCGGCGGGCAAGGGAATATCCCCAAGTCCGCCCTGGTCTTGGTCCGCTCGCTGGGGCTTTAGCGGCTTTCCTGGGAAAGGCGAAACGAGGTGGAAATCTACTCGATGTTCTGAATCTGCTCGCGCATTTGCTCGATCAGCACCTTCAGTTCCACGGCGGCGCGCGTGGTGTCGGTGTCGGCGGACTTTGAGGACAGGGTATTGGCCTCGCGATTGAGTTCCTGCATCAGGAAATCCAGTCGCCGACCGACCGGCTCGGCCCGTTTGAACACCGCCTGAATTTCATCGAGATGGGCGTCCAGCCGGTCAAGCTCCTCTTCCACATCCAGGCGCTGCGCGATCAACACCAATTCCTGCTCCAGGCGGCCGGGATCGGCTTCCGCTGGAATGTCCGCCAACCGGCTCAGCAGTTTGTCGCGCCAGCGGGCCAGCACCTCGGGGCGGCGCGCTCGCACCCGCGCGACCTGAATCCGAACCGCCTCGCAACGTTGCAAGAGTAACTCGAAAGTGCGCCGGCCTTCCCGCTCTCGGGTGGCGATCAGTTCCGCCAGCGCCGCATCCAGCGCACCGAGAATGACCGCCCTGATTTCGTCCAGGTCCGGTTCGGTTTCGTTGACCACGCCCGGCCAGCGCAACACGTCGATCAGCCGCAGGCCCGTACCCGGCCCCATCTGGTGCTCCAGTTCGCCCGCGACATCGAGCAGGCGCTCGACCATGGGGAAATTCAGGGTAATGGCGGTTGCGGCCATGCCGGTCGTTTGCAGCTTGAGCGTTCCTTCGACCTTGCCGCGGCTGAGCGTCGCGCCGATACGCTCGCGCACCGGCGATTCCAGGCCCCGCAAGGCTTCGGGCAGGCGGAGGGTGGTTTCCAGATAGCGGTGATTCACCGACCGCAATTCCCAGGTAATGGCGCCCCAGGCGCTCGGTTGTTCACAGCGCGCGAAGGCGGTCATGCTGCGCAACATGGATTGATCCTCTGGTGGGTGGTCCTTAAGCTTAGTCGAATTGGCGGCCCTGGCGCGTTCCCACCGCCTTTTTCGTCGGCGGGCGGTGGCGGTCTCGTGGCCTCGGCCAGTTCTGGTATAGTGCCGCGCTCCCCATGATCTCCCACGCCCAGCCCACAGGAAGCCATTCATGCGCCCCAGTGCCCGCGCCGCCGACGAATCGCGCCCGGTCCGAATGACCCGACAGTTCACCAAGCACGCCGAAGGTTCGGTATTGGTGGAATTCGGCGATACCCGGGTGATTTGCACCGCCAGCGTCGAGGAGCGGGTGCCTCCGTTTCTGAAAGGCAAGGGGCGGGGTTGGGTCACGGCGGAATACGGCATGTTGCCACGCGCCACCCACACCCGCTCGGGCCGCGAGGCCAGTCGCGGTCGTCAGGAAGGCCGGACCATGGAAATCCAGAGGCTGATCGGGCGGGCGCTGCGTTCGGTCATGGACCTGGACGCGCTGGGCGAGCGCACCATCACCGTGGATTGCGATGTGATTCAAGCCGACGGCGGCACCCGCACCGCCGCCATCACCGGCGGCTTCGTGGCGTTGGCCGATGCGGTGCGCTATCTGATCGGCCGGAAACTGGTCAGGAAAAACCCGCTGCATGGCCAGGTGGCTTCGGTGTCGGTTGGCATCTACCAGGGCGTGCCGGTGCTGGATCTGGATTACGCCGAGGATTCCGAGGCGGAAACCGACATGAACGTGGTGATGAACGACGCGGGCGCCTTCGTCGAACTTCAGGGTACCGCCGAGGGCCACGCCTTCCGTCGGGAGGAGTTGCTGGCGATGCTGGATTTGGCCCGGATCGGGATCGAGCACCTGTTGCGCAGGCAGCGGGAAACGCTGGGCCTGCCGGGTTAAGACCGTGCGCAAGATCGTGTTGGCGACCGGCAACGCCGGCAAGGTTCGAGAGTTCGCCGCCGTGCTGGCGGGACTTGGGTTGGAAATCGCGCCGCAATCCGCCTTCAACGTCCCGGAAGCCGAGGAAACCGGACTGACTTTCATCGAGAACGCGCTGCTCAAAGCCCGTAACGCCGCGGCGCATACTGGATTGCCCGCCCTGGCCGACGATTCCGGACTGGTGGTGGACGCGCTGGGCAGCGCCCCGGGTATTCGTTCCGCCCGTTACGCGGGCCCCGACGCCGGCGACCAGGCCAATATTGACAAACTGCTGGTCGAATTGCGCGGGGTTCCGCTGGAACGACGCACCGCCCGCTTCGTCTGCGTGCTGGCGTGGTTGCGCCACCCCGCCGATCCGACGCCGTTGATCTGCCAGGGAAGCTGGGAGGGGGTCATTCTGACCGAACCGCGCGGCGCGAACGGTTTTGGCTATGACCCGGTTTTCTTCGTGCCCGGCGTCCAACGAACCGCCGCCGAGATGGACCCCACCGATAAAAACCGCCTGAGCCACCGTGGCCGGGCGCTTGCGCTCTTGTGTGAGCAGTTGCGGGATGCCGCTGCCTGGTGAGGATAATCAGGGTAACGGCGCATGGAGTGAAGCCATGATCGGCTCCAGTTGGTGCCAGGCTTGCTGAGCGTCTTTCTTGGAAAGCACCTTGGGCAGCATATCGTGAATGGCGTCAAGCTCGACACGCAATTCTTCGGGTGTGGTGGTCGCCTCGATGCGGTTGATGCGGCGCTCGGCGCTGGGCCCCATCGCACCCAGCAGAATGAAGCGAATGAATCCCTTGGCCTTTTCCATGTTGAATTCCGGTTGAGGACCATGGGGCGGTGGAGCGGCGGTGGTAGGCCGCTGAGAGGTTTCGATGGGCTGTCGGGCAGTTTCGACGGGGCGTCGGGAGGTTTCGGGGATCAGGCGTTGGGAGGTTTCGGGCGGTGGGTTGAGAGCCGGATTGGGCGCAATGAAACCATCGATTTCCAGCTGGGCTAATATTGTTTGGATATCCCCGAACCCTACAAGTTTTTTGATCAACTCCGCCACCGTGGAATGGCCGTTGACCATAATCAGGATTCGGCGCATTGTGGGTGACAACCCATACGTCCGGCTTCCGACTTCTTGTAACCCCTTGGTGGTTTTAATAGGGATTTGGTTTGGAAACATGTTTTCTATCCCCCACAAGCTATTTTGACGACTGTTAGGGCTATTGTTTAAATGATAGTCGAAGTTTTTAGGTTGATTCGTGCTGGTCGGATAATTTTTACGATCGCATGAACATCCCCATGGATTTCGCCGGGCCGGTGTTGCGAGCGAATTCAACTCATTGATTTAATAATATTTATTCCTGATTTCCGGCCGGGTCGAGAGCTCAAGGCCCATAAGTCGCCCGGCTCGAAAAGTCATGGCGCGCAGGTTCATGAAGACCCGCTCAATCTCGCTGGCCCTGTATGTCCACTTTCCCTGGTGCGTTCGCAAGTGCCCTTATTGCGACTTCAATTCCCACGAAGCGCGCGGTTCGATCCCCGAATCGACCTATGTGGATGCGCTGCTGGCGGATCTGGAGCAGGATTTGCCGCGCGCCGGAGCGCGGGGCATCGAAAGCGTATTTATCGGTGGCGGCACGCCCAGCCTGTTTTCTCCCGAGGCGTTAGAGCGTCTGGTGACAGGTCTGCGCGCCCGACTGCCGCTGCGCCCGGACGCGGAATTCACCCTGGAGGCCAATCCGGGCGCGGTGGAGCGGGGAAAATTCGCCGAATTCCGGGCCGTCGGCGTTACCCGGCTTTCCATTGGCGTGCAAAGCTTCGATGACGAGCAGTTGCGACGGTTGGGGCGGATTCACGACCGTCGCGCGGCGCTCGCCGCCGCTGAAGCCGCGCACGCCGCCGGATTGGACAATTTCAATCTGGACCTGATGTTTGGCCTGCCGGGACAGACGGTCGCGCGGGCGCTGGCCGACATCGCCGACGCCGTGGCCCTGCAACCGGCGCATCTCTCCCATTACCAGCTCACCATCGAACCGAACACAGCGTTTGACCGGTCGCCGCCTCTCTTGCCGGACGACGAGACGACCGACGATATCCAGCAACGCGCCCAGGCGGAACTGGCGCGGCATGGCTACGAGCGGTACGAGGTGTCGGCTTACACGCAGGCGAACCGGCGTTGCTGGCACAACCTGAACTACTGGGAGTTTGGCGACTATCTCGGCATCGGCGCCGGCGCGCACGGCAAGCTCACCAATCCCGCCACCGGGCGGATTCATCGGCTGTGGAAGCGCAAGCACCCGCGCGATTATCTGGCGGCGGCGGGAACGCCGGCCCGCATCGGCGGCGACGCGCCGATTGACCAGACCGATTTGCCGGTGGAGTTTTTGATGAACGCGCTGCGGTTGGTCGAGGGCGTTCCCGCCGAGTTGTTTACCGAGCGGACGGGTTTACCGCTGACCGCGCTGGAACCTGGGTTGGATCGGGCGCGGGAACGGGGGCTGATGGTGCCGGATGCCGGTCGGTTGCGGCCGACCGAGTTGGGGCTGCGGTTTCTGAACGATCTGTTGCAGGAATTCATGCCGGAGTAGAAAACGACGGCGGACACGCGAATCGCAAAAACATGCCAGCGGATCGGCGTGGCTGTCGGTATGCTCGCCGACGAGGAAGCGGTAAAGGATCAGCTATTTTTAAGGTAATCCGGTTGAGGATCGGGTCGGTCCGTGCTTCGTTCCGGCTATCACGGTCATGCCCGCCCCCACAGTCGGTCAGTTGAGTTTCTTGCGGCTTTCAGTTTGCCACCCATTGAGGAGAATCCATGAAGATCAAAGCACTGCATCAGTACGCCAAGGATGTGGATACGGTTTTCGGCTTGTTTCACGACCCCGATTTCATGAAGGTCAAATATGAGGGAATCGGGGCGCGCAATGTTGAGGTGTTGGAATGCGCCGGGAGCGAGGGCCGCTATAGCGTCAAGATCAAGCGGGAGGTGCCAGCCGACGTGCCGGCGTTGCTGAAGAAGTTCCTCAACCCCTGGAACACGATTGTCCAGAGCGAAACGTGGGAGGGAAAAGCCGGCGGCCCCTACCGTTGCCAGTTCGCGGTCGATATCGCGGGTGTGCCGGTCACCGTCAAGGGCGTCATGGAGTTGCGGACCCAGGGCGATGGCTGCGTCAACGACGTGAAGCTGGAAGTCAACTGCGGGATTCCGCTGATCGGCGGCAAGTTGGCCGATTTCGTGGGGAGTGACGCCGAAAAGAGCACCCAGGCGGAATATGAGTTCATCCGCGCCCATCTGGCCAAGGGGTGATTGCTGCTTTGCCTGGGGCAGCGTTGGGGGAGGGCCCGGAGATTTCCATTCGGCTGCCCAAACCCCCAACCGCTCTTTTCCGTTAGCGAGTAGGGGAGAATTTTCTCATTCAAACAGCCCGGCCACCGACAGGTAGCGCTCGCCGGTATCGTAGCAGAAGGTCAATATCCGGCTGCCGTCGGGGATGTCCGGCAGTTTTTGGGCCACCGCCGCCAGCGACGCGCCGGAGGAAATGCCGATGAAAATGCCTTCCTCCTTGACGCACCGCACCGCGAATTTGAACGCATCCTCATGGGTAACCTGCGTGATGCCATCCAGGATGGCCGTGTTCAACACCT
This sequence comes from Candidatus Competibacteraceae bacterium, assembly GCA_046347555.1. Lineage (GTDB taxonomy): Bacteria > Pseudomonadota > Gammaproteobacteria > Competibacterales > Competibacteraceae > Contendibacter. The sequence continues at coordinate 11,723 of JAXMFY010000006.1, read as the reverse complement.
TGGGCACGAACCCGGCGCCGATCCCCTGAATCGGATGGGGGCCGCGCTGACCGCCGCTCAGCACCGGCGAGGCGGTCGGTTCGACCGCGAATACTTTGAGATTCGGGAATTTTTCCTTTAACACCTCGGCGCAGCCGGTGATGTGGCCGCCCGTGCCCACGCCGGTGATCAGATAATCCAGCCCGTCGGGAAAATCGCCGAGGATTTCCTGGGCGGTGGTGCGGCGGTGGATTTCGACGTTGGCCGGGTTTTCGAACTGCTGCGGCATCCAGGCGCCGGGAATTTCCCGCAGCAGTTCCTGGGCCTTTTCGATTGCGCCGGGCATTCCCTTTTCCTTGGGCGTGAGCACCAGTTCCGCGCCCAGCGCCGCCAGATAGCGCCGCCGCTCCAGCGACATGGACTCCGGCATGGTCAGAATCAGCCGGTAACCCTTGACCGCCGCCACCATGGCCAAGCCAATGCCTGTATTGCCCGAGGTGGGTTCAACGATCACGCTATCGGGTGTGAGCAGGCCGCGCCGTTCGGCGTCCTCGATCATCGACAGACCGATGCGGTCCTTGATGCTGCCGCCGGGATTGGCCCGCTCCAGCTTTATCCAAACCTCGACCTTGCGGTCGGCGAACAGCCGGTTGACGCGGACCGCGGGAGTGTTGCCAATCGTTTCCAGGATGTTGTTCGCCTTCATCGTGCGTCCTCAGCGTCTTGTGAGAGGGTTGGATTGAAACGTCGGTTGGCCTGGCGCGGCCAGGGGTTCACCGCCACGCCACCACATCACCCAGCCGTCGGCGCGAACTGGGCGCGGGCAATTCCGCCGGATAGCCCAGACTCATGAGCGCGATGGGAACCAGGCCCGGCTCCAGGCCCAACGCCGCGCGCACCTGGTCTTCCTCAAAATAGCCAACCCAGGTGGAGCCCATGCCGGCGGCGACGATGGCCAATTGAGCATAGGCGGCGGCGATGGTGGCGTCCTGCACGGCGTACAGGCTGGCGCCGCGCTCGCCGAACGCGGCGGCCGAACGGGCTGGATCGGCGCAGAACGCCAGGCACACCGGAGCCTCGGCGATAAAGGTCTGGTGGTGGGCGGCGTGGACCAGCGCCTGGCGTTCGGCCAGGTCGCGCACCACGAGGATGCGATAGGACTGCAAGTCGCCCGCCGATGGCGCCGCGCAGGCCATTTCCAGAATGGCGTGCAGTTTTTCGGCCTCGACCGGCATGTCCGGCTGGTATTTGCGGATGGAATGACGATGGCGGACAGTTTCAAAAAAATCCCACATGACTCGGCCCTCGGATGATCGAGCGGGGAATACTCCCTCTCTCCCAGAAGGAGAGGGGTCTGACAACTCAGCCAGCGCTTTTGACCAGCGCGCTCAGCTTGGGCAACTCCGGGGATTGCGGATAGTTACGTTCCAGCACCCGCAGACTGTCGGCGGCCAGTCGCGGCATCCCCATCTTGACATAGGCCTCGGTCATGATGCCGAGCGCGTCTTCCACCGCCGGGGTGCGGCCATAGGTTTCCAGCACGTATTTAGCGCGATTGGCGGCCGCGACATAGGCGCCGCGTCGCATATAGAAGCTAGCGACGTTGACCTCGTAAGCCGCCAGGCTATTGTGCAGGTACAACATTCGTTGGCGGGCGTCCTCGGCGTATTTGCTGTTGGGGAATTTCCGCGTCAGTTCGGAAAAGTCGTTGTAGGATTGCCGGGCGGTCGCGGTATCGGTCTTGGAACGGTCGTTGGGCGCCAACCGGTCGATGAACGTGTCGCTGCGCTGAAAGTTCACCAGCCCCTTCATGTAGTAGGCGTAGTCCACGTAGGGATGCCGTGGATTGGCCTTGATAAAGCGATCAGCGGCGGCCAGGGCGGCGTCCGGCTCGTTATCCTTGTACTGGACATAGATCGTGTCCAACTGGGCCTGCTGGGCGTAGCGGCCGAACGGATAGCGGGCTTGAATCTTGTCCAGATATTGGAGGGCGGTCTTGTAATTGCCATCGTTGATGGCGCTTTTGGCCTCGCTGTAAAGGCGCTGGGCCGACCAGCCCTTGGTTTCGTCGATTTGCTCCGGCAGCAGGGAGCAGCCGACCAGCAAGGCGATCAGGAACGGGCCAGTGAAGAACAGTTTTAATAGGCGGCGCATGGATAAGGACATGGGACGGCGATGGTCGCGAGTAGAATGAGTGATGAATTCCAGTATAAACCCGGAGATGGTAAAAGCCACCATGCCGCCGACCGAGCGGATCGACTGTCGAATACCCGTTGACCATGCCGGGATGCGGCTCGATCAGGCGCTGGCGGAGTTATTGCCGGCCTATTCCCGCAGTCGCTTGCAGCAATGGCTGAAAGCCGGCCAGTTGCGGGTGAACGGTCGCGTTTGGCGACCACGCGATGCGGTCGCCGGCGGCGAACTGGTCAGCGGCGAACTGGTTTTGGAGACGGAAACCGCCGCGACTGCCCAAGACATTCCGCTGGACATCCGCTACGAAGACGCCGATCTGCTGGTCCTCGACAAGCCGGCCGGACTGGTGGCGCATCCCGCCGCTGGCAATCGCGACGGCACCCTGGTCAACGCGCTGCTGCACCACGCGCCGGAACTGGCGACGTTGCCGCGCGCCGGGCTGGTGCATCGGCTGGACAAGGACACGACCGGCCTGCTGGTGGTGGCGCGCAGCCTGCGTGCGCATACCGCGCTGGTCGAACAGTTGCAGGCGCGGCGCATCGAGCGGGAGTATCTGGCGGTGGTCAACGGCGTGCCGGTGGCGGGTGGAGCGGTGGATGCGCCCGTCGGCCGTCATCCGGTGGATCGGCAACGGATGGCGGTCACGCCCGGCGGCAAGCCGGCGGTGACGCATTATCGGGTGATGCGCCGCTTTCGCGCCCATGCGTTGTTGCGGGTCAAGCTGGAAACCGGCCGCACCCATCAGATTCGGGTTCACATGGCGCACGTCCGTTTTCCGCTGCTGGGCGATCCGGTGTACGGGGGACGGCCGCGATTGCCGCCGGACGCCGCCTCGGGCTGCATCAAGGTCATTCAAAACTTTCGTCGGCAGGCGTTGCACGCCGAGCGGCTGGCCCTGACCCATCCCGTCACAGGCGAGCGGCTGGAATGGCGGGCGGAAATTCCCGCCGATCTGGCGGAACTGCTGGCGGTATTGAACGAAGACGCGGAGGGCTGGCATGAGTGAATGGCGCAGCAGACTTTTCCCCCTCCCCCCAACCCCCTCCCGCGCGGGGGAGGGGGAGACCGTAACCGACGGTTCCGCCAAAGCTCCCTCCCCCCTGGGGGAGGATTGGGGTGGGGGGGTTGAACGGTTACATCTCATACTAATTCTGAATAGATTTTCGTCATTCCCGCGAAGGCGGGAATCCAGTCAGCCACCGAACAACTGGATACCCGCTTTCGCGGGTATGACGAATGGAACAGTTTTTGACCCATGAAAAAACAAAACCTAACAGGAAATGGTATCATTATCCCCGACTGGCCGGCGCCCGCGCGAGTGCGTGCGGCGAGCACGACACGCCATGACGGCGTCAGTCCGCCGCCCTACGACAGCCTGAATCTGGCCGATCACGTCGGCGACGACCCAGCCCGCGTCGCGGAAAACCGGCGGCGGTTGGCGGCGGTGGCCGGCTATCCCGCCGAACCGGCCTGGTTGCAACAGGTTCACGGTAGCCGGGTAGTGGCCGCCGAGACGGTTCGCGAGCCGGTCGTCGCCGATGCCGCCTGGACCCGCCAACTGGGCCGGCCCTGCGTGGTGATGACCGCCGATTGCCTCCCGATCTTGTTGTGCGACCGCGCCGGCACGGTGGTCGCGGCGGCTCATGCCGGTTGGCGCGGACTGGCCGAGGGGGTGATCGCCGCGACCGTGGCCCAACTGAACGTGCCGCCGATGGAGTTGCTGGCCTGGCTGGGGCCGGCGATTGGTCCCGATGCCTTCGAGGTGGGGGACGAAGTGCGCGCCGTGTTTCTGGAACTGGACGGAGGCAATGTCGCTTGTTTTCGGCCCTCGCCGGCGGGTCGCTGGCTGGCGGATATTTACGAGCTGGCACGGCGACAGTTGCGGGGTTTGGGTGTGTCGGCGGTTTACGGCGGAGAATTCTGCACGTTCGGCGAACCCGAGCGATTTTTTTCCTATCGCCGCGAGAGTCGCACCGGGCGGATGGCGACGTTGATTTGGTTGGTATAATTCCTTGCCAAGGTTGCAATGATGAGGAGGAAAGCAGATGGCTGTACTCAGCATTCACGGCTTGCCCGATGTCGTGCAAGCGCGTTTGCGCGAACGTGCGGCGCTTCACGGACTCAGCATCGAGGCGGAGGCGTGCGCTATTTTGACGACCTATCTCGCGGATGAAGATCGACAATCCGCCATTACGTTGCAGGATTGGGTGGATTCCCTTTATGGCGCTAGCAAACCTCGGCAAGTTGTCGAGGAGTTATTGGCCGAACGCCGTCGGGAGAATGTTCGGGAATGATGGCTCTGGATGCTTCGGCGCTACTCGCATTTCTTTTTCGTGAACCCGGCCATGAACAGGTTGGCGCCATGCTGGACGCCGCTTGTTTGTCGACGGTCAATCTGGCTGAAGTGATTGGCCGATTTGTCCGCGATGGACATGACGCCCATCAGGTGTTGCAAAAGCTGACCTCGACGACTATCGAGATTGCGCCTTTTACCGCCGAGGATGCGGTTTTGGCCGCTTCACTCATTCCGGCGACGCAGCCACTGGGTCTATCGTTGGGCGACCGCGCTTGTCTGGCGTTGGCGCTGTCCCGAAATATTCCGGCAATCACTGCGGATCGCATTTGGACTCAACTGCATGTTGGGGTGACGATTCAATTCGTTCGTTGAGGAAAAAACCAATGCCCCCACGCGCAAGGAAAACCGTAACCCCGCCGTCCGAACCCTCCCAACCCGTCGCCGATTATCGGTTCGACGCGGCGCGCAAGAACATCCCGCCGGCGGGTTTGGCGGCGCAGGGCAAGCTGGCGGAGCCGAGGCGCATTCGCTACGACTACGATCCGCACCGGCCGCCGTCGTTGCGCTTCGACGCCAGCGGGGTGGCGGACCGCTTGCCGGAACTGCTGGAAACGGCGCGGCGGCGAGCGTTGACCGAGCTGGAAGCCCGCTTGTTGGCCGAGGCGCTGCGGGATCGGCAGCCGTGGTTGGAGTGGGCGGGCAAGCGGGAGCAGCGGTCTTTTGAAGTGGAGCTGGTGGCACTGCACATTCACGAGCGCATCGCCGCGCAGGCCATCGTCAAGGTGGCGGCCCGGCAGGACGTGCAGCGCGATTTGTTCGCCGATCCGCAGTTGAGCTATCGGGAGGCCGTCCAATTTTATCAGCACGACATCGATTGGGCGAACCGGATGATTCTGGGCGATTCCCTGCAAGTGATGGCGTCGCTGGCCCGGCGGGAGGAGTTGGCCGGACGGGTGCAGATGATCTACGTCGATCCGCCTTACGGGATCAAGTTCGCCTCGAATTTTCAGCCGGAAGTCAGCAAGCGGGACGTGAAGGACAAGGAATCCGACTTGACCCGCGAGCCGGAAATGGTGAAGGCGTACCGCGATACCTGGACGCTGGGCGTGCATTCCTATCTGGCTTATCTGCGCGACCGGCTGATGGTGGCGAAGGAGTTGCTGGCCGATTCCGGCTCCATCTTCGTGCAGATTTCCGACGAGAATTTGCATCGGGTGCGGTGCGTGATGGATGAGGTGTTTGGGCCCGAAAACTATATTGCCGTTATCCAATTCCAAAAAACGACTTCGGCTACGAATGTTTATTTACCTGTCGTTGCAGATTATGTGCTCTGGTATGGAAAGGACGCTGAAAAAACCAAGTACCAAACACTTTATCGCACCAAGGAAGCTGGCGAGAGGGGGGCAGAGCATTACAAATCCGCGCTGCTGGAAATAGGCGAAAGACGCAATATTTCGGCAGGCGATGCGCTGCCCAAAAGTGCGAAGCTGTTTACAGCCGGTGATCTTACCTCCGCCAGCATGGGTCGCGCGAAAGGAGAAGGCGCGGCGTGCTGGTTTCCAGTGACTTGCGAAGGCAAGATGTTTACGCCGAATGAAAAAAATCGCTGGAAAACTAATGAGCAGGGAATGAATCGTTTGATTGGAGCCGAGCGTGTAATCGCTCAGGATTCGGCATTTCGTTTTGTGCGGTTTCTCGATGATTTTCCGGCTTACGCCTTGCACTCGATTTGGACTGACGTGGGTGGAGCGCCTGATCGGCTTTACGTCGTCCAGACTAACCCAAAGGTCATCGAACGCTGCCTCCTGATGACCACCGATCCCGGCGATTTAGTGCTGGACCCTACCTGCGGTTCCGGCACCACCGCCTACGTCGCCGAGCAGTGGGGCCGGCGCTGGATCACCATCGACACCTCCCGCGTCGCACTGGCGCTGGCCCGCCAGCGGCTCATCACCGCCAAGTTCGATTACTACCAGTTGCGGCCCGTGAACGAGGAGGATTTGCGGCGCAATTCCAACGGGGCGTGGTTGGCAGATTGCACCCTCACCCCGCGCTCCGCGCTCCCCTCTCCCAGCGGGAGAGGGGTTGGGGGTGAGGGCGCTGCGCTCCCCTCTCCCAGCGGGAGAGGGGTTGGGGGTGAGGGCGCTGCGCTCCCCTCTCCCAGCGGGAGAGGGGTTGGGGGTGAGGGAAAATTTACGCTGGATTGCGAAACCGTCCCGCACATCACCCTCAAATCCATCGCCCAGAACGCCGCGCTCGATCCCATTTTCGCCAAGCATCAGCCGATTCTCGACGAAAAACTGGCGGCGCTGAACGCAGCGCTGGTGGATACCCTCACCCCCGACCCCTCTCCCGCTGGGAGAGGGGAGCGCGGAGCGCGGGGTGAGGGACTACGAACAAAACTCGTCGCCAAACTCGCCACCAAGGAAAAAACCGAAGGCAAGAAAGCTGTCACCGAAGCCGACCGCCGCCGCTGGTTGCTGCCGCCCGCCCACCGCGATCCCAAGATCAAATTGACCGTCGATGTTTGCTTTGTCGGCTGGTACGAATGGGAAGTGCCATTCGACGCCGATCCCGACTGGCCGGAGGCATTGCAAACCGCGTTGACCGATTACCGCGCCGCGTGGCGGGCCAAGATGGACGCAGTCAACGCCGCCATCGCCGCCAATGCCGACAACGAAGAACTGGTGGACAAACCGCGCATCCGCCGCAACGTGACGCGGGTGTCCGGCCCGTTCACCGTGGAAGCGGTGATGCCCGCCGAGCAAAATCCGCACGATGATTCGCCCATCGAAGGCGTGGCGGATGAATTGGAAGGGTTCGACACGGCCGACGCGCCGAAGAACGCCGAAGCCTTTCTCGACCGCATGATTCGCCTGCTGGCGCAGGACGGCGTGCGTTTCCCCAACAACAAAACCGCCGCGTTCGCCCGCTTGTCGCCCATCGGCGAGGACTTCCTGCACGCCGAGGGTGAATGGTCCAATGACGGTGGCCCGCCGCGCCAGGTCGCCGTCACCATCGGCCCGGAATTCGGTCCCGTCACGGCCTGGCAGGTGGAAAACGCCCTGACCCAAGCCCATCGTCGGCGGGTGTACGAAGATTTGGTCGTCGCCGGCTTTTCCTTCGACGCGGCGGCGCAGGCGCTGGTGCAGGACGACCCCAATCCTCAAGTACGTTGCCACCTCGCCCACATTCGCCCCGACGTGAACATGGGCGGGCTGCTGAAGGACACGCCCAACGCCCAACTGTTCACCGTGTTCGGCAGCCCGCGCACCCGGATTGAGCAAACCCCCGACGGGCTGTTCACCGTCACCCTGGAAGGCGTGGACATTTATAACCCGGTGGATAACGCCATTCTCGCCACCCGCATCGATAAGGTCGCGGCCTGGTTCGTCGATTCCGACTACGACGGCCGGACCTTCTGCATCACCCAAGCCTTCTTCCCCGACAAAAGCGCCTGGGACAAACTCGCTCGTGCCCTCAAGACCGTGGTGGACGAATCCGCCTTCGCCGCCCTGTCCGGCGCCGTGTCGTTGCCCTTCGCCGCCGGTAAAAATCGCCGGGTGGCGGTCAAGGTCATCGACCCGCGCGGCAACGAAGTCATGCGGGTGCATCGGTTGGATGAAGCGGGAGGGCGATACTGATGCCGGTGGTTTTCCGCTACAAAAGCTTTCGCTTTTTCTTCTATTCGAACGAAGGAACGCCACCGGAGCCGCCCCACGTTCACGTTCGTCAGGGCAGCGCCAGCGCCAAGTTTTGGCTGCGGCCCGAAGTCAGATTGGCCGACAGCTACGGTTTTGACGCTTCCACCCTGCGCGAATTGGCCGACATTGTCGAAAAGCAACGCAAATTGATCGAGAAGACCTGGAATGAACACTTTGGCCACCTCACTTAAATTTGAGGAAGATACGATGTGGGTTCAGTTAGCCGACGGGCGCGTTATCGGCGTACCGCTGGCTTGGTTTCCTCGCCTGCTGCGCGCATCTTCGGAGCAAAGGCTTCGGTTTGAAATCAGCGGTGGTGGCCAGGGTTTGCACTGGGATGAGTTGGACGAGGATATTTCCGTGGCGGGGCTGCTCGCCGGACGGGGCGATATGACCCGGCCCATCGCTGCGGCGGCGTGAGCCATCGACCCGCGCGGCAACGAAGTCATGCGGGTGCATCGGTTGGATGAGCCTGGACAATACCGAAGTGGAGGTTAAACCATGCAAATGATCGTCGAATACCCGGATTTGCTGCCGGACGCCATGCAAATGAGCCGCAGCGAATTCGAGCAGGAAGCTCGAATGGCTATGGCGGCGAAACTGTTCGAGATGGGTAAATTGTCTTCGGGCTATGCAGCCCGATTGGCGGGGATGGAACGGGTGGAATTCATCCTGAGTTTACACCGCTATGGTGTTTCGCCGATTCAGACTCCTCCCGAAGAATTGGCCGAGGATGTGGCGAATGCACTTGGTAAAAGCTCTGATCATTAGAATATCTGGCTATCGGAATCGCTGGTTCGCGACGTGCTAACCCAAGCGGGGGAATGATGGCGAGAAAACCTTTACCGCTGGCCGAACAAACCGAAATCCCCATCCAGCCGGTCGCCAAACCGATCCTGTGCAGCCCGTTCGCGGAGCCCGACCGGCACTGGGTCTACGACGACAGGCAAACCGGCGATGCGCGCCAGGAAGCCGGCCGCCGCCCGGCGTTCTACTGGTACAAAACCCAGCGCACCGGCTCGGCGCAACTGGATTGGTTGGTCGAAGAAGAGCGCGACGATCTGCCGCTGGTGAATCTGCTGCGTGAGGACGCGAAACGCTGGCGCGAGACGAACTACCGCAACGCCACGCCCGTCACCCGGCAACTGCTGGCGCACTGGTCCTGCGCCGACCGGCCCCGCCGCCTGTTCTTCTGCCAGCGCGAAGCGGTGGAAACGGTCATCTACCTCAACGAAATCCTCGCCGCCGGCAAGAATCCCGGCTTCAAGCCCAAACTGTCGCCAGACGATTTCCGAGCGCTGACCGAAGGCGGCAAACCCTCGTTCGTGCGGGAGCGGGAACCGAAAGTATTCCCGACGCTGGTGGACCAGCCGAACGAAGCCGGCTTGCCGCCGCTGCGCCGCTATGGCTGCAAGATGGCGACCGGCAGCGGCAAAACCGTGGTCATGGCGATGCTGATCGCCTGGGCGTTCTGCAACCGGGGCCGCGCGCCCGGCGACGAGCGTTTTCCCAACGCCGCGCTGGTGGTCTGCCCCAATCTGACCATTTACGAACGCTTGCAGGTGTTGCGCACCGACCGCGAGGACAGCTACTACCAGACCTTCGACTTGGTGCCCACGTCGCTCGTGCCGGAATTGAAGAAGGGCAGGGTCTTGATCGGCAACTGGCACAAGTTCGCCCCGGAAGGCCCGCACGTCGAAAGCGGCAAGAGCTACGCCGTGGTGGACAAGGGCGAAGAGAGCGCCGACGCCTTCGCCCGGCGGGTGCTGGGCGATTTGTACGACCGCGCACCGATCATGGTGATGAACGACGAAGCGCACCACGCCTATCGCCCGAAGCTGCTGGCGGGAAACGAGAAGCTGTCCGCCGAGGAAAAAGCCGAGCGCGAGGAAGCCACCGTCTGGATCGCCGGGCTGGATCGGATCAACCGGGCGTGCGGCATCCGGTTCGTGGTCGATCTGTCCGCCACGCCGTTCTATCTGGCCGGCAGCGGCGCCATCGAAGGCTCGCCCTTCCCGTGGCTGGTCGCCGATTTCGGACTGGTGGACGCCATCGAATCGGGCATCGTCAAAATTCCCCGCTTGCCGGTTTCCGACACCACCGGTCGGCCCGAGCCAAAATTCTTCCGGCTGTGGCAAGCTATCGTCGCCGGCCTCCAGCCGGGCGAAAAGCTGCCGGGCGGCAAGCCCAAGCCCGACGCGGTGTGGCGCGAGGCGCAAGCCGCGCTGATCACACTGGCGAGCCAGTGGAGGGAGCGCTTCGAATACCTGCAAGCCGCCAAGCCGGGGCAGGAACAGATTCCGCCGGTCCTAATCGTCGTCGCTGACAACACCGCCATCGCCGAATTGTTCTACCGGAACATTTCCGGCGAGGAGACGGTGGAAATCTTCGACCAGAACGACGCCGAGGCACTCATTGATCCCCCTCTCCCTTTGGGAGAGGGGTTAGGGGTGAGGGAAAAGAAAGCCAAGACCCGAACGGTATTTGGAACCGGCCAACTGTTCCCCGAACTGTTCGCCAACCGCGAGAATTTCCGCCCGACGCTGCGCATCGATTCCAAGCTGCTGGCCGAGGCCGAAACGGAAGACGCCAAAACCTCCCGCCAGGACGCAGCGGAAACGCTGCGGCGGATCGTGGATACGGTCGGCAAACCGGGCCAGCCGGGGGAACAGGTGCGCTGCGTGGTGTCGGTGCAGATGCTCACCGAGGGCTGGGACGCCAGCAACGTCACCCACATTCTGGGCTTGCGCGCCTTCGGCAGCCAGTTGCTGTGCGAGCAGGTGGTCGGGCGCGGCTTGCGGCGGATGGATTACGCGGTCGATCCCGCCACCGGCTTGCTGACCGAGGAGTACGTGGACATCTACGGCGTGCCGTTTTCGGTGATTCCGTTTCGGGGCCGCTCCACGTCCGCCGCCGCGCCGGAAGACAAACCCAAGAACCACGTCCACGCCGACGACGCCCGCCGGCATTACGAAATCCGCTTTCCCATCGTCGAAGGTTACGCCTTCGCCTTGCGCCAGAACGCGATCCGGGCCGATGTCGCGAGTATCGAGAAGCTGGTGCTGGCGCCCGACGCGACACCCACGGCGGTTTTCGTCAAGCCGCAAGTGGGCTATCAACTCGGTGCCCCGTCCGTGGCGGGCGGGTTCGACACCGCGACCCAGGATCGGGAAGCCTATTACGCCAACAACCACCCGCAAACCATCCAGTTCGAAATCGCCCGGCTGGTGACCGCCGCGCTGAGCGAAGGCATCGAAGGCGCGACGCCGAAGCTCAAGCTGCAAGGCCGCCACCAACTGTTTCCGCAGGTCTACCGCATCGTGGACGAGTACATCGCCCGCAAGGTGGATTTCCGGGGTTGCCATCCCTGCGAACTGGGCCTGGAAATCTACGTGCGTCGCATCGTCGAGCGCCTGACCGCCGCCATCGAACCGGACGCGGCCAGCGGCGAACCGCCGTTGTTGCCCCGGCTGAATCGTTACAAGCCCATCGGCTCGACCGCCGAGGTGAATTTCAAAACCACCCGCCCCTGCGTGCCGACGATCCGCAGT
>JAXMFY010000059.1:0-40666 GCA_046347555.1 Candidatus Competibacteraceae bacterium | reverse complement strand
AGAACGTCGACCAGCAGCGGGGCAAGGGCGTGTTCGAATCCAGCCTCGCCGGCTTGCGCCAACTCAACGCCCTGGGTTACGGCCAGCCTGGCGGCGGTCTGACGCTGAACCTGGTCTACAATCCGGTCGGCCCGTTCCTGCCGCCCGATCAAACCGGCCTGGAAGCGGCCTACAAACGGGAATTGGCCGTTCGCCATGGCATTGTCTTCAATCGCCTGCTGGCCCTGACCAATATGCCGATTCAGCGGTTCGGCAGCCAACTGCTTTCCAAGGGCCAGTTCAAGCCCTACATGGACCTGCTCAAATCCGCCCACCGGGACGAGAACCTGGAAGCGGTGATGTGTCGGAACCTCGTCTCCGTGGACTGGCAGGGTTACGTCTACGATTGCGATTTCAACCAGATGCTGAAGCTGCCGCTGGGCGTCGATGGATCGAATCGCACGCACCTGTCCGCGCTGCTGGATCGGGAGTTGGCCGGCGCCCGCATCCAGGTCGCCGATCACTGTTATGGCTGCACCGCCGGGCAGGGCAGCAGTTGCGGCGGGGCGCTCGACGCCGCTTCCCCCGATCGAGTAGCTGCGTGACAGTCTCCAACTGATTCGATTGTAAGCGTTCAGACCCCCCGTCCCGCGCGGCGATGGGTTTCGCTACGCTCAATCCATCCTACGAAAAAACAATGGGTTGTAGGATGGGTTGAGGAACGAAACCCATCAATGCGGGGCGAAACCACCAGGGGATATGAACGGGCTACATTCGACTTACTCTGGACAGGCGGCCAGCGCCAACGCCTGCCACACTTGGCCATTGGTCCGATCCTGGACGAACGCCGCGACACCAAGGTCGCGAGGTCGGGCGTCCTCGGGCAGACGAAACCGATACGGGTGCGCGAAGCTGCCGTCCGCCGCTACCGATAGCGGCCCGATCAGTTCCCGCGTCACCCGTTCGTGGCGCAGTCGCCGCGCGGCGTTTTCGCCGGCGGTGACTTGGCTGCTCAAACCATCCTGGTATAAAGCCACGAACACGCCGGCGCGAGCGGCCGCCGCGCCAGGTTGCAACCGGCCTTGAACCTGGGTCAGCCAGGCATCAGCGGCGGGAACGATTTCCAGGGTAAGCTCCGCTTCGGCCGGGCGGGCGTTGATCGCGGCGATGTGCTGGCGAAACGCCGCATCCTGGCCCCAGTTCAGCGTGGTGCGGCCGTTGACCATCACCTGCGGGGTAAAGACGGTCTTGCTGCCCTGCGCGGCGGTCAGCGCGCGTTGCCGGGTGCTGAAATCGGGCTGGGCGAAGCGGTCGCGCCAGCCCAAACTGTCCCAGTAATCCACATGCAGGGCCAGCGGCACGACCTTGCCGCTTGAGGTTGATTCCGCCGCTAGTTCCGCCAGCCAGCGATCCGCTGGCGGACAACTGCTGCATCCCTCGGAGGTGTACAGCTCGATCAAGGCGGCTTGGGTCGGTCCGCTTCGCGCCCGACAGCTTGTGGCCGAAGCGACGGCAGGGAGCAGTCCCATCGCCACCAGGCCCAGCACCGGAAGCGCCCACGGACCGCCGCGCCGTCGCCCGGTGTCTCCGATCATCCCGTTCATGTCTTACCCCGCGCCGTCGGTGGATGAGAGCCTATACCAAAACTCCCCTCGCCCTTTTTGGGAGAGGGGCGGGGGGTGAGGGTTTATTTTCAATGGGTTCGTTCCCTCACCCTAACCCTCTCCCAAAGGGCGAGGGGATCCGTCGGGAAATTTTTGATGTTTTTCCAAATAAATTCATACTGTTAATTTTCGTATAGGCTCTGAGAAATGGTGGCGGGCCATGGCCGGCCGCCCGCGTGATCCGTTACCGCGCGGCCTTCTTGATCGTGACGACCGCCACAGGATTCCGCCAGTCGTACTTCTCGGCTTTCAGATCGGCGATACTGTGAATCCCGGAGTACACATGCACGAAGTTTTCGCTACCCGCCAATGGTGAGGCCCCTTCACCACCACATTGCGGACCGGGAATGGAAACGCAAAGTTCATCGTTGGGTTCCGAGCCCGCATCGTAACCCGGTACCCGGTGAGTCTCGCTGCCGGAACGCGGAGCCTCGACACCGTTCAGCGCGATAAAACCGTCGTTGGTCGGCACGATCATCGCGGCGAGGCTGACGTGATCGGCGCCTTGCGCGGCCACCTGTACCGTAACCGACCGGCCCGGTTCCAGCGGTCCGCCGGAGTTCGCGACATCGACCACGCGGCTGTCGGCGCGCAACGTTTGCGCCAGGGGTTCGACATTGCCGCCCTCGGCCAGCGTCGCCAGTTCCGCGCTGGCCGGCTGACCCAACGCGAACAAGCTCACACCGGAGCGGTGACTAGCTACCAGGATCGGCGTGAAAAGCGAGCCTCGGGTAATGTTGGTGATCGTCACTTCGTACATCACACCCCTGACGAATTGTGCCTGGGCGCCGGTCAGTGGGGTGATCAGCAACAAAAATGCAGTCAAGACAGTGGCCAACAGCTTCATCGTCGCATTCTCCGTATCGGTTCGTGAGGGTTTGGAAACCGCTGGGGTTGCCCGGCACGTACTATGCCGCCCCGGATTCACGATGCCTTCACGAAATCCTCACTTTTCCATCACGACGATTTTGGATCGCTGATCCGTCGCCTCGACCCCAAAATCGTCGGTTCGAGATGCGCCGACCGGTAGATCGAAGGTGAATCGGGTGCCCCGGCCCAATTCGCTGCTCGCGCGCAGTTCGCCGCCATGCAATTCGGCGATGCGGCGGGCGATGGCCAACCCCAGCCCCAAATGGTTGCCGTCGTCCTTCACCCGGCTCGACCCGCGATAGAAGCGGTCGAACACGAACGGCAAGTCCTCGGGCGCGATGCCATGGCCCGTGTCGGTGACGGTGAAGGTGGCGATTTCTTCCCGCGCGTCGAGTTCGAGGGCGATCCGTCCGTCGGACGGGGTGTGATGCAGCGCATTGAGGATCAAGTTGTCCAGCAGCCGTTCGATCATGCCGATGTCGGCCTCGACGAACAGCCCCGGCAACGGCAGGCGCAGGTCGATCTCGATTCGGTGCTCCCGCGCGGCGATCCGGTACTTTTCGGCGATATCCTGCAACAGTTCGGCGGCGGGGAAGCGCTCGCGGCGCGGCTGAATGGCGTGGGCGTCGAGTTTGGCCAGCTCGAACAGATCGCCCACCAGCCTGCTCAATCGCCGCGAGTGGCGCAAGGCGGCGTCGAGATAGGCCTGCCGCTCGGCGGGCGACGAGCGGTCGGCTTTCAATTGCAGCGTTTCCAGATAACCGTGCAGCGCGGCCAGCGGCGTGCGCAAATCGTGTGAAGCGTGATTGACCAGTTCACGTCGCAACGTGTCGCGCTCCCGCAAGGTACCGATCAAGGTTTGCAGGCGCTTGGCCATCCGGTCGAAATACAGGCCGAGCTGTTCGATTTCGTCGCCCCGAGCGCCGGCGCCGCGATAGGGCATCCAGGTCGCAAACTCGCTGTGCTGGAAGGCGTCGACCACCGCCGCCAGCCGTCGCAGCCGCCGGGTCAGCAGCCGAAACAGCAACAGACCGGCCAACAAGCCGGCCAGCAAACTACCGGCCAACACCCAGGCGCTGAGCCGCAGCAGCAAGCTGTCCCGATACAGGCGCTCGAAGGATTCGTACATCTCGCCGCGCAATACGACATACAAGTAGCCTTCGGGCGGCTCGGTCGCGGGAATGGGCGTCACCGAAAAACTTTTGCGGGCATCGTGGCTGCGCGGATCGTCGCCGAAGATCGGCAACCCGGCGCCGGCCAGGAACGCCCGGATCGGTTCCAACGCGACCCGGTCGCGCTTGACCGCCACCGGCTCGGCGGAATGGGCGCGGATCGTGCCTTGCGCGTCCAGCCAGTAGATTTCGATGCTGGGATTGATGGTCATGTAGCGCTCGAAGGTGGCCTTCAGCGCCTTGGCGTCGAGCCGACCGTCGGCGATCAACCGCTGGTCGGCGACCAGGTTGCGGGCCAGATCGCGATTGAAGCTTTGCTGCGCTTCCTGAAGATAACGCTGGGTCAGGGCGTGGCTGATCAGGCCGTAGCTCAGGCCGATGGCGCCCAGCAACGCCATCAGCGCCAGGGCCAGCTTGCCGTACAGGGTGTTCAACATGATTCGGTGAACTTGTAGCCGACGCCCCAGACGGTCAGCAGATAACGCGGTTCCGCCGGATTCGGCTCCAGCTTGGCGCGCAGGCGGTTGATGTGCGAATTGACCGTGTGCTCGTAGCCTTCGTGGCCGTAACCCCAAACCTGATCCAGCAATTGGCTACGGCTGAACACCCGGCCGGGCTGGCGGACGAAATGCAGAAGCAGATCGAATTCCTTGGCGGTCAGCGCCAGTTCCCGATCCGCCAGGAGAACCCGGCGCTTGCTCGCTTCGATCACGAGGGGGCCGCGCGTGATGCGGGCGTCGTCCGGAGTCGCTCCGACCAGACCGCCCAAGGCCTCGGCCCGCCGCAACAACGCCTTCACCCGAGCGAGCAGTTCCGGAAAGCTGAACGGTTTCACCAGATAATCGTCCGCGCCCAGTTCCAGCCCCAGCACACGGTCGAGTTCCGAGGACTTGGCGGTCAGCATCAAAATCGGCAGGTAATCGCCCCCGGCGCGCAACCGCTGGCAGATCGTCAGCCCGTCCACATCGGGCAACATCAAATCCAGGATCATCAGATCGTAGCGATGCTGGGCGAGACGCGCCAAGGCTTCCTGTCCGCCGCCGGCGATATCGGCCACGCAGTGAATGTCGCGGAGGTGCAGTTCGACCAGTTCGGCGATTTCACGGTCGTCCTCGACCAGCAATACGCGACGCGCCATCGTTCTCGGCTCGGTACCGACTTTCGCACCTATGAAAATCTTCCATCGTTTTTGGATCATGCCAGGATGATTATCGACGATGGAGATCACATTTTTATCACGGGTGAAGGTGAGCGCGCCTAACGATCAACGTTTTGCTTCGCGGGCCTCTCCGCTCAAGGTTTTTTTTACAAAATCCGCATCCAAATCGACCGCGATACGCGGGAAACGGAGTTTTTTTGATGAAAACCGGCAAGCTACTGTTAATCGTGGCGTTCGCCCTGCTGATGGGCGCTTTTTTCGCGTTCGACCTAGGGCGGTTCTTCAGCCTGGACTATTTCAAGTCCCAGCAGGCGGCCATCGAAACCTACCGAGTGGCGCATCCCGGCCTGACAGCAGGAATTTTCTTCGTCGTTTACGTGGCGGTCACCGGCCTGTTGCTGCCCGGCGCAGCGATTCTGACCTTGGTTGGAGGCGCGATTTTCGGCTTGGTCTGGGGCACGGTAATCGTTTCCTTCGCCTCGACGCTTGGCGCCACCCTGGCCTTTCTCACCGCCCGCTTCGTGTTGCGCGACTGGGTGCAGGGCCGGTTCGGCGACCGGTTGCAGGCGATCAACGCGGGGATGGAAAAAGAGGGCGGCTTCTACCTGTTCACCTTGCGGTTGATTCCAATCTTTCCGTTCTTCGTCATCAACCTGGCGATGGGCCTGACGCCGATTCGAACCTGGACCTTTTATTGGGTCAGTCAGCTTGGCATGTTAGCCGGGACCGTGGTTTACGTGAACGCCGGCACCCAACTGGCGCGGATCGACTCGCTCCAGGGCATCCTGTCACCCGGCTTGTTGATCTCCTTTGCCTTGCTGGGCGTCTTTCCGTGGATCGCCAGGAAAATCGTGGCGGTGGTAAAAACACGGCGGGTGTACGCGCAGTGGCCCAAGCCGAAGCGGTTCGACCGGAATCTGGTGGTGATCGGCGCCGGCTCGGCGGGGTTGGTGACCGCCTACATCGCGGCGGCGGTCAAGGCCAAGGTGACGTTGATCGAGCAGCATCGGATGGGCGGCGATTGCTTGAACACCGGCTGCGTGCCGTCCAAGGCGCTGATCCGCTCGGCTAAACTGCTCTCGCACGTCCGGCGCGCTTCGGAGTTCGGCATCCGCAAAGCCGAGGCGGAGTTCGATTTCGCCGAAGTCATGGAGCGGGTGCAACGGGTGATTCGGGAAGTCGCGCCGCACGATTCGGTGGAACGCTACACCGGACTGGGCGTGGAGGTGATCGAAGGCGCGGCGAAAATCACCTCGCCGTGGACGGTGGAAGCGACCACCGCCGAGGGCACGCGGACCCTGACCACCCGCGCCATCGTCATCGCCGCCGGCGCCCGGCCGTTCGTGCCGCCGATTCCGGGGTTGGAGGAAGTCGGTTATCTCACGTCGGACACGGTTTGGCGGCTTCGCGAATTGCCGAAACGGCTGGTGGTGTTGGGCGGCGGACCCATCGGTTCGGAACTGACCCAGACCTTCGCCCGCTTCGGCAGCCAGGTCACGCAGGTGGAAATGGCCCCGCGTATTCTGATTCGGGAAGACCCGGAGGTTTCGGCGTTGGTCGTGGAGCGGTTTCGGCGGGAAGGCATCCGCGTGCTGGTCAACCACACGGCCAAGCGGTTCGTGGTGGAGAACGGCGAGAAGGTGTTGATCGCCGAGCACGAAGGCCAGGACGCGCGAATTCCGTTCGACGCGGTGCTGGTCGCGGTCGGCCGGGTGGCGAACACCACCGGTTACGGTCTGGAGGAACTGGGAATTCCCCTCACCCGCGCCCGCACCGTGGAGACCAACGAGTATTTACAGACGCTCTATCCCAATATTTACGCCGCTGGCGACGTGGCCGGGCCGTTCCAGTTCACCCACACCGCCGCTCATCAGGCGTGGTATGCCTCGATCAACGCGCTGTTCCGGCCGTTCAAGACGTTCAAGGCCGATTATTCGGTGATTCCCTGGTCCACCTTCGTCGATCCCGAAGTGGCGCGGGTGGGTTTGAACGAGCAGGAGGCGCGGGAGAAGGGCATTGCCCACGAGGTGACGGTGTACGGCATCGACGACCTGGACCGGGCCATCGCCGACGGCGAGGCGCACGGTTTCGTCAAGGTGCTGACCGCGCCGGGCAAGGACCAGATTTTGGGAGTCACTATCGTCGGCGAGCACGCCAGCGATCTGCTGGCCGAGTATGTGCTGGCCATGCGCCACGGTCTCGGCCTGAACAAAATCCTCGGCACCATCCACATTTACCCGACCCTGGCCGAAGCGAACAAATACGCGGCCGGCGTTTGGAAGAAGGCCCACGCGCCCCAGAAATTGCTGGCCTGGGTGGAACGCTTTCATGCCTGGCGGCGGGGTTAAGAGGCTGCCTAAAAACAGCTTTCTGAAAGGATCACCCAGTCACGCAAGCGAATCCAGCAACGCCTGCACCTGTCGCGCTTGCGCTTCCTGGCCGAGTTTCCGAAATCCATCCCGCGAGCGACTCAACACCGCTGCGCCTTGTTCTTTTTCGCCGATGGCGCAGAGAAACTGACCCAAGTCCAAACCCACGTAGATGATGCCGTCCAGCCGGCCGAGCTTGAGCAAGATGGCGTAGGACTCCAGCAAGCGCGGCAGGGCATTCTCGTAGTCCTTCTTCTGAATCTCGATCTGGGCGATGGACCACAGGGTATGAGCCTTTTCACCCACATCGCCCAAGGCTTGGAACACCGTCAGCATTTCTTGATGCAGCTTGAGGGCCTCGTCCACCTCGCCCTTGGAAACCTTGATCCGCGCGATGTCGCCCAGCGTGACCGCCCGCGAGCGCTGGTCGCCCAAGGCTTGGTAAACCGTTAGCTCTTCTTGATGCAGCTTGAGGGCCTCGTCCACCTCGCCCTTGGAAACCTTGATCCGCGCGATGTCGCCCAGCACGATGCTGTGCTCGCGCCGGAAACGCGGGTCGGTGCTCAAAAGTTGCTTGGCTTGTTCCAGAAACTCCAGCGCCCGATCCGGCTCGCCATCCTGGATCAATAGCCGACTGTGAACAGCCAGCAAGTAGGCATGGTCTTCGGTATCGGGGGTTTGACCTTGAGCCAGCAAACCCTCCAGCCGCGCGAGCGCCTGCTGGTAAGCACCGCGTGCCGCCGACGTATCGCCCACTTGAACGCAGGCTTCGCCGGCCACCCGCAACAACGCGAACGGAATCTCTATCTGATGCTGGTCCAGACACGCCACCGCCTGCCGGGCCAGTTGAGCGGCATCGCAATAACGTAGTTGAGCGCCCAGCCAGCGGATGGCGGGTTCCGCCGTCACGTCCAGTCCGAGGGGTTGGTCGGCCACCACCGCCAACCGCGCCAGTTCGTGATCCGCCGGATAAGGACGACGGTCACCGTCGGCGCCGCCCCAACCGGCAAACAACGCGGGCAGCGCCACCCCGGCCAGCGCCCGAATGTCGTTGTCGGTCAGCGTTCCCGCCAAAGGCCGCACCAAGGCGTTGACGGCGGCGGCGAGTTCCGCGTACCGCACCAGGTCGGGATAAACGTCCCACAAACCTAAGCCGACCAATCGAATGCCGCACGGTTCGCCCGCGTCCAGCGCCAACGCCTTGGCTAGCGCGTCCAGCACCGCCAGCGGCACGGGTAACTCGAACAGGGTTGCGACCCGCAACAACTCGCGTTCGCCCGGCTTGAGCAGCGCCAGCGAGCGTTCGATAGCGAGATTTTCCAGAAACGCCCACACCGTTTCCTGATCCGGGTTGTGGCCCGCCAGGTAATGCTCCATCGCCGCCAAGGCTTGATCGCAGGCGGCGGGATCTTGCAGGGACAGAGAAAACAGGCGGTCTTGCAAACCTGGATTGCCCCGCGCCAACCCGATGCAACGCTGGGTGCGGGCTTCGTCCGGCGCGGCCTTGGCCTGACCGGTGGGGCGAGCTTTCCGGGCCGCTTGCTGGCGGCTCTCCACCGCTTCCATCGGCGGCAAGTGCAAAGGAAACAGCGCATCGGCCAAATCGCGGCCATCCTGTTGGGGCAAGGTAAACCGGAACCGGCTGGTGATCAGCAAGCGGGAATCGCCATCCGCCTTGGCGAACGCCTCCACCACCGCCCGCAACACGGGCACTAACTCCGGCTGCACTCGGTGCAATCCGGCGGGGCCGGGATCGCACAGGATGCGTTCCAAATCGTCCAATATCAGAAGCACGGGCCGATTGGTAACGCTACCGTCGTCTTGCTTCACCAGTTGCTGGCAAGGACCTTCCAGCAATTCCCGCAGACAATCCGCTAGTTCCTCCGGGCGTTGATGTATCCGATCCCGATACGCATCGATGATGTCCCGAACTTTCCGACCGCCGACAGCGCGCCGAAACGCTTCCAAAATGGCCGGCGCGTCGTAACGCCCGAACACCACCACCGGCTCGTGGTGATGCAGCCGGTTGGCCACCCGCGCCGCCAAGCTGGATTTGCCCTGCCGGCCCATGCCGTGGATCAGCACTCCCGCACGGTCGCGCCGGCGCAACTCGCGCAACGCATCTTGCAGCGGCCGACGCCGCCCGACGAACTCCAAGCGCCCGGCGACCGGCACTTGCTTCCCCTTGACATCCAGAAACTCCTTGTGACCGCCTTCGATGCCCTTGCGATGCCGGGCGCGATCACCTTTGACCAGCGGCCCGCCGCCGGTCGACCCCAGGAACAACCGCGCCAAATGCCAGTCCCGCGACCGCGCCAGCGGGTCCACCCCTTGTGGGTTCAGCAAGGCGAAACGGGCTTCGGCGAGCGCCGCTTGCAGATCGGCCTTGCGAGACAGTTGCTGGTAGAGATGCGCGGCGAATTCCGCCGCTTCCGCGTCCGACACCGGCCCATCCCAGCCCAGCACCGCCGGCATCCCCGCCCGCAACAACGCCAGGGCCAGCGAATCCACGATCCCGGTCCCATCCCCGGTTTCCGCGCTTTCGGCAGTGTGACAGGCCGACAAAAACAATAACCGGGGTCGATGGGTGGATAGGTCTTCGATCAGGCACTCGACGCTGGTCGAGTCGATAGCACCTTCGTCCGTTTCCAGACACAGGGCCGGATTGGCGCCGCCCTGGCCATGACAGGACAGATGCAAAACATCCACCGGCGCTTCCTCCGCCACGCGCGCCGCCAGCCACTCCAGCGCACCGCTTTCCTCCACGGTCAAATCCAGACCAATCTTCGCCGTGGCGTCCAGGATGGCGGCTTCCTCGGCCTCGTAATCCAAGCGACGCGGGGCGCGGGGCGCGGCGGCCATGAACACGAGCGACAAACGACAAGGGGAAGGCTCCGCCGGCTGAGTCGGTTCGCCCAGACGCCGCACCGGCGCGTAGCGCAACGCCAAATCCGCCGCCAGATAACCCCGGTCGTCGGCCAGCAACTCCCAAGGCAACTGGAGAAACAGGCGAACCGATGCGCCGGGATCGCGCGGCGCGCGCAATTCGACGATCCAGGGCGGTTCCACCGCTTCCCGCAAACGGGCCAGCCAACCGGCGTCGCCGTCCAGCCAGGCGTACATCTCCCGACCCAATCGCAAACGCGCCGTCTCCTCTCCGTGTCCACGTAGGTGGTTGCGGTAATCCTGCAACCAGCCACGAAACTGAGATGGGTCGGCGGCGGTCAACGGGCGGGATTCATCCAGGCCGACTTGCTCGCAGCGCAGGCACAAGCGGTCTGGTTCGATGCGGAAAAGGGTGGTCATAGCCTCGTCCAACTCCTTGGCCGGTTAGAGGGGTTATGGCTCTCGCGCTTTGTCGGCAGCGTCCAAAACGTCGGCGGGTTCGATCTCGTCCAGCGCCAGCGGGGTCGCATTCGGTCGCTGGAGCCAAATGCGCGTGCCGTGCTCTCGCCACTCCCGGCGGGCCAGCGCGATCAGACGCTCGACTTTCTGCTTGAGCTGGAGGCGCTCGGCCAAATTCGCGGTCGCCAACAGCGCGTTGGGGATGTTCAGAATCAAGGCCGCCACTGCCACTGTAACGGGATCAATGGCTTTCTCCGTCCCGCTGCTGACAGTTGGCAGACTTTCGCGACGGACCCGTTCGCCGAAGGTTTCCGTAAAGAACGCCTCCAACGCGGCGGCGGTTACATCGGTCTGTGGACCTTGAAGATAAAACTGAAGGTCGGGCATGAGCATTTTTCCTTGTGGTTTTAAGGAGTAAAGATATAGTAACAATAAGGAACCTTGTTATCGCTATTCAAGGATGGTTGGTCTTTGCGACGATCCGCCGCGATGAGCGGCTTGTAAATCAAGCCAAAATCGCGCAAAACAACCATTCGCCATCCTTGTACTATAATTTTTGCCAATGCCGCGCCGCCACGGCGAACCATCAAACTCAAATAAAGCTCTTGCGTAAGGTCCGACACGACATGGCCAGCGCCGAAGTCATCCACCGCTACCGGGAATTCACCGCCCCTGCCGGCGACGACGAATCCTATCTGTTGGACGTGCCGCTGGACGGCACCCGCTCCGGGGTCGAAATCGAGGCCGAAATCCGGCGACCCGACCTGGTTCGGGATGGTTTGCTGGTTCTCGGCGAAGTGTTGACCAGCGATCTGCGCCGCCAAGCCAACGACCGGGCCGATTATCTGGCTTATCTGCTACGGCAGGGCAAGCGCGCCAACCAGGCGGTCTGGGACGCGCAAAAAGCCTTTCTCGCCGCCAAGTACGGTGAGGCGACTCAGCAGGAAGCGCCGCTGGACCCCCTGTTCAGCGTGAACGCGAACGGTATCGCCATCGAAGCGTTCTCACGCGACGAATCCGCCTACGCCCGCCTGCATCTCAAAGCCGGCCAGGCCTACCGCGCCGAGACCTTCGCGGCGGGCACCTCGCATCTGCGCTTCACGCCGCCGTTGCTGGAAGCGTTGCGCGGCATCCGCTCGTATCGGCCCACCCTCCTGCGCGGCCACCCCTCAACCACCGGCGATGCCAAGGCCGTTCGAGTACCGTATCGCTGGCTGCGGGCCTTCGGACAAGTGCAAGCGGCTTCGACCCTGCCCGCTCAGCGGGTCCGCCTTGCCCCGGTCGATCTTTACAACGTGCTGCTGAGTTTGCGGCTACGCAAGGCCAAAACCGCGCCCCGCGCCTTGCGCTACGAACTGGTGCCCGGCGAATTGCCGCGACTGGTGCTGGAACCCTGGGAACAAGTGTTGAATGCCAGCGGATCGCCCTACCAAGGCCATGCACCACAAGTGGTGCGCACCTGGGGTCGACAGCGTTTGAGCTTGCTGGGCCGGTTACTGCCCCACGCCAGGGCCGTGGATATCTACCTGCTGGGTGCCGGCCTGCCCGCGTTTTACGTGCTGGACCTGGAATCGGCCAGCCTGACCCTGGCCTTGAGCGGCTGGACCGACAGCGGCTGGGCCGGCATCGCCACTTTCGACCTACTGGTACCCGGCGATGGCAAGGATGAAGTCTTGGCCAAGCGGGTCGTCAAACAGGTAGCCGAACAACCGCTGACCTTGGACGCCTTGGCCGAAACGCTGCGCCAGCCGCGCCAGACCATCCGGCAGGCATTGCTGGGGGAACTACTCAAGGGGACATTGGTGCATGATATCGCCAGCGGTTTGTTCCACCATCGGCCGCTGCTGGCCCAACCGCTGGAATTGGAACAGTTGCGCTATCGCGATGCCCGCGAGGAACAGGCGCACCGGCTGTTGGCGACCGAGGATCAGGTTCAACTGACCCGCATTCACGATCTCGGTCTGGAAGGCACCGCCATCGACGGCGAGGTACAGGACCGCCAAGCCCATCGCCACTATCAAACCTCGTTCACCCTGGACCGCGAGGGCCGCACCGTCAAGGCGAGTTGTACCTGCCACGAGTTCCGCCGTGCTGGCCTGAAGCAAGGCCCCTGCCCGCACATGATCGCGCTCCGGCTGCGCTACGCCCGCGAACAGGCCGCGCTGGAACAGGCGCGGGAAACCGCCGAGGGCCGCCGCTTGATTCGCGCCGAAACCCGCACCCTAACCCGCCGTCAGGGCGAGACCGTGCTGAGCTACCGGATTTCGCTGGACGAACGCCAGGTGTTGCTGCGCTGGGGCAATGATCCCCAGGCCCTTCGCCAACAACGGCTGCTGTTCAACCGCGCCGACGAAGCCCGCGACGCCTATTTCGCACGTCTCGACGGGCTGGCGAAACAGGGCTTTATCGACGCTAGTGGGGCGTAGGCATCGATGCTGCGCTTCAGAGCCTGTACGAAAACTTCCCTCTCCGTCCCCGATCATCGCGGCCGTTCCGCGAGCGGGGGGCGTCAGCCCCCTGTTTCCCGAACTGCGGCAAGGCGTCGGCGATGTCGGCGAGCGCGGAAACAGCGGACTCACATCCGCCGCTCGCCAGCGCTGTCTGATAACCGATTGAAATTGGCTACCTTAACCACCACCTTTGACAAGGGAGCGAAAAGTCCGTAGCGTAATGATTGCTGGAGCGTGAGGCGTTCCTCCATTAGCCGTTTGGGCGGCGTTGCGCCGTCCGGGAATTCCAACGCCACACACGCCACAAGGTAGGCTGTTCTTGGCCAGCTTCGCCAGTACACGGCCCTCCGGCCCGGCGGAGCTGGACCAACCACGCCACCGCGGTTTCCGCCAGGCCGGAGGGCCGTGTACTGGCGGCTGGCCGGTGAGCCTACCGTGTCCCTTGTGAGAAGTAGCGGTTTGCGTCTCACGCTCCAGCAATCCTTACGCTCGGTCTGGAAAACGGCATGAGCGAAACACCCCCCACCTGGGAAGAAATCGCCCAAGTCGGCGATATCGAACGCTGGGTCGTTGCCCGGCTGCGGCAACTCGGCCTGCTGGACGAGACCACCGATCCCGCCAAGCTGACCGGCGCCGCCCTGCGCCAGTACAAGGCCCGCCGCGAGGAAGAGCGCAAGGTCCGCAAGCAGTTGCGCCAGCAGGGCTGGGCCGCCTTCCGTCAAGCCCACCTGGTCCATCTCGGCGCGGATGTGTTCCATCACGACACGCCCGACCAGGATCGCTACGACCTGCCCGATCCCGAAACTCGGCGCGAGGCCAACGCCCTGCCGGCGCTCAAGGACGCCCAAGCCCTCGCCAAGGCGCTCGATCTGTCCATTCCCCGTTTGCGCTGGCTGGCGTTCCACCGCGAAGTGGACAGCGGCAGCCACTATCAGTACTGGACCATCCCCAAGCGCGACGGCGGCGCCCGCCTGATCAGCGCGCCCAAGCCGACGTTGAAAAAGTCGCAACGCTGGATTTTGCGCCAGATCGCCGAACGCCTGCCGGTGCATGGCGCCGCGCACGGCTTTCTGCCGGGACGCAGCATCTATAGCAACGCCGCCGTTCACACCGGCGCCCGGATGGTGGTCAAGCTCGATATTCGCCATTTCTACCCCACCGTGACCTGGCGGCGAGTCAAGGGCTTGTTCCGCAAGGGTGGCTACGGCGAACAGGTTGCCACGGTGCTGGCCCTGCTCTGTACCGAAGCGCCGCGCGAACTGCTGCCGCTCGACGGCAAGCATTACCATGTCGCCAGCGGACCGCGCGCCCTGCCGCAAGGCGCCCCGACCAGCCCGGCTCTCAGCAACACCGTTTGCCTGAGGCTGGACTGCCGCCTGTCCGGCCTGAGCCAAAAGCTGGGATTTCGCTACACCCGCTACGCCGACGATCTGACCTTTTCCTGGCACGAGGCAGAACCTCCGCCGCTGGGCCGCCTGCTGCGCTGCGTTCACCTGATTCTCAAGGCCGAGGGCTTCGTCCCTCACCCGGAAAAAACCCGGATTCTGCGCCGGGGCCGCCGGCAAACCGTGACCGGCCTGGTGGTCAACGAAGCGCCGGCGGGCAGTCCGGCCCGGGTGCCGCGCGCCCAGGTTCGACGCCTGCGCGCCGCCTTACACAACCGGCTGAACGGCAAGCCCGGCAAGGAGGGTGAAAGCCTGGCGCAACTGCGCGGCTGGGTGGCCTATCTGCACATGACCGACCCGGAGCGAGCCAAACCGTTTTTGGCGCAACTCAAACAACTGGAGGAGCGTGGCAAGGATGAGTGAGTGGCAAGTTTCCCTGATTTTTCAGGACAGCAAATCCAACAAATTCTGGCGGGCGCGCTGCCTCGGCAACAACCTGGAAGTCAACTTCGGCCGAATCGGCAGCCAGGGCCAGAGTCAGGCCAAACGCTACGATTCGCCGGAAGACGCCGCCGCCGAACTGCAAAAACAGGCGCGGGAAAAATACAAGAAAGGCTATGTGGACGGTGACGGCGGCCCGAGCGAATCGTCCGCGCCGTCCGCCGCCGCGACCGAATCCGCGCCCACGCCCCCCGCCGCCTCGCAATGCACGCTGGTCCTGGCGCTGGGCGAGCGCCGCCTGGAACTGCGGCTGAGCGTGGAAGGCAACGCGCTGCACACCCACGGCGTTGAACATTATCCCGACGCCTCCGCCGTCGAAGCCGCCTTCGCCCAGGTCCGGGCGGCTTTGGAAGCCGAAGGCTACCGGGCTCAATAGGCGACGCTCATGGCCGACGACCGCTCCATTCTATTCGCCGATCTGGAACACGCCGCAGTCCGGCGCGATCCGCAATTCGTCCCGTGGGCGCTGCAATTTCTCGCTCAGCCCGACCCGCCCGCCGGCCAGCCGGAAGACCCGCCGGACGATTATCAGGCGCAACCCTTACCCGCCGATGCTTGGTCGCTGGACCGCCTGCGCCAGAGCCTGAACCCGCAAGCCCTGGCCGGCAAAACCGCCGACGAACGGCAAGCCGTCCGCGCTGGCGCCTGGGCCGCGCTGCTGGCGACACCCAATCCCCCACCACGTTTAAAGCTGGGTCAAGTGCTGCTGGACTTGTATGCAGCCGACGACGAACCGGCCCGCGCTTTGCTTTTGGAGTTGATTCCACAACTGCCGCCGAACGCCATCGGTTGGGGCGTCTGGCAAGGCATCAAGGGCATCTACAAACAGGCCGAACAGCACCACGACCTCGCCATGCTGGGCGCGCTCTGCTGCCGGCTGGACGTGCAGTCGGTCACGGCCGGCGGGGAAATCTCCCGCGGCACCTGGCTGTACATGCGCCGCCGCGCCTGGCGCTTCCTGCGGCAACTCGGCCAAGCCTTGCCTGAACTGTTCCCGGTATTCGCCGGGCAGGTGCTGCGCCACTATCTGGAACCCCAGCCCCTGCATCAGTGCTGGATTCTGAATCAAATCTGGCGGCACAAGGATTTAATCGGCAAGACCGATCAGGGCGTCGTCAGCCCTTACGGCCCGCCCGACAAGCTGGACCGGCGCGCCTTCGACGACGCCTGGAAACTCAGCCCCGCGCCGCTGCTGCGCCTGCTGGAGGATGCCCAAAACTCGCAAGTCTGCGACTTCGCCATTCGCGGTCTGGAACAAGATTTCAAGGACGTGTTGCGTCATGTCGAACCCGCTTGGCTGGCCCGCCTCGGCGTCAAACGGCTGGACATCGTTCACGACTTCGTCATCAAGCTGCTGCGCGACAACCCGGAATTTCATCAATCGAAGCTGAAACCGCTTGGCCTGCACGACATGGTGCTGGGCCTGCTGTACAGCGATAACGGCCCGGCCCGTCGCTACGCCATCGACTATGCCCGCGCCTACGCGACGGATTTGCCGGTCGCCGAACTGGTCAAGCTGGTCTTGAACGGTGTCCAGGACGTGCAGACCTTCGCCGTGGCGTTGCTGGAGCAACGCCCGCCCGCCGAGTTGGGATTGCCGACCATTCTCAAGTTGCTGGGCACTCCGGCCAGCGCCGCGCTCGCCAAGGCCAAGTTGCGGCAGGGTTTCAAGCCGGTCGACATCACCGCCGAGCAATTCGTCGAAGTCGCGCTCGGGCCATCCGGGCAGAGCGCGTCCGCCATGAGCCAGTTACAGAATCTCATCAAACTCCTGCAACAGAATGCTCAGGAAGACCCCAGTATTCAACGTAGGCTCAATCACTTGGCGCGACAAGGGAGTCCCGCGGCGCTCGATGCCGTGCTCGAATTCTATAAAGAGGCCAAGGTGAAAGTGCCCGCCGCCTATTACCGTCAATTGCTGGACGATCCGCGCTGCAATCCGCTGGCGCGGCAACGGGCCTTGAAGGCGCTGGCGGATTATCCGGGGCGCGAGATCGGCACGGAATGGCTGCAAAAAGCCCTGCTCGACCCACAACTGAACAGCGCGGTCGCCAACTGGCTGCGGCAAGGCAAATTGCAAGGCGAGGATTTGGATGTCGAATGGCTGAAAGGGCTGGTGTTGCGCCCCGCGCTGCGGCCGTTGGCCTTGCAACTGCTGGGCGATGGGCAACTGGTCGCGCCCAGTCGCATCGGCTTGCCGTGGTTGCTGGCGATGGCGCGGCAGGCCGACCCGACCCTGCACGATTTCGCGCATCGCTATCTGCTGCAATCGTTCCAGCCCGACGACTTCGCCAGCGGCGAACGCAGCGGGGTCGATCATCTGTGGGAACTGGCCTGTGGCGCCACGCAGCCGGAGCCGGTGCGCCGCTTCGCCGCCGCCTATCTCAAGGCACATCATCCGACAATCGGCCCGAGCGATCTCGAAACCCGTGCCCTGAATATCAAGCCTGGCTTGACCGCCGCCGATTATCCGTTGAGTCGGCTATGGCCACTGTTTCTCGATCAGCGGCCCGACCTGCGCCGGCTGGCGGTCGCCATCGGACGGGAGGAATTGCGCGCCTGGAACGAACCGGCTCTCCTCTATCGGCTGGCCGACAGCGAACACCGCGAACCGCGCGCCTTCGCCATCGAACAGTTGTTGCGGCTGGGCGAAACAACTGTCGAACCCGCCTTGCCGCTGGAATGGCTATTATCGGAACGGGTGTTTCAGTTGGCCGAAAGTCGCCACAAAATCACCCGCGAGACGGCGCTGACCCTGATCCGCCGTCACTACGAACTACTCAGCGGCTCTGCGCGATTGGTCTGGCTGATGGAAAGCCCGCACCGCGAGGTTGGGCTGTTCACCGTGCGGCTGCTGTGGGAACGCCAGCGTCGGAAGTTCGCGCCTCTCTCTCCTCAGTCTCTCTCACCCCTTGTACCCCCCACCCTAACCCTCCCCCACAAGGGGGGAGGGGATTTCCATGAACTGCGCCAATTTCTGCGCAAAACTCTGTTCGGTCTGCCGCCGGGTCGGATGGAACGGCGCGAGCTGGACGCCGAACAGGCCGCGCCCGAACGGCCATGGCCGGCCAGCGTCGGCAAGCGTCGGTTGATTGAGGCGATCAAGACGCTGGCCCTGACCGATGCCGGTTTCGCGGAGCTGGTGACGCCGGTACTGGCGGAATTCCGCCACTCCAAGGCTAAGAACGAATGGCAACATTGCGTCGCCGCGCTAGTGCAAATTCGTCGGATGCATCCGGGGATTCGAGTGGATTTGCCGATGGGGCAGGTGAATGTTATGGCGAAAACGGCGCAGGCCAGAAAATAATCAGCGATGCCAAGGAAAATCAAAGACCTTATCCAGGATTTGAAAAATGCCGGGTCCAGCGAGTTATCGGGTGGCGGAAAGGGTTCACATCGAAAATTCATTCATCCCAAATATGCCGGCGCGGTAACTGTCAGCGGCCAATCCGGGGATGACGCAAAACATTACCAAGAAAAGCAAGTCAACCAAGCGATAGAGAGCGTGAAAAAATGAAGGTAAGCGACCAGTACCATAAGTGGATTGAATGGAGTGAAGAAGATCAAATCTATATTGGCAAATGCCCAGATTTGATCACAGGAATTCATGGCGATAATCCCGCCCAGCTTTATAGCGAGCTATGTGAAGTCATAGAGGATGTAATTCAGCATTTTGTCAAAGAAGGTCGAGAACTGCCGTCGCCTAAAATTCGCCCTATGCGGGAAGTAGCCTGAAGCGAGCAGGTCTGAAAAAGTGATGGGAGCTTTTCCATGCGTTATGCGGTAGTGATCGAAAAAGCCGAACGAAATTATGCAGCCTATGTACCCGATCTTCCCGGTTGTGTAGCGACCGGCCAAACTTTGGAAGAGATAGCAACACAAATTCAGGAAGCCATTCAATTGCATTTGCGCGGTATGCGAAAAGATGGTTTGCCGATTCCAGAACCTTCCAGTCAGTTGGAATATATTGAAGTAGCTGCTTAATTTATTTCCTACTTAACCCCAAGATCGATTGATTTCTACCATGAAAAAATTCATCATAATTGGGATTATTTTAGTTATTGGTTGGTACGGGAATTATTTATATAAGCAGCATGGATCAATATTTACGCAACAATCACTCACTGATTTAGCCTATAAAAATCCAACAAAGTGTATCACAAAGGATGGGCGCATCCTTTATGGTGATTTACCTCAAGGAACAGTTTGCGTAGAGATAAAACCAATAGAAGGAGCACTGACAGTGATGCCTTCGCAAAATTCCAGCATGGTAGTAAATTCAAGTTTTAAATGTGATGGCCGAACTCACTGTTCACAGATGACATCTTGTGAAGAAGCGATTTTATTTTTGAGAAACTGCCCTAATGTAAAGATGGATGGAAACAATGATGGAGTTCCCTGTGAGAAACAGTGGTGTGGGCGATAATTTAATTGGCTTCTTTTATTGTAGCTAATACTGCCACTGCCAAGCGTAAACCGTATCTGAAAGGAGCCGCCCGTGGCCAAACAATACGCGCCCCACATTGAACGCCTATTGGCCGTCGCCGCTAGCGGCAAACTCCTGGCCGTCGGCGGTCGCCGCGACGCGGCGGGCGTGGACGATTCCAGCGTTCACCTGCTACAACTGCCCAAGCTGAACGCGCGCTTCAGCGCGCCGCTGGATGCCGCCGCGTCCGCGCTGGCCTTTTGCGGCGATGATCTCTTGCTGGCCGGAACCGCCAAGGGCGATTTGGCGATTTGGCGTGCAAGCGGCGATGGGAAAACTCCCGATTGGCAACAGGCCGTTCACGGCGGCGCGGTGCGGGCGCTGGTTGCGTCCGGCTCGCAAGTCTTGAGTGTCGGCGACGACGGAACGCTGGCGCTGCACGCCATCGAAATGGACGGCGACCGGCCCCGCTTGCGCGAGCAGGCCAAGCGCCGCTTGAGTGAACAGCCGCTACGCGCCGTCGCGCTGGACCCGGCGAGCGGCAGCGTGGCCGCCGCCGGCGCGGATAACACCATTTACGTCCTGCCACTGGCGCAACTGGGCAAGGCCGAACCTCGCGTCATGCCGTGCGGTGAACGCGGCATTTCCGCCCTGACCTTCACCGGCGACGGGCGGATCGTGACTGGCTGCGGCGACGGTTCGATCCGGGTTTGTTTTCTGGAAGGCGCCATCGACGAAGACAATCGCAGCGGCGACGCCGCCCATCAGGGGCCGGTACGAAGCCTGCTGTTCAGCGCGGCACTGAACGATGAACAGGGCCGCCCCCTGCCGCGCCGCCTGTTCTCGCTCGGCGAGGACGGCGAACTGAAAATCTGGACGCTGGATCAGCGCCGCAAGCCGCGCACCGTGTCCGTTGGGCGCAACGCCAGCGCGCTGGCGCTGTTCGACCCGCTGCCGCAAGCCAAACCGGAACAGCGCGGCGGGCTGCTGGTCGCGGTGACCGAACAGCGGCAAATCTGGCTCAGCACGGTGGATCAAAGCGGCAACCCGTCCGGCAATTCCGAAACTTGGGATTCGCGGCTGCAACGGCTGCTGGACGAGGTCAAGGCGACGCGCTCGTCGTCGGCCACCCTGGACGCTTTGGCGCAACTGGCCGAGGACGAGGCGCGGGAAGCACTGGAATATGTGCTCGGTCAGGATTCCCGGCCGGGGCAGCGCCTCGAAGCCGCGCAAAAGCTGGGCGCCAGCCAGCGTCGCCGCAGCCGGCCCGCGCTGGCCAAGGCGTTGAACGACGACCATGTCGGCGTGCGCAAGGCCGCCCTGAAAGCGTTGGAACAGATCGACGCCGAAACACCGCTGCAAACCTTGCAACTGGCGCTGGGCAGCCGCCACCCGGATATCCGGCTCGATGCGGTCCAACGTCTGTCCCAATTGCGCCAAGCGTCGCCCCTGGTACCGAGACTGCTTAACGAGCGGCTGAACGATTCGGACGAAAAAGTCCGCGAGGCCGCCCTCAACGGTTTGCTGGCCCTGGAACCTGACGCCGGCGTCGCGTTGCGCGGCGCGTTCGAGCGCGGCTCGCCGGATATTCGCCGCGCGGTGCTGATCCGTCTCGGGCGACTGCGGTTGGGCACCACGCCGCAGGGTCGCCAGCTGCTCGGCCAGGCGCTCAACGACGAAACCTACGAAGTCCGCCGAGCGGCGCTCTGGGTCTCGGTCGCGGCACATCCCACGCTCGCCGCGCGCTTGCACGCCGGCGGTGGCTACATCACCAAGATGCTGGACGAACTCCGAGCACAGGGGGTTGGCGAAGAAAGCGCGGTTGGATCCGCCACCTTGGCCGAAGCGGAGCTGGAGCCGCTGTTCACGGCCCTGGTTTCCCGTCACCCGGATATCGCCGTGCAAAGCGCCCTGTGTCTCGGTTGGCTCGGCGACGACCGCGCCAGCGGCGCCTTGCTGCAACTCAGCCGGGAACCGGATATCGCAGTGCGGCGTATGGTCGCCCGCTCCATGACCAACGCCATCATCAATCTGGCCGGTGATCGACGCCTGCGCTTGCGCCTGCAATGGCTGTTGAACGATGACGATGCGCAAGTGCGGGCCGAGGCGTTCGACGGTCTGCTCAAACTGGCCGAACCGGAAGGGCCAGCCGGCGAGATCGATCTGGCCGAACTGGCCCTGCGCACCCAGGCCGGCGAGATTCGGACCCGCGCCCTGCAACTGCTGGTCAAACACGGCGCGACCGCGCAAGGCGAACTCGCCACCCGCATCGACGGACTGCTCGGTCACGCCCTGGACGACGAAGCCGAGGACGCGCGCCGGGAAGCCATGCGGACGCTGTGGGCCTGGCACAGCAAGCGCCCGGAAACCACTTTGCGCCGGGCGGTGGCTTCGGTACATCCCGACATACGCCGCTGGGCGGTGGACGAACTGGCCCGCCAAGCCCGCCAGTCGCGCGCTTGGGCCAGGGAATTGCTGATCGAGCGGATCGGCGACAGCTCCGCCGAAGTCGGTCTGGCCGCCTACGAAGCCCTGACCAAGGAAGACGCCGACAAGAAACGCTCAAATTACCACCTGGCGGCGCTCGATTCGCCCGCCATCGAAGTCCGCCTGGCCGGCCTCAAGGGCGCGCTGGAAGCGACCGACTCGGCCCCGCTGCGCAACCGCTTGATCGAACTGCTGCAAACCGAGGAAGCGCCCCAGTTCCTCGCTGCCATCGAAGCCCTCAACAAACTGTTGCCCAACGACGCGCACGCCTTCGCCCTCGCCTTCGACAGCCCGTTTTATCTGCTGCGGGTGCGCGCCGGCGAATTGTGCGGCAAGCGACGCGACGCCCGCGCCGTAAAACCGATGCAGGCGTTGCTGGGCATCCCCAAGACCGACCGCGACCGGCCCGCCGATGCACTGCGCCAACGCGCCGCCAGCGCCCTGGCCGACGTGGGCGACCCGACCAGCATCCCGTTTTTGAGCACCTTGTTGCGCGACGACGATTCCCTGGTGCGGGAACACGGCGCGCGAGGCTTGGCCGCCGCCTGCCAGAGCGGCAACGAACAGCCGCTGGTTGCCGCGCTGGCTCACGCCGATCTGGCGGTGCGCAGTTGGGCCGCCGATGGTCTGTCGAAGCTCGGCGATACGCGGGCGTTGCCGGTGCTGGCCGGCACGCAGCGCCACGAGCATTTGCCGATCCGGCGCGGCGCCTTGTATAGCTTCGTCGCGCTCGGCGGGGCCGGGGTGCAAGGTTTGCTGCAAGGGCTGGAGGACCGCGAGCGCGATCTTCAGGAATTGACCTTCGCCGTGATCGTGGCGCGCGATATTGCCCTGGCGCGGGCGCGGCTGGAACCGGATTTGCTGTTGAGCGCCCTGAGCGCCGGCCAGCCGGAAATCCGTTTCGCCGCCGCGCGCGTGCTGGAAGCGCGGTTGCGGGACGAAGACCTGGGGCAATGGGGTCTGGAACTGATCGGGCCGCGCCAGCCGGAGAAAGCCAGCGATATGCGCAACTGGCCGGAGCCGGCGCAACGGCCGCGTCTGCTCAACGCCGTGGTCAACGCCCTGGCCAGCGACTCCCCCGCCCGGCGTTACGCCGCCGCCCAGGTGCTCGGCCTGCGTCCGCAACCGGAAACCTTCTGGCGTGAAGCGAAACGTTTGGCCGAAGTCGCCGCCGATCAGGCGCCGCCCCAGACCGCGCCCGAAGCCGAAACGCCGCTGGAGCGCAAAACCGGCTGGATTCGCGGCCTGTTTCAGCGCAAGACACAACAGTCGAGCAACTCCGCCACCCAGCGCCTGCTAACCGTGTTGCGCTTCGCGGGCGGCGGGCGGCGGCCACCCAAGGATGAAGAGCAAGCCGGTGCGTCCGAACTGTGGCGACTCGCGTTCGGAACCTACGCCGGTCTGATCCGCCAAGCGCCCGTCGCCAAGGGGCCGGACGATTACCAACGGGTGCGGCGCGACAGTATCGCCCGCCTCGCGGCGCTGGCCCCGCAACCCGCCATCGGTCGGGAAGCCGTGTTGCCGGTGCTGCGCCAGGCCCTGGGCGACCCGCATCATCTGGTCCGACAAGCGGCGCTGAACGCGCTGGCCGAACTGCATCCGCGCGAGCCGCTGGAGCCGCTGGCCCTGGCTTTGGAGGTGGATTCCGCCGATCTTGGCCGCAACGCCTTCGACCGTTTGCTGGCCTTGGCCGCGACCGGCGATGCCAAGGCCGCCGAACTGGCGCGTGGCGCGGTCAACGCCGCCAACGCGGACACGCGCCGCCACGCCCTGGAACAACTGCCTCGGCTCTATCCCGCCGGCAGTCTGGAACCCTGGTTGCTGGCGCTGAACAGCCGCCACGACGATTTGCGACTGACCGTGGTGGATCGGCTGCTCGACGCCAACGATCCGCGCATCGCGGCGGCCTTGAGTCGCGCCCTGGAAAGCGAACACGAGGAGTTGCGCCTGCGGGCCGCCGTGGGCCTGGCCCAGCGCGGCGAAGTGTTGGCGCTGGACGTGCTGGCGACCGCCTTGAACGCCGAAGCGCGCATTGCCAACCGGGCGCTGGAAGCGCTGGTCGCCTTGGCGCACGCCCGCCCGAACGAGCAGGTCGCGGCGAGTGCGGCCGAGGCCGTAACGGCACGGCTGGAAGACGATCCCGACCAGACCGCCGACCGGTCGGCGATGCTGCGCGCCTTGGGGCGTATCGGCCACATCGCCGCCGCGTCGCTGCTGGGACGCTGGTTGCTGGACAAGGACAAAGCCGCGCAGCACGGTCTGGCGCTGGACGTGTTGTTGCAACTGCTGCGCGACCCGATTCAGCCGGAGCAAAAGCGGGCGGACGGGCGGCGCTATCCGCGCTACCAGGAGGAAGCCGCCCTGCAAGCCTTGCCACCGCTGCTCGATCACGATAGCGCCGCGATTCGAATCCGCGTGGTTGAAGTGCTGGGCAACCTGGAATCGAAACCGGCCGAAACGCTGTTGATCCGGTTGCTGGATGACCGCGACGAGGCGATTCGGGCGCTGGCCTGCGCGCAACTGGCGCAACGCATCGTCGCGGGAATGCCGGGCGCGAGTTTGGAACCACTGACGCGGGCGCTGGCCGGCGGCCGCCGCGAACTGCTGCTGGCCGCCGCCGAGGGGCTGGCGAAGCAGCAACGCCCGGAAGCCTTCCAACCGCTGCTGCTCGCCTTCACGGCGGGCGCGGAGTCGGAACGGAAACGCGCCGTCGCCGCGCTGGGCGAGTTGGGGGACCGACGCGCTTTGGAATATCTGGAACCGCTGCTCGACGAACGCGCCGACCTGCCCGCCGACGACCGAGCGTTAGCGCCGGACGCCGCCGAAGCTCTTGGCGCGTTACTCCCCCGCTTGAGCAACGCCGACGAGCGCCAGCGGGTGCGCGACACTCTGGAACGTCTGGCACGCGAAGGACGGGGCGAACTGCGTTGGCGGACCTTGAGCGGCTTGCGGCGCATCGGCGACGAGCGCAGCCGCGCCCTGCTGGAACGCCTCGCCAGCGACCCTTACGAGGATGGAACCGCCCGGCAACGCGCCGCCGTCGAATTGGGCGAACTGGGCGCGGTCACCGCCGAACCGGTGCTGGAGTCGCTGCTGCACCAGCGCGACGCCCATTTGCGCAAGGCCGGTCTGGAAGCGTTGCGGCGGATTTATCCCGGCGACGCCACCCAGGTCAATCTGCTGGCCCTGAACAGCGAACACGCCGAGATCAGCCAGCCCGCCGCGCGCTTCCTGGCCCGGCAGGGCGACCCCGCCACCCTCACGCAGCGGCTGGGCGTAGTGAAGGATCAACAGGTTCGGGAACGGTTGCGGCGCGGCTTGATCCGCCGCCAAGCCTTCTCCCGCGATGGCCTGAGCGAACTGCTGCGCGGCGACGCGGCGGCGACCCGGGCTGAAGCCGCCTGGATTGCCGGCAACAGCGGTGACCGGGATTTGGCGGGAGCGGTGCAAACCGCCTTGGAGCGGGCGGCCAACGGCTGGCGACAGGCGGACGAGCGGCATTCGTGGGAACAGGCCGGCGCGGAAGCGCAGGCGTGGCGGGCCGCTCTTTGGGCCGCCCGTCAACTGCAACTGGCCGTCGCGCCAGCGGCGCGGGCCGCGCTCGCCGATCCCCGCCATCCGGTGGCGATCCGGCGCGAGGCCATCCGCTGTCTGGCCGAGTGCGGCGACGCCAAGGACAGTAACGCGCTGTTGCAAGCCTTGGAGGATGTCGATGCCGGCGTGCGCGCGGCGGCCAGCGCCGCGTTGGCCCGGCTGGGCGGCGACTCGGTGCTACAGCATTTGGAGCGGTCCAAGAGCGCCGACGGCGCGGCCTTGCGCCCGGTTCTGCGAGCGGTTCTGCCCAAAGCGGATGGCCGCTTGCTGTCCAGCGTCGAACAGCGGCAAACCGCGCTGCCGGTTTATCTGGAACAGCAGGAGGTGGCGGCGCTAGTCCGTCGCGCCACGGCGACCCACGGAGAAGCGGCGGCGCGATCCAGCGCGATTGCGGCCTTGGGTCGGCTGGGCGGCGAGGCGGCGCAAACCGCGTTGCAGGGTATCCTGGCCAACAAGAGCGAGGACGGCGCGATTCGAGCCATCGCGTTCAAGAGTTTGCGGCGGCTGGAACGGCAGGCGGTGAATCGGGCTGCTTCTGGTGGATAGGCAGAAAGGAGATATGTAGGCAATCGTTTAACGTTTGAGTGCAGCCGCCCACGGAGGGCGCAGTCCCCGGAGTGGGTCGGCTGGAACGAAGGGTTAGGCCTCGCCTTCATTCGCCGATGTAAACAACAACGTCAACACCGTAACGCAGGGCGGCCACTTCACAGGCCATTTCGATTATCTGGCGAATAGCCGCGTGGCTTGCGTTGGTTCCCACGAACCACCCCGATTTGAGTTTGGCAAAGAACTCGCGTGCAAGGTCAGGGCGACCCGGGTAGAGCTTTTCTGCGGAACGGGCTAAATAGCGCCTGGTTCGACCATGTTTGGGCCGTGCGGCAAATCGCTCCAAGAATGTGGGGTCTCTGTCCGCCAGTGCCTCAAAGACTGCAACAAGGACCTCTCGGCCGTTTCGGCAAGCGACCCAGCGATCTTGGATGGTAAAGCCGGTCGAGCCAGGCATGATCGGACTCGCCGGCGTTGCAGGAACTCGCCCTTCGGCCGAGACCGAAGTAGGTGTGGCACGTTGCCCTGGCGCGGAACGCGCGGTTGGGCTTGCTGAAGGGACCCGCCGATGCAACCCAACGTTTTCTCGCAAGAACTTCGCGACGGTATCGACATCGGGCTTGAAGCCGCAGAGGCTCTCGACCTTGTCCGCAACTAACTCAAGCAAGAGATCGTCTTCATCGGTCACGAGCTTTGACCATGCTTCGGGGAGGGTGGAGAGCATTTGCCGAGTTCGTGAAGCATTGCGGTAGTCCTCTCGTGCGGCGGCGATTGCCTCACCGGAAGTCACCTGCGCGTAGCCGAGATAACGCTGTAGTCGGGCTGAGCACTCGGAAAGGTCGCGTTCTAGGAGGTCCAGCTTGTATACGCGGCGCTCGGAGTAGTCGCCTTGTTCGGCTGGAAGGAAGAAGTTCCACTCCTGACCATCCGTAAGGATCGCAAGCGGGACGCCCTGATGGAAGGCGTACTCGAACAATTGCCGTTCTGCGCCATCGCTTTGACCTATCTGCTTGACCTCAATGAAGGCCGCAGCCTTGTTTGGAGGATGACAGAGGGCAAAATCGACACGCCTTCCGGCCAAGGAGTATTCCGGACAAACAACCTGCGTGTTGTAGGTTGGCCATTCGAGCGCCTGAAGCAGCCTAAGAACTATGCCCTGAGATACGGCCGCTTCGTTGCCATACTGGCCAGCGCGAATGCCATTTCGCACGTCCTCAATGTGTTGCTGGAGTTTCATGAATGCGAAGGATAGCGTGTGGAGGTCTAAATTTACGCTCAAATGCGAGCAGTTCTTCTTCTAAAGAATGAATATCAGTCAGGATTTCGCGGAGTTTCATGGCGCACCTCCTGGGCGATTATACATAAATATTACGGCGGGTTGCGGTCGGCATCGCGCGAGAAATGATGGGGCGTGCAGGTCAGGCCAGCACGGCCAAACGAAAAAGGGCCGCCCGATTGGACGACCCTTTTTGTCCGAAGGCATCGGCACTCAAATCGAGCCGACTTTCAGCGGCGTTCGAGCCCCTTATTCCGCCGGCATCACAGGTCAAACCGGTCGAGGTTCATCACCTTCGTCCACGCCGCAACAAAGTCTTGCACAAACTTCTCGCGCGCGTCGTTGGCCGCATAAAATTCCGCGACCGCGCGCAGCTCGGAGTTCGAACCGAACACCAGATCGACGGGGGTTGCCGTCCACTTGGCGTTGCCCGTCTTGCGGTCGCGACCTTCGTAAAGGCCCTCGGTCTTGGCCGACTTGGACCACTGCGTGGACATGTCGAGCAGATTCACGAAGAAGTCGTTGCTCAACGTGCCGGGCCGGTCGGTGAACACGCCGTGCGCGGACTGGCCCGTGTTGGCGTTCAAGGCGCGCATACCGCCCACCAGCACGGTCATTTCGGGAACGGTGAGATTTAGCAGGCTGGCCCGATCCACCAGCATTTCAGCGGGTGATCGCGGGTTATTGCCGCCGAAGTAGTTGCGGAAGCCGTCGGCGGTCGGTTCGAGCGCGGCAAACGAAGCCGCATCGGTCTGTTCCTGCGACGCATCCGCGCGTCCTGGCGCGAAGGGAACCTTGACGTCATGCCCGCCCTGCTTCGCGGCCTGCTCGACGGCCGCCGCTCCGCCCAACACGATCACGTCGGCGAGCGACACTTTCTTCCCGCCGGATTGCGCGCCGTTGAAGCCCCGCTGAATGTCTTCCAAGCTCTTCAGCACCTTGGCTAGCTCTGCCGGGTTGTTCGCCGCCCAATCTTTTTGCCGGGCAAAGCTTTCCAGTTGGGCGGGAGCCGAAGTGGTCTCCATCGACGACAAACTCAGGGCCTTTTTTTGAGCCAAGGTAGCGATGGGCAAGCCGGGCTGACACCAGATATCCCCGCTGTCGGACTGGATTTCGCCGGCCAGCAACCGCGGCAATGTGATTTTGTCCATGCCGTCGCGGCCGATACGATCTTGGTTGCGACAACTCGGCCTTCATTCATTGCCTCGGGCTTCAGGCAAAGACATAGGCATCCATGGCCAACACTCCCCAGGTGACGCTAGCGTGAACCCGGCGCGGCGTGGCGCCCGGCGTACCCGCCCCCAACGCCACGAACAACGGTAAAAAATGCTCCGGGGTCGGATGGTTCAAGCGGGCGTGGGGCGCCCGCCGCTCATAGTCCAACAGGTCGTCCAGGCGGGATGCGCTCAAGGCGTCCGCCACCCATGCGCTGAATTCGCCCACCCACGGCGGGGTGGGCGCGCCGGGAACAAAGCGGAACGCTTCCCGCAGGTTATGGGTGAGGCTGCCCGAAGCCAGGATCAACACCCCCTCCTCGCGCAGGGGCCGCAACGCCTGGCCCAGGCGCCAGTGATGATCGGCGCCGAGTCGGGATTGCACGCTCAACTGCGTCACCGGGATATCGGCGTCCGGGTACATCAGGAACAGCGGCGCCCAACCGCCGTGGTCGATGCCGCGGCGCGGGTCCAGGCGCGGCGCGAAGCCGGCCGCTTCCAGCAAATCCCGCGCACGGTCGCCGACCGCGCCCGCGCCGGGCGGGGCGTAACGGATGGTGTAAAGCGCCGGATCGAACCCACCAAAGTCATGGATCGTCTCCAGGCGCGGCGCGGCGGTGAGTGTCGGCGTCGGCGTTTC
This sequence comes from Candidatus Competibacteraceae bacterium, assembly GCA_046347555.1. GTDB lineage: Bacteria > Pseudomonadota > Gammaproteobacteria > Competibacterales > Competibacteraceae > Contendibacter. The sequence continues at coordinate 11,589 of JAXMFY010000059.1, read as the reverse complement.
CCAATGGGCCGAAACGATCAGAATGGCTGTCGGCCGGCCCAGTTCCGCCCCGAAGGCTCGCAAAAACTGGTGCGCGGGTTGGGCCGGTTCCAGCAACAGGCTGGGAGCGCCGTGGGATACAAAGACGCTGGGAAACTGCATGGCATTCTCCTCCCTCGTCGCCACGGTCAAAACCGGCCGGCGCGGTAGTCAGCTAGGGCTTGTTCAATCTCCTCGCGCCGGTTCATCACGAACGGCCCCCATTGCGCGATGGGTTCGTGCAACGGCTGGCCCGCGACCAGCAGCAATCGCGCTTCGCTCGCGCCCCGCAACAGGACGCCATCCGCCTCGGCGGCATTGGTCAGCACGGCCAATTGGCGGGCCGTCACCACGTCGCCGCGTGTTCCCACTTCGACCTGCCCGGCATACACGTAAAGAAAAGCGTTGTGACCGGGTGGAAGCGCCGCCGTGTGGACAACACCCGCCGGCAATTCGATATCCAGGTAAAGCGGCGCGGTCGCCGCGCGTCGCACCGCGCCGGTCACGCCCTCGCTCTCTCCCGCGATGACCTTGATCTTGGCGCCGCTGGCGGCGAGGTAAACCGGAATGTCCCCGGCGGGAATGTCCCGGTAAGCCGGGGCGGTCAGCTTGTCCCGCGCCGGCAGATTGACCCAGAGTTGGAAGCCGTGCATCAGACCGTCCTCCTGCTCGGGCAATTCGGAATGGACGATGCCGCGCCCGGCGGTCATCCACTGCACCCCGCCGGCGGTCAGCAAGCCTTCGTGACCGGCGCTGTCGCGGTGGCGCATCCGCCCGGCCAGCATGTAGGTCACGGTCTCGAAACCCCGGTGTGGATGGTCGGGAAAGCCAGCCAGGTAATCGTCCGGATTGTCCGAACGAAACTCGTCCAGCATCAGGAAAGGGTCCAGTCGCCGTTGCAAATCGGCGGTCAGCACCCGCAATAGCTTCACCCCGGCGCCATCGGACACCGGCTGACCGGTCACCCGCCGCTCAACTTCGCGGCTGCGTGGGACGGTTTCGGATGGCGTGTGAATTGGGTTCAGGTTCGGGTTCGGGTTCATGTTCGGGTCTCCAGAAGTTGGGGAGGGTTTGGTCCGCCTGGTGGGCAGGGTCTGGAGGCTATTGTCGTACTTGCCATATCGATAAAAAAGCGCGATATTTAGCTTTTATACATCAATTTTTTCGATAACTCCCTCATGACCTTTCCGCGAACCACCCTGGAGCAATGGCAAGTCTTGCAAGCCATCGTGGAACAAGGCGGCTTCGCGCAGGCGGCCGCCGCCCTGCATCGCAGTCAGTCCGCCATCAGCTATGCCGTGGCTCGCCTGCGGGAACAACTGGGGGTGGAGCTGCTGGCGCCCGAAGGCCGCCGCATGGTCCTCACCCCGGTTGGCGAAGCGCTGCTGCGGGATGCTCGGCCATTGCTGGACACCGCCTTTCGCCTGGAACGACGCGCGCGGGCGCTCCAGCAGGATTGGGAACCCGAGGTGCGGCTGGCGGTGGACGGGTTATGCCCGACCGCGCCGCTGTTGGAAGCGCTGGCGGCGTTCGCGGCGCGTTGTCCGGCGACTCGCCTGCACCTGCACGAGGAAGTTCTATCGGGCGCCGAGGAAGCCCTGATGCGCGGCGAAGTCGATCTGGCGCTGGTGACCCGAGTGCCGCCAGGCTTTCTGGGCGACGAGGTCGCCGAAGCCGAATTCGTGGCGGTGGCCGCGCCCGACCATCCCCTGCACCAACGGGGGCCAGCCCTGGCCGTCGCCGATCTGGAAGATTTCACCCAGGTGGTGGTGCGCGATTCCGGCCTCCGCCAACCGCGCGACGAAGGCTGGCTGGGTTCCGCCCGACGCTGGACGGTCGGCAACCCGGACACGGCGGTGGCGCTGGTGGGCGCCGGCCTGGCGTTCGGTTGGCTGCCGCGCCACCGAATTTGGGATTTGCTGGAGACGGGGAAGTTGCTTCCCCTGCCTCTGACCCACGGAGCCTGCTATCGCCGGGCGCTGTATCTGGTGATCGCGGACGAGGCGGGCGCCGGACCGGCGGCGCGGACCCTGGCGGCGGGTTTGCGCGCCTCCCTGGGCGGGGGTGGGTAAATCGACCGGAGCGCGGCGATCAGGGCGTCTTGACGCGGATGATCACCGCCGTGATGCTCTGAAGGGCGATGACCGCGTCGTAAAACTCCTTGCCGCTCAGTTCGCTCAACTGCACCAGGGAGCCATTCACTTCCTTGACCGTGCCGCTGAGGTCCTCGCCCGAGCCCAGACGGATCGTGACCTTCTTGCCTTTCTGGGCCGTCAGTACCTTCCCAACCGTATCGTCCTGGCCGAGAACCAAAGGCTCCGCCGTGGCGGCGGCGACGCTCATTATGCCGCCCAATACGACGGCGATCAGGATACCTTGCTTCATGGTCGAGTCCTCATGGTGGTCATCGCAAGTGGCGGCGGGATTTCCCTCGGGCAACCGCCGCCGGGAAGCAAGCCGGGATTCGTCATTGGCGATGGCGGTTGATGATTGACAAGCGATGCGCCCAGCGAACGGTCAAATCAGGTTCCGCCACCCCCCAAAATCAGGGTTTCCCTGATGCCGACATCCTATCGATTCATCTATTCTATCAGCATGGCTTCGGTCGGTTTTGATTCTTGATTGTTGATCTGGGGTGAACGAATACAGTTTTTCAGCCCAGTCTTGATGGCTCGTGTGAAATTTGGAGAAAACTGAATATGTCAGATTATATTCCATGGTCCGGCGAACTCAGCGTGGGTATCCAGGAAATCGATGAGCAGCATAATATTCTCATCGGCCTGATCAATTCCCTCTACAACGAATCAATCTTGAAAAAGGCGGATCAATCCGTCGTCGATTCCATCCTCAACGAACTCAAGCAATACACGGTCATCCATTTTTCAGTCGAGGAAAGCCTGTTTCGCCTGTTCGACTATCCGCATACCGAAGCCCACCAGAAGCAACATGATAACCTCAAGGAAGAACTTGCGAAAGTTCATCAGAAATTCAGGGATGGAGAACCGGTCAGTATCGAGCTGATGAGCTTTCTGAGACGATGGATTAAGAATCATATCCTGATGGAGGATAAGAGATACTCTCCTTTCTTTTTGGAGAAGGGCTTGAAGAGCAATTGGTCCAAGCAGCAGTCATGGATAGGGAAGATTTGGAACTCGATTCATCTTAAGTGATTCTCCAAGACATATTCATGCCGATCTCTCCAGCCAATCATCACCTATCCGGGCCAGGTACGATAACCAGCGACCCGTCCCACGCCGATTGAGCTTTCCAGGAGGTTTCCTCGCATCGCCCGCGTGTCCGTATGAAAAATGAGTACACTGTATGCAGGACTATCGGCGAGTTCTGTTATGTACTCTAAAATTCATGATTTCATGGTGGGCGTGGGTCGGCGTCGAGCGGAAAGGCTCGCGACATTGGATCCAGCTCCAGCGGAAATCCCGGCATGGTTGAATGTCCACGCGTGGCGGGCCGCGCTTCTGTGGACGTTGCTCGTACTGGCGTTAGCGGCATGGCGCCAGCATGGCGACCGGGTGACGGCGTGGCTGATCGACGCCGCGCCAGACCCGACAATGGTAGCCGTGGCCGGTTATGGGGCGTCCTGGGGGTTGGGACTGCTGGGATTAGCGTCGATGCGCCGGCGACTGCGCGAATACCTGGCCGACCATCAGAGGCGCGAACGGCGCCACGTGCTACTGGGATTTGCACTCGACCAGGCGGGCGAGGCGACTTTTCTGTTTGACGACCAGGGTCGGTTTCGGTATGCCAACGCGGCAGGCTGCCGGGCGCTGGAATACAGCCGCGACGAGTTGCTGAACCTGAGCATGACCGATGTGGACGTTGCCGCCGGCGGCTGGTCCGACTATTGGGGCCAACTCAAAACCCACCGCTCGCTGCTCCTTGAAAGCCGTTATCGGACCAAGACGGGGCGCGTCTTTCCCGTCGAAGTTCATGTCAGCTACCTTGAGTACGACGGACAAGGCACCGCTTTGGTGCTGATGCGCGACATCACCGAGCACGAGCAACGGGTCAAGGATGCGGTTGCCGATAAGAAGGTTCTGGAAGCTCTTTTCCAAAGCTTTCCAGGGTTTATCTTTTGCTTTGGCGAGGACGAGCGTTTCCTGCGCTGGAATCAGCGCTACCGGCAGATGTTGGGATGGTCGGACGAGGAAATGGCGAGGCTGCGCGTTTTGGATCTCATCAGTCCCCAAGATCAAGCGCGGGTAACCGCCCGAATCAGGGATGTATTGGTTCGGGGCAGCGGTTTTGCCGAATTCACCATCGTGGACCGGGATGGGCGAGACCGCGGACGGTATTACGGGACGGGTGTGCGCACCGAAGTTGAGGACAAGCCCTGTGTGGTCGGCGTGGCCATCGACATCTCGGAGCAGATGGCCGCCAGGGCGGCCCTGCACGAGAGCGAGCAAACCTACCGCGAGATTTTCAACGCCACCAGCGATGCGCTGTTGATCCACGACGAAACCGGCCGTGTGTTGGATGCCAACGACCAGGCGTACACCCTGTTCGGATACGATTGGAGGACAATGATCCGACCCTCCATTGGCGATCTGGACCTGGGCGAGAATCTTTATTCCCAAGCCAAAACGGAAGAGTGGATACGCTGGACGATTCAAAAAGGTCCGCAGGTTTTCGAGTGGCGATCCAAGCGCCTAAATGGGGAGATGCTCTGGACCGAGGTCGCTCTGCGGGCATCCCGCATTGGCGGTCAGTTGCGAGTGATCGCGGCGGTGCGCGACATCACCGCGCGCAAGCAGGCTGACGAGGCCCTGCGCGAGTATCAGCAGACGATCAACGCCATCGTGGAAACGTCCAAGGATTGGATCTGGGCCCTTGACCTTTCCGGCCATCACACCTATTCGAACCCAGCGGTGGAAAAGATTCTCGGATATTCTCCTGACGAGATGCGGTACACCGATATGGAACAATTGATCCATCCGGAAGATCGATGGATCGTCGATTCCCAATGGCCCGACTGGATCGAGACGCGACAGGGATGGAACAATTTGGTTGTCCGCTGGCGCCGCAAGGACGACAGCTATCGTTATCTGGAAAGCACCTCGATTCCGGTCCTTGGGCCAGACGGGGAATTACTGGGCTTCCGTGGCGTGGATCGCGATATCACCGAGCGCGTCCAGGTGGAGAACGCGCTGCGCGCGAGCGAGGCGCGGCTGAACGAGGCCCAGCGGTTGGCACACGTCGGCACCTGGGAATGGGACCTGGCTTCCGATTCCCTGTTGTGTTCCGATGAATTGCTCCACATTCTTGAGATTGAACCGCGACAGTACAGCATCCGTTACCAAAACTTTCTCGACCGCGTGCATCCCGAGGATGTGGAGCGGGTGCGCCGCAGCCTCGCCGAATCCATGGACTCCCACACCCCTTACCAGATCGACCATCGCCTGCGCTTCGCCGACGGGCGCATCAAGCATGTGTACCAGCAGGGTGAAACGTTCGGTGATGCGGAAGGCCAGCCTATCCGCTCCATCGGCACGGTGCAGGACATCACCGAGCGCAAGCTGGCGGAAACCGCGCTGCGCGAGAGCGAGGTCAGATACCGCACCCTGGTGGACCTGCTGCCCTACGGCGTCCAAGAAAACGACCTCGCTGGCCAGATACGCTTCGCCAATCCGGCGCTGGAACGCTTTCAAGGGTATCCGCCGGGCGGTCTGGTCGGGCGGTACATCTGGGATTTGCTGGCGGATGACCGGGAACGCGAGCGCCTGCGCGACTATCTGCGCTTCCTCGCGCGCGAGCAGCCGCCTCGTCAAACCTATTTCGCGCAAAATCGCCGAACCGATGGCTCGTTCATCGACATTCAGGTCGATTGGACCTACCACCGTGACGAACACGGTCAATTACAGAGCTTTATCGCGGTCATCAGCGACATTACCCAACGCAAGCAGGCCGAAATCATGTTGAAGGAATCGACGCAACGGCTTCAGGCGCTCTCCCGTCGCCTGCTTTCGGTGCAGGAAGAGGAGCGCCGCATGTTGGCGCGCGAGCTACACGACGATTTTGGCCAGCAATTGGCCGCCTTCAAGCTCAATCTGGGTCTGTTGAGCCGGGGCATGCGTGGCGAGGCGGAGCAGCGCTGTATCGCCGACTGCCTGGACATCACCAATCATCTGCTCGAACGGCTGCGCGATATCGCTCGCGACCTTCGCCCCTCGGTGCTCGACGATCTGGGGCTGGCGGCGGCCCTGCACTGGTACGCGCGTCGGCAGGCGGAACGCTCTGGTTGCAAAATCACGGTGCTGGACCGCGTCTCGCCCTTGTCCCCGGAAATCGAAACCGCCGTGTTCCGCATCACCCAGGAAGCGGTCAACAACGCGATTCGGCACGGCGGGGCGCGGCATATCACCGTGACCGCCGAAGCCGCCGACCAGTGCCTGGCGCTCGCGATCCAGGATGACGGCGGCGGTTTTGACCCGGGAGTGGCTTCCAGCAAGCCGGACGCCGGCCTGGGCCTGAACAGCATGCGCGAGCGCGCCGAACTGCTCGACGGCCGGTTCGCCCTGACCAGTCAGGCGGGAATCGGAACCCGAATCGAAGTTTTCATCCCGCTGGGGGAGAAGAGCGCATGAGCGAGGTTAACGTGTTGCTGGCCGACGATCACACCCTGGTGCGGGCGGGACTGCGCACCCTGGTCGAGGGTTTCGCGGGGTTCCACGTCGTCGCCGAGGCGGGCGATGGTCGCGAGGCGGTGCGCCTGGCGCGGCGGTGGAAGCCCCAGATCGCCCTGATCGACATCAGCATGCCGGAGCTGAACGGACTGGACGCCACGGCCCTGATCACGAAGGAGGTGCCCGAAACCCAAGTGATCATCCTTTCCATGCACATTGCCGAGAACTACGTGCTGGCGGCGTTGCGCGCCGGCGCGGTCGGCTACGTGGTCAAGGATGCCGCCGTCACCGAGCTGGAAAGCGCGCTGCGGGCCGTGCTGAAGGGCGAACGCTGGCTCAGCCCGGCGGTATCGCGCCACCTGCTCGATGAATACCTGCGGCTGGTCCGCCACCCCGCGGAGGAAGCTCAGGCCCCAAGCGGATTTGAATCGTTGACGAGACGACAGCGCGAAATCTTGCAACTGATCGCGGAAGGCTGCGCAACCCGCGAGATCGCCGAACGGCTGTCCCTCAGCATCAAGACTGTGGAAACCCACCGCTCCCAACTGATGGAACGGCTGAATATCCACGACGTGGCCGGCCTTACCCGTTTCGCCATTCGTATTGGACTGATTCACCCTGAAAGCTAACCGAGTCACCAAATGGGTGAATAAAACTCTCTCCGATGCACGCCAAGCCAAACACATCCGGGTTTTTCCAGATTGAAAAAATAAGGGTTTGCCACCCCAGGAAATCAGGGTTTACCCGATACTGGCGCGCGTTCCAACCGCGTAGTCTGCCATTTATAGTCATCCGCGGACCTCGCTTCGATGAACCAATCCCTCAGTTCTCGCCGTAATTTTCGTCTGTTGACCATCGCGCTGCAGGCATGCCAACCACCGGTCGATTGGACCCAGCTTGCCGTCCACCCCGGATTGGAGTGGGTTGGTCACGCCGCCGACTGCGACGATGGCTTGCGACAAGCTCTGATGACCTACCCGGACGCCATTGTCTTACCGTGGCTGGAATCGACGATGAAGTTGTTCCATGCCCTCGCTGGCCTGCGCGGTGAGCGATTTGCCCCACTGCTCGTGGCGATCATGCCCGAGACGCCCGCCAAGGATTTCCTACCGTGCGACAGCGCCATCGCCTTGAAGGTGGAGCAACTCCACCAGGATGGGCTAGCCGCGCTGTTGCAACCACTGCTGGCGACCCACGCTTCTACAACCGTTGCTCGCGGCTGGCCCGTCGAGGAAAAACCAAAAAGACCATTGCCATTCCACAGTGGGTGGGAATTAACACGGCGCGCTTGATCCGACCCTTTGCTTTTACTCCTGGCGGTCAGTGACTCTGCTCCGTCAACCGGAATCGGCGCTGATACCCAGCCGTTCCAAAATCCCGTCGCATTCTTCCAGGGTGGCAAAACCGATTTCGATCCGGCCGCGCGCCCGACTGGCGTCATAGCGTAACCGCACCGGCGCGGTCAATCGTTCGCGCAGTCGCTCCTCCAGCCGGATCAGATCGGGATCGCGCGGCGTGGCGATTCGTGGCCGGGGCGAGGTCGCCAGCAGGGTCCGCCGGTGCTCCAGTTCCCGCACGCTCCAGCCCTGATTCGCTGCCTGTTCGGCCAGCCGGACCTGGCTGTCGCGCGGCAAGCCGAGCAAGACCTTGCCGTGGCCCGCTTCCAGTTGGCCATTCTCGATCAGGGCCTGCGCCGCCGGGTCCAGGCTCAACAATCCCAACGCCTTGCTGATCGCCGATTGCGAGATGCCAAGTAGTTCCGCCAGTTGCTCCTGGGTCAGCCCAAACTCCTCGCGCAGGCGCCGCAGCGCCCGGCCTTCCTCGATGGGGTTCAAATCCTGGCGCAGCAGGTTTTCCACCAGGGCGATAGCGGCGGCGGTTCGATCATCGGCTTCCCGCACCACGACCGGCGCCTGGCGCAAGCCGGCCCGCTGCGCTGCCTGCCAACGCATGTGGCCGGCCAGGATTTCATAACCGCCGTTCGCCAGCGGCCGCGCCACCAGCGGTTCGATGACTCCGAACTGACGGATGCTCCGTTCCAGTTCGGCCAGGTAGGCATCGTCCATTCGTTGGCGCGGCTGATAACGGCTGGGAACCAGTTGGTCAAGGTCCAGTTGCCGGATGTCGCTCGCCATCAGGCTGCCGTCGAAGCTATGGCCGCCGGCGCCGATCCAGTCCCCCAGGCTCTTCAACGACTTACGGCGACTCATGCCAGCATCCTCGCGCGGTCGGCCTCGGCGGCCTCGATGCCGCTGAGAATTTCCTGGTGCCAGAGTTGGCGCACCGCCAGCAGGATTTCCGTGTTGACGCCGTCCAGCATCATGATCGCCCGGTTATAGGTGTCGCGAGAGCCCCGCGGCTGGTCGATTTCGTAGATGCTGAGCTGGTCGCTGGCGGATTTCTGCAATTCCTTGGTCAGGCCCATGCGGTTGCTGAGCAGCAATTCGCCATAGGCGCCGTTGATCACCGCGATGTTGTTCAGCGTCTCGGTGCCGGCGTCCACCTTGGTCAACAGGATGTTGAGCCGTTGCACATTGATCTCCCGCTCGTACAGGGCGCAGACCTGTTCCAGGATGCGGAAATACTGGACGCTGGAGGAAATGTCGTACATGTGCGGGACGATGGGCATGAGGATCAGATTGGCGGCGGCGATGGCGTTCAGCGCCAGCATCCCCAGCGAGGGCGGCGTGTCCACCACGATCACGTCGTAGCGGTCCTCGACCGTTTTCAGCGCCCGGTGCAAACGCACCGGCGGCGGTCCCAGAGCTTCGTTCTGGCGTTCCTCCGGCTGCGACAGCTTCCAGTCGGTGTATTGCAGGGCCAGCCGGGCTGGCGCCAGGTCCAGGTTTTCCCAGTGCGTGCGCTTGATCGCCGCTTCGAGCCGGGCGGGGGCCTCGGTCAGCGCCGGCAACAAATCGTCGCCGTCGTTCAGATCGAGATCGGGGATGAAACCGAACGCGCCGGTGGTGGTGGCCTGAGGGTCGGCGTCCACCAGCAACACCCGATAGCCCTCGCGCGCCAGATAGTGGGCGAAATGCAGCGACATGGTAGTTTTCGCCACGCCGCCCTTGAGGTTGGAAAACACCACCCGCACGCAACTGGCCCCCAAGGGACGCGCGGGGCGCTTGCCGATGATTTCGCGAATGCGGTTGACTTCGTTGTAGTTGTAAATCCGCCGCTGGATCGAACCGGCTTCCACCAGGCGGGGTTCGGGCAGTTCGCCGCGCGCTTCCAGGTTGCGCAGGTGGTTGGCGGTGCAGCCGGCCAGTTGCGCCGCCCGTTCGATGCCGAACTCCGGCAGGGTCTTGACCGAGTGGCGCGCGCCGAGGGCTTCCAGCAGACGGCGCTGCATCTGGCCGCCGCGCTCGGCCGCGTTGCGGCACAGGGTTCGGAAATTGAATCGCATCGCTTGCATCCGACAGGGCTCCGGCAACGAAAAGGGTGGGCTGTTGGCGATTTTATCGCACTTAAACGGAATTTTTACGCACGATTGAAGAATAGGCAACCCAAGGGAATTGTTGCGTGGTCGGAGAGGACAGCCACACTTCATGGATTCAGCGAAAATTCATGCGCGCTTGCGCAGGATGCGCCCTGGGTCCACTACAAAAGCGGGCGCGACCGGCGGATAAACCGTCGGTGGCGCCGGCGGGAGCATCGAGATGAAGATTCGAGGTTCGTTGATGGGAATGGGATTGTTGCTGATGGGCGCTGGCCTGGCGCCGGCGGTGGCCGACACCTTTCGGCCGGAACCAGGCGTGCGCTGCGATGACGTCGCGCAAATCTGCCACGACCGGGGTTCACCCAACGTGGAGCTGACCCGGCAATACTTCGGGCGGGACGCCGCCCGGGCGTTGCGGTGGGAGTTGCGGCGGGAAGATCGGACGCGGCATGGATACGCGTTCTACCCCGAGCCGGGCGTGCGCTGCGACCGCGCCGAACAGGTTTGTTATAACCGGCGCGGCGAGCCGAGTTTTCGGTTGACCCGCGATTATCTCGGATTCGGCGCCGCCCGCCGCCTGGCATGGCGGTCGGACTCGGACTGGGGTTACTCCACCCAATGACGCGTGGCCAGCGAGGTCGGCCGCGGAGCGGTCGCGGTCCTCGCAACCGGTTTCGCGGCCAGGCATCGCTGGGTTAGCCAGCGTCTCGCGGCGCGAGTGTGGTGGCTGCTGGTTCCAGCGGGCGTTGGCATAATGGGGCACGGACATAGCGATTGCCCGGCGCGGTATCGCCCCACCGGCGTTTGCCGGCGCTCTCGGTACAGCAAACGGTTCGTTATAAACTGCAAGCCAATTGGTTATATCTTGAAATCTTGGCTGACCTGCAAGGAAATGTTTGCCAGCAACTCAACACACTCAGTCGGAAATGGTTGGGCTGCCAGAAATCACGGCAACCCAACCCATACGCTGTTATTTAGGCGGCATCGGTTGTCGCTCCACACGTTCGAGCACCGGGTCCAAGCAAGCCCAACTCGGTGCGCTCGCGGCCCAAATATTCGTGCTCGGTTGAATGGAGGAAGGATCATCCAGGTTGCCCGCGCGAACCACTCGGAGATCTAGGCGGTTGGAGGACTTGCCGAACAGATGCGTGCCGCACTTCGGGCAAAATTGACGAGTGACCTCATCGCCGCTGTCGGCGGTCTTCGTGTACTCGGAAAGCACCCCGGAAAAGCTGAGTCCGTCTGCGGAGACCAGCAGATTCACCGACCCATTCGCCGCGAGGTGTTGGCAATCGCGGCACCAGCAAATGCGGATTGCCAGAGGTTCCGTTACAAGCTTAAAACTCACTGCGCCGCAAAGACAACGACCGGCTCTTTCAGTCATGTGTTTGTTTCTCTCTTGAGTGGATTGGGTCAAACGACTCCGTTCACCTGCCATGCCGTAGCACGGTCAGACGCCGTCGATTACACACAAGTCTCCCTCCCCCCTTG